>UCAU01000026.1 GCA_900470445.1 Hyphomicrobiales bacterium | reverse complement strand
TTTCGCGGGAATGACACCGTGGGGGTGGAGATAGGTTGGGGAGGGGCAGGTGTTGTTATCCCTGCTTTCCAAACGAAATCCCCGCTTTCGCGGGGATTTCGTAGCGCCGTTCTGCTGCCCTTTAGGCGACTTGGGCGAAGCGTTCGTCGAAGGCGTAGCCGGCGCCGCGGACGGTGCGGATTGGGTCGGATTCGCGGCCGCGATTGATGGCGCGGCGGAGGCGGCCGATATGGACGTCCACGGTACGTTCATCGACATAGACGTCATTGCCCCAGACGCCATCGAGCAATTGCTCGCGCGAATAGACCCGGCCGGGATGGCGCATGAGATATTCGAGCAGGCGGTATTCGGTGGGGCCCAGATGCACGTCGCGATTGGCGCGGCGCACGCGGTGGGTGGTGCGGTCGAGCTCGAGATCGCCGACGCGCAGGGCGGCGGTGACCAGATTTGGATTGGCCCGGCGCAACAGAGCGTGGATGCGGGCGATCAGCTCGGGCACCGAGAAGGGCTTGACGATATAATCGTCGGCGCCGGTGGAGAGGCCCCGCACGCGCTCTTCTTCCTCACCGCGGGCGGTGAGCATGATGATGGGGATGCGCGAGGTTTCTTCGCGGGCGCGGAGGCGCCGGCAGAGTTCGATTCCCGAGATTTCCGGCAGCATCCAATCGAGCAGGATAAGGTCGGGCAGTTTTTCGTGGATCTGGCTCTGGGCTTCGTCTCCGGTTTCCGCGGTGACGACGCGGAAACCTTCGGCTTCGAGATTATAGCGCAGGAGGATGGCGATATCGCCTTCGTCCTCGACGACGAGAATGGTTGCAGGCATGGATCAGGCCTTGATCTGGGTGCGGTGCAGCTCCACCACTTCGGATGTGAGCTGCTTGCCGGTCTGCAGATAATAGGCGCGTTCTGCGATATTGGTGGCGTGGTCCCCGATGCGTTCCAGGCTCTTGGCGCAGAACAGCAGATGGGTGCAGGGCGTGATATTGCGCGGATCTTCCATCATATAGGTGAGCAATTCGCGGAACAGGGAGGTGTACATGGCGTCCACCTCGTCATCGCGATTGCACACTTCGATGGCCCCGGCGGAGTCGCGGCTCGAATAGGAATCCAGCGCATCCTTGATCTGGCGCAGGACCAGATTGGTCATGTTCTTGACGCCATTATAGAAGGTCGGCTGCAGGTTGAGGCCTTCGAGCTTGAGCGAGCGGCGGGCCAGCTGCTTGGCCATATCGCCGACGCGTTCGAGATCGGACGCCACATGGATGGCGGTGATGATCGAGCGCAGATCGGAGGCCATGGGCTGGCGGCGGGCGATCATGGAGACGGCCATATCGTCGATCTTGCGCTGCATGTCGTCGATGCGCTGATCGGCAATGATGGTCAGGTCTGCCAGTTCGCGATCGAGGCGGAGCAGGGACTTGGTGCCATTTTCGATGGCGACCTCGACCTGACCGCCCATTTCGGCGATCGACTGGGCCAGGGCGACGAGCTCGTCATTATAGGAGGAGACGATGTGTTCGGGGCCGGAAGTGGGCATAGCAATGTCTCTCTTGGTCCGGGTTTGGATCAGCCGATACGGCCCATGATGTAATCCTGGGTCTGCTTGTTGATCGGGTTGGTGAAGATGTCTTCGGTGACGCCTTCCTCGATCAGATTGCCCAGATGGAAGAATGCCGTGCGCTGGCTGACGCGGGCCGCCTGCTGCATGGAATGGGTGACGATGACGATGGTGTAGTTCTCGCGCAATTCGTCGATCAGTTCCTCGATGATGGCCGTGGCGATCGGATCCAGCGCCGAGCAGGGCTCGTCCATCAGGATGACTTCGGGGCTGACGGCAATGGCGCGGGCAATGCAGAGGCGCTGCTGCTGGCCACCGGAGAGGCCAGTGCCGGGTTCGTTGAGGCGGTCCTTGACCTCCTCGAACAGGCCCGCCTTGCGCAGGGAGGACACGACGATTTCATCGAGATCGGTCTTGGAACGGGCCAGGCCATGAATCTTGGGGCCGTAGGCGACGTTCTCATAGATCGACTTGGGGAAGGGATTGGGCTTCTGGAACACCATGCCGATGCGGGCGCGCAGTTCCACGACGTCGAGGGACGGGTCGTAGATATTCTCGCCATCCAGCTCGATCAGGCCGCCGACCTTGGCGCCTTCGATCGTGTCGTTCATGCGGTTGATGCAGCGCAGGAAGGTCGACTTGCCGCAGCCTGAGGGGCCGATGAAGGAGGTGACGGCGCGATCGGGGATGTCGATCGAAATGCCGTGCAGAGCCTGCTTGGCACCGTAATGGACGGTGACATCCTTGGTGTGCAGGCGGATCGGGCGTTCGAGAGCGTCAGTAGGGTTCATGGTGGATTTCACGGTCTGGTGGGTCATCTTAACCTTGCCGGCGAGCATGTCCATTTTCACTTCCTTCGATGTTAAGCGCGCTTTTCGAGCTTCGAGCGAAGATAGATGGCGACGCCGTTGAGCATGATCATGACGAGGAGCAGTACCATGATCGCCGCGGCGGTGCGGGGTTCGAAGAAATTGCGGTTTTCGTTGCCCTGCCAGAGATAGATCTGGACCGGCAGGGCGGTGGCCTGGTCGAGCGGGGTAGCCGGAACGGCGGCGACGAAGGCCTTCATGCCGATCAACAGGAGCGGAGCGGTTTCGCCCAGAGCATGGGCAACCCCAAGGATGGTGGCGGTCAGGATCGAGGGAAAGGTGACCGGCAGCACATGGTGGAACACCATCTGTGTCTTGGACGCACCCATGCCGAGCGCGGCCTGGCGCAGAGCCGGGGAGACGCCGAGCAGGGCGCCGCGGGTGGCGATGATGATGGTGGGCAGGGTCATCAGGGTCAGCACCAGGCCGCCAACGATGGGGGCGGAGATGGGCAGGTGCATATAATTGATGAACACAGCGGCGCCGAGCAGACCGAAGACGATGGAGGGCACGGCGGCCAGATTGTTGATATTGACCTCGATCAGGTCGGTGAGGCGCGATTTGGGCGCGAATTCCTCAAGATAGATGGCTGATGCCACCCCGATCGGCACGGCCAGCAGGATGACGACCATCATCATCCAGAGAGTGCCGACAAAGGCGCCGAGCAGGCCGGCGCTGGCGGGAGCGGCGCGGCTATCCACATTGGTGAAGATCGACCAGGCAAAGCCCGAGGTGATGGTGCCATTGGCCTCGAACTGATCGATCAGGGCGCGGGCGGGAGCGGCGAGCTGCTGCTGGGCATCGCCCAGGTCGCGGTTGATATTGCCCTTGATCCAGTTGTCGGCATTGGCGGAAGCAAGCACGTCGACCTGGACGGTCTGGCCGAGCAGGCTGGGGTCGTTGACGAAGAGCTCGCGGACCCGGTGGCGGGCATCGGTTTCTGCAATGGTCAGGAGCTGGCGGGTGTCGATATCGAAGCCGGCGGGTGCGGCGGCACGCAGCGAGGCCTCGATCACCTTGTTCCAGTTCAGCATGGCGACATCGCGCTGCCATTTGAGGCTGGCGGCACGGAAATCGGCCTCCGACTGGTCCGCAGTACGCACAGGCGCCGGATCGACATCGATCACTGCGGGATCGAAGGTGACCGACAGGTGCAGGTTGGACTGGGTAAAGGCCGGAATGCCTTTGCGCACGATATCGGTGAAGAGCAGGGCAACGAAGCCCAGCGCGAGAATGATGGCGGCCAGGCCGAGCCCGCGAAAGATCGCTTCGCTGAGGTGGCGCCGGGCGAGGCTGGCGCGGATCAGCCGGGTGCGTTCGTTGGATGGCTTGGTGGTGGAGAGCATATCGGTCATGATTATTCGTATTGCTCCCGGAAGCGGCGAACGATGAAGAGCGCGAAGATATTGAGGCAGAGGGTGATGACGAAGAGGGTCAGGCCCAGGGCAAAGCCGACCAGCGACTGGGGGCCGGCGAAGTCGGTATCGCCGGTCAGCTGATTGACGATGGAAACGGTGATGGTCGCCACCGGCTCGAAGGGATTGCCGCGCAGCACTGGGCTATTGCCGGCGGCGAGCACCACGATCATGGTTTCGCCCACTGCACGGCTGACGGCCAAAAGGAAAGCGCCGACAATGCCGGGCAGGGCGGCGGGTAGCAGCACGTTGCGGATGGTCTCGGACTTGGTGGCGCCCAGGCCATAGGCGCCGTCGCGCAGGGTGCGCGGCACCTGGTTGAGAATGTCATCGGACAGCGAGGACACGAAGGGGATGATCATGATGCCCATCACGATGCCGGCGGTGAGGGCAGACGTGGCGTTGATGGAGAGGCCGATGAGATTGCCGGCGTCGCGCAGGAAGGGGCCAACGGTGACCAGGGCGAAGAAGCCGAAGACGATGGTGGGGATGCCGGCGAGGATTTCGATAAGGGGCTTGGCCACGGCGCGCAGCTGGCGCGGCGCATATTGGCTGAGATAGATCGCCGCCATCAGGCCCACCGGCACGGCGACCAGCATGGCGATCAGGGTGATCATCAGCGTGCCGGCCAGCAGCGGCAGCAGGCCATAGCTGCCCCAATTTCCGGCGGTGCCGGCATTGTTGGGGTTCCAGACCGTGCCGAAGAAGAAATCAAGCGGGTTGATGAAGGTGAAGAATTTCAACGCTTCGGTGACCAGCGAGGCGACGATGCCTACGGTGGTCAGGATGGCGACGCCCGAGCAAGCGAGCAGCAGCAGGTTGATGGCGCGTTCGACCGCATTGCGGGCACGGTGGCGAGCGGTGATGCGGCTGCGGGCATAAAGCAGCGCGACAATCCCGGCGACAGCGGCCGCGGCAACCACGATCAGGAAGGTGATGAACTGGAACGAGCGCAGGGCATCGCCAGCGGACTGTTCGTAGGGCAGGACGTCGCCGGCCACGCCATAGCCCGAGGCCAGGGCCTTGATGCGGGCGATGGTGGCGTTGAGGCCGACCTGGTCGAGCGCCTGAATGGTGTCGACGGGAATTTGGGAAACGATGAAATTGTGAGTGATGCCATCGCCGAACCAGCCCCAGAGGCCAATGATCGCGAGGGCCGGCAGCAGCGCCCAGATGGCGACGTAGGAGCCGTGATATTGCGGGCGGGAGTGAACCTTGACGCCGTCGGCAGTCGCCAGGCCTCGGCCGCGGGACCAGCCTGACTGATAGGCCAGACCAAGCAGAACCAGCAACAGGCCGGCAATGATCAGGGAATTCATTCGCAAGCGCCCCAGAGGAAAACGAGGAGGACCGCGCCCGAAGGCGCGGTCCGGATTGGCTTATTGTGCGCCGGCTTCGAAAGCGGCGAGCACTTCAGCGGTCTTTTCTTCCGGCTGGGGGATCAGGCCAGCGGCTTCGAGCGAGCCACCAGCGGCCGCCTCGGAGAGGAAGAACTGCACATATTCTTCGATGCCGGGGATGATGCCGATGTGCTGGCCCTTGACGTAGAAGAACAGCGGACGGGAGACCGGGTATTCGCCAGCGGCGACCGACTCGTTGGACGGCACGACGCCATTGACGGTCGCGACCTTCAGGGTGTCCTTGTTCTGGTCGTAGAAGGACAGGCCGAACACGCCAACGGTGTTGGGGTTGGAGGTCAGGCGAGCCAGGGTTTCGGTGTAGTCGCCCGAGATCTCGACCACGACATCCTGACGGAAGGTGGTGAGGGCTGCGGTGTGTTCTTCTTCGGTCAGGCCTTCGGGAAGACCGGCTTCTTCGGCGCCAGCATCGATCACTTCGAGCTGGAACACTTCACGGGTGCCGTGATTGGTGCCGGGGATGGCCAGCGAAATGTCCTGATCGGGCAGCGACGGATCGATGTCGGACCACTTCTTGTAGGGATTGTCGACCAGGGCGCCATCAACGGGAACCTTGGCGGCAATGGCCTTGTAGACCTGGAGCGGGGTGAGGGCGAAATCGGGGCCCGAAGCGGCCGAGGCGAAAACGATGCCGTCATAGCCGAACTGGATTTCACGGATGTCGGTCACGCCAGCGGCGGTGCAAGCCTCACGCTCGCTATCCTTGATGGCACGGCTGGCATTGGCGATGTCGATGGTGTTGTCGCCAACGCCTTCGCAGAACTGCTTGAGGCCGCCACCGGTGCCGCCGGAGCCGACCACGGGGGTCTTGAATTCGGGGAAAGCGGCGCCGAATTCTTCGGCCACGATCGAGGCGAAGGGCAGCACGGTGGACGAGCCGGCGATCTGGATGGTGTCACGCGACTGGGCGAAGGCGGGAGCGGCGCCAAACGCGGTGAGCGCGATGACTGCGGCACTGGCGTAAAGTGCGGTCTTCATGGGGATTTCCCTTTTACGAATTCGATTTCAAATCTGGCTAGCCGATCCGGCAATCGTTTGCTGGCGCCGCCCTCTGACGCCGCCGACCATATGGGCGCTTCGCAACAGTTTTATTGCGGTTCAATGACTGGTTTGTGACGGTGTAAGTGATTGGAATTTATGAAGTTCGCCGATCATATCGCCGTTCAGAGGGTGCTCTATGACGGAGTTTTGTGACGGCGGGTTGGTGAGTCCGTCGGGCTGTGGAGGGCGCCGGTGAGGGATATCCTAGGGGGGATTTGTGACAGGCTGAGTAAGGTTGGGGGATGTCAGCATCCGCTGGGTTCGGAGAGATCGTAGCCCCTCATCCGCCCTTCGGGCACCTTCTCCCACGAGGGGAGAAGGAAGGCGCGGTGGATTGCCTACCGCAGCAGCGGCCGCACCTCGGCTTGCACCTTGCGCATCAAGGGCAAAAAGTTGGCGATCATGTGGGAGGTGGAGGCGCGGGCGGTTTGGGCGCCGATGTTGAGGGCGGCGACGGTTTGGCCCTGGGCGTTGAAAATGGGCACGGCGATGGAGCAGAGGCCCAGTTCGAGTTCCTCATCGATCACGGCAAAGCCCTGCGCGGCGACGACGGCCAGTTCGGTGGTGATGGTGGGCAGGTCCGCCTTGGTCTTGGCGGTGTAGGCGATGAGTTCGGACTGATCGAGCACGGCTTTGGCCTTGGCGGGCGGCAAGGCGCTCAAGAGGACGCGGCCCATGGAGGTGCAATAGGCGGGCAGGCGCGCGCCGGGCGCGAGATTGATCGACATGACCCGGCGGATCGAGGCGCGGGCAATGTAGAGAATGTCGGTGCCTTCCAGCATGGCGGCCGAGGTGCTTTCGCCGGTGGCGGTGGAGAGTTCTTCGAGGAAGGGCTGGATGAGGCGGGGGAGCGGGGTGGCGGCCAGATAGGAATGGCCCAGATTGAGCACGCGCGGGGTGAGGCGGAAGAATTTGCCATCATAGCTGGCATAGCCAAGGCTGGTGAGGGTCAAGAGGCACCGGCGGGCGGTGGCACGTTCGAGGCCTGTCCGATTGGCGACGTCGGTGATCGACTGGCTGGCATGGCCTTCGTCGAAGCACTCGATGACGGCGAGGCCCTTGACCAGGCCGTTGATGATATCGCCCTCGCGCATGGCCGGCTCCTCTTGTTCGGCAGGCGAACAGATAGCGCATTGCGCACTTGGGGCGCTAGATGTTCGCGCTGAGATCGCGGCCGTAGAAGTCCGATTGCGGATCGGTCAACACGAGGGTGCGGATCCGGTCCCATAGATAGCTGCGCAATTCGATGAAGCGGGGCTCGGCGCGCACGTCATAGGTCCAGCGGGGGCGGTCGAGGCCGACATCGATGACTTCGAGAACGCGTCCGGGCCGGGGACCCATGAGCACGATCTGGTCGGAGAGCAGGATGGCTTCGTCGACGCTATGGGTGACGAAAAGGGCCACCGATTTGCGCAGGGTCCAGAGGCGCATCAGCTCGATCTGCATCAGTTCGCGGGTCTGCGCGTCGATGCTGGCAAAGGGTTCATCGAGCAGCAGGATGGCGGGCTCGGAGGCGAGGGCGCGAGCCAGGGCGACGCGCTGTTTCATGCCGCCGGAGAGTTCGCTGGGATAGGCATCGGCAAAGCGGGTGAGGCCGACCAGCTCGATATAGCGATCGGCGCGGGCGCGGCGTTCGGCCTTGTCGGGAATGGTTTCGACCAGGGCGAATTCGACATTGCCGCGGACGCTCGACCAGGGAATGAGCCGGAAGGACTGGAACACGAAGCCCATGTCGGGGCCGGGCGCGGGTGCCTGGCCGAAGACGGTAATGGTGCCGGTATCGGGCGCGATGAGGCCGTTGACCATGCGTAAAATGGTGGTCTTGCCGCAGCCGGAGGGGCCGAGCAGGGAGACGAAGGCGCCGTCGCGCACGGTGAGGTCGACATTGGCGAGGGCGAGCGTGCCGCCGCCATTGTTGTGGTTGCCGAAGGTTTTGGAGACGCCCCGCAGCAGGATGCGGGGCGCTGGGGCCGCGGCATCAGCTGAGCCGGTGTGCTGGGGGGCGTCGCCGATCATCGCGTGACGTTGTCCATGGTGGAGTCGGGGCCGAGTTCGGCGAGGACCGCGTCGAGGATGGAGAAATCGGTCCATTCGGCCAGTTCGACCTTACGCACGGTCGCGAAGTCTTCGCCCTGGTAGAGGGCGGTGGTGGTGTAGTTGAGCTCGTCCTTGTTGAGCCCGCCATTGACGCTCCAGCTTTTGGCGAAGCTGGTGCCAAGGGCCTGCAGGGTCGCCAGGTCGATATCGGGACGGGCCTTGTGCATGGCGGCGGCCCAGACGGCGGGATCGGCGGCGAAATCGCGCGAGGCCTTGACCAGGGCAGTGATCACTTTCTTGACGTCTTCGGCGCGCTCATCGAGCACTTTCTGGGTGACGATGTTGACCTTGCTGACCACGGGAGCCGCTGCGTAATAGGCATCCTGATCGATCAGGACATGCAGGCCCGTGGTGTCGGCCATGGCGCTCCAGGTGCCGATCGACATGGTGGTGGCATCGACCTGGCCGGCGACGAGCGCCTGGGCGCGGACATTGGGCTGGCCCAGGGCGACGAATTCGAGCGTGTCGGTATCGACATCGGCGGCCTGCAGCACCCGGGTGCTGAGGGATTGATCGAGGCTGCCGGGGCGACCGATGCCGAAGCTTTTGCCGGCCAGGTCCGCCGGAGTGGCGATGGAGTCCTTGGCGGCGATCAGGAAGGGCAGGGATTTATTGGGCGAGACGACAGCGCGCAGATCGGTGGCGCCGCCGGCGACCAGCAGCAACAGGGCATCGGTGCCGATATTGGCCATTTCGCCTTCGCCGGCCTGCAAGGCCGCCAGGGCGGAGGGGGTCTGCTGCACGCGAACCAGTTCGACCTCGACGCCTTCGCGCTCGAAATAGCCTTCCTGCAGGGCCAGATCCATCACCGAATTGGGCACGAGCGGGGTTTCCAGATCCGTGACGATGAGGCGGAAGGGCTGGGCCTGTGCGGCCAGGGTGGACAGCAGGAAGGCAGCAGCGAGGCCGCCGAGCAGTTTGAGGTTCACGGGGATGACTCCTGGACGCGCGAAAATTGTTGTCAGACGATTACTTCACTTCGGCGCCAGCGTCCCAGCCGAATTTCAACAAAACGCAGCGCCTCGGTGACGATGACGCCGACAAAGGCCAAGGTCAGCACGACGACGAAATATTCGGCCATGCGGAACGTATTGCCATAAATGGCGAGCAGACCGCCCAGGCCTTTGACTGCGGTATAGAGTTCGGCGACGACGGTGTTGATCAGCCCGATGGTAGCGCCGACGCGCAGGCCCACGATGATGAAGGGCACGGCGCCGGGCAGCACGATCTGGGTGAAGACGCGCTGGCGTCTGGCGCCGACGGAGCGGGCCATTTCGACTAGTTCCTGATCGGAATTGAGCGCGCCGGCATAGGTATTGATCAGGATGGGCATGACGGCGCCCAGGAAGATGATGAGAATCTTGGCCTGGGGGCCGAGGCCGAGAAAGACGATGATCAGCGGGATGAAAGCGACGCGGGGCGTGGCCGATAGCGCGTAGACGAAGATTTCGAGCGTCTTGCCGAGCGGGCGGATGGTGCCCATGAGCAGACCGAGCGGCACGCCGACGAGAATGGCGACGGCGTAACCGCCGAGATAAATCGAGAGGCTATCGAACAAAGCGGTGCCCAGCCGGCCTTCGGCGATGAGGCGCTGGGCGGCCTCAAGCGTCGCGAGCGGGGAGGGGATGAGATTGCGCGCCACCTGCGTCGAGGCCAGCCACCACAAGCCAATGAGGGCGGCGAGAAAGAGCAGGCGATAGACTGCGATTTTCATGGGCGGCGACCTTGGCGTGCGGCTGATGCCGCGCTGTTGGTGTTCATCGGCAACGGCCGGCGGCGCGGAACACGCTTTCAAGGCCTCAAATACACTCCGGCCGGGCGCGCGAAAATAGTGTTTCGCTTCCCGGCCCGAGATGATGTCGGATGATTCCCAACGGGGCAGGCGGCGGCCGGGCAATTGTATGCCGGCCCGTCTGCCCCTGTTGCAGCGAGTTGATTACTGGCCGATCTGGGCGACGAGTTCGTCGAACTTGGCCTTGGCCTTGGGCGGTACGCGGGCGGCCTGCAGGTCTGCCAGGTTGGCCGGGTCTTCGCCTACGACGATCAGACCAACCATGCCCATGGCAAAGTGCGGTGCGCATTTGTAGCCATAGGCGCCGGCCACGTCGAAGGTGACGCTGAACTGCTCGTTGACCTTGCCTTTGAACTCATTGCCGCCTTCGGGGAACATACCCTTGATGGTCTCGGCATTATGGCCCTTGTCGGTGGGAATGAAGGTGACGGTGTCGCCGGGGGCGATCTGCAGGAAGGCTGGCTCGAACACCATGGTGTTGCCGGCCGCGTCCTTGTTGAGCATGTGAACTTCGAACTCGGCCGCGGAGAGCGACATGGTCGAGACAGCGGTAACGGCCGCGAAGGCGAGGATACCGAAAATCTTCACGTTGAATACTCCTTCTTGGCGCCTGAGGCGCAATGTCATGCAGGCCGATGCGTCAGATGCATCGGCGCGCAAACCCATAGGACACGGCTTGGTCGAGCGCCAGTAACGCAAGTGTCGCGCCCCTCCGATTTCAGCTGCCGCCAAGGCCACGATAGGATGCCGGCTCTGCCCGATCAATATGGCCTGGTAAACAGCTGCACCGGTAAACGGCCCGCAAGGCGGGCGGTTCCTTCGATTAGCCCTCGAGAGCCTTGCCCAGATGCAGGCCCGCGCTGCGCTCGATCTCGACAAAGCCGAGATGGTGATAAAAGCCGATGGCGCGGGCATTGGTGGGGCTGACGCCCAGATGGACGGCCTTGGCACCGGCTTCGCGCAGCGAGGCCAGTTCGGCCTCGATCAGCTTCCGACCCCAGCCGCCCGACTGGGCGGGCGGCAGGAGATTGATATGCAGATGCGCGGGGTGGCTGGCGGCGACGCCGGCATGGCTGTGGACCGGGCTGGCGATGCGGTCGAGCACCTTGGCGTCGAAGGGAGCTGTGGCGGTGCGGCCGGCATAAAGCTGGGCCAGTTTGGGCCACCATTGGCGATCCAGCCTGGCCTCGAAGGCGTTGGTATCGGGGGTGCCGACGATGTAGCCGACCACTTCGCCATCATCGTCGGCCACGAAGGCATGGGCCGGTTCGAAGTCGAGATAGGGCACGGACCAGACGAGGCCCGGATAGTCCGGATCGGAAAACAGCGCGCTGGCATCGGTGCCGGAATCGGCGGTGAGCAGGCAGATTCGGAAGAGATCGGCGCGGTCGGCGGGGCGGGCGGGCCGGATATGGATCGGCATTATGGGCTCTATGCTGGTGTTTGCGGCAAGCCTAGGCGAAGCGGGGTGGCGAGTAAATCGGCGCGAAATCGTGATGGCGATGGACGAAATCGGCGGTGATCGCGCTTTTCAGTGTGGCCGGTTTGGATTAGGCCGGAGGGGCAATATCAATGAGTGTCCTCGATGTCCCTGAGCAGCAGACTGAAACGCAGCGGCTTTGACCTTTATCTCCTGTTGCTGCTGGGCGCGGTGGTTCTGGCGAGTCTATTGCCGGCGCAGGGCGTGGCGGCGGAGGTGCTGTCGCGGGTGGTGTATTTCGCCGTGGCGCTGCTGTTTTTCCTTTATGGAGCGAAGCTGAATACCTCGGCGATTGTCGCGGGGCTGAGCAATTGGCGGCTGCAGGCACTAGTGTTTGCCAGCACGTTCATTGCCTTTCCCCTGGTCGGATTTGCGCTGTCGAGCGCGCTGTCGCCCTGGCTGCGGCCGGAAATCGTCATCGGTCTGCTCTATCTCGCCGTGCTGCCGTCGACGGTGCAGTCCTCCATCGCCTTTACCTCGATTGCGCGTGGCAATGTGCCGGCGGCGGTTTGTGCGGCGTCGATTTCCAATCTCCTGGGTGTGTTCATCACGCCGATCTTTGCGGCGCTCCTGCTGCATACCAGCGGGGAGGGCGGATTTGATCTGGGCTCAATGGTTGATATCGGGGTGCAGATTTTGCTGCCGTTCATCGTGGGGCAATTGGCGCGACCGCTGGTCGGCAAGTTCATTCAGCGCCATGCCAAGCTGACCCAGGTGGTGGATCGCGGCTCGATCCTGCTGATCGTTTATTCGGCGTTCAGCGCCGGCATGGTGGCGGGGATCTGGCAGCAGGTGGACTTGTCCACGCTAGCCATCATGATCGCAGCCGACATCGTGCTGCTCGCCATCATCATGGTGGGGACGAGCTTTGTCGGGCGGGTGATGGGGCTAGCGCGGGAGGATCGGCTGGTGCTGCTGTTCTGCGGCTCCAAGAAGAGTCTGGCCAGTGGATTGCCGATGGCCAATATCCTGTTTGCCGGGCAGACGGTGAGCCTGATCGTGCTACCGCTGATGATCTTTCACCAGATCCAGCTGTTTGTCTGTGCGGTGATCGCGCAACGCGAGGGGCATAGGGCGAGCGAGGCGATAGCACTGGATGCGGCGGTAAAGCCTGCCTGAGTTAACCTTTGATTAACCATAAGGGGGCACCCTTAGGGCATTCTGAGTAACTTGGTTTTGGGGGCTCAGAAAGCGACGACCAATGTATGACTTCGCACCCGATGCCAGCGCCACCGAGGCTCTGGTTGGCCTGCCGGTAGCAGATGTCGAAAGAGATCTGATCCTGGCGACGTTGCGGCAGACAGAAGGAAACCGTACCCACGCCGCCAATGTCCTGGGTATCTCGATCAGGACGATGCGGAACAAGTTGAGGGAATATGCCGAAACCGGCCTGGAAATTCCCCCGGCAGTGCAGCACGAACACTAACAAAGAAGCCCCGCATACTGGCGGGGCTTTTTGTTTTGATCCTGTGCAGCGTCACACAAGCTTCATCAAACATACATGGTCGCGTCAATCAGCGGCCCTAGGTGTGCCCGCAGTTTATTGGTGGGGCAGGCTGCATGCTGAAGATCTCTCACGTTTCGCGACGGTTCGGTAACAAGCTTGCCGTCGACGATGTGACGCTGGAGATCCCGCAGGGCCAGATGGTGGGGATTATCGGCCGCTCCGGCGCCGGCAAGTCCACGCTGCTGCGCATGATCAATCGCCTGTCGGATGTGTCGAGCGGCTATATCGACTATGAGGGCGGCCGGGTTTCGGAGCTGAAGGGGCAGGCGCTGCGTGGCTGGCAGCGCGATTGCGCCATGATCTTCCAGCAGTTCAACCTGGTGCCGCGGCTCGATGTCATCACCAATGTGATGCTGGGGCGGCTCAATGGCCGCAATCCGCTGCTTAACCTGCTGCAGGTGTTTTCGGCCGATGAGCAGTTTGCCGCGCTCAAGGCGCTGGAGCGGCTGGACATTGCCCAGACCGCCACGCAATGGGCGCAGACCCTGTCGGGTGGGCAACAGCAGCGTGTCGCCATCGCCCGGGCCCTGATGCAGGGTCCCAAGATGATCCTGGCCGACGAGCCGATTGCCAGCCTTGATCCGCGCAATGCCCAGATCGTCATGGACAGCCTGCGCGACATCAATGCCGAGGGCAAGATCACCGTCATCACCAATCTGCACACGCTCGATACGGCGCGCGCCTATTGCGAGCGCATTATCGGCATGGCCGCAGGCAAGGTGGTGTTCGACGGCACGCCGGACGAGCTGACCACCGATGTGGCCCGCACCATTTACGGCGCCGATGGGCTCAAGGAAGCGTTCTCCGAAGCGCTGACCTCGACCTCGATCACCCCGCTGACTCTCAACACATCCAGCGCCCAACCGGCGCCGTAACGACGTTCCGCTGCCGGACTTCCGGCATGCCGACACATGAGCGACACCAAAGGAAATTATCCATGTCCGCGATCCGTAAAATCCTGCTGGCCTCCGTGGCCTTGACCATGTCGACCGCTGCCTTTGCCCAGGACGTCACCGTGCTGCGCATCGGCCTTGATGGCGGCGAAAACGAGAGCGATCAGCTGCGTCGTTCCGAATGCGTTGCCGAGCCGCTGAAGGCTGCCACGGGCGTGTCCGAAGTGCAGTTCTTCCCCTCGCCGGACTATAATGGCGTGATCCAGGGCCTGCTTGGCGGCACGATCGACATCGCCATCATGGGCGCGTCGTCCTATGCCAAGATCTACATTGCGGACCCCGAAGCCGTTGACCCGGTGCTGACCACCCAGCAGGCTGATGGCTCGACCGGCTATCACTCGATCATGGTGGCGCGCAAGGATTCGGGCATTACCGATCTGGCCTCGACCAAGGGCAAGAAGCTCGGCTTTGCCGACCCGGATTCGACCTCTGGGTATCTCGTTCCCAACGTAGCGCTGCCGGCTGACATCGGCGCGCCGATTGCCGAATTCTACAGCGAAACCGGCTTTGGTGGCGGTCACGAAAACCTGGTTCTGGGCGTGCTCGACGGCACCTGGGATGTCGGCACTACCTTCGGTTCGGGCCAGGGCGAATTCTCCGAGGGCTACACTTCGGGCAATCTGCGCATCATGGTCGACAAGGGCCTGCTCGACATGGACGATCTGGTGGAAGTCTGGCAGTCGCCAATCATCCCCAATGGCCCGCTGATGGTGTCCAACAAGCTGCCGGCCGATCTCAAGACCAAGGTCACCGCCTTCTTCAAGGCCCTGCCGGAAACCGACTTTGAATGCTTCGACGCGTTCACCGCTGGCGGCTACACCAACTTCGTGGATGCCAACCAGGAAATGTACCAGACCATTATCGACGCTCGTAAGTCGATCATCGGCGGCTAAGCCTGGCTAAAGGCTCAACCACGCTCGGTGTCATTCCGGCGCAGGCCGGGATCCATGCTGTGCCCTCTCCACCCATTGGATGTGTGGATAGCCTTCAGCATGGATCCCGGCCTACGCCGGGATGACACCGAGAGTTTGGAAAGATCTGCAAAATGGCCGACATTGCCCATTCCACCGATGGCCTTTCTCCCGCCTCGGCGACGCTACTGCGGCATTACCGGAGCCAGGTGTTGGTCCGGCGCATCTATTCGGTCATTGGCGTGGTGCTGGTGCTTGTCGCGCTGCTGGCGGCGATGAATTTTGCCAATGCGGCGAACTCGGGCAAGTTCTTCGACCGCATTCCCTATATGTTCGATTTTCTCAAGAACTTCGTGCCGAATGATCCCTTCGAGATCTTCCGCGCCATGTTCGATCTGCCCTCGCCCTATGCCGATGGGTCGCTGAAGTTCGACTATGTCTCGGACCGGCATTACGTGTTGGGCAGTTTCTACATTCCCAATTTCATCTACCAGCTGATCATCACCGTAAATATCGCCATCGTGTCGACGATTATCGGGGGCGGGCTGGCGTTTTTGCTGTGCTTTTTCGCGGCCACCAATCTGGTTGGCGCCGGGCCGGTGCGCTGGGTGGTGCGGCGCATCATGGAAGTGTTCCGGGCGTTTCCTGAAATCGTCATTGCGGGGCTTTTGACCGCTGTGCTGTCGATCGGGCCGATTGCGGCCATTGCGGCGGTGTCGCTGCATACGATCGGGGCGCTGGGCAAGCTGTTCTTCGAAGTGGTCGAGAATGCCGACATGAAGCCCGAAGAAGGGCTGCGCTCGGTGGGCGCCAATTGGCTGGAGCGCGTGCGCTTTGCCATCGTGCCCCAGGTCATGCCCAATTTCGTCAGCTATGCGCTGCTGCGTACCGAAATCAATGTGCGGGCGTCCACCATTATCGGGGCCGTGGGCGGGGGCGGCATTGGCGAAGTATTCCGCCTCTCCATCGGGCGCGATCATGCGGCCAAGACCTATGCCATCATCATTCTGCTGCTGATCACCATCGTTGCCATCGACCAGTTTTCGAGCTGGCTGCGGCACAAGCTGGTGGGCCGGCAATCGTTCGAGCTGGGCCGGGGAGAAGCGTGATGAGTGCGATCAGCCAGGCCGAGCGCAGCCGCCTCGCGACGAAATATCCCGAAGTGTTCAAGCAGAGTTTCTTCCAGCGCTGGGGCCTGTTGGTCGGGCTGGGCGTGACCGTGCTCTATCTGCTGTTCTGCTGGCTGCTGTTCAATGTCGGACCGGCGCTGCAGAACGGGAAATGGGAGCGGGCGGCGATCTATGTTCAGGATTGGTATTCCTGGCGGGCGACGCCGCGGCTGCGATTTGAGGACGGCAAAGTGGTGCCGCAATGGTCCAGCCGTGGGCAATACAAGGCGGGCGCCGCTGTCGACTGGCTGGTGCCGCATGAAGATGGCAGCATGACTGCGAGCTTTGGCGGGGACCGGCTGGAGATTTCCACGGCCCAGGTCGATGTCTATCTGGGTGGCGTGGCCTATCCCGTTGCTATTACGTCCAGCGCTGCATTGGCGCCGGGCGGGGCGCCTGCTGCCATGGTGCAGTCCGGGGACAAGGTGCTGGTCGATTTCGGTTTTGCCGGGCAGGCGGAAATCCGCAACAATCAGGTCTATGTGCAGCGTCGCTTCCTGGGCTGGGCCAATTTCCTGTTCGATCCCAAATCGCCACTTTGGGGCAATGACCTGTTCAGCACGGTCGGGCTGATGTTCAGCGGTGATCGGGTCAATCCTGACAAGTCCAATGCGCAATTGGTGCTGGACGAATGGCTGGGCAATCGCGCCTGGCAGCATGGCGATATCCTGGCCAAGCTGGTGCAGACGCTGGTCATGGCCTTTGTCGGTACGCTGTTCGCGACGCTGGTGGCCTTCCCGTTCGCCTTTATCGCCGCCCGCAATATCACGCCCAATCGTACCGCCAACTGGCTGATGAAGCGGAGCTTTGATTTCCTGCGCTCTATCGACATGCTGATCTGGGCGCTGTTCTTTACCCGTGGCTTCGGCCCCGGCCCGATCCCCGGTATTGCGGCGATTTTCTTCACCGACACGGGCGCGCTGGGCAAGGTCTATGCCGAGGCGCTGGAGAATGTGGATGACAAACAGCGCGAGGGCATGAAGTCGGTCGGCGCGAGCCCGGCGGCGGTCAATCGCTATGGCGTGGTGCCGCAAGTGCTGCCGGTTTTCGTGTCGCAGTCGCTGTATTTCTGGGAGAGCAACACGCGCTCGGCCACTATTATCGGCGCTGTCGGGGCAGGGGGTATTGGGCTCAAACTGCTCGAGGCCATGGGCACCAATTCGGACTGGGACAAGGTGGCCTATATGGTGCTGCTGATCCTGATTGTGGTGTTCCTGTTCGACAATATCTCCACCGTTATCCGCTCAAGGCTGATCGGCCCGAGCGGGCATTAGGCATGGCGCATCTGAAAGGAATGGTGGGCCCACCAGGACTCGAACCTGGAACCAGACCGTTATGAGCGGTCGGCTCTAACCATTGAGCTATAGGCCCTTGGCAGCCTCATAGCAGGGTCGTGGCGTGTGTCAAAGGGGGAGGGCGTTGTCGCTGTCGCCTTCGATCAATTCCATGGGCAGAACCTTGCGGACGACGCCCAGCGGATATTGGGCGGCATAGGCGGGCATGGTGGCAAGCAAGGCTTCGGCCAGGCTAATGCCCAGCTCGCGCAGCGAGAGGCGGAAGCAGGTGAGCTTGGGCGTGAGGTAATGGGCGTGCGGGCTGTCGCGGCCGATGACGGCGATGTCGCGCCCGGGTGTCAGGCCCGCCTCGTGCAGGCCGCCATAAAGGCCAACCGAGAGCTTCTCATTGATCAGCACAAAGCCGGTGGGGCGTTTGTCGGCCGGCATGGCGGCGATGGCACGGGCAATCTGGTGACCGCCGCGCTCATTGGGATGGGTGCGGAAGACCAGATCCGGGTCGAATGCGACGCCGTGGCGCTCCAGCGTCTTGCGATAATTGTCGACAAAGACGAAGCCCAGATTGGTATCGTCTATCGGGGCAAAGACGCCGATGCGGCGATGGCCCTTGGCGACGAGGCGATTGACGCCGGTTTCGGCCATGCCTTCGAAATCGAGATCGAGCCAGGGCTGGCCCGCATCGGTCAGGCTGCGACCGAGGGCGACGAAGGGAATGCCGTTTTCGGCCAGATAATCGATGCGGTGATCCTGGCGCTTGGTGGCCGAGATGATCAGGGCATCGGCAAAGCCGCGGGCGACAACGCGCTGCAGATAGGCGTCGGGGTCTTCCTCGGAGGAGCAGAGCAGGGCGACCAGATCGAGCTGATGGCGGGCAAAGACGGTTTGCACGCCATCAAAGACGCTCATGAAGAATACATCGCCTTCGCCGGTGATCTGCGAACCGGTCTGCATCATGAAGCCGACCACGCCGGTGGAGCCCTTGCGCAGGGCGCGGCCGGCCTGGTTGGGGACGTAGCCAAGCTCGGCCGCGGCCTCGAATACGCGCTTGCGGGTGGCTTCGTTGACGTCGGGCTTGCCATTGAGGGCGCGCGATACAGTGCCGATCGACACGTTGAGGTGCTCGGCCAAACGCTTGATACCGATCATTTTTCTGGCAGCTCCCCCCGGTGGCAGAGGACCGGTTTTGCACGGCCCCCTTCAACCCCTATTGACATGGAATAGCCGGTTTATATAGCCTCGTAAACGTTTACGGAATTGGCTTGCGGAGGAGGAACCCCCGGGCCATGGTTTCCGTATGGAGGATATCAGTTTGACAAAAACAGCCGTTCTGGCCGGGTGCGGAGCTATGTCCAAGGGATGGCTGAAAGCCATTCTGGAAGCGCCGGAGGTGGCGGGCCGGGTCGAGGTCGTCGGCTTGGTCGATCTGGACCCGGCGGTGGCGCAGGCGCGGGCCGACGAATTCGGTCTGAGCGGCGCTGTGATCGGCACCGACCTCGATGCTGTGCTGGCCAAGGTCAAGCCGGATCTGCTGTTTGACGTGGTGGTGCCGGTGGCGCGCCATGATGTGGTGGCGACGGGCCTCAAGCACGGCTGTCACGTGTTGAGCGAGAAGCCGATGGCGACGTCGCTGGCGGCAGGGCAGGACCTGATCGCGAAGGCGAAGACGGCCGGGCGGGTGCATGCGGTGGTGCAGAACCGGCGGTTTATTGCCGGGGTGCGGCGCATTCGGCAGCTGCTCGAGAGCGGGGCGCTGGGCGAATTGACGGCGTTGCATTGCGATTTCTTCATCGGCGCGCATTTCGGCGGCTTCCGTGAGCAGATGGACAATGTGCTGCTGCTGGATATGGCGATCCACACGCTGGATGCGGCGCGGTTCATGGCGGGCAAGGTGCCGCTGGCGGTCTATTGCCTCGAAAACAACCCGCGCAGCTCCTGGTACAGCCATGGCGCAGCGGCCAATGCGATCTTTGAGTTTTCCGACGATGTGGTGTTCACCTATCGCGGGAGTTGGGCGGCCGAGGGCGCTAATACCAGCTGGGAAAGTGCGTGGCGCTTTATCGGCACCAAGGGCACGCTGCTGTGGGATGGCGAAGAGAGCTTCGAGGCTAAGGTGGTGGCGGGGGATAGCGGGTTCCTGCGCGATCTGAAGTCCATCGACGTGCCGGAGCTGGTTGATGCCGCCCAGACGCATGGCCATGCCAGCGTCATTGCCGAATTTCTGGCCGCCATCGACGAAAATCGCCAGCCGGAGACCGCTGGCAACGACAATATCAAAAGCCTTGCCATGGTCTTTGCGGCGATCGAGAGCGCCAAGACCAAGCAGCGCGTCACCATTGCAGTTTAGGAACAGAGCACGTGAGCGATCCAGCCAAGACCATCCGTATCGGTACCATGATCCAGGGCACGGCCGGCAAGGCCGCCGAGAACATCGCGGCCATTGCCGATCTGGGGTTCGAGAGTTTTGAGCCGTTTTTCTGGCAGACCACCAATGGGCAGGACCTGGCCGAGCTGGGCAAGCGCAGCCTCGACGCCATCGGCAATCGCGACATCACCATTTCCACCATCGGCATGTTCGGCAATCCGCTGGAAGACCAGGAAATGGATCGCCAGACCCTGCAGGGTTGGAAGGATTGCATCGACAATGCGCACCATTTCGGCGCGACGACGGTTGCGGGCTTCACCGGCCGCGTGCGCAACAAGCCGCTGACGGATAGCCTGCCGCGCTACAAGGAAGTCTGGTCGGAACTGGCCAAGCGCGCTGCCGACAAGGGCGTCAAGATCGCCTTCGAGAACTGCGCCATGGATGGCAATTGGGCCAGTGGCGACTGGAACATCGCGCATAATCCCGATGCCTGGGAGCTGATGTTCAACGAGACGCCGGACGACAATATCGGGCTCGAATGGGAGCCCTGCCATCAGCTGGTCTATCTGATCGATCCGATCCCGCAGATCCGCAAATGGGCGCACAAATTCTTCCATGTGCATGGCAAGGACGCGACCATCCGCTGGGAAGTGATCAAGGAGCACGGCATTTTCGGCAAGGAAAAGTTCGTCTTCATGCGCACGCCGGGCTTTGGCGACACCAATTGGACCGATGTGATCTCCGAACTGCGCCTCGCCGGCTATGAAGGCTCGATCGATATCGAGGGCTGGCATGATCCGGTCTATCGTGATGCGCTGGAAATGACCGGGCAGGTGCGCGGGCTCAACTATCTCAAGAATTGCCGTGGTGGCGAATTCGTCGCCATGGCCAGCTAGATTGCCGGGCGGGGCTGGAGGGCCCCGCTTGGCTTTGGAAGCGGCACATGCCGCCAAAGGGAGGAAGACAAATGAAGCTGACTAAACTCGGCCTTGCGGCCGGTATCGCATTGGGCGCGCTGATGGCGGCGGGACCCGCCATGGCGCAGGTGACGCTCAAAATCTGGTCGATCGACGGGGTGGACCGTGTGGGCATTGCCGACACGTTTTCCAAGGAATTCGACGAGCAGAATGAAGACATCGTGGTGGAATACCGCGCCATTCCGTTCGATGACCTGGTGAACGAGACGCTGCGCGCCTTCGCCACCGGCAATGCGCCTGACATCGTCTCGTTCGACAATCCCGATTTCGCGATGTTCTCCTCGCGCGGGGCCATGCTCGACATTACCGATCGCATCGCGGCTTCGACCGTGATCAAGGCCGACAATTATTTTGCCGGTCCGCTGAACTCGGTGAGCTGGGAAGGCAAGTATTTCGGCATTCCGAAATATACCGACACGATCGGCGTGTTCTATAACAAGGACCTGTTCGCCAAGGCCGGCATTACCGAGCCGCCGACGACCTGGGAACAGCTGGCCGAATATGCCGAAAAGCTGACCGATCCGGCCAATAACGTCTATGGCGTGACCTTCTCGGCGCGTGCCGGCGAAGAGGGCACATTCCAGTTCCTGCCGCTGATCCAGATGTCGGGCGGCAGCTATACCGATGTGAACACGGACGGCGCGATTGGTGCGCTCGAATTGTGGAAGAAGATCATCGACAATGGCTGGGCTTCCAAGGATGTGCTGAGCCTGGGCCAGTGGGATTCCACCGGTACCTTCAATTCGGGCAATGCCGCCATGGCCATTTCCGGCCCATGGGAAGTGGACCGCATGGTCGAGGACGCCAAGTTCGATTGGGGCGTGGCACTGCTGCCGACCCTGACCGAGGGTGGCGATCGTTCCTCGGCCCTGGGTGGGTTCGATTGGGGCATCATGTCCACCACCAAGCATCCGGATGAAGCGTTCCGGGCGCTGGAATATTTCGCCAGCCAGGATAACCGGATCTTTGCCGAATTCGGCAGCATTCCGGCGCGCAGCGACATTCCGCTGCCGGCATCGGGCAATGCGCTCAAGGATGCCGCGCTCAAGGTGTTCCAGGAGCAGCTGCAATATGCCCAGCCGCGTGGCCCGCACCCGGAATGGCAGAAAATCTCCAAGGCCATCTATGACGCCATGCAGGCGGCGCTGACCGGCCAGATGTCGGCCAAGGACGCGCTCGATCAGGCTGAAGCCACGATCAAGGGCATTGTCGGCTGAGGCATGACCTCCCGCCCGGCCGGAGCGATCCGGCCGGGATTTTTGTATAAGGGACGGCCGGATGACGAAGTTTTTCAATAGTTTGCGGGATGGGGTCGGGTTTGACCTGATCCTGGTGGGGGCGGCGATGCTGTTCCTGCTGGCGCTGGCCGGCCTGCCGCTGGTCTATAATGTGCTGATGAGTTTCCAGCAGGTGGATATGTTCACCCTGGGTCAGCTGATCCGCCCCTTTGCCGGCATTGCCAATTATGTGGCGGTGGTGCAGCAGCCCGAATTCTGGATGGTGACGCGCAATACGCTGGTGTTCGTCGTTGGCTCGATGACCGGGCAATTCGTGCTGGGTTTTGCGCTGGCGGTGTTCTTCGCGCAGAAGTTTCCGGGGGCAGCGACCATTCGGGGGCTGTTCCTCGTGTCCTGGGTGATGCCGGGGCTGGTGGTGGGCGCGATCTGGAGCTGGATACTGGCCGGCGATTTCGGCGTGCTCAATTCGGTGCTGCGTGGGCTGGGGATCATCCAGTCCAATATTTTCTGGAAATCGGATCCGAGTTTTTCCATCTGGGCGGTGATCATCGCCAATATCTGGCTGGGCCTGGCGTTCAACATGCTGCTGCTCTCGGTTGGGCTGGCCGCCATTCCGCGCGATCTCTATGAGGCGGCGGAACTGGACGGCGCCAATGCCTGGCAGCGGTTCTGGACCATCACCCTGCCCATGATGCGCTCGACGATCGGAGCGGTGCTGTCGCTGGGGCTGATCGGCACGTTGCAGCAATTCGATCTGTTCCCGGCGCTGACCGAGGGTGGCCCGGCCAATACGTCCAACGTAGCGGGATACTGGTCCTGGCAGCTGAGTTTCCAGCTTTATGATTTTGCCAAGGGCGCCACGGTTTCGGTGATGATGTTCGTGCTCGTGCTGTTTGCCTCGATCCTTTATGTGCGCTCGACCCGGCATGAGGTGCGCGGATGACCCGGACTTATACGCCCTGGGCATTGCTCGCCATCGCGCTGGCATTGGCCGCAGTCTATCTGTTTCCGCTCTATTGGATGTATGTGACCAGCCTCAAATCGGGCTCGGAAATCTTCGCCAATCCGCCGACCTTCTGGCCGCTCTCGCCCAACCCGGATATCTATCCGCAGGTCTGGGCGCGGCGCACCATGTCCACCTTCCTGTGGAATTCGGTGGTGATCGCCTCGGGCGTTACCGCGATCACGGTGATCCTGGGCACGGGCTGCGCCTATGTGCTGGCGCGCTATCGCAGCGCCTGGATCGATCTGGGGCTGTTCGCCATCCTGATGCTGCAGGTGCTGCCGGCCTCGGTGATGATCACGCCGCTGTTTGTGGGGTTCAACCAGATCGGGCTGCTGAACTATCCGCGGACCGCGGTGGTGCTGGCAGCCGCGGCCAAGGCCATGCCCTTCTTCGTCGTGCTGGTGCGGGCCACGTTCATGAGCGTGCCGCGCGAGCTGGAAGAGGCGGCGCTGGTGGATGGCAATTCGCGGGTGGGGGCGTTTTTCTTCATCGTGCTGCCGCTGGCACGCAATGGCATTCTGGTCTGCGCCATTCTCACCTTCATGAGCTCGTTTGGCGAATATATCTATTCCAAGTCGATCATCCAGAGCCCCAATCTGCAGCCGGCCAGCGTTGGCCTCTCCGGGTTCCTGGGGCCCAATTCGTCGGACTGGAACGGCATCATGGCCTATTCGGCCATTTATGTGACCCCGATCCTTCTCGTCTTCGTCATCCTGCAGCGCCGGATCGTCTCCGGCCTTACCTCGGGAGCTCTCAAATGAGTGCAGAGCCGCAAATCGAACTCGTCGGCATCAACAAGCATTATGGCAGCTTCCATGCGCTCAAGAATGTCGACCTGACAATTCCCAAGGGGGCATTCGTGGCGCTGGTGGGGCCCTCGGGCTGTGGCAAGTCGACCTTGCTGCGCTCGTTGGCGGGGCTGGAAACCATCTCGGGCGGCACGATGAAAATCGCGGGCGAGCAGATGAATGGCGTGCCGCCGCGCAAGCGCGACGTGGCCATGGTGTTCCAGTCCTATGCGCTTTATCCGCATATGACGGTGGAGCAGAACCTGACCTATTCGCTGCGGCTCAAGCGGGTGCCCAAGGCCGAGGCAGCGCGGGCGGCGCGTGAAGTGGCGGAGACGACGGGGCTGACGCCACTGCTGGCGCGGTATCCGCGCGAACTGTCGGGCGGGCAGCGGCAGCGTGTGGCGATGGGAAGGGCGATCATTCGCAATCCCAAGGCGTTCTTGTTTGACGAGCCGCTCAGCAATCTCGATGCGGCTTTGCGGGTGCATATGCGCAAGGAAATCCGCGCGCTGCATGACCGGCTGGGCGCCACTTCGGTTTATGTGACGCATGACCAGATCGAGGCCATGACCATGGCTGACCATGTGGTGGTGATGCGCGACGGGGTGATCGAGCAGCAGGGTTCGCCGCTGGAGCTTTATGACACGCCGGCCAGCAAATTCGTGGCGGGCTTTATCGGCTCGCCAGCGATGAATTTCGTGCCGGGGAAAGTGAGCGCGGATGGGCAATCGGTGCAGCCGGATTTGCCGGGCGCTGGCTCGGTCGCGCTGGGCCGTTCGGTGGGAGCAGGGCGCTCGGTACTGATCGGGCTGCGGCCCGAGCATTTGCAGGTGGGCGGCAATGGTCCGGCCGTGTTGCGACTGCCGGTTTCAGCGGTCGAGTCGACCGGGTCGATGACCTATCTGACGCTGGGCGATGATCCGGAAATCATGGTGGTCGATACCGGGCGCACGAGTGTGAGGGCGGGGGATACGATCTCGGTGAGCATCGAGCCGGGCAATGTGCATCTGTTCGATCCGGCGACGGAGAAGGCGATTTAGGCGCGATACTTCAAAGCGCTCGGTATCATTCCCGCGAAAGCGGGAACCTCCGTTGCCGATGTTAGAGGAGAAAACAGAGGTTCCCGCTTTCGCGGGAATGACATTGTGGGGTGGGCAGTTCGGTTAGAAAGCCAGGCCGCCTAATGCTGCCAGACGACCAGGCCGGCGGCGGTGGCCATCATTACGCCGGCTGTCTTGTTGAGACGGCCGAGGGCCTTGCTGCTCTTGAACATTTCGCGGGCAGCTGAGGCAAGCCAGGCATAGCCGCAGCCGATGATCAGCAGCACCACGATCACGATGGCGGTGAGTTCGGCGAAAGCCACTGGCGTCATCTGGTCGAGCGGGATCACTGTGGGCAGGATGGCAAGGTAGAAGACGATGGTCTTGGGATTGCCCATGGTGAGCGAGAAACCGGCGAGGAAGGTGCGCCAGGGATCTTCGTTCTTGGGCTTCATCTGCTCGGAACCGGGACGAGCGGTCCAGAATTTATAGGCGATATAGAGCAGATAGGCGGCGCCCGCCCAGCGGATGATGGTGAAGACCGGCCCGAACCAGGTGGCGACGGCGGCAAGGCCGAACACCGCGAAAACGAAATAGACCAGATCGCCCGCTAGAATGCCCAGCACCATCGGGAAAGCGCCCTTGAAGCCGCCGCCCAGGGCGCGGGCGACAACGGCCGCAACGCCGGGACCGGGCACGAGCACGGCGATGGCGTAAGCGATGGTGAAGGTCAGGAGGGTGAAGGGTTCCATGGGTGGTATCCGGCGAATGGGAGGCGGACACTACGCCTGCGGGCGGAGGTTGCCAATGGGGCTCCCGTGTCCACGCTTCGCAACCAAACTGGCAACAACCACGGTGTCATTCCCGCGAAAGCGGGAACCTCTGTTGGCGATGTCGGAGAAGAAAACAGAGGTTCCCGCTTTCGCGGGAATGACATTGTGGGAAGGGGGTGACGCTGGGGACGGGAATGACGCTGTGGGTAGGCGCTGGGGTGCTTACGGCAGCCGAGCCAACCGTTCGGTCAGCAGCTTGTAAAACCCGTCAGCATTGCCGTTGCGCAGATAATTCGCATTCTTGGCCCTGCCGGTGACGTGCCAATAGTCCACCACGGTCATGCCGACCGTCAGCTCGCTCGCGGTTTCGATGGCGACGTTGCAGTGGCGGCCTTCGAAGAGGCCGGGCTGCAGCAGATAGGCGATGACGGTGGGGTCGTGCAGGGGGGCGCCGGTCCAGCCGTATTTCTTGAGATCGAAGGTTTCCGAGAAGGTCAGCATGGCGTGGACAGCCGCGCCGGATGCATTGCCGATGGCCTTGATGGCGGCGAGGCGCTCGGGGGTCGACTGGATCTGGTGGGTCACGTCGAGCGGCAGGATGGTGACGGGCACGCCTGAGCGCAGTACGACGTCAGCCGCTTCGGGATCGACATAGATGTTGAATTCGGCGGCGGGAGTGATGTTGCCCACTTCGAAATAGGCGCCGCCCATCATGACGATTTCGGCGATGCGCTCGGCAATGGCCGGCTGCTTGATCAGCGCCATGGCGACATTGGTCAGCGGCCCCAGGGTGCACAGGGTGATGGTCTTGGGCTCGGCCGCCATGAGGGTATTGATGATGTAGTCGACGCCATGCAGGGTCTGCAGCGGCATTTGCGGATCGGGCAGGTCGGGACCATCGAGGCCGGTTTCGCCATGGACGTGCTCGGCGGTGACCAGGTGCCGGCGCAGCGGGCGGGAGCAGCCGGCATAGACGGGGATGTCGCTGCGACCGGCCAGTTCCACCACCTTGCGGGCATTGATGGCGTTTTGCGCGACGCCGACATTGCCGGCGACCGCCACCACGCCCAGCACATCGAGCTCGTCCGGGGAGGCCAGCGCCAAAAGGATGGCGACGGCATCGTCCTGGCCGGGATCGGTGTCGATGATGATTTTGCGGGACATGTCGGAACCTTGGCGCGTTGAAAAACGGCGCGATGGTAGCGGCGGTCATGGCGCCGGTCGACTGGGGATATGCGGGTTGTACAAAGGAACGTTTGCGGCAAGCCAACGTTGGTGGTTGGCAGGAATTCCCCCGCTATTGGAACGCTATATGGCCCGCTCGCCGCGAACGGTTGCAAGCAGTGATCTGGATGAGAGCCAGTTCGAGCGGATATTAGGCAATGCCGCCCGCATCGCTGTTGTCCTGGTCGGTTTTGCGGTGCTGCTGGTGGTGTTGCAGGAGGGGCGGGTCATCCTGGCGCCGGTCACGCTGGCGATCATTATCGGGCTGATGTTCGGACCGGTAGCGGACCGGCTCGAAGCTATCGGCGTGCCGCCGGCACTGTCGGCCGGAGTGGTCGTACTGCTGTTGCTGACGGTGATTTTCGGCGGGGTGGCGCTGTTTGCCGTGCCGCTGTCGGAATGGGTGGCGCGGGCGCCGACGATCTGGGAGAAGTTGCAAAACGAGATTTCGGCGCTGCGCGAACCGATGGAATCGGTAGCCGCGTTCCAGGAGCAATTGACCTCGGTGTTTGGCAGCGCCTCGGCCATGGCGGTGACGGTGGAGGATGGCGGGCAGGTGATTGGCCTCGCCATGTTGGCGCCGGCCATTGGGGCGCAGGTGCTGATCTTTCTCGCCAGCCTTTATTTCTTCATGGCGACGCGGGACCATATCCGTGTCTCTGTACTGTCGCTGTGTGTCAGCCGGCGGATGCGCTGGCGCACGGCGCATGTGTTTCTCGATGTGGAGACCAAGGTCAGCCGGTTTCTGCTGTCGATCACCTTCATCAATTTCTGTGTCGGCTGCGCGGTAACGCTGGCTATGTGGGCCATTGGCATGCCCTCGCCGATTCTGTGGGGCGCCATGGCAGCGGTGCTCAACTACATTCCCTATGTGGGGCAGGGCGTGATGATCCTGGTGCTGCTAGCCGTAGGGCTGGGTACGCAGACGGGGCTCGAAAACATCCTGCTGCCGGTGGGCTGCTATGTGGCGATCAACTTTGTCGAGGGGCAAATCCTGACGCCGCATTTCATCGGGCGGACCATGACGCTCAACCCCTTCATCATTTTTCTGTCGATCACCTTCTGGCTGTGGGCCTGGGGGCCGGTGGGCGGGTTGGTCGCCGTGCCGACGCTGTTGATGGCGCATTCGATTCTCAGTCATGCGGTGCCGAGCAAGCCTGTCATGCCCAAGCGCCCGGTGCGGCGCACGCGGAATATGACCGACCGCGACGAGTTGCTGGCCAATGCCGCAGTGGCCATTCGCGAGCAGGCCGAGGAGCAGAAAAAGCCCGAAAGCAAGCGCAAGAACGAGCGCATGCAGCCTCCCGACGGCACTGCGCCAAGCGGGGCGGAGCCGGCGGCGTGAAGCTGGTTTGCACGCGCCCTGCTTGACGCGCGGGGGCAGATCGGAACACTGCATAGCCTGGTTCATATTGGGAGAGCATGGTGGCAGGCGAAGCGGTTGGACACGCGGCAGAAGCCGCATCGCATGGCATCGATCTGCTGCCGGTCGTGGCGCTGCTGGCCGCCGGGGTGATTGCCGTGCCGCTGTTCAAGCGGCTGGGGCTGGGCTCGGTGCTGGGCTATCTGGCGGCGGGACTGCTGCTGGGGCCATCGGGTCTTGAAGTCATCAACGATCCGGCGTCGGTGCTGCATCTGGCCGAATTGGGCGTGGTGATGTTCCTGTTCATCATCGGGCTCGAAATGGAGCCGTCGCGGCTGTGGTCGCTGCGTAAGCAGATCCTTGGGCTCGGCGTCATTCAGGTGGCAGTTTGCGGGCTGCTGCTGACCGGGGTCGGCATCCTGCTCGGCTTTGCACCTGCCGTCGCCTTCGTATTCGGCATGGGTTTCGTGCTGACTTCGACTGCCATCGTCATGCAGATTCTGGGCGAGCGGGGCGAACTGTCGAGCGATAGCGGGCAGCGCATGGTGTCCATTTTGCTGCTCGAAGACCTCGCCATCGTGCCGCTTTTGGCCGTGGTCGCCATTCTCGCGCCGACCGGTGGCGAAGAAACGCTGGTGAGCCGGTTGACCGGCATCGCCATCGCGCTGGGCGCCATCGGCCTGCTGATTTTCCTCGGGCGGCGCATCATGAACCCGTTCTTTTCGCTCTTGGCTTCGACCAAGCTGCGCGAGGTGATGACGGCGGCGGCGCTGCTGGTGGTGCTGGGGGCGGCTCTGCTGTTCCAGGTCAGCGGGCTTTCCATGGCCATGGGGGCGTTCCTCGCCGGGGTGCTGCTATCGACCTCGACCTTCCGGCATCAGCTCGAGGCCGATGTCGAGCCGTTCCGCGGCATCCTGCTGGGGCTGTTTTTCCTGGCCGTCGGCATGTCGCTCGATCTGGCGATCGTGCTGCAGAACTGGGGCATTATCGCCATCAGCGTGGCGGCCTATATGTTGGTCAAGGCGGGGGCGATCTATGCCATAGCGCGAGCCCTCAAATCGAGCCATGGCGAGGCGCTGGAGCGAGCGGTGCTGATGGGGCAGGGCGGCGAATTCGCCTTCGTGCTCTATACCACTGCCGCGACCGCTGGGCTGATCGACGGGCCGACCAATGCGATCTTTACCGCCACCGTCATCATTTCGATGGTGCTGACGCCGTTCTTCATCATCGGGCTGCGCTATGTGCTGCCCAAGGAGGAGACGCAGTCGATGGAGGGCGTGGAAAAGGCCGATGGCCTGTCGGGCAAAATCCTCATCATCGGCTTTGGGCGCTTTGGGCAGATTGCCAGCCAGCCGCTGCTGGCCATGCACCATTCGGTGTCGATCATCGACAATGACACCGAGATGGTGCGGGTGGCCGCGCAGATCGGCTTCAAGGTCTATTATGGCGATGGCACGCGGCTCGATATCCTGCATGCGGCGGGTGCCGGCACGGCCGACGTGATCCTGATCTGCACCGACAAGAAGGAGCAGACCACCCGTATCGCCGAATTGCTACGCGATGAGTTCCCGCTGGTGCGGGTGATGGCGCGGGCGTTCGATCGTGGCCATGCCATGGAACTGATCAAGGTGGGGGTGGAATATCAGCTGCGCGAGATGTTCGAATCCGCGCTGACCTTTGGCGGCGACGTGATCAAGATGCTGGGCGCAAGCGAGGAAGAAGCCGCCGAAGTGGTGGAGGGCGTGCGCGATCGCGACCGGCAGCGCTTCGAAATGCAATTGGCGGGCGCCGATCAACTGGAGGGCAGCCGCCTGCTGCTCAGCAATGCGCGCGACCAGGCGCGCGAAGGCGGGGTGGTGTTGTCGGAGGAGGCCGTGGAGGACACTATCGCCAAGAGCACCCAGCCTGCGTCCTAGACATGGAAGGGCTGCGCGAGGGGGCTTCCGCCTGCCCAAATTAAGTGCAATGCTTGAGCACAACAGAGGGGAACTGTTCGTCATGAAAACTGGATTGCGATATGCCGCAAAAGCCAATCGTTTACGACGCGCCTACCCCCGAACGCCCTGCAGCAACAGTTGAGGCTATCCAGGGCGAGATCCTCGAAAGACTGATCTATTCTGTCGGCAAGGACCCGATTGTTGCGCGGCCACATGATTGGCTGGCGGCAACTATTCTGGCGGTGCGCGACCGGGTGATGGACCTCTGGATGGAGTCCTCGCGCGAGACGTGGCGGACCTCCAACAAGCGGGTGTATTATCTCAGCCTCGAGTTCCTGATCGGCCGGCTCATGCGCGATGCCATGAGCAATGTCGGGCTGATGGAGCCGGTGCAGGAAGCGCTCAAGAACCTCAATGTCGATCTGGGCGACCTGATCAATCTCGAGCCCGATGCGGCGCTTGGCAATGGTGGCCTCGGCCGGTTGGCGGCATGTTTCCTTGAATCCATGTCGTCGGTGAAAATCCCGGCCTATGGCTATGGCATCCGCTATGTGCATGGCCTGTTCCGCCAGGAAATGAGCGAAGGCTGGCAGGTGGAACTGCCCGAGGAATGGCTGGCGCACGGCAATCCCTGGGAATTCGAGCGCCGCGAAAGCGCCTATGAGATCGGTTTTGGCGGCCATGTCGAGCCGGTCACCGACCCCGATGGCAGTGTGCGCCAGGAATGGCGGCCCAATGACCATCTGCTGGCGGTAGCGTTCGACACCCCCATTGTGGGCTGGCGCGGGGCGCGGGTGAATACGCTGCGGCTGTGGAGCGCGCAGCCGATCGATCCCATCCTGCTCGACAAGTTCAATTCGGGCGACCATATCGGCGCGCTGGAGGAAAGCGCGCGGGCTGAAGCGATTACGCGGGTGCTTTACCCCGCCGATTCAACGGCGGCCGGTCAGGAATTGCGGCTGCGGCAGGAGTTTTTCTTCTCCTCGGCCTCGCTGCAGGACATTGTGCGGCGGCATCTGCAGCAATATGGCGATCTGGGCTCGCTGCCCGACAAGGTGGCCATCCAGCTCAATGACACGCATCCCTCGATCTCGATTGCCGAGCTGATGCGCATCCTGATCGATGACAATGGGCTCAAATGGGCCGATGCCTGGAAGCTGACGCGCGGCACGTTTGGCTATACCAACCACACGCTGTTGCCCGAGGCGCTGGAAAGCTGGCCGGTGGCGCTGCTGGAGCGGCTGCTGCCGCGCCATATGCAGATCATCTACCAGATCAATGCCGATGTGCTGGCCGAGGCGCGGCAGCGCGCCAAGTTCAACGATGCGCAGATCGCCAATGTATCGCTGATCGACGAAGCCGGCGGCCGCCGGGTGCGCATGGGGCAATTGGCTTTTGTGGGCTCGCATTCGATCAATGGCGTGTCGGCGCTGCATACCGAATTGATGAAGCAGACGGTGTTTTCCGACCTGCACAAGCTCTATCCCGACCGCATCAATAACAAGACCAATGGCATTACGCCGCGACGCTGGCTGATGCAGTGCAATCCGGCGCTGACCAAGCTGATCGGCGAGCGGATCGGTACGGGGTTTCTCGACGATATCGACCTGCTGCAGGGCCTCAAGGCACATGCCGAGGACCCGGGATTTCAGGCGCAATTTGCTGCCGTCAAAACCGCCAACAAGCAGCGCCTGGCCAAGTTGATCAAGGACCGGATGGGCATCACTGTGTCGTCGGACGCGCTGTTCGACGTGCAGATCAAGCGCATCCACGAATATAAGCGCCAGCTGCTGAACATCATTCAAGCCGTTGCCGCCTATGACGAAATTCGTGCGCATCCGGAACGCGAATACGTTCCGCGCGTTAAGATTTTCGCAGGCAAGGCGGCTCCGGGCTATTGGAACGCCAAGCTCATCATCAAGCTGATCAATGATGTCGCCAAGGTCATCAATCACGATCCAGCGGTGCGTGGCCTGCTCAAGGTGGTGTTCCTGCCCAATTACAATGTGAGCCTGGCCGAAGTGATCGTTCCCGCCGCTGATTTGTCCGAACAGATTTCCACCGCGGGCATGGAAGCGTCGGGCACGGGCAATATGAAATTCATGGCCAATGGCGCCATCACCATCGGTACGATGGACGGCGCCAATGTGGAAATGCACAAGGAAGTGGGGGCCGACAATATCGTCATTTTCGGGCTCTCCACCGAAGAGGTGAATGAAAAGCGAGCCAAGGGCGACGTGCCCAAGGACGCCATCGAAGCCTCGCCACGGCTCAAGGAAGCGCTGGAATCGATCTCATCGGGCGTGTTCTCACCCGATGATCCGAACCGCTATCGCGATCTGATCGGCGGGCTCTATGACCATGACTGGTTCATGGTGGCGCGCGATTTCGATGCCTATGTAGCGGCCCAGGCCGAGGTGGATGCGCTGTGGAACGACAAGCGGCACTGGAACGCCGTGGCCATCCGCAACACGGCGAGCGTCGGGTTCTTCTCCTCGGATCGCACGATACGGCAATATGCGAAGGATATTTGGGGCGTCGGGGCGACGCCGGCATGATTGTGAGCCGCGAGGCACCCGACAGACAAGATCGGGCTCGCTTGATGTTTGGATTTAGAACCCGCAGGGCCATCGGCCCGCAGGCGGTTCACGGGGGGACGTGCGTGTGACCAAGGAAATCTGGCAAGCCGACACCAGGGATGTCGACGCAATCGTCAATGGCCGCCATTCCAACCCCTTCGCCTTTCTGGGGCTGCAGGAGGTGGAGGGCAATTGGGTGCTGCGCGCGTTCATTCCCCATGCCGAAATGGTGACGGCCTTCACGCTGGATGGCACCGAGCTGGGGCATCTGTTTCCGCGTCATCCGAGTGGATTTTTTGAAGGCAGGGTGACGGTGGACCGCCGCCAGCCGATCCGCTATCGCGCCAAGAATGCCGGCGGCGAATGGGATGTGTATGATCCTTATTCCTTTGGTCCCGTACTGGGGCCAATGGACGATTACTATATCGGCGAAGGCAGCCATCTCAGGCTGTTCGACAAGCTGGGCGCCCACGAAATGGAATTCGAGGGCATCCATGGCACCCATTTCGCGGTCTGGGCGCCGAACGCCCAGCGCGTCAGCGTGGTTGGCCCGTTCAACGAATGGGATGGGCGGCGCAATCCGATGCGCAATCGCTTCGAGACCGGTATCTGGGAAGTGTTCGTGCCGATCCTGGGGACCGGTACGCTCTATAAATTCGAGATCGTTGGGCCCGACGGGGTGGTGTTGCCGCTCAAGGCCGATCCCTTTGCGCGTCAATCCGAATTGCGGCCGCGCACGGCTTCGGTCGTGCCCGATCCCACCCCGTTCACCTGGACGGATGCCAAATATATCGAGGAACGCGCGACCCGCGATTGGCGGCGGACGCCGATGTCGATTTATGAGGTGCATCTGGGCAGCTGGCGGCGCCGGCCCGATGGCGGTTTCCTGACCTATGACCAGTTGGCCGAACAGCTCGTGCCCTATGCGGCCGATATGGGCTACACCCATATCGAGCTGCTGCCGATCAGCGAGCATCCGTTCGATCCGAGCTGGGGCTATCAGCCCACCGGGCTTTATGCGCCCACAGCGCGATTTGGCGATCCGGCGGCGTTTGCCCGCTTCATCAATGCCGCGCATGAAGCGGGGCTGGGCATAATCCTCGATTGGGTGCCGGCGCATTTCCCCACCGACGCGCATGGGCTGGCCCATTTCGATGGCACCGCGCTTTACGAACATGCCGATCCGCGGCAGGGCTATCACCCCGACTGGAACACCGCGATCTACAATTTCGGGCGCAAGGAGGTGGTGAGCTTCCTCGTCAACAACGCGCTCTATTGGCTGGAAAAATTCCATATCGATGGGTTGCGTGTCGATGCCGTCGCTTCGATGCTCTATCTCGATTATTCGCGCAAACCCGGCCAATGGGTGCCCAACCAGCATGGCGGCAATGAGAATTTGGAAGCCGTCGAATTCCTGCGCCGGGTGAATACGGAAGCCTATCGGCTGCATCCCGGCACGTTCATGATTGCCGAAGAATCTACCGCCTGGCCCGGCGTCAGCCAGCCTGCCTATACGGGCGGGCTCGGCTTCGGCTTCAAGTGGAATATGGGCTTCATGAACGACACGCTGCGCTTCATGAGCCGCGAGCCGGTGCATCGCAAATTCCACCACAACGACATGACCTTTGGCGCGGTCTATGCCTTTTCGGAAAACTTCGTGCTGCCGCTGAGCCATGACGAAGTGGTGCATGGCAAGGGCTCGCTGCTGGAGAAAATGCCGGGCGATGACTGGCAGAAATTTGCCAATCTGCGGGCCTATTACGCCTTCATGTGGGGCCATCCCGGCAAGAAGCTGCTGTTCATGGGCCAGGAATTCGCCCAGCGCGAGGAATGGGCCGACGGCAAATCGCTCGATTGGTATCTGCTCGAAGCGGGCATGCATGAGGGCATGCGCCGGCTGATTGCCGACCTGAACCTGGCCTATCGGCAATTGCCCGCTTTGCATGAGCGCGATTGCGAGCCGGACGGGTTTGAATGGGTGATCGGCAATGATCATGCCAATTCGGTGCTGGCCTGGCTGCGCAAGGCGCCGGGGAGCGATCCGGTTCTGGTCATCTCCAATTTCACGCCAGTGCCACGCAGCGGGTACAAAGTGCCCATGCCGCTGGCCGGCAAGTGGGTGGAGCGCATCAATACCGATGCCGGTTGGTATTCGGGATCCAACACGGGCAACCAGGGTGCCGTGCAGGCTCATGCCGTTGAGGGGCGGCATTGGCCGGCGGAGGCAGAGCTATATCTGCCGCCGTTATCGACGCTGTTTTTGAAGTTCGAGCCCGAATGATCGGGTGTGAGGGATACGTTCCGGATCAATCCGGGCGACGCGTGGAGGGTTAGAAATGGCAGACTATAGAATTCCATCACCATTGGCCCGCGAGGCCATGGCCTATGTGCTTGCGGGGGGGCGCGGCACGAGACTCATGGAGCTGACGGATCGGCGCGCCAAGCCGGCGGTGTATTTTGGCGGGAAGTCCCGCATCATCGACTTTGCGCTATCCAACGCGATCAATTCGGGCATTCGCCGGATTTCGGTGGCGACGCAATATCAGGCCCATAGCCTGATCCGCCACCTGTCGCGCGGTTGGAACTTCCTGCGCCAGGAACGTAACGAAAGCTTCGACGTGCTGCCCGCCAGCCAGCGGGTGGCCGAGGACATGTGGTATGCCGGCACGGCCGATGCCGTGTACCAGAACATGGACATTATCGAGGATTACGGCGCCCGCTACATCGTGATCCTGGCCGGCGACCATATCTACAAGATGGACTATGAAATCATGCTGCGCCAGCATGTGGACACCGGCGCCGATGTCACGATCGGGTGCCTCGAAGTGCCGCGCATGGAGGCCACCGGCTTCGGCGTGATGGCGGTCGACGGGCGCGACCGGGTGGTCGATTTCGTGGAAAAGCCCAAGGACCCGCCGGGCATTCCGGACAATCCGAACATGGCTTTGGCCTCGATGGGCATTTATGTGTTCGAGACGCGGTTCCTGATGGAGCAATTGCGCCGTGATGCCGCGACCGAAGGCTCGAGCCGCGATTTCGGCAAGGATATCATTCCCTATATCGTCAAGAACGGCACGGCCTGGGCGCATCGCTTCAACCGCTCCTGTGTCCGCTCGAGCAAGGAAGAAGTCAGCTATTGGCGCGATGTCGGCACGATCGACGCCTATTGGAAGGCCTCGATCGATCTGACCGATATCGAACCGCAGCTTGATCTTTATGACCGCGACTGGCCGATCTGGACCTATGCCGAGATCACCCCGCCGGCCAAGTTCGTGCATGATTTCGACGGGCGGCGCGGCTCGGCGGTCAATTCGCTGGTCTCGGGCGATTGCATCATTTCGGGCGGGCATTTGCAGCGCACGCTGCTCTCGACCGGTTCGCGCGTGCATTCCTATTCGGAACTACATGAGGCGGTGGTGCTGCCTTATTGCGATATCGGGCGCAATGCCCGGCTCAAGAAAGTGGTGATCGACCGGGGCGTCAATATTCCCGAGGGACTGGTGGTCGGTGACGATCCCGAATTCGACGCCAAATGGTTCAGGCGCACCGATGATGGGGTGACGCTGATCACGCAGGCCATGATCAACAAATATCTGGCGAGCCGATGATCGAAGTCCTCTCGGTCGCCTCCGAGCTCTATCCGCTGATCAAGACCGGCGGTCTGGCCGATGTCACCGGGGCGCTCCCCGGTGCCTTGGCGCAAAGCGGCATTACCATGCGCACCCTGGTGCCGGGGTATCCGGCGGTGATGAGCAAGCTGACTGGCGGGCGGGTGGTGGCGGAAATCGCCGACCTGTTCGGCGTGCCGGCCAAGCTCATTGCCGGCCGGGTGGCGGGCCTCGATATCATCGTTATCGAAGCGCCCGCGCTTTATGACCGGCCGGGCAATCCCTATGTCAGCCCCGATGGCTGGGACTGGTCGGACAATTGGAAGCGCTTTGCCGCCCTTAGCTGGGTGGCGGCCGAGCTGGGGCAGGGGCTAGTCGAAGGCTATTTGCCCCAGATCATCCATGCGCATGACTGGCAGGCGGGACTGGCCCCCGCCTATATCAAATATGGTCCATCCGACCGCGTCAAAACGGTGATGACCGTCCATAACATGGCGTTCAAGGGCTTTTTCGGGCCCGAGATTTTCTCGCAGCTGCGGCTGCCGCCGCATGCCTATGGGGTCAATGGCGTCGAATATTACGGCGGCATTTCCTATCTCAAATCGGGCATGGAATGCGCTGACTATGTCACCACGGTCAGTCCCAATTATGCCGATGAAATCCGCACGCCGGCGTTCGGCATGGGGCTGGAAGGCCTGCTCAATGGCCGGGCCGACACGGTACTGGGCATTCTCAACGGCATCGACATTACCGCCTGGGATCCGGCAACGGACAAGGCGCTGGTTCAACCCTATGGCATCAACACCATCCACCAGCGCCGCGCCAATAAGCTGGCCGTGGCCGATCGCTTCGGGCTTGATGGCGTCGATGGCCCGCTGTTCTGCGTGGTCAGCCGGCTGACCGACCAGAAGGGCATGGACCTGCTGCTGCAGATCGTGGACGGAATGGTCGATCTGGGTGCGCGGCTTGCCGTGTTAGGTTCGGGCGAGGGGTATCTGGAAGACGGCTTCCGTTATGCCTCGGCCCGCCATCCGGGGAAAGTCGCGATCATCACCGGCTATAACGAAGATCTCTCCCATCTGATGCAAGGAGGGTGCGACGCAATCCTGATCCCGTCCCGGTTCGAGCCCTGCGGGCTGACCCAGCTTTATGGGTTGCGCTATGGCTGCGTGCCGGTGGTCAGCCGCATTGGCGGGCTGGCCGATACGGTGATCGATGCCAATCCGGCCGCAATTGCCGCCGAAGTTGCAACTGGCGTCATGTTCGACGCCGGCAGCGCGCATGCGCTGTATGAAGCCATCCGGCGCACCGTCCGGCTCTATGCCAATGACAAGCTCTGGAAGAAAATCCAACGGCGGGGAATGAAGTCGGACGTCTCCTGGGAAACCAGCGCAGCACGCTATGCCGACCTCTACGCCACCCTTATCGGGCAGAAGACAGATGACAGTTCAGACGATTAAGACCACTCCTTTTGGTGACCAGAAGCCCGGCACATCCGGCCTGCGCAAGCGGGTGACGGTGTGGCAGCAGCCCAATTACGTCGAGAACTATATCCAGGCCATCTTCGACAGCCTTGAAGGGTTCCAGGGTCAGACGCTGGTGATCGGCGGCGATGGCCGGTTCTACAATGACGTGGCCATCCAGAAGGCCATCCGCATCGCCGCGGCCAATGGCTTCGGCAAGGTGTTGGTCGGGCAGAACGGCCTGCTGTCGACGCCGGCCGCGAGCCATGTGATCCGCCATCACAAGGCGTATGGCGGGCTGGTTCTGTCGGCCAGCCACAATCCGGGTGGGCCCGATGGCGATTTCGGCATCAAGTACAATATTTCCAATGGCGGGCCGGCGCCTGAGAAGATCACGGATGCCGTGTTCGAGCGGACCAAGGTGATCGACAGCTACAGAAGCGTTGATGCGCCCGATATCGCGCTGGGGCAGATCGGCACCCAGCAAGTGGGCGGCATGGTGGTCGAGGTCATCGATCCGGTGACCGACTACGCGGCGCTGATGGAGACGCTGTTCGACTTTCCGGCGATCAGGGCGCTGTTTGCCTCCGGCTTCACCATGACGTTTGACGCCATGCACGCCATTACCGGCCCCTATGCGCATGCCATTCTCGAAGGCAAGCTCGGGGCGGCCAAGGGCACTGTGGTCAACGGCACGCCATCGCCCGATTTCGGCAAGGGCCATCCTGATCCGAACCTGGTCTATTGCAAGGACATGTTCGACCTGCTGATGACGCCAGAAGGCCCCGATTTCGGCGCCGCTTCGGATGGCGACGGGGACCGCAACCTGATCATCGGCAAGAACCGCTTCGTGACGCCCTCGGATTCCTTGGCGCTGCTGGCGGCCAATGCGCATCTGGCGCCGGGCTACAAGGCTGGCATTGCCGGCATTGCCCGCTCCATGCCGACCAGCGCCGCGGCCGATCGCGTGGCCGAGAAGCTGGGCATCGAGATGCATGAGACCCCGACCGGCTGGAAGTTCTTTGGCAATCTGCTGGACGCCGGTCGTGTCACCATTTGCGGCGAGGAAAGTGCCGGCACAGGCTCCAACCATGTGCGCGAAAAGGACGGGCTCTGGGCCGTGCTGCTCTGGCTCAACATCATCGCCGCGCGCAAGCAGGGCGTAGACCAGATCGTGCGCGAGCATTGGGCCACCTATGGCCGCAATTATTATACCCGTCACGATTATGAAGAGGTCGATGCTTCCATTGCCGGCAAGCTGGTCGATGACTTGCGTGCGCAATTACCGGCGCTGGCGGGAAAGACCTTCGGGGAAGACCTGCAAATCGCTTATGCCGATGACTTCACCTATCACGATCCGGTGGATGGCTCGACCAGCGCCAAGCAGGGTATCCGTATCGGTTTTACTGATGGATCGCGCATTGTTCTGCGGCTGAGTGGAACGGGTACGGTCGGCGCGACGTTGCGGCTCTACCTTGAACGATACGAAGCCGCCGACGGACGGCATGACCTGGATACCCAGCTGGCGCTGGAGCCGCTGATCGCGCTGTCAGAGACCCTGGCGGGGATCAAGCAGCGCACCGGCCGCGAGCAGCCGAGCGTCATCACCTGAACGCCGCGGCGAAATGACGACATTCGCCGGCGAATTGACGAAATCAAATCGCCGGCTCTAGATTTTTATAGTTGCATGTATCCCGCGAGGACCGGTTTCGGTGCTCGCGGCATGCCTTGATATTGGACGACCCATGAAACCAGAACTGGTCCCCAATGGCGGGACGACGGATCGACTTGGTGCAACACTTGTGGCGGATGGCGTCAATTTTGCCGTCTATTCCGAAAGCGCCTCGGCGATCTGGGTATCGATCTATAACGAACAGGACGAGGAAACCGACCGCTTCGAGCTGGACGTGCATCGCGACCACATCCATGCCGGGTTGGTTGCCGGACTGGGCGCCGGCACGCGCTATGGGCTGCGGGCCGATGGCGAATACAATCCTGACCAGGGCCTGTTCTTTGATCCGCAAAAACTGCTGGTCGATCCCTATGCCAAGCGGCTCGATCGGGTGTTCGTGCGCTCGCCCCGGTTGCGGCTGGATCGCGCCGAGGCGGTGGATACCGCGCCGCTGGTGCCCAAAGCCATTGTCGTCACGCCCAATGACGAATTGATCCTGCCGCGTAAAAAGGCGCCGGGACTGTTCTACGAAATGAATGTGCGCGGCTATACGATGCGCCATCCCAGCGTGCAGGGGCCGTTGCGCGGCACCGTGGCGGCGCTGACCACGCAGCGGGTGATCGACCACCTCAAATTCATCGGCGTCGATACACTGCAATTGATGCCGACGGCCGCCTGGATCGATGAAGGGCATTTGCCGGCTTTGGGGCTGACCAATGCCTGGGGCTATAATCCGGTGGTCTATTCGGCCATCGATCCGCGCCTGGCGCCGCGCGGGCCGCATGAATTGCGGAACATGACCGATCTCTACCGCAAGAACGGCATCTCGGTGATCCTCGACGTGGTCTATAACCATACCGGGGAGGGTGATGCCGACGGCCCCATGCTCAGCTTGATGGGGCTGGACGCCAAGACCTATTACCGGTTCGTCGAAGTCGACGGCAAACAGCATCTGGTCAACGATACCGGCACCGGCAATACGCTGCGGTGCGATCATCCGGCGACGCAGCGGCTGGTGATCGACAGCCTGCGCTATTGGGTCGAGGAAATGGGGGTCTCCGGCTTCCGCTTCGATCTGGCCACTGTGCTGGGCCGCGAGCCGGGGTTCAATCCGAACGCCGAAATGCTCAAGAAGATCAAAGCCGATCCGGTCTTGAGCCAGTGCATCCTGGTGGCCGAGCCATGGGATCCGGGTCCGGGTGGCTATCACCTTGGCCAGTTCGGCAAGGAATTCAAAGAGCACAACGATACCTATCGCGACGAAATCCGCGGCTTCTGGCGGGGCGAGGACGGCAAGATCGGTGCGCTGGCGGGCAAGGTCGCGGGCTCGGCCGAGATTTTTGACAGTGCGGGCCGCAAGCCCAGCAATGGCGTCAATATGCTGGCCGTGCATGACGGGTTCACCCTGCGCGATCTGGTCAGCTATACCGACAAGCACAACGAGGCCAATGGCGAGGGCAATCGCGACGGCCACAACCACAATCAATCGTGGAATTGCGGGGCCGAGGGCGAGACGGACGATCCCGCCATCAATGCGGCACGCAAGCGCGATGTGCGGGCGCTGCTGGCGACGCTGTTCCTGTCGCGCGGCACCCCGCTGCTGCAGCAGGGTGACGAAATGTTCCGCACCCAGCAGGGCAATAACAATGCCTATGCGCAGGACAATGAGATCACCTGGCTCGATTGGGAAGCGGCGGATGGCGAACTGGTGAATTTCGTCGCTGCCGTGAATGGTTTCCGCAAGGCGCATTCGGCGCTGACGCATGACCATTTTCTCACCGGCCAGGACAAGAATGGCGTGCGCGACGTGGTCTGGCTGCATCCCGATGGCCGCGAGATGAATGAGGGCGACTGGCGCGATTCAGCGGCCTCGGTGCTGGGCATGCAGCTGACCAACAAGGACGATCAGGTGCTGGTCTGGTTCAACCGCCGCACCGAACCGGTAGTGGCGCGGCTGCCGGAAGGGAACTGGGCGGTTGGCATCCAGTCGGACAGCAGTGCGGAGATAGCTTTTTCCGAGGGCACGGCCACGCTGACGCCGCGCTCGGTGGTGGCGTTGGTCAGGGCGTGAAATACGCTCTGCCGGGGTGTCAGGGCTGACCATCGCAAAGCCGTAATTGCGCCCGGACAATTCCATCAATTGCCCGAACATTTGCCGTGGCGGGCGCGCAGCTTGTGGCTGTCGCCCGCACGGTCCCTTGTGGGCTGATAATGGCGCCGGACCGCTGCACAGGGTCCGGCGCCGTTTTATTCGGCGGCTACCGCATCGGTGAAGCCGCCAGCCTTTTCGATGAAGCCGATGATCTGGTCGAGGCTTTCGCGCCGCAGCAGGTCGGTGAAGACATAGGGACGACCCTCGCGCACTTTCTGCGTGTCGCTTTCCATCACTTCGAGGCTGGCGCCGACATATTGCGCCAGATCGGTATGGGTGATGACCAGCAGGTCCGAGCGCGAAATGGCCGGGCCGCCTTTGCGCGGGATTTTTTCGCCCTGGGCGACCGAGATCACATAGATGGTGAGATCCGCCAGGTCGGGCGAGAAGGTCGCCGCCAGATTGTCACCGCCGCTTTCGATCAGGATGATGTCGAGATCGGGGAATTTGCGGTTGAGATCGTCGATTGCCGCCAAATTCAGCGAGGCGTCCTCGCGGATGGCGGTGTGGGGGCAGCCGCCGGTTTCGACGCCCACGATGCGATCTTCGGAAATGGCCTGTGCCCGGGCGAGGATCAGCGCGTCCTCGCGGGTATAGATGTCATTGGTAACCACAGCCATGGAATAGCGGTCACGCAACGCCTTGAGCAGCATTTCGCAGAGCGTCGTCTTTCCCGAACCAACGGGGCCGCCAATACCGATGCGCAGGGGACCATTCAGGGATTTCATAGCAGCCTCATGATGGTGAGTGCGACAAAGCCTGCGCCGAGCAACAGGCAGAGGGGGGAATAAACGCGGCTGTCATTCAGCCGGAAATTGGGTTCAGGCGTCTTGCCGGCCCACCAGGGCGTGTAGCCGATAATGCCACGGGCGAGGAATATGGCGGCAAGGGGTATGCCGAGCAGGGTCAGCGTCGCGCCGCCGCTGTCATGATCGGCCAGGGCCAGCGCCAGGATGCCGGCAGCCAGCGTTGCGACGGCCACAGCGAAGGAGGCGAGGCGCGGCGGCATGCGTTCGATGTCGCGGAAGCCGACCACGGTCTGGGCCAGCAACTTCTCGTCGCGAATGGGCCAGGTGCGGCCGAAGGACCAGAGCAGATGGGCAAAGGACACGGCCAGCAAGGCAATGAACATGAATGCGGAAATCAGCATGCTCATGAGCGGAAAATTCTCGTGGTCAGGGTTTCATGGGCCATTTGGGCAATGTCGGCGGCATAGGCGATGGAGCCAATATCGTGCAGCGTCGCATGCTCGCACAGCACAGCCATTTCGGAAATGGGGTGTTCCAGCGCGGCCATGATGGCAAGGCCGTCGGACTGGCCGATGGGGACGAGGCGCACGGCGACCGATACCTGTGCGTGTACTGTAGCGGTGAGGTAAGCGGTGAGCGCCGCCTGCAGCTCGATACCATGGCTGGCGGCGATGGCGCCGACCGCGATGGGGTAGGGGCAGGGGCGTGGCAGGATGTCCAGCACTGGGGAGGGCCAGGCTTTTGCGGCCGTCGCGAAGGCGTCGCCGGTTATGGTGGTTTCGTCGTGGCGCTCGCGGGCGGGCGTCAAAGCGAGGCAGAGATCGGCTAGGTCGCGCAGGGCGGTGGCGTCAGTGCTGCCGCGATAGGCATGGGCGAAGAGGATGGCGTCGGTGCGCAGGCCGCCATGGGCGAGAATGCCTTCGATCCATTGCTGGGTGGTGGCGCGGTCAATCACCACACCTTTGACGATGGCGGCTTCGAGCCCCGCCGACCAGGCGAAGGCACCCACCGGGAAGGCGGGCGATAGCCAGGTCAGCAGCTTTTGCAGATCGCTCATCGCGCCAGCAGCGCGTGGCCGCTGTCGCCGTGGCTGTGATAGGCGCCATGCTCGGCATAGAAGGGCTCGGTGACATTGCTCACCGTCGCGCCCAGGCCTTCGAGCATAGTCTTGAGCACATGGTCGCGCTTGATCAGGATGCGGTCCGCTTCGAGTTGCGCCGAAGTGTGGCGATTGCCGATATGCCAGGCGAGCCGGACGAGATGGGCCGTATCGCGGCCGCGCACTTCGTAGAGCAGTTCCTCGGCGGCGATGATTTCCACCAGCCGGCCATCATCGAGCAGGAGCGCGCTTTTGTGCTCGAGCGTGATGGTCTGGGGGAAGTCCACCATCACCTCGGTGCCGCCGCGCAGGCGCAGCAATTTACGCCGCAGGCGGCGTTCGTCATGTTCGAGAACAACGAGGTCGAAAGGGGTGCCCTGCCCATGGTCTGGCGGCAGGATGGAGACGGCACGAAGCATGAAGAACTTTCCGACGATAGCGAGGCTTCCCGGCCCGCACCCACCCTAGAGCATTTCGCCGTTTCTCTGAAACGCTGAAATAGCTCCAAGTCTTTCGTTTTCGCGTTTCCGAACCGCAAAACCGTCACCACTTTTGCTGGAAACGCTCAGGGGCGTCAGGTCATGGTATTGAAGACCTTGATGATCCAATAGAGCTGATAACCGATGTGCAATGCCGGTATGGCCACATGCAGCCGCCGGTTGGCCGACCAGATGCCCAGCGCACAGAGCACCAGGCCGAACGGCACTTGCAGGAAGTAATCCGGCCCGAAGCGCTCCCAATGTTCGGCGCCCTTGATCAGCGTATCGATGGAATCGAACACGAAGGTCGCCGCCAACAGGCCGAAGAACCATTTGCGCCGCTTGAGGAAGAAATCCTCGTAGCCGGCATACTCGGTGATGTTGTCAGGGAAGAGCAAAGCCGCCATCAGGAACAGGGTGACGGCGTAGAAAATGAGGAAGAAGAATAGCCCGAACGACCAGCTGTTGATCTGGAACAGGGCGAATTCCCACCACCAGAACAGCACCAGTTCCACCAGGATCGAGCCCACCCAGAGCAGATGGACGGTAGAGGGCTTGTTGCGATTGGGATGCTGGATGAGCCCGGCAACACCCATCAGCAGACGGGTGATGCCAAGACCGATAACCATGCCCATGACGATGCGAATATGGGGGAACAGCTCTGGGTGGATCGGCTGCGGGTCCATATCGGCTCAGGGTGCGTTGCTGGCTTCGGAGCAGGTGCTGACTGCCGGAGCGTCCTCGCCCAGTGTCGTGTCATGCAGGCTCGCTTCGGCGCCCTCCGTCAGCCAGGCCCATTGACCCGAGACATAACGCACGCCCGAGCCGGAGACGACGGAGGCAAAGACCAGCTTTTCGGTTTCCTCGGGCACATTGACCAGCGCCAGGAAATTGGGCGAGGCATTGATGTAATCGACGGTCAGCGGCACGCCGGTTCCGCATTCATATTGCACGGTGCGCTTTTGGATATCGGCCGAGGCATCGGTGCCCAAGGTGAGCGACAACGACGCCTCGACGCCGTGCGCGGCCGTCGCCGCGCCGGTCAGAAGCAATGCTGCTGCAAGAATCGTCTTGGTCATAAGAGTCATTTTGGCGCTGTCTCCTCGCTTGTCCAGCGCCAAGATTGGACCATGCAGGCGGCGGAAATTGGATCGGCTGAGCGATTTAGACGAGATAAACGATCAGCAGCGCGGCGATGATGGCCACCGCGTCTTCGATCAGTGCGGCTGGCTGGTCCTTGCCGAAGGATGCCGCCAGGCGGGAACGCGCCTCGGCGCCGCCATAAGTGCCGATGACGGCACCGACCGCGCCCAGAATGGCGCCAATGATCCAATTGCCCGGCAGCAGCGCGCCACACAGGGCGCCGAGCACGATGCGAGCGCCGAATTGGACCGGTACCTTGCGGCTGGGCGTCTTGGGCAATTGATCGGTGACCAGCTCGCCGATGGCCAGAATAGTCAGGATGATGACGGTCGGCAGCGCGCCGATAAAGCTGAGCTGGGTGCCGGCAAAGTCGATCCAACCCAGATAAGCCGCCCAACTGATGGCGGCCAATGGTGTCATGGCCCGCAGGCCCGCAACCACCCCGATAAGCAGTGCAAAGACGTAGATCATTCTGGATGCCCCAATCCGAGCGGACCCATTGCCGCAAGGCCAAGACTATCCCGTTCTACGCCAAGCGCAATCGCCTAGAACAGGAAGTAACGCTGGGCCATCGGCAGCACCGTTGCCGGCTCGCAAGTGAGCAAAACGCCATCGGCGCGCACTTCATAGGTTTCGGGGTCGACCTCGATAAAGGGTGTTGCCGAATTGTGGATCATCGAGGACTTGCCGATGCCACCGCGCGTATTGCCGACGGGCAGCATGTGCTTTTCGACGCCCAGCTTGTTGCGCAGGCCATCGTCATAGGCGGCCTGGGACACGAAGGTCACCGAGGAACTGGTGCGCAGCTTGCCGAAGGAGGCGAACATGGGCCGGTAATGCATGGGCTGGGGCGTGGGGATTGAGGCATTGGGATCGCCCATGGGCGCAGCCGCAATCGAGCCGCCCAGCAGCACCATTTCGGGCTTCACGCCGAAAAAAGCCGGGGACCACATCACCAAATCGGCGCGTTTTCCCACTTCCACCGAGCCGATATGTTGGCTCATGCCATGGGTGATGGCCGGATTGATGGTGTATTTGGCGATGTAGCGCTTGACGCGGAAATTGTCGTTTTCGCCGGTTTCCTCAGGCAGGCGACCGCGCTGCTTCTTCATCTTGTCGGCGGTTTGCCAAGTGCGGATCATCACTTCGCCAACGCGGCCCATGGCCTGGCTGTCAGAGGAAATGATCGAGAGCGCGCCGATATCGTGCAGGATATCCTCGGCCGCAATGGTCTCCTTGCGGATGCGGCTTTCGGCAAAGGCTACGTCTTCGGGGATGGACGAGGACAGGTGGTGACACACCATGAGCATGTCGAGATGCTCGGCAATGGTGTTCTGCGTATAGGGCCGGGTCGGGTTGGTTGAGGACGGGATGACATTGGGCAGGCCCGCGACCCGCAGAATATCGGGGGCGTGGCCACCGCCGGCGCCTTCGGTGTGGAAGGCGTGGATGGTGCGGCCCTTGAAGGCCGCGATGGTGTCTTCGACGAACCCGCTCTCGTTGAGCGTATCGGTGTGGATCATCACCTGCACGTCGAACTCGTCGGCCACGGACAGACAATTGTCGATGGTGGCGGGGGTGGTGCCCCAATCTTCGTGCAGCTTGAGCGAGGACACCCCGGCCAGCACCATTTCGGCCAGAGGCGCGGGCAGGGACGCATTGCCCTTGCCGGCCAGCGCCAGGTTCATTGGGAAACCGTCAAAGCTCTCGATCATGCGCTGGGCATGCCAGGCGCCGGTGCAGGTGGTGGCGAGCGTGCCATGGGCAGGGCCCGAACCGCCGCCGAGCATGGTGGTTACCCCGCTCATCAGGGCTTCCTCGATCTGCTGGGGGCAGATGAAGTGGATATGGGCGTCGAACCCGCCCGCCGTGATGATGCGGCCTTCGCTGGCGATCACCTCGGTCGAGGGGCCGATAATGATGGTGACGCCCGGCTGGGTATCGGGATTGCCCGCTTTGCCTATGGCGGCGATCATCCCGTTCTTGAGGCCGATATCGGCTTTGTAGATGCCGGAATGGTCGATGATCAGCGCATTGGTGATGACAGTGTCGACCGCACCCTCGGCCCGCGTGCGCTGGCTTTGACCCATGCCGTCGCGGATCACCTTGCCGCCGCCGAATTTGACCTCCTCACCATAGATGGTGAAGTCCTTTTCCACTTCGACGAAGAGTTCGGTATCGGCCAGGCGCACCTTGTCGCCGGTGGTCGGGCCGTACATGTCGGCATAGGTGGCGCGGGAAATGCGGGCTGGCATGGTAACTCCGGCTTAGTGGGCCTTGGACGCGGCGGGCTTGGCGTGCTTGCGATATTGGGCGACGCTGGCGGCGATGACGGTATCGAGCAATTGCTCGCCCTCGTGCAGCATTTTGTCGTCCTGGCGGCTGGCGACCAGCGAGAGGGCAAGCGCCTGCAGCGCATAGGCTGCCTTGTCCTTGCCATCGGCGACCAACTGATTGCCTTCCTTTTCGATCTGCTTGAGCAGGCGGGCGAAATCGGCAGCGGGCAGGCCGGTCTTGAAGCCGCGCCAGTCCTTGGCGCCGCCGCGGTCGATCAGGCCAACGGTCGAGCCGCCCAGCAGATACATGGCTTCGCCATCGTCCACGCCGGCTTTGGTCAGGTCCCGCAATACGGCGGCGAGGCGCTGGCGCAGGTCGGCAAGGCGGGCGTCGGTATTGGTCTGTTCAGTCATTGTCTTAGAGTTGTCCCATGATCTGCTGGCGGAAGCCGTAAACGGTGCGGCTGCCGCTCAATGGCACGAGCCGGACTTCGCGGGTCTGGCCCGGTTCAAAGCGCACTGCAGTGCCCGCGGCGATATCGAGCCGCATGCCGCGCGCCTGCTCGCGGTCAAACCGCAGCCCGGCATTGGTTTCGTAGAAATGATAATGCGAGCCGACCTGGATCGGCCGGTCGCCGGTATTGGCCACCTCGATGGTGATCTGGGGCGCACCGACATTGAGTTCGATATCGCCGGACTGGGGAATGACTTCACCGGGGATCATGCCGAGGCTCCTAGCGAATGGGTTGGTGGACGGTGACGAGCTTGGTGCCGTCGGGGAAGGTGGCTTCCACCTGGATGTCGTGGATCATCTCGGGGATGCCCTCCATTACCTGGGCGCGGGTGATGACATGGGCGCCCGCCTCCATCAATTCGGCCACCGGGCGGCCGTCGCGGGCGCCTTCGACCACGAAATCGGTGATCAGCGCGATCGCTTCGGGATGGTTGAGCTTGACGCCCCGCTCGAGCCGCTTGCGGGCCACGATGGCCGCCATGGCGATCAGCAGTTTGTCTTTTTCGCGCGGAGTGAGATTCATCGAGATGTCCTAAAGATGCCAGAGACGCGGCAGAGTGCCGGCGCGAGCCAGTGCGCCAAGAATTGGAACGATCATGCGGCGAAGCGCAAGCCCGGAATTTGCCATGGCTCGTATGACGAGACGTTCACCGCTGACGCTGGCAGCGGCCGTCGCCCCGTCCGGCAGCAGCGCACGGACCTGTTCGAGGCGGCGCGCCAGGTCGGGGCCGAAATGCAGAATCGTGGCAAAGGCGCGGGCGCCCGCCAGGAGCGCCGGATTGTCGCGGTTGAGGTCGGAGCCATCGATATGGGTGGCTTCGGCATGCACCAGCCTGCCATTGCGGCGAATGCGCCAATTGTCGCGGAACAGGGCGTCGCGGGCGTCCTCGCCCATAGCGTCGCGGCCCAGCAGCACGGCTTCGATGGCCGTGAGGCTGGCATCGGGCGCAAGATCGATATTGATCGAACGCTCGAAGCGGCTTTGGGCGAAAAGAATGGTTTCCTGCGGCAGCCAGTCGAGATGCGCGCCGGCGCCGACCGTGAGTTGGGTCTCGACATGGGCAGTGGCGCCGGTCGAACGATAGATGCGTTCGCAGGCCTGGGTGGTGATGGTTGTGCGGGTGCCGGGGGCGATATCGGCTTCCCAGCGCATGTGGTCGCCACCGGTCAGGCCGCCCGCCGTATTGATCAGCACCGCGTCCAGACTGTGGTCATGCGTATGGGGCAGCCGGATCTTGGCACAGCCCTCCTGATAGAGGTTTTGCAGATGCGTTGCGTCGTCGCGCAGCTTGGTCGTCAACCGACCGACGCCGCGCGCGCGCTGCATTATCACAGGGTCATTGGCAACGATTTGCACGGGACGGCGTTTCTGCTGGGTGCACAGGCTCTGCCTCAGATAATTTTGATAGGAAAAGAAAAATGAACCTCAAAACTACTCTCTCGGCCGTTGCGCTTACCGCCGCTTTTGCTTTGTCCGGTCCGGCTTTCGCCCAGACCACGATCAACGGGGCGGCCGTTTCGGAAGCTGATCTTCCTGCCGTGCAGCAACGCTGCGACGAACTCAAGACAGCTGACGATACCGCATCGCTGGCCGATCCCAAAGCCGGTGATGAAACCACCGAAAACGCCGGTGATGCTGCCACTCCGGATGCCCCGCAGCCCAATGAAGCTGCCAATGCCACCACTGCTGTCGACCTCGACACTCTGACGCTCGAAGCCTGCGTGGAGGCAGGTCTGGTATCTGCCATGTAATCGAGGGTTCCGCATCCCTGAAAAAGAGGCGTCCGGCACTTGTGCCGGGCGTTTGCGTTTTTAGACCATTAAATGCCGGCGCACCTCCGGCAGATCGAGATCGCTGGCGGGGCCTGAATGCTGGATTTCGCCGCGATCCATCACATAGATGTCGTCGGCGATTTCGCGACAGAAATCGAGGAATTGTTCGACCAGCAGAATGGTCATGCCCTTTTCGTCGCGCAGGAATTGCAGCGCCCGGCCGATATCCTTGATGATGGAGGGCTGGATACCCTCGGTCGGTTCGTCGAGCACCAGGACTTTGGGTCGGGTGACCAGCGCACGGCCAATGGCCAATTGCTGTTGCTGGCCACCCGAGAGGTCGCCGCCCCGCCGGCTCAACATGGATTTGAGCACGGGGAACAGCTCGAAAATGTAAGTGGGAATGTTGCGGTCGGCCCGCTTGAGGCCGGCATAGCCGGTTTCGAGGTTTTCCTTGACCGTCAGCAGCGGGAAAATCTCGCGCCCCTGCGGCACATAGCCAATGCCCATGCGCGCGCGCCGGTAGGGCGGGGACTTTTTGAGCACCTGATCGCCGAAGGTGATGTCGCCCGCCGAGATCGCATTGATCCCGGTAATGGCGCGCAGCGTCGATGATTTGCCCACCCCGTTGCGGCCGAGTACGGCGGTGGTGCGATTAGGCTTGCACTCGAGCGATACCGCCTTGAGCGCCTGGGCGGCGCCGTAATGCAGGTCGATGGATTGGATTGCGAGAGCGGTCATGTCAGCGTCCCAAATAGCGTTCGATCACCACCGGATTGGCGCTGACTTGTTCCAGACTTCCCTCGGCGAGGACTGACCCTTCGGCCAGGCAGGTGACGCGGGAGCCGAGGTCGCGCACGAAGCTCATGTCGTGTTCGACGACCACGACGGAACGGGTGGTGGCGATTTGCTTGAGCAGTTTGGCGGTTTCCACGGTCTCGCTGTCGGTCATGCCGGCGACCGGCTCATCGACCAGCAGCAATTTAGGGTCCTGTGCCAATAGCATGCCGATTTCGAGCCACTGCTTTTGCCCATGGCTGAGATTGGCGGCGAAGTCGTGCTTGCGGGCGGAAAGGCGCACGGTGTCGAGGATTTCATCGATGCGGGCCACGTCGTCGGCGCTGGCCGCGTACAACAGGGTCGCGAAGACCCCGCGCGGCTTTTTAAGCGCCATTTCGATATTGTCCCACACGGTCTGGCTTTCGAACACGGTGGGCTTCTGGAACTTGCGGCCAATGCCCAGATTGGCGATGGCGGCTTCGTCGAGCTTGGTGAGATCGGTGCGCCCGTCGAACAGCACTTCGCCCGAGTCAGGACGCGTCTTGCCGGTGATGATGTCCATCATCGTGGTCTTGCCGGCGCCGTTGGGCCCGATGATGGCCAGCATTTCGGCGGGCCGCACGATGATCGACAGATTGTTGATCGCCTTGAAGCCATCGAAGGCGACCGAGACGCCGTCGAGATAGAGCATGGTGTCGCTGGCTTTGGCCATGGTCTTACTCCGCGGGCTTGGGTTGGGCACCCTCGACCAGCATGGTCGCAGGGTCTTCGCCGCGCTCGGCGGCTTGCGAGGTCTCGGGCGAGCTTGGCTGGAGTGCCGCATTGGGCGGGGCCTGTTCGCGCTTGGTGGTCATGGTGCGCCATTGGCCGATCAGCCCGACAATGCCCTTGGGCATGAACAGCGTGACGAAGACGAAGAGCGCGCCCAGGGCAAACAGCCAGAATTCGGGCAGGGCGCTGGTGAAATAGGATTTTCCCAGATTGACCAGGATGGCCCCGATGATCGGACCGATAATGGTGCCGCGACCGCCCACAGCCGTCCAGATCACCACTTCGATGGAATTGGATGGCTCGAATTCGGATGGGTTGATGATGCCCACCTGCGGCACATAGAGCGCGCCGGCAATGCCCGCCATGATGGCCGAGGCGGTGAAGGCGAAGAGTTTTACATATTCCACGCGATAGCCGAGGAACCGGGTGCGGCTTTCGGCGTCGCGGATGGCGACCATGACCTTGCCCAGCTTGGAATTGACGATCATCGAGCAGACGAAGACTGATAGCGCCAAGGCAATGGCAGTCGCGGCAAAAAGCGAGACGCGCGTGGTCTGCGCGGCGATGGGCTGGCCCAGAATATCCTTGAAGTCGGTCAGGCCATTATTGCCGCCAAAGCCCATATCGTTACGGAAGAAGGCCAGCAGCAGGGCAAAGGTCATCGCCTGGGTGATGATCGAGAGATAAACCCCGGTGACCCGGCTGCGGAAGGCGAGGAAGCCGAAGACAAAGGCGAGAATGCCCGGCACCAGCACGACCATGAGCATGGCGAACCAGAAATTGTCGAAGCCCAGCCAATACCAGGGGAGTTCCTTGTAGTTGAGGAACACCATGAAATCGGGCAGCGTGGGATTGCCATAGACGCCGCGCGGGCCGATCTGGCGCATCAGATACATGCCCATGCCATAGCCGCCCAGCGCAAAGAAGGCGCCATGGCCGAGCGAGAGAATGCCGCAATAGCCCCAGACCAGATCGAGGGCGAGTGCGAGCATGGCATAGCTCAGATATTTGCCGAAGAGCGACACCAGATAGGTCGGCACATAGCCGAACTGGCCGGGCGAGAGCAGCAGATTGCTGGCCGGAACGAGGATGGCGGCGGCAAGCAGAATGCCGATCAGCCACCAGGCCTTGGTGTCGAGGGCGCGGAACAGGGCTTGTGTGATCATTGTTTTGCTCCCTGGCTCGCTGAGAACCCCTCATCCGGCGCTGCGCGCCACCTTCTCCCACAAGGGGAGAAGGGAACTCCGTGGCTTCCGTATCTCCGGAGCCACCCCTCTCCCCTCGTGGGAGAGGGTGCCCGAAGGGCGGGTGAGGGGGCTTTCTTTTGCTGCACGCTCATTGCTCGATCGCCCTTCCCTTGAGGGCAAACAGGCCGCGTGGCCGGCGCTGGATGAAGAGGATGATCATGACGAGGATCAGGATTTTACCGAGTACGGCGCCGGCATAGGGTTCGAGGAATTTGTTGGCGACGCCCAGGGTGAGCGCGCCCACCAGCGTGCCCCAGAGATTGCCCACCCCGCCGAACACTACGACCATGAAGCTGTCGATGATGTAGCCCTGGCCTAGATTGGGCGAGACGTTGTCGATCTGGCTGAGCGCCACGCCGGCGAGGCCGGCAATGCCCGAACCCAGGCCAAAGGTGAGCGCGTCAACCATCGGCGTGCGGATGCCCATGGCCGAGGCCATGCGCCGGTTTTGCGTCACGGCGCGCATTTGCAGGCCGAGTGGGGTGCGGTTGAGGATCATCAGCAGCATGAGGAAGACAGCGATGGCGAACATGACGATCCAGAAGCGGTTCCAGGTGATCGACAGCCCGTAAAAGGCCACCGAGCCCGACATCCAGCTGGGATTGGACACCATCTGGTTGGTCGGCCCAAAGATGGTGCGCACCGATTGCTGCAGGATCAGCGAAATGCCCCAGGTGGCCAGCAGGGTTTCGAGCGGCCGACCATAGAGCCAGCGGATCACGCCGCGTTCGATGGCGATACCAACGAGCGCGGTAAAGAGGAACGCCGCGGGCAGGGCGACGGCCAGCGAATACTCGGCCAGCCCCGGGGCATATTGGCGGATCAGGGCCTGCGTCATGAAGGTGGTGTAAGCGCCCAGCATGACCATTTCGCCATGCGCCATGTTGATCACGCCCATGACGCCGAAGGTGATGGCAAGGCCAATGGCCGCCAGTAACAGCACCGAGCCGAGCGAGATGCCGTACCAGACGTTCTGCACAGCGCCCCAGGCGGCCGCATCGCGGTTGAGGCCATCCAGGCTGGCCTGGATATCGGCCTTGAGCGCATCGGGGGCATTGGCCAGGGCGCCACGCAGCACGGTGATGGCCGAGCTATCGCCGGATTTGGCAACCACGGGAGCAGCGGCTTCGCGGTCCTCAATGCTGGCGTCGGGGTCCTGCAGCACGATAAAGGCTCGGGCCGTTTCCATCAGCGTCCTGACGCTGGGATCAGTCTCGGCGGCCAAAGCTTCATCGAGCAGCGGCAGGTTGACCGGGTCGGCATCGCGCATGATCGACTGGGTCGCGGCGCGGCGGGTTGCGAGATTGTCGCTGAGCAGCGTCATTTGCCCGATGGCCGAGCGGATGACACGGCGGAGATTGTTGTTGACCCGCACCTTCTCGGCGTCGCGGCGGCCCACTTCGCCCAGCTCGGCGCCGGTCAGCGGATCGGTGGTGGCGTAATTGTCGCCTTGGCGCTCGACATAGACGACGCGGCCGGTCGATTCGACGACATAGAGGTCGCCTTCGGAAAGGGTATTGAGAATGGGGGATACGCGGGTATCGCCGGTGGCGACAAGCGCGGCAATGGCCGCTTCGCGGTCAGCGTAGTCGCCGGGGGCCAGAGCGTCGATCAGCGTGGTGAGTTCGGCATCCGATGGCTGGGCCAGGCTGGGCACAATGGCGGTCAGCAACATGAACAGCGCCAGCAATGCGGCGGACAGGCGCTTGACGGACATCGGCATTCTCCAGGTGTTAGACGGCAAGAACAGGGAAGGCAGCGTGTGCCGCCTTCCCCGGGATTTCAGCTTATGGGGTGGTTGTCGCGCCGCCGCAGGTCATGGTGGCGGTGTTGAAATTGCCGCATGACAGGGGCGCCCGCCAATCGGCGATCAGGGGCTTGGACTCGGGCAGGAAGTCGCTCCACTCGTCGCCCAGCACCAGGCCGGGGGTCTCGTAGACGATGTCGAACTGGCCATCGTCCTGGATTTCGCCAATCAGCACGGGCTTGGTGATGTGATGGTTCGGCGCCATGGAGGCAAGGCCACCGGACAGGTTCGGTACGGCGACGCCAATGATCGAGTCGATAACAGCATCGCTATCGGTGGTGCCGGCAGCTTCCACGGCCTTCACCCACATGTTGAAGCCGATATAATGGGCTTCCATCGGGTCATTGGTCACGCGGTCGGTACTGCCGATAAAGGTCTGCCAGGCGGCGATGAAGTCTTCATTCTCGGGGGTATCGACCGACATGAAGTAGTTCCAGGCGGCGAGGTGCCCCACCAGCGGCGCGGTGTCGAGACCAGCGAGTTCTTCCTCACCCACCGAGAAGGCGACGACCGGAATATCGGCGGCGTCGATGCCCTGGTTGCCCAGTTCGCGGTAGAACGGCACGTTGGCGTCGCCATTGATGGTAGAGACCACGGCGGTCTTCTTGCCAGCCGAGCCGAAGGCCTTGATGTCGGAGACGATAGTCTGCCAATCGGAATGTCCGAACGGGGTATAGTTGATCATGATGTCTTCAGCAGCCACGCCCTTGTCCTTGAGATATTGCTCAAGAATCTTGTTGGTGGTCTGGGGATAGACATAGTCGGTGCCGGCCAGAACCCAGCGTTCGACGCCTTCTTCGTTGGCCAGGTAATCAACAGCCGGAATAGCCTGCTGGTTGGGCGCGGCGCCGGTATAGAACACGTTGCGCTGGCTCTCTTCGCCCTCATATTGCACGGGGTAGAACAGCAGGCCGTTCAGTTCCTCGAACACCGGCAGCACGGACTTGCGGCACACCGAAGTCCAGCAGCCGAACACCACGTCGACCTTGTCGACTTCGATCAGCTGGCGGGCGAGTTCGGCGGCCAGCGGCCAATCCGAGGCGATATCGACGACGACCGGCTCGAGCTGCTTGCCCAGAACGCCGCCCTTCTTGTTCTGCTCGTCGATCAGGAACAGCATGGTGTCCTTGAGCGTGGTTTCCGAGATTGCCATCGTGCCCGAAAGTGAGTGCAGGATGCCCACCTTGATGGTGTCTTCCTGCGCCAGTGCCGGCACGGCTGGCAGGGCGGTTCCGGCCATCAGGCCCAGCGCCATGAGCGTGCGCAGCAGGCGTTTTCCAGTTGTCATTATTGTCCCTCATTCATTTCGCTTGCCCAACACGCCCCCAGGCGGCGATGGGTCACGGATGCTGACCTTGGGACCATTGTTAACGCGGGCGTATACGTCGATTGACGTAACCCGGTGGGGGCGCCCGCGGGTCAGGTGGTGAAAAACGCAGGGCTGGCTTGGCTTTGCGGTGCATTGCGTGGCAGAGATAACAACGATAGTTTTTTGGGCAGTCCCGCAACGCGATTAACAATTAGACAGGGCCCATGGCGCGGCAGCGAATTATTCCGATCAGGCGCGAATATAATCGCTGGGTCGCCGACCAGACGCTGGAAGACTATGCGCTGCGCTTTACCGCAAAATCGGCGCGCCGATATTCCAGCGACACCATCTCGCAGACCGCGATAGGGGCCATCTCGTTCCTGGCGCTCGAAGCCATTGGCGGGGCGATCACGCTTTCCTATGGCACGACCAATGCGATGATCGCGGTGTTGGTCGCGTCCATCGCTATCCTGCTGGTCGGGGTGCCGATCTCGCGCTATGCGCGGCGGCATGGCGTGGATATCGACCTGCTGACCCGGGGCGCCAGCTTTGGCTATATCGGCTCGACCATCACCTCGCTGATCTATGCCAGCTTCACCTTCATCCTGTTCGCCATCGAGGCCTCGATCATGTCGAGCGCCCTGCAATTGGCGTTCGGCATTCCGCTGTGGATCGGCCATATCATCAGCGCCATCATCGTCATTCCGCTGGTGACGCATGGCGTGCGGATGATCAGCCGGTTCCAGATCTGGACCCAGCCGATCTGGATCATTCTCAATATCGCGCCGTTCTTCTTCATCGCCTTCATGGATTGGGAGAAGTTCGACCTGTGGCGCGCCTTTGGCGGCCTGGGGCAGCCCGAAGGCGTGGCGGGCAGTATTGCGCCCTTCGATGTCGCCAAATTCGGCGCGGCCTCGGCGGTGATTCTGGCGCTGATGACCCAGATTGGCGAGCAGGTCGATTTCCTGCGCTTCCTGCCGGCCGATGGCAGCCCAAAGCTCCGGCAAAAACTGGCGATATTCCTGGCGGGAGCAGGGTGGGTGGTGGTTGGCGCGCCCAAGCTCTTGGCCGGCTCGTTCCTCGCTTATCTGGCGCTCTCAGCGGGCGTCTCGCCCGAGCATGCCTCCGAGCCCGGCTATATGTATTCCATCGCCTTTGGCTACATGATCCCCAATGAGGTGGTGGCGTTGCTGCTGATGGCCGTGTTCGTGGTGGTCAGCCAGCTCAAGATCAATGTGATGAACGCCTATGCAGGTTCGCTCGCCTGGTCGAACTTCTTCTCGCGCCTGACCCACAGCCATCCCGGCCGCGTGGTCTGGCTGCTGTTCAATGTCGGCATCGCGCTGCTGCTGATGGAGCTGGGCATCTATCGGCTGCTGGAAGAAACCCTGGGCATTTTTTCGATCATCGCCATGGCCTGGCTGTGTTCGATCTCCGCTGACCTGTTCATCAACAAGCCGCTGGGCCTCGCCCCGCCCGGCATCGAATTCAAGCGCGCGCATCTCTATGACATCAACCCGGTGGGCCTGGGCTCCATGCTGCTCTCGGCCGTGGTGGCGCTGGTGGCCCATTTCGGGGCCTTTGGCGACATGGCGGCGGCTTTGGCGCCCTATATCGCGCTGGTCGTGGCCCTCATCGCCTCGCCCACCATCGCCTGGGCAACCAAGGGCAAATATTATCTGGCGCGCAAGCCCCGCAAGCAGTGGCAGAATCTGAAATCAGTCACCTGCTCGATTTGCGAGCACCCGTTCGAGCCCGAGGACATGGCGTGGTGCCCCGCCTATGCGGCTCCGATCTGCTCGCTGTGCTGTTCGCTTGATGCGCGCTGCCACGACATGTGCAAGCCCAATGCGCATTTCCGCGCGCAGACCCGAGCCGTCGCCGCCAGCATCCTGCCCGACTGGGCGATCGACAAGCTGCAAAGCCGGCTGGGCCGCTATGGCATATCGTTCTGCATTTCGCTGGCGCTGATCGGGTCGATCCTCGGCCTGATCTACTATTTCGCCGCCGGCGCGGCGCCTGACACCGAGGAGGTGGTGGGCGGCACCATCCTCGTGGTCTTCTTCGTCTTTGCGGTGGTGGCGGGCATCGTCGCCTGGTTCCTGGTGCTGGCGCATGACAGCCGCCTCGTGGCCGAGGAAGAAAGCTCGCGCCAGAACACGCTGCTGATGAAGGAAATCGCCGCCCATAACCGCACCGACGCGGCCCTGCAAAAGGCCAAGGAAGTGGCCGAAGCCGCTAATCAGGCCAAGAGCCGCTATGTGGTCGGCCTCAGCCACGAATTGCGCACCCCGCTCAATGCCGTGCTGGGCTATGCGCAAATCCTCGAACGTGACGAGACCGTGCCGGCCCCGCGCCGTGCCTCGGTCAAGGTTATCCGCCGCAGTGCCGAGCATTTGTCGGGCCTGATCGATGGGCTGCTCGATATTTCCCGTATCGAGGCGGGGCGATTGCAGGTCTATTCCAACGAGATCAATATCCACGATTTCCTCAGCCAGATCCGCGAAATGTTCCGCCTGCAGGGCGAGGCCAAGGGGCTGGAATTCCGCTACAAGGTCGCGCCCAACCTGCCGCAATTCGTGCGCACCGATGAAAAGCGGTTGCGGCAGATTCTGGTCAACCTTTTGTCCAACGCCATCAAGTTCACCGACACCGGCTTTGTGTCCTTCGAGGTCGCCTATCGCTCGCAGGTGGCCACCTTCACCGTTACTGATAGCGGCCACGGCATTGGCGAGGCCGATCTGGGCCGGGTGTTCGAGCCCTTTGTGCGTGGCGAGGCCGAGCGCAATCGGCTGACGCCGGGGCTGGGGCTGGGCCTCACTATCACCAAGCTGCTGGCTGAGACGCTGGGCGGGGAAATCCAGGTGCAGAGCACGCCTGGCACAGGCTCCACCTTCAAGGTGCGCCTGATGCTTGCTCGGGTAGAACGCCCCGCCGCCAAGCCGCATGAGGAGCTGCGCATCCGCACCTATAGCGGGCCGCGCCGCACCATCATGGTGGTTGACGACAATGCCGAACACCGCGAAATGATGCGCGAATTGCTGGTGCCGCTCGACTTTACCGTGCTGACGGCGGTCGATGGCCCCAATTGCCTGACCCTGGTCGAAGCCATCAAGCCGGACCTGTTCTTCGTGGATATCCTGATGCCCGGAATGAATGGCTGGGAACTGGTGGAAAAGCTGCGCGATGGCGGGCAGGGCGCCCCAATCATCATGCTCTCGGCCAATATCGGCGATGGCCTGGGCCAGCCCACGACCGACACCGGCCATAGTGACAGCATGGCCAAGCCGCTCAATTATGGACAGTTGCTCGACAAGCTTGGCGCGCATCTGGGCATCAGCTGGGTTGAGGATCAAGCGGCTGTGGATGCTCCGGTGACCCCGGCAGCGGACATTGTTTCGCCCGGTGCCGATGTGGTTGGCGAGCTTCTGGCGCTGGGCGAGATCGGTCATGTCCGCGGCATTGATGCGCGGCTCTCGGCGCTGGCCGATGATCCGCGCCATGGTCCGCTGGTCGCGGCTTTGCGCCAGCAGATCGAGACCTACGATTTCGACGGCTATGCCGCGATCCTCAACAGCGTGGGCGAAAATGAGCGAAGTTGAGAAGCAGTATATTGCCCTGGTGGTCGATGACTCCATTGAGTCATTGAGCTTCCTGACCACGGCTCTGGAGGCCGAAGGCGTCACGGTCCTGCTCGCCCGCAGCGGCGAGGCGGCGCTCAGTATTGCCGGCAAGATCGTGCCCGATATCATCCTGATGGATGCGGTGATGCCGGGGCTGGACGGCTTTGAAACCTGCACGCGCCTCAAGGCGATGTCGAGCGTGGCGCAGGTGCCGGTGATCTTCATGACCGGGCTGACCGAAACCGAGCATATCGTGCATGCGCTCGATGTGGGTGGGGTGGATTATCTCACCAAGCCCATCAATCTCGACGAGCTACGCGCCCGCATCCGCGTGCATCTGGCCAATGCCCGCCGGGCGCAAAGCGCACGGGTGGCGCTCGACGCCGCCGGCCGGCATTTGATGGCGCTGTCCAGCGGCGGCGTAACGCTGTGGGCGACGCCGCAGGCGGGTAAGCTACTGGAGCGCACCATGCCCGGCATGGATGCTGCTGCCTTCATCGCTGCCCAAGTCCGGCCCTGGCTCGATGCCCGCGCCGGTGCCAATTCGATTGCCGGCGATAGCCTGATGCTGGAGCCCGGCAATGGCGCGCGCATCCAGCTGATGTGCCTGGGCATGATCGGGGCTGACGAATATCTGTTCCGCCTGCTCACCCCCGGCGACGAGAACCAGGATGGCATTCTGCGCCGCCAGTTCGGCCTGACGCAGCGCGAAAGCGAAGTGCTGTTATGGATCGCCCGCGGCAAGTCCAACCGCGATATTGGGGACATCCTTGGGCTCAGCCCGCGCACGGTGAACAAGCATTTGGAACAGGTCTATTCCAAGCTTGGGGTGGAAAACCGCGCCTCGGCGGCCATCCGCGCCACCCATGTGCTGCAATCCTCATTGGAGGATTGATCAGCCGATCACGTCTTTCCTCGCGCGGGAACCCATGCTTGCCAACCCCGTTAGTTTACCGAGCCCGCCAATGACGGGCCCAGGCTTGGCGTGTCGCCGTTTCGATGCGCCAACCTTCGGTGGACTGCCGCAGAGGCTGACGCTCCTTTGTGGTGTCTCCGGTGGGACGCGAAACCTCGGTTTCGCGTCCTTTTTTATTGTCCTGTATTCAAAATTTTAGAAGAGTTAATGAAAATAGAAAATCGAGATTTACCAGACGTTTGGCATGAAATTATGTGATCGTCCAAGTCCGAAACTTAACCTTCGGCCCCGCGTCTCTTCTATGCGGCCAACAAGGCTGTAACGAGGAGAAAATGCGATGAGGAGAGTTGTTTCAACAGTTCTTGCCGGCATCTTGCTTGCCGGCACGGCGATGCCTGCCTTCTCCGAAGGTTTGCTTGGAGGTATTCTGGGCAGCGGCGATGATAATAGCTTAGTCAATATCAGCTCGGGGTCTGCTTCGGACTCCGGTCTCGTCAATGTCGGTCTGGGCGGCAACGATAGCGTGCTCGACGTTAATGTGGGCGGCTCCGATCCACTGGCGACGGCCACTGTCAGTAGCGGAGGGGATAGCGGCCTGTTGGGTGTCGATGCCAATGTCGGCAATGGCGGCTCGATCGCCAATGCCAATGTGGGGGTCGGCGGCAGCGGCGGTCTCGTGGATGCCGAGGCGAACCTGCTCAATAATACGGTGAGGGCTACCGCCAATGTCGGTGGCGAAAGCCTGATCGATATCGGCATCGGGATCGGCAATCCCGGCGGGCCGGGAGGCCCCGGCGGACCGGGCAATCCTGGCGGGCCGGGAGGTCCTGGTGGCCCCGGCGGACCTGGCGGTCCCGGAGGCCCTGGTGGCATCCTGCCCGGCGGCGGCGGAGCCGGTGGCTTCGCGAATGCGGCCTGTGCCGGCCAGTCGCCCAACCAGCTGGTGCGCCTGGTGCGTTCGACCCGCATGGATGCTTCCTGGGCCCGCGCCTCGAATGTGCAGATCCAGCGTGTCGGCGTATGCCCGGAAATCCGGGTCTGGCTGCAAGGCCAGTTGGACGGCTCGGGCTTTGGCCCAGCCTTGCAGAACGCCGTCATGAACGACGCGCTGATCAGCACTTCGCTCAGCCGCGCCAGCTTCGGGCCAGACCGCGTCTTCGCGGTCAAACGCTCCGGCTCGCAACTGACAGTCTACGTCTACTAACCAGCCGATTGTGCACTTGTCCAAGGCCCGGCACTGCCGGGCCTTGGCGTGTTCAGCCTAAGATGCTGGCTGGGCCTGTGGGCCGATCAGCAATGTCGTCGGCTTGACGGTGAGCAGCTTGGCGGCAACGGCCTTGACGTCCTCGACGCTCACCGCCTCGATCAGTTCTTCCCGCCGCGTCAGGTGGTCGATGCCCAGATTACGCAGGTCGGGACCGACCAGGGTATTGGCGATCGCGCTCGATGAGTTCAGCTCGTTGATGGGATAGGAGCCGATCACATATTTCTTGGCCGAGGCCAGTTCGGCCGCTGTCGGCCCATCCTTGGCCAGCCGGGCGATGACATCCTGCGCCACAGTCAGTGTTTCCTCGGCCCGGTCGGGGCGGGTGGCCGTACCGATGATCAGCATTTCGGTGTGCTGGAAATTGAGCAGGGCCGAGCTGATATTGTAGGCCAGTCCGCGTTGCTCGCGCACTTCGGCGGTAAGGCGCGACAGGATACTGCGGCCGCCCAGGATTTCATTCATCAGATAGGCGGCGAAATAGTCCGGTGCATCGCGCTTGATGCCGGGATAGGCCAGGTAAATCGCCGTCTGCGGCAGGTCGTAATTGACCTCGAGGTCCTTGCCGAGCACGGGCTCGATATCGGGCACCGGCGTCAGCGCCGGCTGCTCGGGCAGGGCGCCGAACAGCATGTCGAGCACCTGCGCGGCATCTGCCGCGTCGATATCGCCGACGATGGCGACATGCAGGTTCGCGCGGGCGAAAATGGCCTTGTGCAGCGCCCGCAGATCGTCCGCCGTCACGCTGGCCAGTGTTTCCGGATTGCCCTCGCGGCGGCGGGCATAGGGATGTTCGCCATAGAGCGCCTGCGCCCACAGCGTTTGCGCCGCCTTGCCCGGGTCCTTTGCGGAGGCCACAATGCCCGCAACGATCTGCGCGCGCATGCGATCGATCGGGTTCAGATCAAAGCGCGGCGCCTCGATCGCCAGTTTGAGCAGGTCCAGCGCTTCATCGCGCTGCTCGCTGAGCAGGCGCATCGAGCCATAGAGAGCGTCGTTATCGGCGGCAAAGCCCATTTCCGCCCCGACATTATCCAGCGCGATCTGGAAGGCTTCGCTGTCCAGATCCCCCGCGCCTTCGTCGAACAGGGCAGTCATCAGATTGGCCAGCCCTTCTTTGCCCGTGGGGTCCTGCGTGGTGCCGCCTTCAAAGGCAAAGCGGATGGTGATCAGGGGCAGGGAATGGTCTTCCACCAGCCAGGCCTTGATGCCCTTGGGCGAGGTGACTTGCTGGAATTGCACTTCGGCCTGCGCAGGCAGGGCCAGCAGCAGCGTCAACAGCGCGGCAAGGATTGCGAGCGGACGGCGGAGCATGGGCAAATAGGTCATTCTTGGGCTCCGGCGTCGCTGGGCAGCAGATAGCTGGTTACGGCAAGGTCTGGATCGAGATATTTTGCGGCCACGGCCTGCACCTGCTCGATGGTGACGGCGCGAATGCGGTCGGGCCATTCGGTGAGATTGTCGATGCTGCCGCCATTGGCCAGCTCGGCGCCGTAGATATTGGCCATGCTGAATTGCACGTCGCGGGCGAAAATGATGGAGCGCACATAACGCGCCTTGGCCGCATCCAGTTCGGCCTGGGTGACGCCATCCTTGATCAACTGCGTGACCTGCGCGGAGATGGCCGCCTCGACATCGGCCAGCGCCTTGTCCGGCTGCGGCGCGCCGTAGAGGGTGAAGGTGCTGGGGTCATAGGCCCCGCCATCATAGCGGGTGGCCGCCGAAGCGCCGATGCCGGTTTTGACGATCTGCTGATAGAGCCGGCTGCGGCTGCCCCCGCCCAAGATTTCCGAGAGCAGGTCCAGCGCCTCGGCCTCGCCATCTTCGGCGGTCCGATAGGTGGGCACGATCCAGGAGGTGCTGAAGCTCGGGATGCCCACGCGCGGGTCGGCCAGGGTCACGGTGCGCTTGGTATTGTGCTCGGGTTCGGACGGACGCACCCGCGGCGGCAGGTCGGGGCCCCGCGGCACGACACCATAGCTGGCTTCGGCCAGCGCGCGAACCGTCTGCGCATCGACATCGCCCGCCACCACCAGCACGGCGTTGTTGGGCGCATAATATTGATTGTAGAACGCCACCGCATCGGCGCGGTTGAGCTGCTCCATCTCATGCATCCAGCCAATGGTGGGAATGCGATAGGGATGGTTCTGGAACAGGGTGGCGTTGACCTCCTCCTGCAACAGCGCCTGCGGATTGCCATCGGTGCGCATGCGCCGCTCCTCAAGCACCACATCGCGTTCCGAGCCGATCACATCCTCGGTGAGGATCAGCCCGCGCATACGGTCCGCCTCGAAGTCCATCACATCGGCCAGCGCATCGGGCGGAATGACTTGGTAATAGGCTGTGACATCGGTGGTGGTGAACGCATTGCCGCTGCCGCCGATTTCGGTGACGAAGCGATCGAGTTCTCCCGCCGGATGGCGCGCCGTGCCCTTGAACATCAGGTGCTCGAGAAAATGGGCAATCCCCGATTTGCCCGGCGCCTCATCGGCACTGCCCACCTTGTACCAGACCATATGGGTGACGATCGGCGCGCGATGATTGGGGATCACCACGACCTCAAGCCCATTGTCGAGCACGAAATGCTCGGCTACCGGCGCCTCGGGCTGCACGGCCTCCTCGGCCATAACAGGCACGACAAGCAGCGCGGTCAGGGCGAACGCCATGGCGGATTTGAACATCATCGGCAGGTTCCCGGAGAGACGATGGCGCATGGGTAGACGAGTTCGCCCCGATCGCGGAAGCAATTGTTCGTCAGCGGTGGAAAAGCCGCACCCTACCCGACCGGATAGGCCACATAGGCCAGGCGCTGGCTATCGGGTGCCCAGGAATTGACATTGATCGTGCCCTGGCCGCCGAAAAAGCTGGCCAGCGTCCGCACCTGCCCGCCCTCGGGCGACATCAGCCGCAGCAACACATCCTTGTCGGTGGGGTGGCCAAGCGTGCCCTGGGGAAAACTGAGCAGCGCAACCACCGACCCATCCGGCGAGAGGTGGGGGAACCAGTTGACGAAGGAATCAAAGGTCAGCTGCTCCAGCCCACTGCCATCGGCGGCGTTCATGCGGAAAATCTGGGCATGGCCGGGTCGGCTCGCGGCGAGTTCGGAGTTGAAATAGATCCAGCGGCCGTCCGGGGAATATTCCGGCCCGTCATTGGGCATGGAAAGGTCGGTCAGCCGTGTATCCGGCCCTCCGGCGGCGGGGATGGTGAAGACATTGACCTGCCGCTCGCCATTGCGCTGCTCGATGGCGACATAGCTCAGCGTGCGGCCATCGGGCGAAATGCCGTGCAGGTAATAGTGGAACGGCGTGGGATGCTCGTTGGACACGCGCCGCGGCGTGCCACCGGCAAAGGGCAAGGCATAAAGATGCCCGTCATCCGAGCTCACATAAATGAAGCGGCCGTCGGGCGACAGCACATGATCATTGTTGAGATCAGCCAGATCGCCGGTATCGATCTGCTCGGGTTGCCCGCCTGCCGCCGCGATGCGGAACAGCCGACCGCCGGCATTGAACACCAACCATTGCCCATCCGCCGACCAATTCGGCGCCTCGATCACTTCGTTGGCGGTGAAGATGACGCTTGCATTGCCATCGCGGTCGATAATGGTCAGTTCCGAGCGCTGGCCGGCGGCCAAGCTACGGCCGCGGCGTGGAAAATTGAAGGTCACGATGTTCACCCGGGAAATGGAGGGAATGGCGGTGCAAGCCTAGCCCAGTGCATTGCGCGTCGCCAGCCCCGTTGCCCCGCCGCCCGGCTTGCCCTACATAGACGGCCAAATTCACGATCAGCCGCGAAGAGGTCCGCAAGCCTATGGCTCGCCAGTTCATCTATCACATGCACGGAATGTCCAAAGCCTATGCCGGCGGCAAGAAGGTGTTGGACAATATCCATCTCTCCTTCTACCCCGATGCCAAGATTGGCGTTTTGGGCCCCAATGGCTCGGGCAAATCGACGCTGCTCAAGATCATGGCCGGCGTCGATACCGAGTTCCAGGGCGAAGCCTGGGCCGATAAGGGCGCCAAGGTGGGTTACCTGAGCCAGGAGCCCGAGCTCGACCCCGCGCTGAACGTGCTCGGCAATGTGATGACCGGGGTCAAGGAAAAGAAGGCCATCGTCGATCGCTATAACGAACTGATGATGGACTATTCGGACGAGACGGCCGACGAGGCGACCGCCTTGCAGGACAAGATCGACGCCGAGAATCTGTGGGATCTCGAATCGCAGGTCGAAGTCGCCATGGAAGCGCTTGGCTGCCCGCCCGGCGATGCCGACGTCACCACGCTGTCAGGCGGCGAGCGCCGCCGCGTGGCGCTCTGTGCGCTGCTGCTGAGCAAGCCCGACCTGCTGCTGCTCGATGAGCCGACCAACCATCTCGATGCCGAAACCACCGCATGGCTCGAACGCCACCTGCGTGAGTTTGCCGGCGCCGTGCTGATCATCACCCACGACCGCTACTTCCTCGACAATGTTACCGGCTGGATTCTCGAGCTCGATCGCGGCCGCGGCGTTGCCTATGAGGGCAATTACTCGGCCTATCTCGGCGCCAAGGCCAAGCGCTTCGCACAGGAAAAGAGCGAGGATGCCGCCCGCGCCAAGGTGCTGGAGCGTGAAAAGGAATGGATGGGCCAGTCGCCCCAGGCCCGCCAGACCAAGTCCAAGGCTCGCCTCAAGGCTTATGACGAGCTGGTCAAGATCAACGAAGCCCGCACCATGTCCGGCACGGCGCAGATCATCATTCCCGCCGGCGAACGGCTGGGCCACAACGTCATCGACGTGGAAGGCCTCAGCAAGTCGTTCGGCGATCGGCTGTTGATCGACAACCTGACCTTCAAGCTGCCCCCGGGCGGCATTGTGGGCATTATCGGCCCGAACGGCGCCGGCAAGACCACCCTGTTCAAGATGCTGACCGGCCAGGAAAAGCCCGATGCGGGCTCGATCACCGTCGCCGAAAACGTGCATCTGGGCTATGTCGACCAGAGCCGCGATAGCCTCAACCCCAACAAGACCGTCTGGGAAGAAATCTCGGAAGGCGACGAAGTGCTGATGCTGGGTAAGCGCGAAGTCAATTCGCGTGCTTATACCTCCTCGTTCAACTTCAAGGGCGGCGATCAGCAACAGAAGGTGGGCAATCTCTCGGGCGGGCAGCGCAATCGCGTACACTTGGCCAAGATGCTCAAGAGCGGCGCCAATGTGCTGCTGCTTGACGAGCCCACCAACGATCTGGACACCGAAACCCTCGCCGCTTTGGAAGAAGCGCTGGAGGAATTCGCCGGTTGCGCCGTGATCATCAGCCACGATCGTATGTTCCTCGATCGGCTGGCGACCCACATGTTGGCGTTTGAAGGCAATAGCCACGTGGAATGGTTCGAAGGCAATTTCGCCGACTACGAAGCCGACAAGGTCCGCCGCCTCGGCGCCGACGCGGTGAACCCCAAGCGCGCCACGTATAAGCCGCTGACGCGATAAACGAACAGGGGCAGCGTTCGCATCGGACGCTGCCCCGAAGTAGACCTCATCCTGAGCCTGTCGAAGGACGAGGTCGTGGCACTCAAGCCTCCACTCGCTCGCCCTCGTGGTTCGACTAGCTCACCATGAGGTCTGCGGTGCCCGCCATTTGCCTCGCGCCCCTGATGCGCTATGGCTGAAGGTAGGTGCCTTCAGATGCAACTTCGCGGGAGAGATGGTTGGGCCGCTCAAGCAAGCTTGGTGTTGGTTGTAACTGGGCCGCGACGATAGCGCTTTCGGTGGGCCTATCTGGGTGCTCCCAAATACCGGCCAAACCTATTAGCCCTTATTTTGAACGGCTGATTGCCGTGGCTCAGCCAAATGAGCTCAGCGGCCATGACCTGCTGGAACCGCGGCTTCCGGTACGCGAGGCCAGCATTGTGCAAGACCTCATCCGAGACGGCTTTGAGCCGCAATTGCACGGTGACGCTCTAACGAGAACGACCGGATTTATCATCTGCGAGGGCGTCCGGCACTTCGGGGGCGAAGGCGAGGATGGAAAGCCAATATATAGCCTGCGTGTCTTGTGGGGAGGACCATTTTCCTTGCCGCCTTTTACCGTCTTCAGCATTGACGTCTATCGTGATGAGGGCTGTTCGCTGACCAGCGTAACCGGCATCAGGCCCATGCAGGCAATTTAGGTTGGATTGGACGGCGCGCGGGCGCTCGTTTATGGCTTGCCCAACCAATATGGAGAATAGCCGTGTCAGCAGAGCCATTCGCGCTCGACATCGGTCGGGCCAGCCTTGCCGGCTTGGAAATGGGGGAGGGGCTTGCCGTCGTCTTCCTGCATGCCGGTGTGTGCGACAAGCGCATGTGGCTCAGCCAGATGGAGGCCGTGGCCGACGAGGGCTGGCACGCCATTGCCTATGATCGGCGCGGTTATGGCGAGACGGTTTCGGCAGACGAGGCCTTCAACCATCTTGATGATCTGGAAGCCGTGCTCGATCGCCTTGGCATCCATGCCGCGGTGCTGGTCGGCTGTTCCATGGGCGGCGGGCTCGCGGTGGATTTTGCCCTGCGCCATCCCGGCCGCGTTATTGGCCTGGTGCTGATTGGCACGTCGATCACGGGTTCGCCCTGGACCGCCACCGATGTCGAGCGGATGATCGAGGCGGCTGAGGAGGATGCTTATGAGCGCGGCGATTGGGACATGCTCAATCGCGTACAGGCCCATGAATGGCTCGATGGCCCGCGCGCCCAGAGCGGACGCGTCAGCGGACCGGCGCGTGAGCTCTTTCTCGACATGAATGCGCTGGCCCTCAACAAGCCGCCGCTGACGCTGGAAGAAGAGCGCCCCAGCGCCTGGCGCCGCGTCGCCGAAGTGGGCGCGCCCACGCTGCTATTGGTGGGCGACGAGGATTTCACCACGCTGATCGAGCGGCACGACTATCTCTCCGAAGAAATGCCCAACGCTTTTGCCGCCGTACTGGAAGGCGTGGCCCACATCCCTAGCATCGAGCGCCCGGACCTGGTCAATTCCATGCTGCTGGAATTCCTCGATGCGATTGGCGGGGAAGGGGATGATGAGGATTTGGATGAGGATGAGGCCGACGAGAAATAACGGCCTGGCGCCTTCTCCTCACTCTCCGAATCAAGCTGGCCGGGACATCGCCCGGCCACCTCATGTTTTGATTCATCTGCTTTCCAGCGTGAATCCGGTTCTTGCCCGATTGATTCCGCCGCCGCAGCCAACCTCCTGACCCTAAACAGCAATAATGCCGTCCAGGTGCTTATCCAGCTGCGGCGTCGGAAGATTGGTCAGATCCTTGTCCAGTTCCGCCAGGATGGTCTTTTTCACCCCCGGCGAAATGGCCCGGCGGATTTCGCCCAGGGCAATCGGGGCAGCGGCGATCACCAGGCGGTCGAATTCGCCCTCCTGCTGCTTGCGGTCGAGCATGCGGGCCAGCGATTTGACGAAGACGGTTTCGCGGTGTTCCACCGGATCGGTCTTGGGCTCCATGGCGCTGCGTCCGGTCGAGGTATGGCTGCGGCCCGGCTTGTCGGTGACGATTTCCTGCGCCATCAGCGGGTCGATGGCAAAATCCAGTCCATCCACCTGGCGCAGTCCCTTGCCTGGTCCGGTATGCTCCAGCACGCGGGCCTGCGTGCCATCGGCGATCAGAATCCAGGTGACGGTCTTCTTCATGGTCTGCTCCTTGTGTGAATGGTCGGCAAGGGCGACGCCTCAGCCGCCCCTTGAGCAGAACGCCCCGGCACGCAAAAGGTTTGCCTCGCCCATCAGCTTTGCGCAGCCCACCGATCAAAAACTGTCATTGGTCGAGGCCGCCATCGGCTGCTACCAAGAGCCGACCGCCTCCCTATGAGGCGTGGGAGTGCATCATGACTTCGCCCCAGACCGCGCCCGACGCAGCTATCCCGATCGCCGCGACCGAGACCCGCAATGGCGTGTTTGCCGCGCTTGGCGCCTATGTGCTGTGGGGCTTTTTGCCCATCCTGTTCGGCCTGCTCAGCAATGTCGGCTCGGTGATGATCGTGGCCGAGCGCACCCTGTGGTCGCTGCTGCTGGCGATCATCCTGGGCGTCATGGGCAAGCTGGGCGAAGTGCTGACCCTGCTCACCGATTGGCGCAAGAGTGGCGTGTTGCTGCTGTCGGCAGCTCTATTGGCCTGCAATTGGCTGCTCTTCGTCTGGGCGGTGGAAACCGGGCAGGTGCTCGAAGTCAGCTTCGGCTATTTCATCAACCCGCTGGTCAATGTCGCCATCGGCATGGTCATGCTGGGCGAACGGCAAAACCGGATGCAGGCCATTGCCATCCTGATCGCCGTCATTGCCATAGCCATTCAGGCGGCCGGTCTGGGTGGGGTGCCGTTCATCGCGCTGGGCCTGGCGCTCTCGTTCGGCTTTTATGGCTTCTTCCGCAAAACCGCAGCGCTTGGCCCCGCTGCGGGCCTGTTTGCCGAAACGCTGCTGATCGCGCCCTTGCCTTGGCCTATGTCGCCTACGATCTCGCCCATCACGGCATTGGCGTGCATGCCGATCCGCAGACCATGCTGCTGCTGGTTTTCAGCGGCCCGGCGACGGCCGTGCCGCTGTTGCTCTTTGCCTATGCCATCCGCCGCCTGCGCCTCACCACCATTGGCATGTTCCAATATCTGGCGCCCTCACTGCAATTCCTGGTCGCCATTGTCGTGTTCCACGAACATCTCAACGGCGTGCGCCTCGCCAGCTTCGCGCTGATCTGGGTATCGCTGGCGGTGTTCAGCTATGACAGCTTCCGCCGCCGCGCGCGGGGCTAGGCCGAAATGACAGACACTACTGCTTGACTGCAGAATCCCAGTGTTCGTCGGCCTTGCCATCCAGGATGCGCCAGGTGTCATACCAGGTCGTGGTATAGGTCTTGGTGGCGTCCTTGGGGTCTTTTTCGGTGCGCACTGTCGCCACGGTCACGAGGTCGCCTTCGGCGCTCACAAACACCACCGGGGTTTTCAACGTTTCGGGGATTGGCGTGGGTGGGATTTTCAGTACCTCGGTGAAGAATTTGACCACCGTGTCGCGGCCTGATGCCACGTTGGGATTGTGCTGGATGTAGCGTTCGGTCAGGAACTGGTCCGCCTTGTCCCAATTGTTGGCTTCCAGCAGGTCGCGCATGATGTGATAGACCACCTGCTTGTTGGCGTTCAGCAGTGGATCGGGGCTGGTGAACAACGCTTCCTTGTTGGACGCCTCAACGACGGCCTCCTGAGCCTGCGCCACGAATGTCATGGGTGCGCTCAAGGCGATCACCACAGCCACGAGGGCTCCACCAAGTTTGCTCCGCATCATCGCCTCCTTGTGAGGCCCCTTCCGGGATGGGCGGGACCAGGCTCGGCAAGGTATGCGGCGCCACGAATGGCTACAAGGAGGAACCCATTGCTCCGGTAGGCACCCCCGGGTGACCGTCTAGGCCGCGCGTGCCGCCTTGCCCGCACGCGTTTCGCGGATGATCGCGGCAATCTCAGCGAAGGTGTCGGCAAAGGGCGTCGCTTCGCGCCACACCAGTGATAGCCGCCGTCCGGCGCCGGGCGATACCAATTGGTGGATGGCGATGCGCGGATCGGTCGCTTCCTTGCGCAGCGCAATCTGGGGCAGCAGCGTCACCCCCTGACCATTGGCCACGAATTCCACGATGGTCGATAACGAGGTCGCGGCAAAGGTGCGGGCCGATGGATCGCTGTCCAGCCGGCAGGCGGCGATGGTCTGGTCGCGGAAACAATGGCCCTCGTCGAGTAGCAGAATGCGGTCCGGCGACAATGTCGACAGCGCTACGGGCGCGGCGGTTTCCTCATCCCGGCTGGTTGCCAGCACGAAGGGATCGTCGAACAGCGCGGCGCTGGTCAGCTTGGGCCCGTGGTCCGGCGCATCCGTGCCGATCAGTGCGATATCGAGACTCCCATCGACCAGCCCGGCAATCAGTGCCTCGGTGCGGTTCTCGCTCACCGCGAAATCCAGCCCCGGCAGGCCTGACGTCAGCGCCGGAAAAATCTCGGGCAGCAGATAGGGCGCCACCGTCGGAATCAGCCCAAAGCGAATGGGCCGCTCGGGTGTTCCGGCCTGCCCAATGGCAAAGGCGGCCAGTGCGTCGGCGCCGTCAACAACGCGTCGTGCTCGCTCGATAAACTCCCGCCCAAATGGGGTAGGCCGCACCGCGCGGTTGAGGCGATCGAACAGCGGAGTGCCGCAGAATTCCTCGATGGCCTGGATCTGCTGGCTCAGGGCCGGCTGGCTGATATTGCAGGCCGTGGCGGCACGGCCGAAATGGTTGGTTTCCGCTACGGCGATGGCATAGCGCAGCTGTTTGATGGTGAAGCTCATGATAGGCGCAACTTATCACAACAAAAGGATCAATCAATTTGCCTAATCGTTGGCGAAAGGGCAAAACCACCGCAGTTTGGAATTATTCCAAGGAGATTGCAGCATGATTGACAAACCCCGCCTCACCACCAGTGCCGGCGCGCCCGTTCCCGACAATCAGAATGTCGAGACTGCCGGCGCCCGCGGCCCCGTGCTGCTGCAGGATTATCAGCTGCTCGAAAAGCTGGCGCACCAGAATCGCGAGCGCATTCCCGAGCGCGTCGTGCATGCCAAGGGCTGGGGTGCCTTCGGCACGCTGACCATCACCAATGACATTTCCAAATACACCATCGCCAAGGTGTTCGGCGAAGTCGGCAAGAAGACGGACCTCTTGATCCGCTTTTCTACCGTGGCCGGCGAAATGGGCGCGGCCGATGCCGAGCGCGACGTGCGCGGCTTCTCCTTCAAATTCTATACCGAAGAAGGCAATTGGGACCTGGTGGGCAATAATACCCCCGTGTTCTTCGTGCGCGATCCGCTGAAATTCCCCGATTTCATCCACACCCAGAAGCGCCACCCCAAGACCAATTTGCGCTCCAAGACCGCGATGTGGGATTTCTGGAGCCAGAGCCCGGAATCACTGCACCAGATTACGACCCTGTTCTCCGATCGCGGCCTGCCGGTCGCGCCGATGTATATGAACGGCTATGGCAGCCACACCTATTCGTTCTGGAACGCCGAAGGCGAGCGCTTCTGGGTGAAGTTCCATTTCAAGACCCTGCAGGGCCACAAGCACTATACCAATGCCGAAGCCGAAAAGATCATCGGGCAGAGCCGCGAAACCTATCAGGAAGAGCTGTTCGGCGGCATCGAGCGTGGCGAGTTCCCGCGCTGGCGCATGGAAGTGCAGATCATGCCCGAAGCCGATGCGGACAAGACCCCGTATAATCCCTTCGATCTGACCAAGGTCTGGCCGCATGCCGATTATCCGCCGATCGAGGTCGGCATTGTCGAGCTGAACCGCAACGCCGACAATTACTTCGCCCAGATCGAACAGGCCGCCTTCTCGCCCTCCAACAAGGTCCCCGGCATCGGCTATTCGCCCGACAAGATGCTGCAGGCCCGCGTCTTCTCCTATGCCGACGCCCACCGCTATCGCCTGGGCACGCATTACGAGAGCATCCCGGTCAATCAGCCCAAGTCGCCAGTGCATCACTATCACCGCGATGGGCAGATGAATGTCTATGGCGGCATCAAGACCGGCCACCCCGATGCCTATTATGAACCCAATTCATTTGGCGGCCCGGTAGAGGACAAGTCGGTCAAGGAGCCGCCGCTGCGTATCGTGGGCGATGCCGACCGGTACAATCACCGCGACGGCAATGACGATTACGGCCAGCCGCGCGCGCTGTTCAATCTGTTCGACGACGCCCAGAAGGCTCGCCTCTTCGACAATCTCGCCGCCGCCATGGATGGCGTGCCCGACGAGATCATCGAGCGCCAATTGGCCCATTTCCACCTGATCGACCCGGCCTATGCCCAGGGCATCCGTGCTGCCCGCGCAGCGCTGGCATCCAGGCCCAAGGACGCCATTTCCGATCAGGAAAGCGCCGCGGCAGAATAGGTCCGAAAAAAACAAGGCCGGTCCCGTGGGGCCGGCCTTGTCACATCAGCTCTTGCAGCGCTTGTAGAGTGAGGGCTTGGCGTCGCCCATGCCGTAGCCTTCGGCATTGTAGATCAGCTCGTCGCTGTCGGGCACATATTCGAAATTGTCGACCGAGCCTTCTTCTTCCCAGTGGATGGCGCCGTTGCCCGAGGGGCTGTCATCAGGATAAAACACGACAGCAAGCGGTTCGCCGGTGCCGAGGGCCAGCATGTTGCCTTCGATATGGACGGAGTTGTCGGCATTGTCGCAGGCGCCGTCGATGGCCCAATGACCGTTCAGATTGGCCGGCACGTCATCCGCCAGAACCGAGGCAATGCTGAGCGCGGCGAAGATTGTCGTCAGTGCAATGATACGCATGAAAAATCCTCCTCAAACCGCGTGATCCAATCATGGTGGCCGGTAACGGGCAAGTGATCGCCTAAAATTTGAATCAAATCCGCGCTGTTGCTTTCAGCCGGCGCAAGAACCTGCCGGTCCAGGGTGCCGCTGTTGAACTTATGCGGCAGGAGCCGGGGAACGTTATGACCGAACTTGACCAGGGCCAGCGGGCGTTTTCGAGCTTTCGAGTGCTCAACGGCGAGAACGATCACGCCGAACGCGAGCAACTCTTCCGCAATATGGCGCAGCTGTTCAGCTATGTGTCGGATCGCTGCGACGACGAGCAGGTCGCCCAATATGACGAGGTGCTGTGCCAGCTCGCCGAACTGGTCGAGGTCGAAGCCCGCATTCACGTCGCCAAGCTGCTGGCTCCTCTGGAACGTGCTCCCGGCACGGTGGTGGTCAAGCTGGCCAATGACGATATCGAGGTGGCCAAGCCGCTGCTCGAATTCTCCAATGTGCTGTCCGACGACGATCTGATCGACATTATCGGCAAGCAGAGCGAAGAGCATCGCATCGCCATTGCCGGCCGTACCAATGTGCCCGAACGGGTCGGGGAAGCCATTGTCGAGCATGGCCAGACCTCTTCGATCGCCCGCCTCGTGCGCAATACCAATGCTGAATTCGACAAGGCGACGCTGGAAAAGCTGGTCGCCCGCGCCGCTGCCGATGCCGAAATCGCCGCCGATCTGCGCGGCCGGCCCGAACTTGATTGGGGCTCGCTGCGCGGGGAGATCGACACTGTCGCCAGCAAGGTTCTTGAGACGCTGGACGAAGACAAGTCGCTCGATCCGGTCGCCGCCGGTAAGGTCAATGCCGTGGTCTACAACCGCATGCGCAACCGCGCCGGCTTTTCCGCCAATGAGTGGAAAGTCGCCTATAATCAGGTCAAGGCGCTCAGCGATCGCAAGCAGCTTGACGATCGCGCGCTGGCTCGTTTCGCTCGCTTCGGCTATGGCCACCACGCCGCCGCTGCCCTGACTGTCGTGCTGCGCGTCAGCCCCGAAGTCTTCGTCAAGTGGCTCGCCAGCCAGGATTACGTGGCCATCACCGTCGCCTTGCGTGCCGCGGGCCTGACGCCCGAACTGTTCGAAGCCATTGTCGCCACGCTGCCGTGGCGCGACCTGCCATCCCAGGCCGACAAGACCATGGTCAAGTCCCGCTTCGAAGCCCTCGACCGCGAGGAAGCCACCGGCATTTTCGAACTCTGGCGCGCCCACGCCTTCCGCAAACGCGCCGCCAGTGACGAGCGGGCGAGCGTGGCGTAGGGGCACTCACCCCTTAAGGAACAACCGCCAGATCGGTCTGGCGAAACTCGTCATCCGTTGCCAACACCGGAACGCTATAATGCTTGGCGCAGGCATAATGCAGGCAATCCGCCAGGTTCAAACCGTGGCGGCCCCGACGAAATCGGGCCGCCGCGTCAATCGAGAGCTGCACGGCGGTGAGGGGTTCGGGCAGGTCCTTGAGAACGATGTCGCGTTCCTGCAGCACCTCCAGTACCACCGTTTGCACCTGTTCGATGGGCAGATTCCATTTGTCGGGCCGCGCCAGGGCGAGCGCGGTTTCCAGAATGGCCAGTGCCGAGGTGAATGGTCTCTCGGCTGCGGCAATGGCGTTGCTGACGCGCTCGGCCTCCGGTTCTGCCGAGAGCAGTGCAACGAGCGCGGAGGCGTCGACGAACAGGGTCATTGCCCGTGCTCGTCGCCCCACATTTCATCATAGGCGGATCTAGGCAACGGCTGGCGTGCCTTGGCGCTGTTCGAAATGCCGTGCTTGCTCAACACCCGCTCCACGGTTTGGCGAGGTGTTTCGCTTGCCCTGCGACGGGCAATAGCCTCACGCATGGCAATGACTATTGCTTCGCTTAGTCCCACGCCTTCAAGCTGCGCAAATTTGCGGGTCAGCTCATCCGCCTGCTTGTTGTTGACGTTGAGGGCCATGGCATTCACCAATGTAGATTGTGTGGCCAATATATATAGATCGGTTGATCTACATCATCAAGCCGACCCGCAACCCACTTCCCCCTAGACCTCCGCTTCAAAACAGATATAAAGACATCTTTATATCTCGTGAGGGGCGATGGCTGAGCTGGCGACATTAGTGGGGGTGCTGAAGGCGGCGGGTGAGGGGACCCGGTTGCGCCTGTTGGCATTGCTGGCCGATGGCGATCATTCGGTCAAGGACCTGACGGAAATTCTCCGCCAGAGCCAGCCCCGCGTGTCGCGCCATCTCAAGCTGCTTGCCGATGCCGGGCTGATCGAGCGCAATGCCGAGGGGGCGTGGGCCTATTACGGTCTGGCGCAGGCCGGCGATGGCGCGGCGCTGGCGCAATGGGCGATTGACCGGCTCGATGCTGGCGATCCAGAGCGCCGCCGCGATATCGAGCGGCAGGTGGCGGTGCGTGCCGCCCAGCAGGCGCAGGCGGCCGAATATTTCGCCAAGGTCGCCGGCAGCTGGGATCTGCTCAAAAAACTGCATGTGCCCGAAGAGGCGGTGGAAGCCGGCATCGTCGAGGCGCTGGGTGGCCGCTCGGTTGGCCTGCTGGTTGATCTGGGCACTGGCACTGGCCGCATGCTCGAGCTCCTCGCCAATTTCTATAAACGCGGCATCGGCATCGATTCGAGCCGCGAAATGCTGGCCGTGGCCCGGTCGCGCCTGGCTGCGGCAGGTCTTGCCCATGCCCAGGTCCGTCTTGGCGATATTGCCGATCTCGACACCGCAACCGGCTCGGCCGATGTGATCGTGATCCATCAGGTGCTGCATTATTTCGATGACCCGGGCCGCATGCTGGCGCAGGCGAGACGCCTGCTCAAAGCCGGTGGCGAGATGCTGATCGTGGATTTCGCCCCCCATGATTTCGAATTCCTGCGCGCCGAGCATGCCCATCGCCGGCTTGGCCTGTCGCAGGCGCAAATGAGCCTCTGGGCTGCTGCCGCCGATCTCTCGGTCGAAGCGGTGCGCGAGTTTCCGGGCGAGAATGGTGACAATGGCCTGACGGTCTGCCTCTGGCGCCTCAGCGACAAGACGTGAATGGATACCAAGATGATCGATGACAATGCGCGTGCCAGCCGGAAGATCGCCGAGCAGCGCCCCGACCTGCAGCTTTCCTTCGAGTTCTTCCCGCCCAAGACCGATGCGATGGAAGAGCGCTTCTGGGACTCCATCCACAAGCTTGCCCCGCTGCAGCCGCGCTTCGTCTCGGTTACCTATGGCGCCGGCGGCTCTACGCGCGAGCGCACCTTGCGCATGGTGTCTTCGGTCAAAACCGATACCGGCGTGGACGCCGCAGCACACCTCACCTGCGTCGGTTCTACCCGTGACGAAGTCGACGCCGTCGTGCGCGGCTATCAGGAAGCGGGCATCAACCGCATCGTTGCCCTGCGCGGCGATCCGCCGGAGGGTGTCGGCCAGCCGTTTACGCCGCATCCGCAGGGCTATCAGAATGCCGCCGACCTCGTTTCGGGTATCCGCGAGATCGGCGATTTCGATATTTCCGTTGCCGCTTACCCGGAAAAGCACCCGCAAAGTGCCGATTGGCAGGCCGATATCGATAATTTGAAGCGCAAGCTCGATGCCGGGGCGACCCGCGCCATCACGCAGATGTTCTTCTCCAATGCCGATTACCTGCGCTACGTCGACCGCGCCCGCGCCGCCGGCGTCACCGCGCCGATCGTGCCCGGCATTCAGCCGATCCACAGCTTCAAGCAGATTTCCAATTTCGCATCCCGTTGCGGCGCCTCGATTCCGGCCTGGCTGGCCGAGCGTTTCGCCGGGCTCGATGAAGACCCCGAGACGCACGCTCTGGTCGCTTCGGCGGTCGCCGCAGAGCAGGTGATCGAGCTATTGGATGAGGGCGTTACCGAGTTTCACATCTATACGATGAACCGCTCGAACCTGGCTTTGGCGCTGGCGCGCATTCTTGGGCGTCGGCCGGATTAACCTTGCATTTACCATGTTCTGGTGCCATCAGGTCGCCGCCCGTGGGTCGGTGGCCTGAAAAAGCGTCATTCAGGTCCCATTCAGCTTATGGGCAGCATTGAGACGGAGCAGGGCGGTTCCATAAAACCGCCATCAATTCCGGCTCTTTCCCTCCACGGAGGGGGAAGCAAATCGGGACGTGAAAGACCATGCAGATCGATCGCCGCATTACCAATGGCCTGGCCTGGGCCGGTGCCCTACTCGTCGTCGGTATTCCAGCCGCCGACTTGCTGTCCGCGCAACTCCTGGGCAATGGCCCCACGGCGCAGGTTGCCGTCATCGAGCCGGTTGCGCCCGTGCCGGCGCCTGCTTCGCAGCGCCCGGCCGAACCGGTCAAAGTGGCTGAGGTAGCCCCGGCTAAGCCAGCGACCCCGGCACCTGCCGCAGCCGCCAATCCGGCCGATCCGCTCAATTCCTATCTGCAATCGGGCAAGAAACTGCCCAGCTATATCACGGGTGGGGCTGAAGAAACCGCTCCGGCGACACCCGCCGCGGTCGCGCCGACGACTGCTCCGGTAGTGCCAGCACCCGCCACGGCCACGGCAGAACCCGCTCGTCCGCCGATCGCGCCGCCGGCCGCTCCAGCGGCTGTCGCAACCGATCCGGTGCAGGTGGCCTCGCTGCCACCCCAAAAGGTCGCGCCGGTGCCCATGCCGCTGTCCATGCGACCCGCCTCGGTGGCCGTACGGGCGCCGTCGCCCTCCGAACAGGTCTTCATTCCCCCATCGGTCAGCCGCAATGCGCCGCCGGTGGCCGTCACAGCCGATGACCTGCAGGATTGGGAAAGCGGTCCGCTGTCCGAATTCCTCGCCAATCGCCAGCAGCAAGCCGAAGCCCCGAGTGATTACCGCCCCGGCGGGTTCTATCTCGATGAAGCGCCGCCCCCTGAGGTTTATGACCGCTATGTCGGGCCGGTCGATCCGCCGATTTTCCTGCCCTTCGTCAATTGATGTAAGCTGCCATGCACGCCCGGCAATGGACCGGACGCGTTGCGAAGGATATGCTGGTCCAGCATATCACGCTCGGATTCCCCGTTGCGTGGTCGCTTCGTGAAAGACGTCACCATGCTGTGCTGCGTGCGCAAAGCCGAAGAAAACCGGGATGTTTGGCAAAAACTGTCCCAGTTCCTGGGGTCGTTCAGCCAACGAACCGGTGTTGCCGGCTCCATCGCCAATATGCTTGATCCCGATACCTGGCTGCCCGGCGGACGGGACGCGGCGTTTACGCTCGCCCTGATCGCGCTGGCCGCCAAGATGGCGGTGGCTGACGGCATTGTGACCGCGTCCGAAGTGCGCGCCTTCAACGCCACGGTCGAAATCACCCAGGGCCAGGAGCCGCAGGTGGAGCGGCTGTTCAATCTCGCCAAGCAGGATGTGGCCGGCTACGAAAGCTATGCCCGCAAGATCGCGCGCTTCTTTGCCACCAGCCCCGAAACGCTGGAACATGTGCTCGATAGCCTGTTCTTCATCGCCACGGCCGATGGCATGGTGCACGAGGCGGAGCTCGATTATCTGAAGTCGGTGAGCGACATTTTTGGTTTCGACGATGTGCGGTTCGAGCAGATGGCCAGCCAGCATGTCGTGCTGGCCGATGGGGTCGATCCCTATGTGGTGCTGGGCCTGGCGCCCAATGCTCCGCCCGAGGAAGTGCGTCGCGTCTATCGCCTGCTGGTGTCCGAGCACCACCCCGACCGGCTGATCGCCAAGGGCGTTCCCGAAGAGCTGATCGATGTGGCCACGGCGCGGATGACCGCGATCAATCTGGCCTATCAGGCCATCACCAAACCGCGGCCCGCACCGTTGCTGGCTTGACGCCATCGCGTCTCTGCACCACAAACGCGCAGCCAGTTGACCGGGTGACCGCTGGCGGATGGGTAACTGTCCGCTGGAGGAAAGTCCGGGCTCCTTCGAAACACGGTGCCGGGTAACGCCCGGCGGGGGCGACCCTAGGGAAAGTGCCACAGAAAGCAAACCGCCCCGGCATGCCGGGGTAAGGGTGAAAGGGTGCGGTAAGAGCGCACCGGGTGACCAGTAATGGAAGCCGCACGGTAAACCCCACCGGGAGCAAGACCAAATAGGGATGACGCGGGGCTTCGGCCCCAGCCTGTTTTGAGGCCAGATCATCCGGGTTGGTTGCAACAGGCGTCTGGTAACAGGCGTCGCAGATGAATGGTCACCACGTCGCGGAAACGCGGCCCTACAGAACCCGGCTTACAGGTCAACTGGCGTTTTCCTTTTCTCGATGCTGTCCTCCGCCCGGGGTAGGGCTGTGTCAAAACACCCCTAAATTTCCCAGCACCGCAAAATGGGAAACAGAATCTTAAACGTCCTTGGTCAAAGTGGCGGGAAGTTTACGAACCGGTTCCGGCCGGCAGTGGAGTAATGGCCTTTATGGGCAAGCGTTCTGTGCCCGAAACCAGCCAAAATGCTGGCCCGCATATCCCCGTCCTCCTGGACGAGGTGCTGGCGGCCTTGGCGCCGCTGAAAGGCAAGCGCATCGTCGACGGCACGTTTGGCGCCGGCGGCTATTCGCGCGCGCTGTTGCAGGCCGGCGCCCATGTGGTGGCCATCGATCGCGATCCCAGCGTGCGCCCTTTTGCCGATGCGCTCATGGCCGAATTTACCGGCCAGATGACCTTCGTGCCCGGCACCTTTTCCGAACTCGATACCCTCGCCGCCGAGCATGGCCCCATTGATGGCGTCGTGCTCGATATTGGCGTCTCCTCCATGCAACTGGACGAGGCCGAACGCGGCTTCTCCTTCATGCGCGATGGTCCGCTCGATATGCGGATGAGCGGGGAGGGCGAGAGTGCCGCCGATCTGGTCAATGGGCTGGAAGTCGAAGCGCTGGCCAATCTGCTCTATGCCTTTGGCGAGGAACGCAAATCGCGCCGCATTGCCCAGTTCATTGTCGCCGCGCGTGAAACTGCCCCGATAAAGACGACGCTGGAGCTGGCCCGCATCATCGAAAAATCCATCGGCCGCAAGCCGGGTGATGCCCATCCGGCAACCCGCTCGTTCCAGGCGCTGCGCATCGCGGTCAATGGCGAGTTCGACCAATTGGTCGAAGGGCTGTTCGCGGCCGAGCGCCTGCTGAGCGAAGGCGGCAAGCTGGTCGTTATCACCTTCCATTCGCTGGAAGACCGCATCGTCAAGCGCTTCTTCGACCCCGAAAAAGGTGGTCCCGCCCAGTCGCGTCACCTGCCGCAGACCCAGGGCGAAGCCCTGCGCTGGATCGACGTCGCCAAGGCGCGCAAGCCGGGCGAGGCCGAGTTGAGCCGCAATCCGCGGGCGCGTTCGTCCATCCTGCGGGCCGGAACCCGTTCGGATGCGCCGGCGCGCGCGGTCAAATTCGCCGGGCTCGGGGTGCCGGTCGTGAGGGGCACGGCATGATCCGCAGTCTCAATATCATCCTGATTTTTACCAGCGTAATCATGCTGGCCGGCGTTTACACGCTCAAATTCTCCATCGAGCACACGGCCAGCGAGAGGACCGCGCTGGCAGCGCAAATCGAAAGCCAGGAAGGCGATCTTTCCCTGCTCAAGGCCGATTGGGCGGTGCTGAATCAGCCCGGCCATATCGACCCTATCGTCAAGCGGCATCAGGTGGCGCTGGCGATCGGGCCGGTGCAGCAGAAACAGTTCGGCGCCTTCCAGGATATTCCCATGCGACCGGTCAAACCCAATAATTCCGAGATGGATGCCCTGTTCCAATCGCTTGAGGCCGGTATCGATCCCATCGATGCCATCCTTGAACTCGAGGGGATCGAGTAATGGCCGTGACCGCCGAAGATCTGTCGCCCACAATCGCGCTGGATGGCGGCCGCAAAATTCGCGGCAATCTCACCCAGGCCCGCATCCGCTGGATGGTGCTGGCGCTGGTGCTGGGCTTTGGCGCGGTGGGGGGGCGGCTGGTGCAATTGGGCATGGTCGTGCCCGATACTACCATCGAGGGGCAGGCGCGCGACATCATCACCGCGACGCGGCCACCGATCCTCGACCGCAATGGTCTCGAAATGGCCGTCGATATTCGCGTGCCCTCGCTCTATGCCGAGCCGCGCCGCATCATCGATGTGGAAGAGGCCGTCACCAAGCTCCGCACCGTTCTGCCCGATCTCGACGAGACCTGGCTGCGCAATCGGCTCACCGGCGACAAGGGCTTTGTCTGGGTGCAACGCGAATTGTCGCCGGCCATCCAGGAACGCATCATGCGGCTGGGCATTCCCGGCATCGAGTTCCTTACTGAATCCAAGCGCTTCTATCCCGGCATGACTGAGGCCTCCCACATCCTGGGCTCGACCAATATCGATAACCAGGGCATTGCCGGCATCGAAAAGCACATGGACGACGACAATGTCGCGCTGTTGCAGGAACTGGGCCTGGCGCGTGGCAATGCGCTGGCGCCGGTGGAACTGTCGGTCGATATGCGCGTGCAGCATGTCATGCACGAGCAATTGGTCGACGCCATGAGCCGCTACAAGGCCATCGCTGCGGCTGGCGTCATGCTCGACATCCATACCGGGGAAGTCATCGCGCTGGCCTCGCTGCCCGATTTTAATCCGAACGACCCCAAGACGGCGCTGGTCAAGGACAGCTTCAACCGCATCACTGCGGGCATTTTCGAGCCGGGCTCGATCTTCAAGACGGTCACCATGGCCGGGGCGATGGATAGCGGCGCGGTCAGCATGACCGACCAGTTCGACGCCCGTTTCGGCGTGCGCTTCGGCCGCTTCACCATTGACGATTTCCACGGCAAGCACCGCATTCTGGCTTTGCCGGAAGTCTACAAATTCTCCTCCAATATCGGCACGATCCGCGTCATGCAGGCCATGGGCAAGGATAATTTCCGCGCCTTCCTCTCCACCATGGGGTTCGATCAGCGCGTGCCGTTCGAGCTGCCCGAGATGCGCCTGCCCTCCGTGCCCAAGACCCTGTCCGAAGTGGGCGCGGCGACGGCCTCGTTCGGCCACGGCCTGTCGGTGTCGCCGCTGCATATGGTCACGGCCTATGCGGCCTTCGTCAACGGCGGCAATTACATCGCGCCCACGCTTTACAAGCGCACCGAGGCCGAGGCCGAAGCGCTGTACCGCCGGGTGATCCAGCCCCAAACCAGCGCCAATATCCGCGCCCTGATGCGTCTCAATGCCATCGGGGCAGGCGGTTCGGGGTCGCAGATGAACAAGGAAGCCCTGGGCTATCGCGTTGGCGGCAAGACCGGCACGGCCGAAAAGGTGGTCGATGGGCGCTATTCGTCCAACAAGGTCACCAACTTCTTCGGTTCGGCCTTTCCGATGGAAAATCCACAATATGCCATGGTGATCATGGTGGACGAGCCCCAGGCCGAAAATCCGCAATCGGGCACCACAGCGGGCTGGAATGCCGGCACCGTCACCGGCCGCATTGTGCAGCGTGTTGCGCCCATGCTCGGAATTGCGCCCGATTTCTCCCCGATCATCGACGACTTCGTCCCTTCCGCTTATCGTTGAAATCCAGAAGGATTCATCCCCGTGTCACTTAGCGTAACGCAGCTGCTCGAAGGCTCCGGCGCCCGCCCCAAAAAGGGCCTGGGCGCAGTCTTTGGCCTCAATTCGGACAGCCGCCGGATCGAGCCGGGCGATATTTTCTTTGCCCTGCCGGGCACGCACTCGCATGGCAATGAGCATGTCGATGAGGCGGTCCGGCGCGGCGCGCTCGCCATCATCAGTGACATTGCCCCGGTTGGCGATCCGGGCGTGCCGGTGATTGTGGTCAGGGATGTGCGCGCCGCCTATGCCCGTGCCGCCTCGCGTATTTTTGAGCCGCAGCCGGAAATCACTGTCGCCGTCACCGGCACCAACGGCAAAACCTCGGTGGCCTCTTTCGTCCGCCAGATCTGGACCTATGCCGGCATCCCCGGCGCCAGCATCGGCACGATCGGCGTCGAAACCGCCAACCGTCTGATCGAGGGCAGTCTGACCACCCCGGATTCCCGTACGCTGCATCAATCGATGCGCGCGCTCAAGGCGCAGGGGATCAATCATGTGGCGCTCGAAGCCTCCAGCCATGGTCTGGACCAGCGCCGGCTCGATGGCATCCATTTCGAGGCGGTGGCCTTCACGAACCTCAGCCGTGATCATCTCGATTATCACGCCGACATGGACGAATACCGCAACGCCAAGCTGCGGCTGTTCACGGACCTCCTGGTCGATAGCGGCCCGGCCGTGGTCAATGTCGACGATCCAGAATACGAACCCTTCATGTTCGCCGCGCTCAGCGCCAGCGCCACGCTGCTGACGGTGGGCCGCGAAGGGGCCTATATCGAAATTCTCTCCATCAAGCCCGAAGGTTATGGCCAGCGCGTCGAAGTGCGCCATGTCGGGGAAAAGCTCAGTTTCCATCTGCCGCTGACCGGCGAATTCCAGGTGTCCAATGCGCTGATCGCCGCGGCGCTCGCCATGTCGACCGGCGTCGATAAGTCCGATGCTTTCCCCGCGCTATCCGAACTGGTCGGCGCCAAGGGACGGCTGGAGCTGGTGGCCGAGCACAATGGCGCGGCGGTATTTGTCGATTATTCCCACAAGCCGGTGGCGTTGGAATCCGCGCTTGCCTCGCTTCGGCCATATGCCAAGGGAAAGTTGCGCGTGGTGTTCGGCGCCGGTGGCGATCGGGACAAGGGCAAGCGGCCCATGATGGGTGAAGTTGCCCAGCGCATGGCCGACGACCTCATTGTCACCGACGACAATCCGCGCACCGAAGACCCCGCGACCATCCGCGCGGAAATTCTTGCGGCGGCCAAAGGCGCCAAGGAAATCGGCGACCGCAGGGAAGCCATCATCGCGGCCGTCAAAGCGTTGCAACCCGGCGATGTCCTGCTGGTGGCCGGCAAGGGCCACGAGGACTACCAGATCGTCGGCACGACCAAGCATCATTTCTCCGACCATGAAGTGGTGGCGGAGGCAATCAAGGGGCTCTGATGGCACATCTGTTTACGGTCCAAGCCCTGCTGGCCGCCACGGGCGGTCGCGCCGAAGCGGTGACCGGGGACGCCATTGGCTCGATTTCCATCGACTCGCGTGAACTCGGCCCCGACGCACTCTTCGTCGCCATCAAGGGCGACCGTTTCGACGGTCATGACTTTGTCGAGACTGCGCTCAAGAACGGCGCGGTCGCCGCTCTCGTCTCCGACGGCCGCAGCGAGGGCCCAGGCCGCATCGTGGTTCCCGACGCGCTGCAGGGCCTGCGCGACATCGCCGTCGCCAGCCGCGAGCGCAGTCGCGCGGTGATAGTCGGAGTCACCGGCAGCGTCGGCAAGACCACGACCAAGGAAGCCATCCGCATGGTCTTCGAGGCCGCAGGCCAGACCCATGCCTCGATCAAGAGCTTCAACAACCACTGGGGCGTGCCGCTCATGCTGGCCCGCATGCCCGAGGCCACCCAGTTCGGCGTATTCGAAATGGGCATGAATGCCCCCGACGAAATCCGTCCGCTCAGCCAATTGGTGCGCCCGCATATCGCTGTCATCACCAATGTCGCCGCCGCCCATCTCGAAGCCTTCGGCTCGCTCGAGGGCATTGCCGCCGCCAAGGCCGAGATCTTCGAGGGGCTGGAGCCGGGTGGTACCGCCGTGCTCAATGCCGATCATCCCCAGTTGCAGGTGCTGCTCGATGCGGCCGCAGCGGCGGGCGTCGCCAATGTCATCACCTATGGCTTCGGCCGCGGCTGCGACTGGCAGATCGTGGATGTGCAATCGGCCGCCGACCACAGCTTTGCCACGGTGCTGCATGGCGAGGACCGCCACGCCTTGGCCCTCGCCGTGCCCGGCCGCCACATGCTGGCCAATGCCGTTGCCGCCATGGCGGTCGGTTATATCGCCGGCGTCGAACCCGATGTGGCCTTGCGCGCGCTGGCTGGTTTCGGCGCCCAGCCCGGCCGTGGCCAGCGGCTGGTGTTCGGGCCAGCCGACAAGCCGCTGGTGCTGACCGACGAAAGCTACAACGCCAATACCGCCTCGATGGGCGCGGCCCTCGATGTCTTCACCGAGCAAAAAGCTCCCGGCGGCCGCAAGGTGCTGATCCTGGGCGATATGCTCGAATTGGGCGAGCAGGGACCGGCGCTCCATGCCAGTCTCAAGAATGCAGTGATTGGCTCGGGCGCCGAGCGCATTTATCTGGTGGGCGCCGGCATGGCCGCGCTGGCCGAAGCCTTGGGGGCAGGGCGCGTCACCGCTCACGCAAATACCACTGCGGATATCGCGGACATCGTGCTCGGCGATCTTGCCTATGGCGACGCAGTTATGATCAAAGGGTCCAACGGCGTGGGGCTGTCGGGCATCGTCGAAAAAATCCGCAGCAAGTTCTCCGGACCATAAACCCCAGCCAGCGAGGACGCTTCCTTCATGCTCTATTTTCTCGGTCAGCTGGGCGATGCGGTCTCGGCCTTCAACGTGTTCCGCTACATCACCTTCCGTACAGCGGGCGCGGTGATCACGGCTTTGTTCTTCGTTTTCCTGTTCGGCCCGGCCATGATCAACGGCCTGCGCCTGCGCCAGGGCAAGGGCCAGCCGATCCGCGAAGACGGTCCTCAGGGGCACCTGCTGACCAAGAAGGGCACGCCCACCATGGGCGGGTTGATGATCCTCTCCGGCGCGGTGTTTTCGACCCTGCTGTGGTCCAATCTCACCAATGGCTATGTCTGGGTGGTCCTGCTGGTCACCGTTGGCTTCGGCGCCATCGGCTTTTACGATGACTATCTCAAGGTCAAGCGCATGAGCCACAAGGGCTTTGGCGGTCGGCAGCGCCTGGCCCTTGAAGCCCTGATCGGCGCCATTGCCTGCTACGCCATTTCCCAATTGGGCCCAGAGCCCTATGCCACCTCGCTGCTCTTTCCGTTCGTGAAGGGCCTTGCCATCGACCTGGGCTATTTCTTCATTCTGTTCGGCGGCTTCGTCATTATGGCGGCGGGCAATTCGGTCAACCTCACCGATGGCCTCGATGGCCTGGCCATCGTCCCCGTCATGGTCGCCGCCGCCTGTTTCGCGCTGATCGCCTATCTGGTCGGTAGCGTGAACTTCTCCGATTACCTGCTGCTCAATTATGTGCCCGGCACCGGTGAACTCTCAGTCGTCTGTGGCGCGCTGATCGGGGCGGGGCTCGGCTTCCTCTGGTTCAACGCCCCACCGGCCCAGATCTTCATGGGCGATACCGGCTCGCTGGCTTTGGGCGGCGCCTTGGGCGCCATCGCCGTCGCCACCAAGCACGAAATCGTCCTCGCCATCATCGGCGGGCTGTTCGTGCTCGAAACCGTGTCGGTGATCGTGCAGGTCACTTCGTTCAAACTCACCGGCAAGCGCGTGTTCCGCATGGCGCCGATCCACCACCATTTCGAACATATGGGCTGGACCGAAAGTCAGGTGGTGATCCGCTTCTGGATCATCTCCTTCGTCCTGGCTTTGATCGGCCTCAGCTCGCTCAAGCTGCGCTAAACCGGCGTCTTGGCAAAACCCTTGACCAGGATCGGCCCGGTCGGCTTGCCGGTGGGCGAGCCTGGCGCCGGCTCCAACGTGATCTCGTAGAGCTGCCCGGCCTTGGGCGTGGGCAATTGCGGCCCGGTCAACCAGATGGTGTGCGGGTCAGTGAAAGTGCCCAGCGAGACCGGCCCGGTCGCCGGATCGGGCAAGGTCCAGACCTGCAGCACCTGGTCGTCGGCCACGACGAAGTCTTCGAGCGGCACCAGCCGTACGCTGTCATCGGCAAAGGCTTCGACGATGGCCCCGGGCGCCGCATCGGTCTGGTTGACCAGCACGGCCACGACCAAAGGCTGCGGCTGGCGCGATCCCAGATTGCCCGCGAAATACCCCACTCCCAGCGCCACCATGACACCGGCCGCCATGCTCATCCATTGCGAGATGGGCGTCCGCCGCGGAGGCAAGGGCAGGGGCGTCACATTCCCGCTCACCGGTTCATCCAATCGCCTTTCGATAGCTGACCAGAGTTCGGCACTAGCCGTCTCCGGCCTCGCCGTATCGTCAAGCGCACTGAAACTGTTCTGCAGCCGATCCACCGCAGCCCGCAGTTTCGCGTCTCGCGCCAACTCCGCCTCGAATGCCGCAAGCTCTGCTCCTTCGAGCAGTCCCAGCACATAGCGTCCGGCCCGTGCCATCTGGTCCTGATACATGACAGGCACTCCTGCAGGGCAATGGTGCCCCGCCGTATCCAGGCTTTGAGCGTACCCAGCGGGGCATTCATAGTCGCGGCCGCCTCACCATGGTTGAGGCCGGTGACGTAGCACAACAGGATCGCCCGGCGTTTGGGCTCGTCCAATTGGCCCAGGCAATGCTTGAGCGCGTCGCGGTCCGCCAATGCCTCGAATGCCGCCATCGCTTCGGCGCTGCGGTCGCCCATATCCGCCAATACGTCCCCGTCGTGATATTCCATGCGCGCGCCATCGCGCAGCATGTTGAGTGCCCGATTGCGGGTGATCGTGGTGAGCCAGCCTTGCGCCGAGCCCCGTGCCGGGTCGAACTGGTCAGCCCGCCGCCATGCCACGATAAAGGTTTCCTGCACGGCTTCCTCGGCCAGGTCCCGCCGCCGCAGGATGCGCAGGGCAATGCCGATCAGCCGGCCGGCTTCGGCGGAGAACAGGTCGGCCAGCGCCGCTTTGTCGCCCTTGGCGATGCGGCGCATCAGGTCATCGGCATTGGTCGCATCGGGCATGAGCAGCAACATGGGGGAATTCCCCTTCCATGTCGATTACACGCGGCCAGCCCTTTTGGATGCGGCACAAGAAAATTTCGCGCCGCTGCATCCAGACGCATGCTGCGGCGGGTAGTCCCTCCGTAACCGGCGCATCAAGGCGCCCAGAAACGAGGAGACGTTCCCATGATCGCACTGTCCCGGATTTCCCTGCATAGTCTGCTTGCCGCCACCATCCTCACCGCATCTGCTGCTGCCGTAAGCGCGGCGCCCGCCGTCGGCCTGGCCGGTGGCAAGACGCTGGTGATGTTCGATACCGAAACCCGGGCCGTCAGTGGCACGGTGGCGGTTACCGGCGTCGACGGCCTGGCCGGCATCGATGTTCGTCCCGCCGACAAGAAGCTCTATGGTGTGTCGACCGCCGGCGAGATCGTCACCATCGATACGGCATCGGGGGCTGCCACCGTCACCTTCCCCCTATCGGAAAAGCTGCCAAGCTTTGAAGGCGCCATCGTCGATTTCAATCCCATGGCCGACCGCCTGCGCCTGATGGGCGCCGATGGTACCAATTTCCGCGTCAATCCAGATGACGGCATGGTCACGGTCGATGGCAAACTCGCCTATGAAGACGCCGACATGCATGCCGGCGAGGCCCCGGCAATCGTTGCGGCGGCCTATACCAACTCGGTCGGCAAGCCCGAAGCCACCAAGATGTTCGATATCGACGCGACCAGTGTTGCGCTGATCCAGCAGACCAAGCCCAATGATGGCACCCTGGCCGCCATCGGCAAGCTCGGTATCGAGGGCGGCACCAGCTATGCCTTCGACATTGCCGCGACGGCCGACCTGGTCAACACCGCCTACCTCGTCGTGGACAACGCGCTCCACACTGTCGACCTCGAAACCGGCGCTGCCACCTCCGTTGGCGCCATCGAGGGCATCGAAGGCTCGCTGACCGACATCGCTATCCTGCAATAGCACCGTCAAAGGGCCGGGAGCGTAAGCCTCCGGCCCTTTGCTTTTCGATTCGCAAAACGCAAAAGCGGTGGGAAATCGGTAACCATCGGCGAGATACAATTCGAAACGAATTTTATCTGTCAGGAGGCCGGCTGAACCGGCTCGCCCATGATGTTTTCCCGCGCAGAAAAGACCCCTTTGGCCGAATGGTGGTGGTCGATCGACCGCGAACTGCTCGGCGCGCTGATCCTGCTGATGACCTGCGGCATGGTGCTCAGCTTCGCCGCCAGTCCCCCGGTGGCCGAGCGCATCGGGCTATCGCCCTGGTTCTTCATCATCCGCCACGCCATGTTCTGCCTGCTGGCCCTGCCGGTGCTGATCGGCACGTCCCTGATGAACCACCGCCAGGCGCGTGTCGCTGCGCTGGTTACGCTGGTCGTCAGCCTCGTCCTGCTCTGGGCCACTTTGCGCTTCGGCACCGAGGTCAAGGGCGCGCGGCGTTGGATATCGTTCGCCGGCCAATCGGTGCAGCCATCCGAATTCGTCAAACCGGCCTTTGCCGTGCTGGGCGCGTGGCTGTTCTCGGAATCCATGGTGCACAAGAATGTGCCCGGCAAAATCCTCGCCACCATGGTCATGTTCTCCATCGTCGCCGCGCTTCTGCTGCAGCCCGATATCGGGCAAACGGCGCTGGTGCTGGCGACCTGGGCGACGCTGCTGTTCATTTCCGGCATTTCGTGGTGGATCATCTTCGGCCTGGCGGCGGGCGCCGGTGGCCTGCTGGGTGGGGCCTATCTGCTGTTCCCGCACGTGTCGCGGCGCATCGATACCTTCCTCAACCCCGAGGGCGGCGGCAATACCTACCAGATCGACCGCGCGCTACAGTCGCTGCTCGAAGGCGGCTGGTTCGGCCGTGGCCCGGGTGAATCCATCGCTAAAAAGCTCATCCCCGACGCGCATGCCGACTATGTCTTCTCGGCCGCCGCCGGCGAATTCGGCATCATCTTCTGCATGGTGCTGGTGACGCTCATCGCCTTCATCGTCATCCGCGCCATGATGGGTGCGCAACGCCAGACCAGCCTCTTTGCGCGCCTGGCGTCCTCGACCCTGGCCATCCAGTTCGCCATGCAGTCGGGCATCAATCTGGCGGTGAATCTCAACCTTATTCCCCCCAAGGGCATGACATTGCCATTCGTGAGCTATGGCGGTACGTCGATGATCGCGATTGCCTTCGGCATGGGGCTGATGCTGGCCCTCACGCGCACCAAGCCCGAGGAGCGAATGGTCACAGGTCTGCCCGTCTACAAGAGCGCATTGGCACCAGCTGAATGAAGAAGTTCATCCTCATGGCGGGTGGCACGGGTGGGCATCTCTTCCCGGCCATGGCGCTGGCCCAGGAATTGACGCGGCGCGGGCATCTGGTCGAGCTGATGACCGATCATCGCGTGGAAAGCTATGGCGCGGATTTTCCGGCCACGCAGGTCCATATCGTGCCCTCGGCCACGCCCTCGCTCAGCAACCCGATCAAATTCGTCGCCGGCGGGTTCAAAATCCTGGGCGGCATCGCCGTCGCCATGGGCAAGCTGCGCAAAAGCCGACCCGATGCGGTGATCGGCTTTGGCGGCTATCCCACCTTCCCGCCTTTCGTTGCGGCGAGCCTCCTGGGTGTTCCGGGTATTCTGCATGAACAGAACGCGGTGATGGGGCGGGCCAATCGGGCGCTGGGCCGCTTTGCCGATGTGCTGGCGCTGAGCTTTGCCGAAACCAAGTTCGCCGACACGCTGAAAATCGAAAGGCGCGTCACCGGTAACCCGGTGCGCGATCGTGTGCGCGTGCTGGCCGGCATGCCCTATCCGGCGCTTGACGAAAACGGGCCCATTCATCTGGTGGTCTTCGGTGGCAGCCAGGGCGCCAAGGCATTGTCCGACATCGTGCCGGCCGCTATCGCGCTTATTCCCGAGCCGATCCGCCAGCGCCTGCGCATCGTGCAGCAATGCCGCGCCGAGGACCTCGATCGCGTTGCCGAAGTTTATCGACAGGCCAAGGTCAATGTCGAACTGGCGCCATTCTTCGGCGACCTGCCGGAGCGGATCGCCAAGAGCCATCTGGTCATCGGCCGCTCGGGCGCTTCGACCATTACCGAGCTTTGCGTCATCGGACGCCCGTCGATCCTGGTGCCGCTGCCCGGTGCGCTGGATGCCGACCAGAAAAACAATGCCCTGGTTGTCGACAATGCCGGCGCCGGCTGGATTGCCGAGCAGGCCACGCTGTCGCCGCAATCGCTAGGCACTCGCCTCACCAATCTCATCACCGACCCGGCGACGCTCACCAAGGCCGCCGCCGCCGCCCGTGCGCTGGGCCAGCCCCGCGCCGTCGAGAAGCTGGCGGATATCGCCGAGACTCTCGCCGGGAAGGGCACTACGGAAATGGAACAAGTCTCATGAAAATGCCCCGCAATATCGGCCCGGTCCACTTTGTGGGGATCGGCGGCATCGGCATGAGCGGCATTGCCGAAATCCTGCACAATCAGGGCTATGTGGTGCAGGGCTCCGACGCCGCTGCCAATCCCAATGTGCAGCGCTTGCGCGACATGGGCATCCGCATCGAGATCGGCCAAAAGGCCGAAAATCTCGGTGAAGCGGCCGTTGTCGTCGTGTCCTCGGCCATCAAGAAAGACAATCCCGAGCTGGTCGCTGCCCGCGCCCGCGCGCTGCCCGTGGTGCGCCGCGCCGAAATGCTGGCCGAAATCATGCGTTTCAAAAACGCCATCGCCATTGGCGGCACGCATGGCAAGACCACGACGACCACGCTGGTCGCGACCCTGCTCGATGCCGGCGATCTTGATCCCACCGTCATCAATGGCGGCATCATCAATGCCTATGGCACCAATGCGCGCCTGGGCGAGGGCGAGTGGATGGTGGTGGAGGCCGACGAAAGCGACGGCACGTTCGTCAAGCTGCCGGCCGATGTGGTCGTGGTCACCAATATCGATCCCGAGCACCTTGATCACTATCATGACTTCGAGGGCGTCAAGCAGGCCTTCCACAATTTTGTCGAGAACGTGCCCTTCTACGGCTTTGCCGTGATGTGCCTCGACCACCCCGAAGTGCAGGCGCTGGTCGGCCAGATCAAGGATCGCCGCGTCATCACCTATGGCCGCAATCCGCAGGCCGATGTGCGGCTGGTTGATCTTGAAACCATCGATGGCGTCAGCCATTTCGCCGTCGAAATCCGCGACCGTATCCGCCTCACCCAGCTGCGCATCGATGGGCTGCAATTGCCCATGCCGGGCGTTCACAACGCGCTCAATGCCACCGCTGCCATTGCCGTAGCCGATCAGCTGCATGTGCCCGCCGAAGCTATTCGCAAGGGCCTTAAGGGCTTTACCGGGGTCAAGCGCCGCTTCACCAAGACCGGTATGGTCGGCGGCATTACCGTCATCGACGATTATGGCCACCACCCGGTGGAAATCGCCGCCGTCTTGCGCGCCGCCCGCCAATCCACCAAGCGCGACGTGGTCGCCGTGGTGCAGCCGCATCGCTATAGCCGGTTGCATGACCTGTTCGACGATTTCGCCGCCTGCTTCAACGATGCCGATACCGTCATCGTCGCCCCGGTCTATGCCGCTGGCGAGCAGCCCATTCCCGGCGTGACCAATGACGAGTTGGTCAACCGCATCCGCGCCCGCGGCCACCGCGACGCCCGCGTGCTCGACCGCTCTGAAGACCTGGCTGAGCTGATAGCCGGCCGGGCGGCAGATGGCGATTATGTCGTGTGCCTGGGCGCCGGCAATATCACCCAATGGGCCACCGCCTTGCCGGGCGAATTGGCCACGCTTTTGGGAAAGGACGTGCAGTGAGCTATCCCGACCTCATCCCCCAGTTCCAGCCCTGGATCGCCGGGGTTCGCGGCCGGCTGGTTCCCAACCAGCTGTTGAGCGAAGTCACCTGGTTCCGCGTCGGCGGCCCGGCCCAGCTGTTCTTCACCCCGGCCGACGAGGAAGACCTCGCCTATTTCCTCAAGCACCTGCCCGCCGATATCCGCATGACCGTGATCGGGCTGGGCTCGAACCTGTTGATCCGTGATGGCGGCATTGATGGCGTGGTCATCAAGCTCTCCGGCAAGGCCTTCGGCCAGGTCGAAATCCTCGATGACCACAAGATCCGCGTCGGCACCTCGTTGCCCGACGTCAAGGTGGCCACGGCCGCTGCCGAAGCCGGCATTGATGGGCTGAGTTTTTATCGCGGCATTCCCGGCGGGATTGGCGGCGCGCTTTATATGAATGCGGGCTGCTACGGCACCGAAACGCGCGACCGCATGGTCGAGCTGCGTGCCGTGACCCGGCAGGGCGAGATCATCACTCTCACCAATGCCGATATGGGCTATCTCTACCGCAAGTCGAACGGCCCGCGCGGCGCGGTGTTCACCTCCGCCGTCTATCAGGGCTTTGCCGGCGAGCGCGAAGATATCCTTTCGCGCATGCGCGAAATCACCGAGAAGCGCGAATCCAGCCAGCCCACCAAGGCCAAGACGGGCGGCTCCACCTTCAAGAATCCCGAAGGGCATTCGAGCTGGAAGCTGATCGACGCGGCCGGGGGCAGGGGCCTGACCATAGGCGGCGCGCAGATGAGCGAATTACACGCCAATTTCTTGCTCAATATCGACAATGCCAGTGCCCATGACATCGAAACCCTGGGCGAGACCGTGCGCAACAAGGTACGGGCGCATTCGGGCATCGAGCTCAAATGGGAAATCCGCCGCATGGGCCATTTCGAGCCCGGCCGCGAGGTGCGCGAGTTCCTCGATGGCGATGTTTTCACTGGCGCCGTTTAGGCGTTTCACCCTGACCAATCCCGATCGGACTTCCCCATGACCAAACACGTCGCCGTCCTGATGGGCGGATGGTCCAATGAACGCCAGGTATCGCTGAGCTCGGGCACCGAATGCGCCGCGGCGCTCCGTCGCGCCGGCTATCGCGTTACCGAAGTCGATGTCGGCCGCGACATTGCCAATGTGCTGGCTGATCTGAAGCCCGACGTGGCCTTCAACGCGCTGCATGGCCCGTTCGGCGAAAGCGGGATGATCCAGGGTTTTCTCGAACTGATCCAACTGCCCTATACCCATTCGGGCGTGCTGGCCTCGGCTTTGGCCATGGACAAGCACCAGGCCAAGATCGTGCTCAAGGCCGCGGGCCTGCCGGTCACCGACCATGTCATAGTGCCCCGGGCGGAAGCGGCGCGCAGCCACGCCATGGCAACGCCCTATGTCATCAAGCCGATTGCCGATGGCTCGAGCTTCGGCGTCCACATCGTCAAGCAGGGTGCCAATCAGCCGCCGCAGGAAATCCTGGGTGAGAGCTGGAATTCGGGCGAAGAGGTCATGGTCGAACGCTATATTCCCGGGCGCGAGCTGACCTGTGCGGTGATGGGCGATGTGGCTTTGGGTGTCACCGAGATCGTCACCGAGCTGAGCTTCTACAATTACGAAGCCAAATACGCCAAAGGCGGCTCGGTTCACATTATTCCCGCGCAGCTGAAACCGAAAATTTACGACAAAGTGCAAAAACTGAGCCTTGCCGCACATGCGGCCTTTGGCTGCCGGGGCGTGACGCGGACGGACTTCCGCTACAATGACGCGGTGGGCGAAGATGGCGAACTGGTCTGTCTCGAAATCAATACCCAGCCGGGCATGACCGAGACATCCCTGGTGCCCGAGCAGGCCAAATATGCCGGGCATTCGTTTGAAGATCTGGTCTCCTGGATGGTGGAGGACGCGAGTTGCAACAGGTAAAAAGCGAGGCTTTTCTCGCTGGCGCGCGGATCGTTAATCCCCGTGCATTGCCTGTTCCTGTCCGCTCTCCGCGGCGCAAGCTCATCAACAATTTCGGCCGCGCCTGGGTGCTGCACCGCAAGGCCATCGTGCGCACCTGCTCGGCCATTGCGCTGCTAGCCGTCATCGGCGTCATCTATCAGATCCGTGAACCGCTGGGCATGGGCGTCTCCGCGCTGGGCGGCATTGCGCAGGGCGAATTCGCCGATGCCGGTTTTGCCATTGGCGAGATTTCCATCACCGGCCAGTCACTGACCAGCGAACAGGACATTTTCGATGCCCTGGGCGTGCAGCCCAAAACCTCCACGGTTAGCTTCGACGTTGAAGCCGCCCGCCAGCGCATTGCCGAACTCCCCTCGGTCGAGACCGTCAATGTGCGCAAGAATTATCCCGGCGATGTGCTGGTCACCATCACCGAAAAGACCCCCATTGCCCGTTGGCGCGTCGATGGCGTGACCTTTGTGGTCGATGGGCAGGGCGAGCAGATCGGCGAGGACAAGGGCGCCTATGGCGACCTGCCGCTGGTCATCGGCGATGGCGCTGCCGACGACGCCTTGGTGATGATCCGCGCGCTCGATCAATTCCCCGGCCTCAAGACTGGCCTCTTGGCCCTCTCCCGCATCGCGGATCGCCGCTGGGACATGATTTACGACACCGGCCTGCGCGTGCAGCTGCCGGAACTGGGCGTCGCCCAGGCTTTGCGCAAGCTCGCCATGTACGAAGCCGATTACAAATTGCTCGATCGCGACATCACCATGATCGACCTGCGCGTCGACAATCTCGTCGCCCTCCGCCCGACCACACCTGCCGTAGAAGAAACCAAAAAGCGATGATGACCGACGCCATGACCTCCCGTCTGCGGCCCGTTCAACCCGGCAAGACCACGCTGGTCGCGGTGCTCGATATCGGCTCGACCAAGATTTGCTGTGTCATCGCCCGGCTCACCCCGCGTGCCGAGGGCAAGGCCCTGCGCGGCCGCTCGCATCAGGTCGAGGTTATCGGCTTCGGCTATGGCCCCTCCACCGGCGTCAAGAGCGGCGTCGTCACCGATATCGAAAAGGCCGAACACGCCATTCGCTCCGTGGTCGGCATGGCCGAACGCGCTGCGGGTCTGACGCTCGAAAGCGTCATCGTCAACGTCACCGCCGGGCGCCTTGGCTCGGAAACCTTCTCGGCCGCCGTGTCGCTGGATGGTCTGGAAGTCGAAAAAGCCGACATTCACCGCGTGCTGCGCGCCGTCAACGAACGCTCGGTCCGTCCCGAGCGCTCGATCATTCACGCGTTACCCATCGGTTACGCATTGGATGGCCAGAAGGGCATTCGCGATCCCAAGGGCATGGTGGGCGAAAAGCTGGGCGTCGATGTCGCTGTGGTCAGCTCGGAAACCTTGGCCATGCGCAATCTCGAACTGGTGCTGCATCGCTGCCACCTGCAGATCGAAGCCCTGATCGCCACCCCCTACGCCTCGGGCCTGGCCACGCTGGTCGATGACGAAGCCCAGCTTGGCGTCGCCTGCGTCGATTTCGGCGGCGCGACCACCACCGTTTCCGTCTTCAACGACGGCCACCTGGTCTATGCCGATGCCATCGCCATTGGCGGCCATCATCTGACCCTCGACATCGCCCGCCAGCTGTCCGTCAGCGTTGCCGATGCCGAGCGCCTCAAGACCTTCTATGGCTCCGTATTGCCCGGCCAGGCCGACGAGCGCGACATGATCGCGATCCAGCCGGTGGGAGCCACCCATGACGAAGCGCCGGGGCAGGTGGCCCGTTCGGTGCTGACCCGCATCATGCGCCCGCGCATCGAGGAAATCCTCACCGCCATTCGCGATCGCATGCAGGCCACCGGCATGATGGATGTCTGTGGCCGCCGCTTCGTGCTGACCGGCGGCGCCAGCGAAATGACCGGCCTGCCCGAAGTTGCCCGCCGCATCCTCGCCCGCAACGTCCGCAATGGCCGCCCCATGGGCATTGCCGGCCTGCCCGAAATGGCCAAGGGCGCCGCCTTTGCCACCGTCGCCGGCATGCTGGTCTATCCCCAGGTCTGCTCCCAGGAATATGCCGAGCCGCGCGGCAGCCGCAAACTCACCGGCACCGATGGCTATTTCGCCCGCGTGGGATATTGGCTGCGGACGAGCTTTTAGGGGCTTACCAGCCCCGCCCGGCCTCATCCCCCAGCGTCGCCGCCAGCCGCTTGCGCGTCGCCGCCTCGAACGCCTCCGGCCACGCAATATCCAGCCGCTTGGCCATGGCCCGAGCGCGCGGCATGAATTCCCGCGCTATCGCGAAATTGGCTGCGATCACCGCCTCACGCTCCGGCTTGGGATAGGGCAGGGACTTGAGCAGGGTCATGTCCTCGGCCGAGAGCAGTGTCGATTGATGCAGCATGCCGCCGGGATCGGGATTGGTCACGTCCTGCATCAGCAGCGCCGTCAGGTGGTCGCGCATCATGCCGACGCCGAGCACCATGGTGACATATTCGCCCCGGCCGGCGCCGACGGGCATCAGCCCCAGCATGCGAATGAATTCGTGGATGAGATATTTGACAGTGCCAACGTCCGGCTGCTTGGGCGGCAATGTATCGGGCAAGCTGTCATAGCGCCCGTCGCGATCGACCAGCGGCTTTACCGTGTTTTTGGCCCGCCGACCGAAATTGTCAGGGGCCACGATATTGAAGTCGCAGCGCAGCCACTCTTCGGACACGGCATTGAGCAGCAGGCCACCGCGCGGCAATTCCTGCCAGAATACGATGGGGGTGATTGCATCCAGCGTCTGCCGCCAATCGGCAGCAATTGCGGCATGATATTCCGGCTCGGCCAGCGCGACCAGATCGACATCGCTCCAGGCGTCCGCCGTTCCCCTTCCGTAGCTGCCAGCCAGAAAGAGGCCACGAATGGCCTCCTTGCCGGTCATTGCTTGTTTAACCGCCGCGATCAGCTCGTGCTGGTCCATTGTCCTCTCCCCGTTTGCGGCAAAGGACCATATCGCGGCAGCAGAGGCAATTCGGTCTATGCGCCCGCATAGGCCTTCTGCAGGTCGGCAACGATCAGCTTGCCCATCTTGAGCATGACCTGCATGGCCCGCTGCGAGCCGGCCGGGTCCTTGCCCAACACGGTCTCGTAAATCTGCTTGGGCACCACCTGCCAGGAGAGGCCGAACTTGTCCTTGCACCAGCCGCATTGGCTTTCTTCGCCGCCATCGGCGGTGAGACGATCCCAGAAATAATCGACCTCGTCCTGCCCATCGACATTGATCATGAAAGACACCGCCTCAGTGAATTTGAAGGTCGGGCCGCCATTGAGCAGCATGAATTTGTGCCCCTCCAGTTCGATGATGGCGGTGAAAACCGGGCCCTTGGGGTCCTGCCGCTTTACCTCGTGCACCTTGGCCGATTTGAAGGTGCTGGTGTAAAATTCGATAGCGTCGTCAATGCGGTTATCGAACCACAGGCAGGGCATGATGTCGGTCATTTGCAGTCTCCTCATTGCATAACCATTTTGTTATAAATCTTTTCGGTTATGCGTGTCAACCGGCCGTCGGGCCGGCGTGGTTAACAACTCCGCAATGGGAGAATGGTTGGTGTCGCATTTTGCGATCACGTTAACACCGGTGAGACAATTGTTAGGACGCGGTTAACGAATTGGGGGGTAAACCTTAACCAATCAAGCCACTATGAGGCCATCCATGACCATCAACCTCACCATCCCGGATATTCAGGAACTCAAGCCCCGCATCACCGTGTTCGGTTGCGGCGGCGCCGGCGGCAACGCCGTCAACAACATGATCGAATCCGGCCTCGATGGTGTGGACTTCGTCGTCGCCAATACGGATGCGCAGGCTCTCGCGCTCTCCAAGGCGCAGCGGATCATCCAGCTCGGCGTCGGCGTCACCGAGGGCCTGGGCGCCGGTTCGCACCCCGAAGTGGGTCGCGCGGCAGCCGAAGAAAGCTGGGACGAGATCAATGATCACCTCTCGGGCTCGCATATGGTGTTCATCACTGCCGGCATGGGCGGTGGCACCGGTACCGGCGCAGCGCCCGTCGTGGCCCGCGCCGCGCGCGAGCAGGGCATCCTGACCGTTGGCGTCGTCACCAAGCCGTTCAATTTTGAAGGCAATCGCCGCGCTCGTCTGGCCGAAGACGGCATCGATGAGCTGCATCGCCATGTCGATACGCTGATCGTCATCCCCAACCAGAACCTGTTCCGCGTCGCCAATGAAAAGACGACGTTTGCCGACGCCTTCTCGATGGCCGACCAGGTGCTGTTCTCCGGCGTTGCCTGCATCACCGATCTGATGGTGAAGGAAGGCCTGATCAACCTCGACTTCGCCGACGTGCGCGCCGTGATGCGTGGCATGGGCAAGGCGATGATGGGCACCGGCGAGGCATCGGGCGAAGATCGTGCCCGCCACGCCGCCGAAGCCGCCATCGCCAATCCGTTGCTCGATGATGTGTCGATGCAGGGCGCACGTGGCCTCTTGATCTCCATCACCGGCGGTCCCGACCTGACCCTTTATGAAGTCGACGAAGCGGCTAGCCGCGTCCGCGAGGAAGTCGATGTGGATTGCAACATCATCCTGGGCGCGACTTTCGATCCGAACCTGACCGGCACGATCCGCGTTGCCGTCGTGGCCACCGGCACCGATGCAACCATGGTGCAGGCGCTCGAGCCGGCCAAGCCGCATGCTTCGCGCACCCCGCTCGAAGTGCGCCGCCATGTGCCGGTTGAGCCGACCCGTGTTGCTGCCGAGCGCGCCGCTGTCGCCACCCCGGCGCCGACCACTAGCCAGGCTATCGAGCACCAGGTCGAGGCCGCCGTTGCCGAAGCCATCACCTTCGACGCGCCTGCGCCGAGCTACGCTCATGAAGACGATGGCGTGTTCGTCGAGCCCTATATTCCGGCTGCCGACTCGATCCACGATGATGAACCTTCCATGGTTCAGGATGAGCCCGTACCCAGCGTTTATGTGCCCTCGCACGCTGCCCGTCCCGATGGTCAGCGCCGCATGCCGCGCACTGAAGAGCTGCCGGTTGTTGCGCGCCGGACACAGCAGGAGCAGGAACGTCCTGATGCCGAGCCCCGCAATGCCCGTGCGCTGTTCAAGCGCCTGGCCTCCAATGTCGGTCTCAATCTGGGCCAGTCCCAGCCGGTAGAACGCGACGAAACTGCCTATTCCAGCGCCGACGATGCGGCTGCCCGCAGCGCGATTGAGGCCGGTCCGGCAAGGACTTCGCGGGTTTCCCCGCCGGTCGAAGGGGCTCAGGGTCGCCTAGACCTGCATGGGCGCCAGCCGGCTCCCGCGCCGCAGAAGGAACATCTGGAAATCCCGGCATTCCTCCGCAAGCACGGTTAACACTCTGCTGACGGATTTATGAAACGTAGCTCGGTGCGGCTTCCGCACCGAGTTTTTTTTGGATAATAGAGTAGCCAATCGTCCCAGGGCTTGGGTCGGAGTAACTTCAAGCATGTCAAAACTAACCACGCGCCAGCGTACCCTAGCGGCGCCGATCTCGTTCGCGGGCTATGGTGTTCATAGCGCGCAACCCGTGACCCTCACGCTCGGCCCGGCCGCGCCCGATAGTGGTCTGCTGATCTGCCGCGAGCTGGGTGAAGGTCGCACCACACCGCCCGTTCCCGTGCATTTTTCGCGTATTTCTCGCACTACCCTGTGCACCACGCTCGATCTGGGCGACAGCGTGAGCGTCGCCACTATCGAGCATGTCACCTCGGCCCTTTCGGGCATGGGCGTCGACAATGCGCTGATCACGCTGGATGGCGGGGAATGCCCGATTCTGGATGGCAGCGCGCGCCCCTTCGCCGACGCCATCCTGCAGGTTGGCCTCGAAATCCAGCCGGCGCAGCGCAAGTTTCTCAAGATCATGCGCGCCGTCACCGTACGCAACAATGACGCCTTCGCCGCGCTCGAGCCCTATAATGGCCGCTCGTTCGATCTCGAGATCGATTTCGATTCCAAGGTCATCGGCCGCCAGCGGATGATCTTCGATTGGACGCCGCGCCGTTACTACGAAGACATTTCGCGCGCCCGAACCTTCGGCTTCGTGCGCGATGCCAAGATCCTGCGCCAGGCCGGTTATGCCCTGGGCTCCAGCCTCGACAACTCCATCACCCTGCATGAAGATCGCATCCTCAATCCGGGCGGTCTGCGCTACGAAGACGAGTTCGTGCGCCACAAGCTGCTCGACGCCATTGGCGATCTGTCGCTGGGTGGCCTGCCCATCTGGGGGCGGTTCCGCTCCTATAAAGGCGGCCACGCGCTTAACGCACATGTGTTGACGGGGCTGTTTTCCAGCGAAGCCAATTATGAAATCGTCAGTGCGGAAGATTTGCCGCTCGAATTCGAGGCTTTCGACGATCAGCCTGATGGGTTAGAGATCAATCACTACTTGCGGTCCGTGCGCTGACCTCGAGGGGGCAGTTGCAGCGCCACAGTTTTGAACCATTTGCTAACTACGCCGCACATAGCGGTTTCCTGATAGAGACGGGGCAGTTCGTGACAGTTGATGCTATTGGTGGTTTCACCAGCCGGGCCGCCCGGTTTTTCACGGTTGGCTTTCTGGTCCTGGTGCTCGCCGGCTGTTCGGGCCTGAACCTGTTTGGGCCGCCCAAGGCCAAGGAAGAGCCGATCATTCCGGCCGAGGCGCTGTACCAGCAAGCGCTCGATAATATGGATCAGCAGCGCTACGTCACGGCTATCGGGCATCTCGAAAAGCTTGAGCGTCAGCACCCCACATCCCCCTTGAGCGAAAAAGCCAAGCTGATGCAGGTCTACGCGAACTACCGAATCGGTCGGTTCTCGGAAGCCATTCTTGCCGCCGACCGGTTCCTCGCCATCTATCCGAACGGCAAGGACGTGGCCTATGTGCTCTATCTCAAGGGCAATTCCTATTTCGGCCAGATCAAGGACATCACCCGCGACCAGCAATTGTCGCGTGATGCCATCGACACCTACAACCTGATCATTTCGAACTATCCCAAGTCCGAATATGCCCAGGACGCCAAGGAAAAGCTGCTGGTCGCCTATGACCAGCTGGCGGGCAAGGAAATGTCGGTTGGCCGTTACTATCTCGGCAATGGCCAATATCTGGCGGGCATCAACCGGTTCCGCACGGTTGTCGAGGAATACCAGACCTCGACCCATATCGAGGAAGCGCTGTATCGCCTGACCGAAGGCTATCTGCTGCTGGGCCTAGTCAACGAAGCCAAGACTGCCGCCGCCGTGCTGGGCCACAATTATCCGTCCAGCACCTGGTATCAGGAAGCCTTCGCCTTGCTGGGCAAACAGGGCCTGGCCCCCGAGATGAATACTGGTAGCTGGCTGGCTGCTGTCCGCCGCTAAACATAAATGTTGCTATTTTGTTCTAAGGCGCGCTAGCTTGCTGGCGCGCCTTCGTCTATTGTAGAAGTCGGGGCAAAAGTGGAAGTAGACCGCATCCCGAGCTTGCCGAGGGCCGCGGTCGTGCTACCAGAGTCCGTGGTTCGACGGACTCATCATGGGGTCACTTGGTGAAGCTGTTGCCGCTCGATGTTCTGGCGTCTTAGGGACTAGTCCGCGCATGCTGAACGCGCTTTCGGTTCGCAACATCGTCCTGATCGATCAACTCGATCTCGCGCTGGATGGCGGCATGACCGTGCTGACCGGCGAGACCGGGGCCGGTAAATCCATTCTGCTCGATTCGCTGACGCTGGCTTTGGGCGGGCGGGGCGATGCGTCGCTGGTGCGCACTGGCTGCGATAGCGGGCAGGTGGTGGCCGTGCTGCAATTGGCGCAGGATCATCCCGCCCGCGCCGCCCTGCGCGACAATGCCATTCCCGACGATGAAGACATTATCCTGCGCCGTGTGCAGTTTGCCGATGGCCGCACCCGCGCCTTCATCAATGACCAGCCGGTCTCTGCGGCGCTGTTGCAGCGCGTGGGCAGCCAGATCGTTGAAATCCACGGCCAGCATGATGATCGCGCACTGGTCGATGTCGCCACCCATCGCGCCGCCCTCGATGCCTTTGGCGAGCTGGAAAAGCCGGTAGCTGCTGTGCGCGATGCCTGGCAGGCGCTGACCGAAGCGCAGGAAGCCGTTGCCGAGCAGAAGGCTCTGGTGGCCGAAGCGCTCGCCGCCGAAGAATATGCCCGCCACACCGTCGAGGAACTGAGCAAGCTCAAGCTGGTGCCCGGCGAAGAAGCTGAATTGGCCGATCGCCGCCAGCAATTGCAGCAGGCCGAGAAATCGGCTGCCGACGTCACCGAGACCGATGAAATCCTCAATGGGCCATCGGCCCCCGCGCCAGCCCTGGCGGCCCTGATGCGCCGCCTCTTGCGCAAGATCGATAGCGGCGGCACCCAGTTCCAGCCCATTGTCGATGCGCTCGACCAGTCCCTGATTGCTCTGGACCGCACCAGCGATGCGCTCGAAGAGCTCAAGCGCGAAATGGCCTATGATCCCGGCGAGCTGGAATCTGTCGAAGAGCGCCTGTTCTCCCTGCGCGCCGCCGCCCGCAAGCACCAGACCACGCCCGAAGGGCTGATCGAGGTGCTGGCCAAATACACCGCCGATCTCGAAACCCTGCAGAATGGCGAGACCAAGCTGGTGGCGCTGACATCAGCGGAAGCCAAGGCGATGGAGAGCTATCGCAAGGCGGCCGAAACGCTCAGCACAGGCCGCGCCAAGGCCTCCATTGCGCTCGGCAAGGCGGTCGGGGCCGAATTGCCCGATCTCAAGCTGGGTTCGGCCAAGTTCATCGTCGATCACCAGGTCGACAAGCACCGCATCGCCGCCGCCGGCTTCGACCAGATCGCTTTCCACGTGCAGACCAATCCCGGCACCGCCGCCGGTCCCTTGCTCAAGGTGGCCTCGGGCGGCGAGCTCAGCCGGTTCCTCCTGGCGCTCAAAGTGGTGCTGGCCGATCGCGGCTCGGCTCCCGTGCTGATCTTTGACGAAATCGACACCGGCGTCGGTGGCGCAGTCGCCGATGCCATCGGCCGGCGCCTCGCGCGCCTGGCCGGCAAGGTGCAGGTGCTCGCCGTCACCCACGCCCCCCAGGTCGCCGCCCGCGCCCAGCGCCACCTGCTCATCGAAAAGCAGGCGGTAGAGGAGGGCGCCTTCGTGCGCACCCACGTCAAGCCGCTCGACATTACCGCCCGCAAGGAAGAAGTCGCCCGCATGCTGGCGGGCGCCAGCATCACCGACGAAGCCCGCGCCGCCGCCAGCAAGCTATTGAGCGAAGTGGGGTAGGATTACTCTCTTTCTTCTCGGGCTGTTGAGGTTGTTTCCCACAGTGTCATTCCCGCGAAAGCGGGAACCTCTGTTTTCTTGCTGCGGTAAACAGAGGTTCCCGCTTTCGCGGGAATGACACCGCGATAAAGTAGTGGTGCTGTGTATTCTGAGTGATCCAATGACCGACCTATCCACCAAACCCGTCGACGAACTCACCGAGCCGGAAGCCGATGCCGAGCTGGCGCGTTTGGCTGCGGCCATCGCTGCCGCCGATATCGCCTATCACCAGAAAGACGCGCCCGAGATCACCGACGCGGCCTATGACGCGATGCGTCGCCGCAATGACGCGATCGAGGAAGCCTTCCCCCATCTGGTGCGTGAGGACAGCCCCTCCCTCTCCGTCGGCGCGCCGCCCGCCGAGGGCTTTGCCAAGGTGCGTCATGCCGTGCCGATGCTCAGCTTGGCCAAAGCCTATACCGACGAGGACGTGGTCGATTTCATCACCCGCGGCAAACGCTTCTTCGAGCGCGATCGGGATCTCGACATCGCCTTCACCGCCGAACCCAAGATCGACGGGCTGTCGGCCTCGCTGCTCTATGAAAATGGCGTCTTCGTGCGCGGCGCCACGCGCGGCGACGGGGCGGTGGGCGAGGACATCACGGCCAACCTGCGCACCATCAAGGACATTCCGCAAAAGCTCAAAGGCTCGGGCTGGCCGGCCAGCATCGAAATCCGCGGCGAGGTCTATATGACCTATGCCGAGTTCCAGGCGCTCAAGGCCCGCTCGGCGGCGTCTGGCGGGCAGGATTATGTCAATCCGCGCAACACCGCCGCCGGCTCGCTGCGCCAGAAGGACGCTTCGGTCACCGCCAGCCGCAATCTCAAATTCTTCGCCTATGCCTGGGGCGCCACCACCGAGGACCCCGCAGCCACCCAGTATGATGCGGTGCAGAAATTCGCCGAATGGGGCTTTCAAGTCAGCCCGCTGATGGTGCGCGCCAAATCGGTGGACGAGCTCATCGCCCAATACCGGCTGATCGAGGAACAACGCTCCTCGCTCGGCTACGATATCGATGGCGTCGTCTACAAGGTGGACCAGCTCGAATTGCAGCGCCGCTGGGGCTTCGTCACCGGCGAGCCCCGCTGGGCCGTGGCGCATAAATTCCCGGCCGAACAGGCGAGTACAACGGTCAAACGGATCGACATCCAGGTCGGCCGCACCGGCACCCTGGCCCCGGTGGCCCGGCTCGAGCCGGTCACGGTAGGCGGCGTGGTGGTGGAAAATGTCACGCTGCACAACGAGGATTATATCAAGGGCTTTGACAGCAACGGATTGCCGATCCGCGAGGGCGTGGATATCCGCATCGGCGATACCGTGGTCATCCAGCGGGCCGGCGACGTCATTCCCCAGATCGTCCGCGTGGTGCTGGAAAAGCGCCCGTCAGACGCCGTGTCGTACGAATTCCCGCATGAATGCCCGGTCTGCGGCTCGCCCGCCACACGCGAGATCAACGAAAAGACCGGCAAGGAAGATTCCCGCCGCCGCTGCACCGGCGAATTGATCTGCCCCGCCCAGGCGGTGGAAGGGCTGCGCCATTTCGTGTCGCGCGGCGCGCTCGATATCGAAGGGCTGGGCGCCGAGAATATAGAGCTGTTCTTTTCCAAGGGCCTGGTGCGGACGGCGGCTGATATCTTCACGCTGCATGAGCGCCGCCCCGCCGTGCAGCAGGCTTTGGCCGAGCGGCGCGAGGAACAGGCCAAACAGCGCGAAGCCGCCTCGGGCAAGACGCGCAAGAATGTCCGCAGCGTCGAAGACCGCAATTATGAAGGCCTCGACAAGCTGTTCAAGGCCATCGACGAGCGCCGCGAGCCCGAGCTGGACCGCTTCATCTTCGCCCTGGGCATCCGCCATATTGGCGAAACCACCGCGTCGGTGCTGGCCCGCACCTTCTCGACGATGGAAGAGCTGATCCGGGTCGGCAAGGAAACCGCCGCAGCGGCAGACCCCAAGGCCGTGTTCCCGTCCGTCGACGGCATTGGCGGCACGGTGATCGAGGCGCTGGTGGATTTCTTCGGCAATGAGCGCAATGACGATGTGCTCGAGCGGCTGCTGCAGCAGGTTCATCCCAAGCCCTATGTGGTCAATGTTTCGGCCGACAGCGTCGTCGCCGGAAAAACCGTGGTGTTCACCGGTTCGCTCGAAAAAATGTCACGATCCGAAGCCAAGGCTATGGCCGAACGGTTGGGTGCCAAAGTCGCCGGCTCGGTATCGGCGCAAACCGATATCCTGGTGGCCGGTCCCGGCGCCGGCTCCAAGCTGAAGAAAGCTGAAGAGCTGGGCGTCGAGGTGATCAGCGAAGACGATTGGTTCGAGCGGGTCGGCAAATAGGCCCGCGAGGGAGGATTGATGAAGCAGTTCCTGGTGCTGGCCGCCCTGGCCGGTCTTGCCGTGCCGGCCATGGCGAGCGAAGCGGGTGACCTGGCGCGCGACCAGCTCTATGCCGGCAATGCCGCGCAATCCATTCCCGCTACGAGTGAGGATTGCGATGGCGGCAACCAGGAAGCCTGCTTTGCCCTGGGCCTGTTGACCCTGGTCGGCGCCTATGAGGGCTTCGCGCAAGACCTTTACCGCTACGGCGCCACCGTGCCCGGCACCACGGCCGCCGGCATGCTGTTCGGCCTGGGCACGCAGCAGGACCTCGCCCCCGCCAATCCAAATCCCGAGCCGCTGACCTATCTGACCCTGCGCACCGTGCTTGAAGATTTCCTGCTCGATCTCGACGCCGCCCGCGCCGCCTTCGAAAAAGGCGGGGAATCGGGCGACTATGTCCTCACCATCGATCCGCTCAAGGTGCGGGTGGATTTCAATGGCGATGGCAAGCATGACGACAGCGAAACGCTCGCGGCGCTGCTCAACAGCCTCGGTGAATTCGCCGATATTCCCGCCCCCGATGGCCCGCCGCCCGGCAAGACCAAGACGCCGCCCAGTCCCGCGGATACCAGCATCGGCTTTGACCGCGCCGATTCGATCTGGTTCGCCGGCTATAGCCAAGTCGCCGCCGCGCCGATCGATCTGATCCTGGCGCATGACTTTTCCGATTTTTTCAGCGCCTATCTGCATCAGGTCTTCCCCAAATCCGGCCTGCCAATGCAGGACTACATGAGCGGCGGCGTGCTGTTCCTCGATGCCAATAGCGATGCGGGCATTGCCGACATGGTGGCGGCTATCCACACCATGAATTTCCCCGTGCTCGACACCGCCCGCCTCGCCGGCGTGCTGACCCGGCTCAAGTCGATCACTGCCTTGTCCCGCAAAAACTGGGACGCCATCCTGGCCGAGACCGACGACAACCGCGAATTGGTGCCGTCACCACGCCAGACCTCGCTGGTGCCGGACACGCCGGTCACCCAGGAAACCGTCGATGCCTGGATGGCAACGCTCGACACGGTCGACGAAGTGCTCGATGGCAAGCTGCTGGTGCCCCATTGGCGCTTCAAGCAGGGCTTTGATCTCAAGGCCTATTTTGAAACCACCACCCGCACCGATATCATCATGCTGCTCACCGGCTCCGGTGCCCTGCCTTATCTCAAGGATGGGCCCATTGCCGATGCCGCCAGCTTTGCCGAGGCCAATCGTGTCTTTGGCACCAATTGGCTCAATTACGCCTTCTGGTTCAACTGAGCCTAATCTGGAGAATGAAGATGCGCCTCGTCCCCCTGGCCGCGAGCCTGTTCCTTGCCCTGACAAGTCTGGCGACCGCGCAGACCTATGACACGCCGCAAGACCTGCTCGAGGCTTTCTACGAGCCCTATATCTCGGGCGAATTCTACGAGGACGAGACCCCGTTCCGCTCCGCCGCCCTGCAGGCGCTCTACGATGCCGATGCGGATTCCACCCCGGCGGGCGAAATGGGCGCGCTGAGCTTTGATCCCTATATCGACGGGCAGGATTACGAGCTGACCGACCTGACCATCGGCGAGCCGCAGATCGATGGCGACACGGCCATTGTCGATGTCGATTTCCGCAATTTCGACCAGCCCCAGCAGCTGACCTATGATCTGGTCTTCGAAGACGGCGGCTGGCGGATCGACGACGTGGTTTCCAACAATCCGGAAAACCAATACCGCCTCAGCGAAATTTTCGCCGACGCGGCAAGCGCCACCAATTAGCTGGCGACCCCAGAAGACCTCATGGTGAGCTTGTCGAACCCACGAGATCGAGCGAGTGGAGACTAGAGTGCCACGACCTCGTCCTTCGACAAGCTCAGGATGAGGTCTACTGGGAGCATCTCGTCAGGTGCTCTCTTGCCAAAAGTTAATCTCCCCGCCGCAAATCGGCCATGGCGCGATCACGACGGCGCCGCGACCGACCGCTAGCCGTGGACCAATCGAGGCGCGAGGAAAAATGATGCGATTGATGGCAGGTGTGCTGGCTGCGGCGATGTTGCTGCCCATGGCGGCGGGGCAGGCGGCCGAGACATTCAGCGATCCCAAGGCGCTGGTCACCGCGATCTTCGAGGGCTACGGCCCGGGCCGCGCGGCGGGCGACCCCACCGCCTATTACTCGCCCCGCCTCAAGGCCATTTTCGATCAGGCCGTCGAAAACAAGGTATTTACCGACGACAATGCAATGAAGGGCGAGCAATTCACCCCGGCCGCGGTGTTCAATCCATTTCTGCCCGATGCCAGCGCGCTGCTGTTCGATCTCGCCATCGGCGAACCCACCACGCTGGACGACCGCTCGGTGGTCAATGTCAGCTACCACAATTTCGACCAGCCCCGCCTGCTCAGCATCGCCATGGTGCGCGAAAACGGCGATTGGCTGGTCGACGACGTGGCCTCGCTCGGCAAGGAAGACCACTGGCTGCTGAGCTGGGCGCTGACCTACGACCAGCTGGGGTTTTAGGGCGCAAAGCTAACACCACCCACGGCGCCATCCCCGCTTTCGCAGGAATGACATTGCGGTTGTTGGGCAATCCGTGGCGCAATCCCACCGCTTGGAGGTCCTCAATCCCTCCTCCCCACCGCATCTCCCTCGGGCTCGACCCGAGGGCCACTCGCCGCAACCACATGCTCTTGAGCTGTCCCGAGCCGAGGGAAAGCGTTGGTTATGTCGTGATTTTTGCAAATTACCCACAGTGTCATTCCGGCGCAGGCCGGAATCCATGCTGAAGGCCATCCCGGCGCTGGATGTGTGCGGGTCGCCACGGACATGGATTCCGGCCTGCGCCGGAATGACGCCGTGGAAGATTGGGAGGTCAGCGGCACCGGTCGCTCCCTCCCCTTGATGGGGAGTGAAGCGTGGGGTGACGAGAGCCCCAATGCCCCCCTCAAACCGCCGCAGTCGCCCCCTTCAGCCACTCCTTCACCGCGCCCGTCACTCCCGGCCCAATCTCTGCCCACACCCGCTGGTGATACGCATTGAGCCAATCGCGTTCACCCGCCGTCAGCATCCCAACATCCACCAACCGGTGATCAATCGGGGCCAGCGTCAGCGTCTCGAACTCCAGGAATCCCGGCTTGGCGCTCTGCACCACCACGATCAGGTTCTCGATGCGGATACCGTATTCGCCGGTCTTGTAATAGCCCGGCTCGTTGGACAGCACATTGCCCACTTCGAGCGGCAGCGTATAGCGCGGGGAAATCCCGATCGGGCCTTCATGCACGCCCAGATATGCCCCCACCCCGTGCCCGGTGCCGTGATTATAGGTCACGCCGTCCTGCCACAGGAATTGCCGCGCCAGCACATCGAGCTGGGCGCCCGACGTGCCCTTGGGGAAACGCGCCATGGAAATGGCGATCATGCCCTTGAGCACGCGGGTAAAGCGGTCGCGCTGCTCGTCCGACGCCGGGCCGGTCGCCATCGTCCGGGTAATGTCGGTGGTGCCCGATAGATATTGCGCGCCGCTATCCACCAGCATCAGCTCGCCGGGCTTGAGCACCCGGTCGGTCTTGTCGGTCACCCGGTAATGCACGATCGCGCCATTGCCGCCCGCGCCTGAAATGGTGTCGAAGCTGGCATCGACGCAAGTCTCGTCCTGCCGGCGGAAGGCTTCCAGCGCCGTGACGATGCCGATTTCGGTCAGCGTGCCCGACGGCGCCTGGTCATCGAACCAGGCGAGGAATTTGGCCAAAGCTGCGCCATCGAGCTTGTGCGCCTCGCGCATGCCGGCCAATTCGGCCTCGTTCTTGCGCGATTTGGGCAGCAGCACCGGATCGCGCTTTTCGATCAGCGCCGCGCCCGCGCTCTTGAGCGTCGCGGCAATGGCCTCGGGCGCCGTCGCCGGATCGATCAGCACCGTCTTCTTGTCCTTGCCCAGCTTGGCTAATGCATTGGGCAGGTTCTTGCTGCTCACCACCTTGGCCACGCCATCAAGCGCCTTGCTGAGCTCCGGCGTGATCTTGGCCGGGTCCAGATAAAGCGAGGGCTCGCCCTTGCGCGGCACTACGGCAAAGCCCAGCACGAAGGGCGTATTGGGCACGTCGCGCCCGCGAATATTGAACAGCCAGCAGATCGATTCCGGCAGCGTCAGCACGGCCGCGTCGGCGCCGTCCTCGTTCAAGCTCGCCTGAATATCGGCAATCTTGTCCGGCGCAGTCTTGCCGGCCCGATTGTGCCCGAGCACTTCGATGGCGCTGACCGGCGCGCCCGGCCGATCGCTCCAGATGGCGTCGATCAGATTGGGGCCGGGCATCAGCTTGGCCCGCTTGCCCAGCTTGGCCTGCAGGTCGCGAATTTCGCCCGGCGTATGCAGCCAGGGATCGTAGCGAATGGTGCCGCCCTTGGGCACGTAGTCGCCAATCTCCACCGGCAATCCGCCTTGCAGCACTTCGTGCACACTCACCTTGGCCGTGTCGGTCTGCGCCGGCGCCTGCAATGTATAGCGGCTATCGATGAACAGGCCCGCCTTCTTCTTCCCCACCATGGCAATGCCGGCCGAGCCGGTAAAGCCGGTGAGATAGGCCAGCCGTGCTTCGCTGGCCGGCACCGATTCGCCGCGATGGGCATCGGCGCGGGGCACCAGGAACCCGTCGACCCCCGCCTTGGCCATGGCCGCCCGCAGCGCCTTGAGCCGGGGCGCGACGTTTTTGGGGTCAGCCTTTTCCTCAAAGCTCTGGAAGATGGCTGGCGGAAAAGTCTGGTCGGTCATGGCGTCGTTCCTGTTCGGCTCATGCGACACCTTAACCAGAGGTGAGCGCGCTGCGAAGTCTGAACGGCAAATTAACGTGGTGGTAACGGGGCTTGCGAAACTGACATGGCTGGCTTGCCGTTTGCCCCCTAACCAAAGCCGGGGGGAGGGACTAGATAAGCTCCTGTCGACGGCAATAGATCGCCGACATGCATGGAGACTGAGATGACCGAGAGCAAGAATGATTTCCGCAAGGCACTGGGAGCCGTTATCGACGCCCGTGGCCGCGAGTCGAGCCGTCAGGTCAGCTATCGCATGCAGCACCAGCTGATCGGCGCATTCACAAAGCGCCCGTAAGGCCGCTGCAGTTTACTGCTGACGATCTGATTGATCCCCGGACGCGAGTTCGGGGATTTTGCTTTTCTGGGGCCTGAAACCGCCAAGTGCTAGTCTCGATGCTAACAGTCCGCTAGCACGAGCGGCAGGAATGTGCACCTTGTGCTAGCGCATTTCGAGGATCAGCGTGGTCCAATCCTTGCGCTGCAGCTTCTCGATCAGGATCATGCCCTGGCGCTGATAGGCATTGATCACGCCCCGCGCCTGATGCTGCAAAATCCCCGACAGAATGATCGTCGCACCCCGCCCGGCCACCCGTCCCATAGCCGGCGCCAGTGCCGTCAGCGGCCCGGCCAGAATATTGGCGACGATCAGGTCGTAGGGCGCATTGCCGGCAATGGTGGGATTGGTCAGCCCGGTCGCCTCGATGCCGATGATGAATTTGCCGACGCCATTTTGTTGAGCATTTTCAATGGTCGTCGTCACCGCAATAGGGTCGATATCGCTGGCAATAACCGGCAGCCGCAGCCGCTTGGCCAAGGCAATCGCCAGCACGCCCGTGCCGGTGCCAACGTCGAGCAACACGCGCGGCCGGCGGCGCTTGAGCACCTTGTCGATGGCCTCAAGGCACCCCGTCGTCGTCTCATGATGGCCAGTGCCGAAAGCCTGTGCCGCGTCGATCCGCATTGGCGTCAGCCCGCCCGGAATGGGGCCGGTTTCATGGCTGCCATAAACATAGAAGCCGCCAGCGATCACCGGGGCCAGACCCTCCAGCGATTTGGCCACCCAATTGGTCTCGGGGTCGATTGGCGAAACGGAAAAATCGACTGCTCCGCCAAGGGTTTGCCGGGCAAGTTCAGAAAATGATTCAAGGTCGGGCGGGCTATCGCAGGTGGCCTCGAAGAACCATTCGCCCGTCTCTTCATTCTCATGCGCCGAAGCAGTCAGGGCCAGGTCGTCCCGCTCCATCACGGCATCGACCAGGGCGTAGGCCTGTTCCTTGGTGAGTGGGGCGGAGAGCTGGTCGACGGACATGGGGCAAGGCTTTCATTTGATCGGCCCCTTGTTGCGGCAGCGACCGAAACAAGTCAATGCGCCACGATTTCCTTGACTTTTCAATGGTCAATGTTCATGGTTTGTTTCGGAGGGGCGCGATGGATTTGAATGCACTGAACACCATTGTCGTGGCTGCCAAACAGGCTTGTTACGTCGGCGGCGGCGAAAAATCCACGTCGAGCCGGCAGGGTTCGCATGATCTGGTCTGGTCGCAGGGGCCATGGCGCTATCGCGACAGCTATTTCGGTGGCACCGATTTTTTGGGGCAGGAAACCATCTGGCTCGATGCCGAGCCGGTCTGGGCCATGAATTATCATGGCTACATTCTGCGGGCAGACCTGATCGATGCGCAGCGGGCAGGGGAGACGATCAAGGCAGCGCTGTCCGCCATGTATGCCGAAGGGCGCTTTCTCGGCGGTTTTACTTGGGTTGGTCCGCACGGGGAATACGTGGATAAGTCAACAGGCGGGGTCGATTTGTTCTCCGGCGAAGAAGCAATTTATTGCGCTGGAACAAAGGCTTATGGGCTACGCTACAGCGGTGGCCTGATCAAGCCTTAGGGAGGGGAAGAGCAAATGTACGGTCTGATCGGCAAGATGCTGGCGGCGCCTGGCAAGCGCGAAGAATTGCTGGCCATCATGCTGGAGGGCAATGCTGCCATGCCCGGTTGCCTCAGCTATGTGATTGCCCGCGATCCGGCGAGCGAGGATGGCATCTGGATCACCGAAGTATGGGACAGCAAGGATAGCCACGCCGCCTCGCTCCAGTTGCCGCATGTGCAGGCAACCATTGCCAAGGCGAGGCCACTCATTGCCGGCTTTGGCGAGCGGTTCGAAACCGAACCGTTCGGCGGGATCGGGCTTTAGAACCTGACGGCTGTGCCCGAGACCGACACCATCAGCATGGAGCCGCCCTGGCCGACGACTTCATAATCGATATCGACACCCACCACCGCATCGGCGCCCATACGCTTGGCCTCGGCTTCCAATTCGCCGAACGCTTCACGGCGGGCATCGCGCAGCGTCGCTTCATAGGCACCGGCGCGGCCGCCCACGATATCGCGGATACCGGCAAACAGGTCCTTGAAAATATTAGCGCCGACAATGACTTCGCCAGTGACGATGCCCAGATATTCGCGGATCTGGCGGCCTTCCAGAGTGGGCGTGGTGCTGACGATCATTGCTCGGTTTACCTATTAACCTGGAGTGCGCTCGAAGTTGTAGCAGAGCACAATTGGACGAGAAGGCAGAGGACGGCTTGGCCAAAAGGAGCGAGTGCTTCACCCCTTCTTGATAAAGCTATCCAGCACCTTTTTGCGGCCGGTTTGTTCGAAGTCGATGGTCAGTTTGTTCCCCTCGATCCCGGCGATGGCGCCATAGCCGAATTTGAGGTGGAAGACCCGTTCACCGAAGCTGAAGGCTGATTTGTCGTTGCCCAGATCGACCGAGCGGGCGACCAGGTCCCCGTCAATAGTCATCGGGCCGCTGCCCTTGCGGCTGGCCTGCTGGGCGCGGGCGCGTTGCCAGCCGGGGGTTTCGTAGACGCTGTCGAACGGGTCGGCCTTGTTGAAGCGGCTGGTGGCGCCCCCGCCATAGCCGTAGCCGCCATAGGAGGAGCCGGTATCGGTCACCTCGACGACATCGGCGGGCAATTCATCGAGAAAGCGCGAGGGGATGGCGGATTGCCATAGGCCATGGATGCGGCGGTTCTGGGCGGCAGAGATACGCACGCGCTTGCGGCCACGGGTGATGCCGACATAGGCGAGGCGTCGCTCTTCCTCGAGCCCGGCGCGACCGCTTTCGTCCATCGAGCGCTGGCTGGGGAAGGTGCCTTCCTCCCAGCCGGGCAGGAAAACCGTGTTGAACTCCAGACCCTTGGCCCCGTGCAGGGTCATGATGGTGACGGCGTCGCTTGCCTCGGTGCTGTCGCGGTCCATCACCAGGGCGATGTGTTCGAGGAAGCCACCAAGGGTATCGAATTCTTCCATCGAGCGGCTCAGTTCCTTGAGGTTTTCCTTGCGGCCCTCGGACTCCACCGACTTGTCGGCGCTGAGCATATCGGTATAGCCGCTCTCTTCGAGGATCCGTTCGACCAGCTCGAAGGGTTTCAGGGTCTGGGCGTGGAACGTCCAGTCCTCGAACTGGGAAACCAGGCTCCGCAAGGTTGTGCGCTGCTTGGGCTTGAGCTCTTCGGTATCAACCAGCATGCGGATGGCAGAGAGCAGCGGCACATTAGCCGCGCGGGCCGCGCTATGTAGCAACTGCACCGTCGAGTCCCCGAGGCCGCGCTTGGGGGTGTTGATGATGCGGTCCAGCGCCAGGTCGTCGGCCGGCTGGGCGACAAGGCGCAGATAGGCGATGGCGTCGCGGATTTCCTTGCGCTCGTAAAAGCGCGGGCCGCCGATGACGCGGTAATTCAGCCCCAGCGTGATGAAGCGCTCTTCGAATTCGCGCATCTGGAAGGAGGCGCGGACCAGGATGGCCATGGAATTGAGGCTCTCGCCAGCGCGTTGATATTGCTCGATTTCTTCGCCGACCGTGCGGGCTTCCTCCTCGGAATCCCACACTTGGGTGACCGAAACCAGCTCCCCGCTTTCGCCCACATCGGTCTGCAGCGTCTTGCCCAGGCGGCTTTCATTGAAGGCGATGAGATTTGAGGCGGCCTTGAGGATATTGGAGGTAGAGCGGTAATTGCGCTCGAGCTTGATCACCTTGGCGCCGGGAAAATCCTTCTCGAAGCGCAGGATATTGTCGACCTCGGCGCCGCGCCAGCCATAGATGGATTGATCGTCGTCGCCAACAACGCAGATATTGGCCTCGCTAGACGGCTTGCCCTGGGCAAGCAGACGTAGCCAGAGATATTGGGCGACGTTGCTGTCCTGGTATTCGTCCACCAGCATGTATCTGAATTTGCGGTGGAATTCCGCCAGCACGTCAGGGTTTTCCTTGAACAGGCGAATGCATTCGAGCAGCAGGTCGCCGAAATCTGCCGCGTTGAGCACCTTCAGGCGGGCCTGGTAATCGGCATAGAGCTTGGCGCCGCGGCCATTGGCATAGCCGCCGCTTTCGGCCGGCGAAACGTCCTTGGGCAGCAGGCCCTTGTTCTTCCAGGCATCCATCATGCCGGCAAACTGCTTGGCGGGCCAACGCTTCTCGTCGATGTCCTCGGCGGCCAACAATTGCTTGATGAGCCGGATCTGATCGTCCGTGTCGAGGATGGTGAAGGAGCTGGTCAGGCCCACCAAGCCCGCATGCTGGCGCAGGATGCGGGCGCCGATGGAGTGGAACGTGCCCATCCAGGGCATGGCCTCGAGGCGGGGAACCAGCTTTTCGATCCGCTCCTTCATCTCGCGGGCGGCCTTGTTGGTAAAGGTCACCGACAGGATTTGGGACGGCCAGGCACGATTGGTATTGATGATATGGGCAATGCGCGTCGTCAGCACGCGCGTCTTGCCGGTGCCGGCGCCGGCGAGCACCAGCAGCGGACCATCAATGGTCTCCACCGCAAGCCGCTGTTCCTCATTGAGACCATCGAGATAGGCAGGCGTTTCCCGCCGGCCGAATTGGCTGGTGATCGACCCGGCGGGCGGGCGTTCGGTATTGTTGGTATTGCCGGGCATCCGGGGCCTTTCCATCACGTCGCGCCGGGAGTTGGCTGCGCCGTGGGGGTATTGACGAATCTTCTTTTGTTCACGGTCCAATATAGGTGGCGCAGGCCCCGCTGTATAGAAGAGCGCGGCGTCACAGCACTGTCATGTCCCTGTCATCGAAGTTTTATGCGTGCGGCCTAGGGCAGGCCTTGGACTTCAACAGGGGCTTGATCCATGTATTCCACGAAATTTCTTGCCGCACTCACGGCCGCCTTGTTGGCGACGGTGGTTTCGGTCCATGCCGAACAAGTGTTCAGTCGTATTGCCAGCTTCCCCGTTGCGCTCAATGCGCCCGACGCCGAGGCGACCTCAGCTGAAATCATCACCGCCAGTGATGACGGTCTGACCCTTATTTATTCGGACAGCCCGGCAGGCGGCATCGGCTTTGTCGATCTGACCGACGCCAAGGCTCCCAAAAATCTCGGTTTCCTGTCGCTCGATGGCGAGCCGACTTCGGTCACCATCATTGGTGACAAGGCCTATGTGGGCGTCAATACTTCGGAGAGCTTTGTCGAGCCCTCGGGCAAGCTGGTCGTTGTCGATATCGCCAGCAAGGCGGTCGACGCCGAATATGATCTGGGCGGTCAGCCGGATTCGGTGGCGCATAATGCGGCCGGCGCGCTGATTGCCGTTGCCATCGAGAATGAACGCGACGAAGAGGTCAATGACGGCGATCTCCCGCAGCTGCCCGCTGGCTTCGTCGTGATTTTCGACGTTGCCGCCAAGACCCTCAAGACGGTTGAGCTGACCGGCATTGCCGATGTCGGCGGCGAGGATCCGGAGCCCGAATTTGTCGATTTCAACGGCAATGACGAAATCGCTGTCACCCTGCAGGAAAACAACTGGATTGCCATCATTGATGGCAAGACCGGTACGGTCACTGGCGGCTTCTCCGCAGGCGCGGTTTCGGTCGAGAATGTCGATACCAAGAAGGACGGCGCGCTTAATTTCACTGGCAAGACGAGCGATGTGCCGCGTGAACCCGATGCCATCAAGTGGCTGGATGCCGACCGCCTGGTCGTGGCCAATGAGGGCGATTGGAATGGTGGATCGCGCAGTTTCTCGATTTTCAACCGCGACGGCAGTGTCGTCTATGACTCGGGCAATGCGCTCGATATCGACGCCGCTCGCCTCGGCCATTATCCCGATGCGCGCAACAACAAGGGCGTTGAGCCCGAAGGTCTGGAAGTCGCAACCTTTGGCGACCAGCAATATATCTTCGTCGTCGAAGAACGTTCTTCGCTCGTCGCGATCTACAAGGATACCGGCGCCGAGCCGGAATATGTGCAGACCATCCCGTCGGGCATTTCGCCAGAGGGCATCACCGCCATTCCCGCCCGCAATCTGATCGTGACCGCCAACGAAGTTGACCTGCGCGAAGATGGCGGCATTGGCTCCCATGTGATGGTCTATGAACTGGCCGAGGGCGAAGCCGACTATCCCCAGCTGGTTTCGGACAATGACGAGAACGGTCTGCCGTTCGGCTGGGCGGCCATTTCGGGCGCCGTTGGCGATGCTGAAAAGCCCGGCATTCTTTATGCCGTCAGCGACAGCGCGCTGAGCGCCGAGCCGGCCATCTACACGATCGACGCGACGTCCAAGCCGGCCCGCATCATTGCCAAGACGGTGGTGACCCGCGGCGGCCATCCGGCGCAGAAGCTTGATCTCGAAGGCATCACGCTGGACGGGGAAGGCGGCTTCTGGCTGGCTTCGGAGGGCGATACATCCGAGCTCTCGCCGCATGCGCTGTTCCATGTGAACGCGGAAGGCGAAATCGAAGCCGAGATCCCGTTCCCGGCCGAATTGCTGGCCAATGAAATTCGTTCGGGTTCGGAAGGCATCACCGCTATTGGCGAGGGTGACGATATGACCCTCTGGATCGCCATTCAGCGCGAATGGAAGGATGATACCAAGGGCCAGGTCAAGCTCGTGAGCTACAAGCCTTCGACCGAGGAATGGGGCGCCGTTGCCTATCGGCTCGAAACCCCGGCAGAGGGCGCTTGGATTGGCCTGTCGGAAATCACCGCGCATGGCGACTATGTCTACATCGTCGAGCGCGACAACCAGATTGGCGACAAGGCCCAGCTCAAGGCGCTCTATCGCGTGCCGGTTGCTGACCTCAAAGCCGCCGCGCTGGGTGGCGAACTGCCGGTCGTCAGCAAGGAATTGGTCCGCGACTTCATCCCTGATCTGAAGAGCCTCAACGGCTATGTGGTCGACAAGGTGGAGAGCTTTGCCGTGGATGCGGCCGGCGTGGGCTATGTCATCACCGACAATGACGGTGTCGATGACAGCTCGGGCGAGACCTATTTCTGGTCGATCGGCGCGCTCTAGCCTCTAGCGAACGTTTTGCGACAGCGGCCGGGCCTTGTGCCCGGCCGTTTTGCATGGTCCCTCGCAAAGCCGTGATATTGGGCGCCTTTGGCCCGACAATTTCATAGCGTGAATCAAGGCAATGGCGGGCTTGCTTAGGGGGCGCAAGTGCCTAAACTCTGCGCGCAAACCCGGATCTACGCGTAACCGTGCTGAATCGCATCTATATCATCGTTGGCCTGCTCGCGATTTTCGTGCTCGCCGGGGCATTCATCGCGCCGCGTTTCATCCAATGGGGTGACTATCGCGAGCGGATGGAAGAGCTTGCCGGCGGGGTGCTCGGCGCCAAGGTCATCATCCGGGGCGATATCGAATTTTCGCTGCTGCCGCAGCCGCGGCTGAACTTCACCGATGTGCTGGTTGGTTCGGCCGATGAGCCCGCCGCGACGGTCGGCGCGGTGGAAGCCGAATTCTCGCTGATGGATTTTCTGCGCGATCATTACAACATCACCCGGCTGGTGCTGCGCGAGCCGGTGGTGGATTTCACCATCGACGAAAGCGGCCTGTTTGGCAGCGGATTTGCCCCCAATGGCACGGGAACCGGGGTCGGATTGGCGCAGGCCAGCATTATCGATGCCACCGTTCGGCTGATGGATCGCCGGGCGGGCAAGACCTATGAAGCCAGCGATGTGGACGGCGAACTCAAGCTTTCGGGTCTTGCCGGGCCGCTGCAATTCCAGGGTTCGGGCAGCTATGGCGGCGGGCGCTACACGGCGCGGTTCAATTCGGCGCCCCTCGCCAGCGACGGGTCGAGCCGGGTCACGGCGGCGGTCAGGCCGGAATCCGATGCCTTTTCGTTTGCCGTCGAGGGCTTGCTGACGGCGGGGATGGCGCCCAAATTCGATGGGGCGATGACCTATCGGCAACGCCCGCCAGCGGCGAAAAACGCCGACGAAATCCATGGCGATCTGGTGCTCGAAAGCCGAATCACGGCCTCGACCGATCGGGTCGTGCTGACCGGCTACACCTTGCGGCCCGACGAGAACCGGGCCGGCACGAGGCTGACCGGCGCCGCCAGCATTCAATTGGGCACGCGGCAGAGTTTTGACGCGGTGATCTCGGGCGGGGTGTTTACGCTGCCGCCGCGAGATGCCAAGGAAGACGCCAATACCCAGCCCTATGAGGCCGTCCGCCTGCTCGCTGAGCTGCCCGCGCCGATCATTCCGCCCATTCCCGGCCGGGTCGGAGTAGACTTGGCTGAGATCGGCCTGCGTGGCTTTGCGTTGCGCAATGTGCGGGTCGATGCCAGCACCAATGGGCGGACCTGGCAGATCGAGCAATTCATCGCCGGCTTGCCGGGCGAAACCGAATTGCGGGCCAGCGGCACGCTGAGCGACGAGAACGGCTCGCCGGCATTCCGCGGCCAGGCCTCGCTCGACAGTACCAGGCTCGATGGCCTCGCTGCGCTATGGCGCAAGCCACTGGAGAGCAATCCGCTGTTCAACCAGCCAGGCCGGCTGGAAGGACGCATCATGCTGGGCGGCGACGCGTTTGGTTTGACCGATGGGCGGCTGACGCTGGATGGTCATACCCATGCGGTGGAACTGCGCCTGGGCTTTGGTGACGAAAAACGGCTCGATGTGGTGGGTCATTTCGATGATCTTGGCGCCAGCGGCAGCACACTAATCGGCGCACTGCTGCCCGACATAGGCGCCAGCCCCACCTTTGGCATCAGCTTCCCGACAGGCAGTTTCGCGCTCAGCGGCAAAAGCGCTCAGCTGTTTGGGCTGGATGGCACAGACCTTGCGGCTGAGGGTATGTGGACCGCTGGCGGGGTCGAGCTTACGCGACTTGCTGCCGATGATCTGGGCGGCGTCGGCTTCGATGCTGCCGGCCAATTTACCGGCACGCTGGCCGCGCCGCAACTGGTGGGCAAGGGCAATATCAAAGTCGGCGCGGGCGATGCGCCGGCGCTCCTGGCGCTTTACGATGGGCTGAAGACGCCGACGGACTGGCGCAATTTCCTAGCGTTGTCCTTGCCCGGCGACATTGCCTTTGATCTTGGCGCGCCGACGGGCGAGAACGGGCAAACACTTACGCTGGATGGCACGCTTGGCGCCGCCAATCTCGATGCGCGCCTGCAACTCGGCGGCGGCTTGGCAGCGGCTTTCACCGCACCATTGCGGGTTACTGCGACGCTGGAATCCACCGACACTGCCGGTCTGACGCGCCAGATCGGCCTGGGCGAGGCCGATCTGTTTGCCGGGCAGGGTTCCATGCTGGTGGCCATTGGCCTTGAAGGCACGCCGTCAAACAGTCTGAATGGCAGTATTACCACTAGCCTCGGCAGCGAGAGCGTCGGTTTTGCTGGCAATCTGGTGTTCGGGGCCAATGCCGAATTGCAGGGCACGGGCCAACTCAATGTCGATTTGGCCGATGCTGGCGGGCTGGCTGAGATCGCAGGTGGCCGTGATCTCAGCCTGCCCATGGCCAAGGGCACGGCCGACCTGCATTTCGAAGGCGAGCGGCTGGCGCGGCTGACCAATGTGCAGGGCACGTCCGGCGCAACCGGCTTTAGTGGCGAGCTCTCGCTGTCCCGGACCAATAATGCGGCGGCGGTGGCGGGCAATTTCGCCATTGACGAGATTTCCATTGAGGGACTGTCCACCGCGGTCTTTGGCCCTGCCGCGCTCGTTCCGGGCGATAGCGTATGGCCGGAAGGGCCGATCGCCTCCGGAGATGCGCCGCGCCAGACCCGGGGTTCGGTCAGCATTACCGCGCCGCTGGTCTCGGCGGGCGGCGTGGCCCGGATGAACGATGCCAGTTTTGAATTGAGCTGGGACGAGACCCGCCTGCGCCTCGCCCGGTTCGAAGCGGGGCTGGGCGGCGGCAAGGCGACGCTCGATTTGTCGGTATGCTGTGCCGGCGCTTTGCTCGACAAGACGGTTAGCGGCCGGCTCACTCTGGCCGGTGTGCCAGTTAATGCCATCGCATCGCCAGCCACGGCGGCAATGGTGGGCGGGACCATCGAGGGCGGTGTGCGCTTTGAAGGAACGGGCGCGAGCCTGGCTTCGGTGTTTGGCGCCATGACCGGGGAAGGCAATTTTACACTGACCGACCTGGCGGTGGGTCACCTCGATCCGCGTGTGTTCAACGCTGCATCGGGACTAGATGACGCCCTCAATATGGATCCTGAGGCAATGGCTAGCGTGCTCGGCGTGGCCTTGCAGCAGGGGCCGTTTACCGCAGGCCAGGCAACCGGCGCCTTCACCATGGCCGGGGGCGTGGCGCGGCTGGCCAATTTCATCGTGGAAGGGCAGGGCGGGCGGCTGGCCGGCAATATCAACGTGCAGCTTGCCACGCTTGGCCTTGAGGGCGGGTTTGCGCTGACCCCGCTGGGGCTCGATGATGCCAATGGCCTGATCTCTGCCGACACGGCGCGGATCGGCACCCAGCTATCGGGTACTGTGCTGGCGCCGGTGTCGACGCTCGATCTGGATACACTGATCGCGGCCATCCAGGTGCGCGCCAATGAACTTGAGGTCGAGCGCCTCGAAGTGCTGCGTGCCGAGGATGCGGAGCGGCAGCGGGCGGCGGCCGAGGAGCGCAATAGGCTGATCGAGGAACAGCGCCAGCGCGCCGCGGCGGAAGCGGCCCGCCGGGCTGAGGAGGAAGCCGCGCGGCAGGCGGCAGAAGAGGCGCGGCGGCTTGAACTGGAGCAATTGCAGCAGCAAACCCAGCCTCAACCAGCGCCACCCCCGCCACAGGGGCAAGGCCCGCTTGATCTGGGCTTGCCGACAGCGCCGCCAGTCAACCAGCCGTTCACTCTGCCGCTGAACTAGCGGCCGCGCGGTCCTGATACCATTTGAGCACGGCCAATCGCGCCGCCGAGGACAAATTTGTCGTCTGGCGGGTTTCGTCGATGGATTTGATAAGACCGGCCATGGTCTGGCCGCGGCTGGCGGCGAGTTCGCCTAGCGCCGCCCAGAATTCGGGTTCGAGCGCGATGCTGGTGCGATGGCCGGCAATGGAGAGCGAGCGCTTTTCCATGCCCTGACCGGCGTTACGGCTTCTTGCGGAAGGCGTCGAGGCTTACAACCTTTTCGCCGGGCTTTTCGTCGTCGCCGGGGGCAGTTGGCCCAGCCGCATGCTCAAGGGCGTCGTCGGCACTGTCTTCCTGGCCATCATCCCGAGCTGCTGTGGCCGGATCGAATTGCAGGCCGAACTGCACGGAGGGGTCGAAGAAGCCTTTGACTGCCGAGAACGGGATGACCAGCGTTTCGGGAATGCCATCGAAGGACAGGCCGACTTCAAAGCCGGTCTCGTTGACCTTGAGGTCCCAGTACTGGTTCTGGATGACGATGGTCATTTCCTTGTCGTACTGGCCGAGCAATTTCTCGCTCAGGCGTACGCCAGGGGCGCGGGTGACGAAGGAAATGAAGAAGTGATGATCCCCGGGCAAGCCGGTTTTGGCAACTTCGGCCAGAACCTTGCGCACGACGCCGCGCAGGGCTTCCTGAGCGAGAATGTCGTATCGCATATGATCTTCGGCCATGGTTACCCTTCTTGCGTATGGGGAGCGAATCCCGAACGGCCCATATCAGCCTCACGTTCCATGAGAATTCAAGGATAAAGGCGTCACGCTTAGGCGATTGGGGCGATGTTAGGTGCAGGCTTCTGTTGCCAGGTGCCTGCGGACCCCGCCTGTCGCCCGGCTAGGAGCGGAGGACTTAATTTCCCAATGCTAGCACTGCTTACGCAGCGAGAGCGACTGGAGCCTTATGGTTGTCATTTGCAACTATAAGTTTTGGACCGATAACGGTGGTACCTCACCGAGCAAAAGCACACCCTTTACGCCCTCGTCGATCCTGTTTCGCCCCCATTGGCTGCCCCGCTGAGGGGGAAGATGGTGGAGGCGCCGGGTACTGCCCCCGGGTCCGAAAGGTTTATTACGATGACAGTTTATCGCCATAGCTCTTGCGAGCAATTCCTATATAGGCACACCGGGCCGGGGATGCAATCGTTCACCGACAGGGCGAATTGGTTAGCGGACTGTTAGCATCGACGGGCGTATCGGCTAACGCGTCAGCCGTTCCACTGCATCCCCATATAGAGGCCGCCGGATTCCAGCTCGTCGAGCATCTGCGCCAGGTGCTTCTGTTTGGTTTTTTCAGTTTTGACCTTATTGATCCAGAGCAGGTAATCGTTGCGCTGATAGGGTGGGCGCGCATCGTATTTTTCGCGCAGGCCACGTTCATCGAGCGCGGCGCTGACGAAGTCGGGCATGGTCTCGCGCGGACGCAGGGGGCGAAGCCGGGGGCTCATTTGAGGACCGCCTGAGCCTCGATCTCGATCAGGACATCCGGGTTGGCGAGGGCGGCGACGCGGAAGCCGGTGACGGTGGGCGGGTTGCTCCTCTGGCCCCAGACTTTCATCCATTGGCCGAAGGCGGCGTTGAGGTCGATATCCTGCTGCATGATGATGGTGACCTTGACCAGGTCTTCCAGACCTGCGCCGGCGGCATCGAGCACCTTTTGCAAATTGGCGAGTGCCTGCGCGGTCTGCTTGACGACATCGCCCTTGCCGACGATCTGGCCATTGGCATCGACGCCGTTCTGGCCACCGATCAACAGGATCCGGGCATTCGCCGGCAGGATAATGCCCTGCGAGAAAACCGGGCTCTTGTACATGCCTTCGGGATTAATGTGTTGCACACTCATGTTGGCTCTCCTTCGTTGCGGTTTATCATTGGGGCAATGCGCTGACACCCGATGTCAGCAGGACATGTGGTATTCTAATACCGAGCTTCCGCGATGCAGTGCGGCGCAGCCCAGCAAATCGGTATAGGCTGGTCAAGCACAGCACGAGAGCCAGCCATGACCGACACATCAACCGAAAAACTCATTCATGCCGCCGAACGGTTTCTGGGCAAGGGCGAGCAGACGCTGACCAAACGCGAAAGACAGGTACTGGAACAGGCGCTGGGCAAGCGGGCGCTGTCGCAGGATACCAGCGCGGTGTTCGACGAGAAATCGACCTTCGGCCAACGGCTGGCCGATGGGGTGGCGTCTTTCGGCGGCTCGTGGACCTTTCTGATCATTTTCGGCGTGGTGCTGCTGAGCTGGGTGCTGGGCAATCTGCTGCTGCGCGGGGAGGCGCCTGATCCTTACCCGTTCATTTTCCTCAACCTGCTGCTGTCGATGCTGGCGGCGGTGCAGGCGCCGGTGATCATGATGAGCCAGAACCGGCAGGCAGCCAAGGACCGGCTGGTGACCAGCCATGATTACGAATGCAACCTCAAAGCCGAAATCGAGATCATGGCGCTGCATGACAAGGTCGACCAGATGCGCAATGACGATCTGCGCGCACTGTTGGCCAAGCAGCAGGAGCAGATCGACCTGCTGACGCGGCTGGTGGAGAGCCATTTCGGTGAAAATCATCAGGTCAGTCGACCAAATCCGCAATAAGGCGGCGCAATGGACCGAGATCGCCGGAAAAACTCCGTATCATGGCATCCATGACGGTTGCGGGGATCAGCACATCATCGTTGAAGCCATAGCCGGTAGTGGTGGCAAGAAGCTTCAGATAGGCGAGCTGGGTGCGGCCGTTTCCTTCACGAAAGGGATGGCCAGCATTGATATCGGCCAACAGGTCAGCCGCGCGTTCGGCAAAGACATTGGCACTGGGCGCCTCAAGGAGGGCAGCAAGAATGGCCGGGGCAAAAGCCCTATGCATTTCGTGGCTCAGGTATTCGGGATAGCAAAACCAATTGCCACCCTTCCCGATGCGGATATTTCGTGGCTGTCCTGCCCAGGCGTATACGTCCTGGAAGAGATGATGATGGATTTTCAGATAGTGCTCGTATCCTAGGTCGCCACGCGGAAAAGGTTCATCCGCGCGGGTTAGATACATTGCAAACTCGAACTCATCGAGCTCTGCTTGCTCGGTCAGGCCAGCCAAGTTTATCAGGACCGTCGTACCGGGATAGCACAACGGATCTGACTCTGCTGTGTAGACCATTATTTCTTGGAGAACTCGGCCCTGATACGAGCCCGGCGCATGTCGCCGCTTTCGTTGCGGTCATCTGATGCCGCCAGCAATTTTGTGGTTCGGGATGAACCGCTAATACCTTCGACAGCACTGATCTTTTCTGCCGTTTTTCGGCCGAGAACAAACTGGCCGGTCTGGGGCTTGCGTGTCATGACTTTGCTCATGTGGAGAGTGTATCACAGAGTGAACTTTCGCCAAGAGAATCGTCTAAAGTTGGGACATGCAGCCCTATCTGAAACTTCTCTCCGATATTCTTGAACATGGTACGGACAAGTCCGACCGGACCGGTACCGGCACGCGTAGCCTATTTGGCTATCAGATGCGGTTCGATCTGGCGCAGGGCTTTCCCTTGCTGACCACCAAGCAGCTGCATCGCAAATCGATCATTTATGAGCTGCTGTGGTTCATTCGTGGCGAGACCAATGTGCGCTGGTTGCAGGAGCGCGGCGTCAAGATCTGGGATGAGTGGGCCGATGAAAACGGCGATCTCGGGCCCGTCTATGGTTCGCAATGGCGCAGCTGGCCGGCGCCGGATGGGCGCAAGATCGACCAGATCGCCAATGTGATCCATTCGATCAAGACCAAGCCGGATTCGCGCCGCCATATCGTTTCGGCCTGGAACCCGGCCGAGGTGGATGAGATGGCGCTGCCGCCATGCCACTGCCTGTTCCAGTTCTACGTCGCCAATGGCAAGCTGAGCTGCCAGCTCTACCAGCGGTCGGCCGACACTTTCCTGGGCGTGCCGTTCAACATCGCGTCCTATGCTTTGTTCACCCATATGATGGCGCAGGTGACGGGGCTCGAAGTGGGCGATTTCGTGCATAGTTTTGGCGATGTGCATCTTTATTCCAACCATTTCGAGCAGGCCAGGCTGCAGCTGAGCCGGGAGCCACGGCCGCTGCCGCAGCTCAAGATCAATCCGGACGTGAAGCGGTTGGAAGACTTCGTGTTCGAGGATTTCACCTTCGAGGGCTACGATCCGCATCCCAATATCAAAGCGCCGATAGCGGTATGAGCCGGAGCCTGAGCGAACTCGGCGAATTGGCGGCGCGTGTTTCGGACATCTATACCGAGCGCAATGGAATTATCCGGGATCAGGACTGGTACATCCTCAAGCTGCAGGAGGAGCTGGGCGAACTCACCGCCGAGCATCTCAAGGCCAGCGGGCGCGGGCGGCTCAAGGGCGCCACACAAAATATCGTGCAGCAAGCCAAGGAAGACGAGGCGGCGGACGTCCTAGCTATGCTGCTGCTGTTTGCACGTCAGAATAGCATCGATCTCGATGCTGCCTTGGAGCGCAAATGGTTCAGTCATCTGCCTGACTAGCATCGTCAGCTACGTATAGCGCTGCTGTTCATCCGGTGGCAGAGAATCTGAGCAAGGGGCTAACCCCTTACGTAATTTGTGGTTTTGGAGTTTGAGACATGAGGGTGTTCTCGGGATTGGTTTGTATGCTCGCTGCCGCGGTGGCGATGCCGGCGCAGGCGAATGATACGGCGGCGCAATTGGTCACGGGCGGGCTGGAATTCGTCATCAATGACGACATCAAGATGCTGAGCGAAGAGCTGTTCATCTCGCGCGAGGAAATCCGCGTCGTCTACGAATTCCAGAACAATACCGACACGGACCAGAAGGTGCTGGTTGCATTCCCCATGCCCGATATCGAGCCGGATTGGTGGTCGCCGACCGCGTTTCCCGATGGACCGAACGACAATCTCTTCCATTTCCAGACCACGTTCAATGGTCAGCCGGTCAAGGCCGAGCTGCATGAATATGCCATCGCGGCGGGCGTCGATCGCTCGGACTATTTGCGCGAAAAGGGCATTTCGCTGGTGTCGTTTGCGCAATCGACCAATGAAGCAACCAATGCGCTGGATGACGCGACCAAGGCCGAAATGCTGCATTTGGGCATGTTTGTGCCCGATATGTATGACGAGAGCGATGGTGCCGAAAAAAGCTATTATCCGATGTGGACCTACCGGGCGACCTATACCTGGGAGGCCAATTTCCCGGCCGGACAGACCGTCAAGGTCGAGCATCGCTACAAGCCCAGCGTGGGCGGCACGACGGGCGTCAGCTTCCTGAGTGAGCCCTACGAAGGGTTCGACCCGGCCGCTGAATACCGGACGCGCTATTGCACGGATGAGAGCTTCATCAATGCCGTGCGCAAGACGGTCAAGAGCGGGGACGATCCCTGGGCGGCGCCGTTCTACGAGAGCTGGATTTCCTACATCCTGACCACGGGCGGCAATTGGGGCGGTGGCTACATCCCCAAATTCCGGCTGGTGGTGGACAAGGGCGATGAAGCCAATCTGGTCTCGTTCTGCGGTGACGACATCAAGAAGACCGGGCCGACTACGTTTGAAATGGTGGCGACCGATTTCTACCCGGAAAAGGAACTCGATATCCTCATCCTGCAGCGGCACGAGGATTTCTGAGGGTGAGCCTGGTCATTCGCCCGGCTCTTGCGGCTGATGCCGCAACCATTGTCGGCTTCGTGCGAGCGCTGGCAGCTTATGAAAAGCTCGAGCATGAAGTGCAGGCCAATGAGGCCGATATTGTGCGCGACCTGTTCGGTGCGGATCCTAAAGTGTTCTGCGAGATCGCCGAATGGCAGGGTGAGCCGGTCGGGTTTGCGCTGTGGTTTTATACCTATTCCACCTTCCAGGGGCGGCACGGCATCTGGCTCGAGGATCTGTTCGTCGATCCGTCCTTGCGCGGCAAGGGGATCGGCAAGGCCCTGCTGGTCAACCTGGCGCAGCGCTGCGTAGCCGAAGGGCTGGGACGCTTTGAATGGTGGGTGCTCGACTGGAACGAGCCGAGCATCGATTTCTATAAAGCGCAGGGCGGGGTGATGCAGGACGAGTGGACCAAGGTGCGCGTCGATGGCGACGCGCTGGCCCGGCTGGGGGCGCTATGAGCATCAAGATTGCCATGATTGCGGGGGTCGCCGAAAATGGCGTGATCGGCAGCGAGCAGACCATTCCCTGGCGCATCCCCTCCGACTTCGCCTTCTTCAAGCGCATGACCATGGGCAAGCCCATGATCATGGGGCGCAAGCAATTTGAGACCGTCGGCAAGCCCTTGCCGGGCCGCACCAATATCGTGGTGACGCGGCAGGAGGGTTATCAACCCGGGGGCGTGATAGTGGTCTCCAGCGTGGATGCTGCGTTGGAAAAAGCGCGAGAAATTGCGGAAAAAGACGGTGTTGACGAGATCATGATCATCGGCGGCGGCGATATTTATGCCCAGCTTATGGGCGTGGCCGACCGGCTTTATATCAGCCATATCGCGCTTTCACCGGAAGGCGATATCCGGTTTCCGGCAATAAACCCCGCAGAATGGGCGGTTGTGGATGAGCCGGCGGTGACCCCGATGGACAAGGACCAGGCTAGCTACCGCGTCAAAGTGTACGAGCGACATAAGGCCGGCGCGCATTGATCGGGTGGCGCGCTTGCCTATATATGTCCACGACGAAACAAACATATCCCTGAAAGGATTGCGATGCCGTGGGAGAGTAACGGAGGCGGAGGTGGCCGCAATAATAATGGCGGCCCCTGGGGGCAAGCGCCCGGTGGCGGCGGCAGTGGTGGTCCACGCCGGCCAGGGGGTGGCAATACGCCCAACCTCGAAGATATTCTCAACCGCGGCCGTGACCAGTTCCGTGGCGGTGTACCCGGCGGACGCTGGGCGCTGATCGGCGGCGTGCTCGCCGTGCTGGCGTTCTGGGGGCTGAATTCGATCTATACGGTCGATCCGCAGGAAGTGGGCGTCGAGCTGCGCTTCGGTAAGCCCAAGCCCGAATTGTCCATGCCGGGCCTGCATTTCCACCTGTGGCCGATCGAGACTGTCGAGCGCGTCACGGTGACCGAGAACCAGACCACGATCGGTGCCGCAACCGCGTCCGGTTCGCGCGCCAATTCCAATGGCGGCAGCGGGCTGATGCTGTCGGGCGACCAGAACATCGTCAATGTGCAGTTCTCGGCGCTGTGGTCGGTGAGCGATCCGGTGGCTTATCTGTTCAATGTGCGTGACCCCGAAGAAATGGTCCGCAATGCCGCTGAAAGCGCGATGCGCGAAGTGGCAGGCCGCCGTCCGGCCCAGGACATCTATAGCGATGACCGCCGTGGTATCGAGCTGGAGGTCCAGCAGATCACCCAGTCGATCCTCGACAGCTACCAGCTGGGCGTGCGCATCGGGCAGGTGCTGATCGAAAATGCCGGTCCGCCGGCCGAAGTCATCGACGCCTTCAACGAAGTGCAGCGTGCCCGCCAGGACGAAACGCGCCTGCAGGAAGAAGCTCGTTCCTACGCCAATACCCTTCTGGGTGATGCGCGTGGCCGGGCGGCGGCTCTGCGCGAAGATGCGGCTGCGTACAGCAACCGCGTGGTGCAGGAAGCAACCGGTGAAGCCCAGCGCTTCAACGCGATCTATGCCGAATATGTCAATGCGCCCGAAGTGACCCGCAAGCGCTTGTTCCTCGAGACCATGGAAGAAGTGTATAGCGGCTCCGAAAAGGTGCTGATCGAGAACGGGGCCAATGGGCAGGGCGTCGTGCCCTATCTGCCATTGCCTGAACTGCGCCCAGGCGCCAGAACGACCACGCCGCCGGCGACCGGGACGGGGAACTAAGCCATGAGCAATCGTCTGATTATCCTTGGCGTTGCCATTCTCGCCGCCCTCTATGTCGTGTTCTCCTCAATCTACATCGTGAACGAGCGCGAACAGGCCATCGTCATGCGCTTTGGCCAGATCACCGATATCCGCACCGAACCGGGGCTCTACTTCAAGATCCCGACCGATATCGTGGATACGGTGCAGATCATCGAAAACCGGCTATTGCGCTATGACATCGCCAATATGACGGTGCAGGTTTCGGGTAACGCCTTCTACCAGGTCGATGCCTTCCTGACGTATCGCATCTCCGATCCGCGGCTGTTCCGTGAACGTGCCTTGGGCCAGCTTTCGGTGGCCGAAGACCGTATCGGGACGCGTTTCGACTCGGCTTTGCGTCAGGTCTATGGTCTGCGCGAATTCAATGCGGCCCTGTCCGAACAGCGCCCGCAGATGATGCGGGAAGCGCGTGACCTGATCCGTCCGGATATGGCGGAACTGGGCATTGAAGTGGTCGACGTTCGCATTCTGCGCACCGATCTCGATCAGGATGTTTCGGCCACCACATTCGAGCGCATGCGCGCCGAGCGTCTGGCAGAAGCGGCGCTGTTGCGAGCCCGTGGCCAGGAGCAGGCGCAGAGCCTGCGCGCGATCGCGGACCGTCAGGCCGTCGAAATCGTGGCAGCGGCCACCCGTGACGCGGAAATCATCCGTGGTACGGGCGATGCCGAGCGGAACCGGCTGTTTGCCGCGGCCTATGGGCAGGACGAGGAATTCTTTGAATTCTTCCGCTCGATGCAGTCCTACCGTACCGCGCTGACCGGCACCGGGACCACCATGGTGTTGTCGCCCGATAGCGAGTTCTTCCGCTATTTCGGCTCCAACGGGGAAATCCCGGCGGCCAATCCCAATCTGGCGGCGCCGCTGCCGGTCGCGCCGGTGCCCGAAACGCCGGCGACCAGCGATGAGCCGGCCCTGGACGGGCTGGGCATCGAGGATAGCGTGGCGCCGACCATGACGCTGGAGGACGGCTCGCAGCTGGCCCCCACGGTCGGCACGGAAGCCCCGCCGGCCGTCGAGGTGGAACCGGCTCCGGTCGATACCACCCCGACCCAGACGACGCCGCCGGCCAATCCGCCGGCAAGTCCCTAAAAATAAACCGGCGCCTCAGGGCGCCGGTTTTGTTTTTGGGGCAAGGTCTAGGTGTTGGTATTGGCAATCCGGTAGAGCACATGCGGGCGCAGGGGATGGCCCTCGGCGATCCGCGGGTGTTCGAAATCGGCGCTCGGGTCGCGGACGAGGCCGAGTTTTTGCATCACGCGCTGGCTGGGTAGGTTCACCCGGGCCGTGAAGGCTGCGACCTCGGGGGCGCGCAGCTGCGTGAAGGCGTGATCGAGCGCGACGCGGGCGGCTTCGGGGGCGTAGCCCTGGCCCCAATAATCCTTGCCGAGGACCCAGCCAATTTCGAGTTTGGGTTCGGTGGGAATGGGGAAATTGATGTCGGCTGTGCCGGTCAGGCCGAGCATGGCGCCATCCGACTTGCGTTCGACCGCCAGGAAATGGGCAGTGCCATTGGCGAGGCCGGCGATCATTTTATCGATCCAGGCATCGGCCTCCGCGCGGCTGCGGGTGGCGGGATAGAACCGCATGACGTGGGGATCGGCGACGATCGCGGCGAAGGCCTCGCGGTCAGCGTCGCGCCATTCGCGCAGCAGCAGTCGCGGGGTCTCCAGTTTCATCGCACGATATCTTCTTCGCCATAGCCTTGCAGATAGAGCAGGGCGGTGAGGTCGCCGTGGTCGATGCGGATGCCGGCTTCGGCGGCGACGGCGGGCTTGGCGTGAAGGGCGACGCCGAAGCCGGCGACGCGGATCATGTCGAGGTCGTTGGCGCCGTCACCCACGGCGATGGTGGCGCTGAGCGGCAGGTTGCGCTCGGCGGCGAGGGCGGTCAGGCGCTCGCGCTTGGTTGATTTGTCGACGATGGGCTTTTGCACCGTGCCGGTCAGCGCGTCGCCGTCGAAGAGCAGGACGTTGGCGATGGCCTCGTCGAAGCCGATGCGCTTGGCGAAATAGTCGGCGAAGAAGGTGAAGCCGCCCGAGACGAGCGAGGTATAGGCGCCATAGGCCTTCATGGTCTGGATCAGGGCGCGGCCGCCGGGAGCCAGCGTGATCTGTTCGCGGCGCACTTCCTCTATGACCTTGCGTTCCAGGCCCTTGAGCAGGGCGACGCGGGTATCCAGTGCCTGAGCGAAATCGAGTTCGCCGCGCATGGCGCGGTCGGTGATTTCGGCCACCTGCTGCTTGATGCCCAGGGCCGCGGCCAGTTCGTCAATGCATTCCTGCTCGATCATGGTGGAATCCATGTCGGCGACGAGGATCGGCTTGCGGCGGCCTTCGGTGTCCACCAAAGCGGCATCGACCTTGCGGGCGCCGATGACTTCGCGGGCAATGGCCAGCGCATCGGTTGACTTCGGCTCGATGATCTCGCAGGCAATGGCGTGATTGAGCCAATTGAGCTCGCCGCCGGTCTGTTTGACGACGGCCGCGGCCAGAGCCGGGTCGAGTTCGGAATCGGTGGGATTGGCGATGAGGCAAAGGACCGGCATGGTAGGCAACACTTTCTGGGGGGCAGCGTGACGGGCCGCAGGCGCGCCGTTCTGATAGCGGGTCCGACTGCCAGCGGCAAGTCGGCGCTGGCGCTCGCCATGGCGGAGCAAGAGGGCGGCGTCATCGTCAATACCGATGCCATGCAGGTCTACGACACGGTGCGGGTGGTTACGGCGCGGCCGAGCGAGGCGGAGGAGGCGCGGGCCGATCATCGGCTTTATGGGACGGTGCCCGCTTCTTCGCGTTTTTCTACCGGGCAATGGCTGAGCGCGGCAAAGGCGGTGATTGAGGCGAGTGAGGGGCCGCTGTTTTTCGTTGGCGGAACAGGGCTTTACTTCGATGCCTTGCAAAACGGATTCGCGGATGTGCCGGAGATTTCGGCTGACATTGCGCTTGAAGTTCAACAAGAGATTCAAGCGCTGGATGGCGCGCAGCGGCTGGCCCTCTTGCAACGCGAAGACCCGGTCACTGCCGCGCGCCTCAAGGTGGCCGATCCGCAGCGATTGATCCGGGCTTTGGCGGTGAAGCGGGCGACGGGGCGGACATTGTCGAGCTTTCAGGATGAGCCGCAGGCTGGGTTGCTTGGTGATTTCGCCGTGGAGCGCATGGTGCTCGATCCGGATCGGGATGTGTTGCGCGGGCGGATTGCCACGCGTTTTGCCGCCATGTTCGAGAGTGGCGCGGTGGCCGAGGTCGAGGCGCTGCGGGCGCAGAAACTCGATCCCAGCCTGCCGGTGATGAAGGCGATCGGGGTGCCGGAAATCAGTGCGTGGCTGGATGGGGCGATGGGGGAAGGCGAAGCGATCCGGTTGGCCACGATTGCGACCCAGCAATATGCCAAGCGGCAGCGGACCTGGTTTCGCAATCGAATGGGAGATTGGCCGCGGCGGGTGGTTTGAGATTTTGGATTTGGGTTTGAGACGGACAACGTCGGTCTGCTCTCCCGCCCCTTGCGGGGAGGGCCGGGGTTGGGGGTGGTTGCCGCTTCAGCGCTAAAGCTCGTCGACCCCCCCCCCCCCCCCCCCCCCCCCCCC
>UCAU01000104.1 GCA_900470445.1 Hyphomicrobiales bacterium | reverse complement strand
GACGATGGAGCGGATGGATTGGGGCTCTCGTCACCCCTCCCTTCCCTCCCCGTCGAGGGGAGGGTGACATCGAGTTTTGGTCGAGATTTTGCCACATCCATTGGCCGGGTCGGAGTGTGGCTGCATCTAGCCGGCCCACCGGGTTCACCCTCCCCTTGACGGGGAGGGCTAGGGAGGGGTGTTGGGAGCCACGATGGTTGTAGTTTGACGCTATCGCCGCCGCTGTGTCAGCGCCATGCCGCCCAGAATAAGCACCACGCCCAGAGCGCTGGCCCAGAGGGTGGAGGGGGTGCCGCGGGCGAGGTCGAGCACCACGCCGGAGACCATCTGGCCGCCGATGACGAGCAGGGCAGTGTTGACGGCGCCGATGCGCGGGATGAGCCAACTGCCCGAGGCGACGAAGACCACGCCGATGGGGCCGCCGATATAGGCGTGCCAAGGGGCATCTGCCGCGCCGGCGGGGAGCAGGCCGCCGATGGCGAGGCCCAGGGCGGTGAGCGCGACAAAGCCGACAAGGTGGTTCCAGAACGAGGCGATCAGGGGGGAGCCGGAGAGGGCGAGGCGGCCATTGAGCTGGCGGCTGAGGCCGACCAGGAGGCCCGCGAGAACAGCATAGAGGATGGGCGTGATCATGGGCGGCCTCCCATGCCGACAAGGATGATCAGGGCGCTGCCGGCCAGGATCAGCAGCACGGCGGCGAGGTCGCGTAGTTCGAGGCGGCGTTTGGGCAGGCCGAACAGGCCCCAGCGGTCGGCGGCAAGGCTGAAGACCACTTGGCCGGCAAGGCCCAGGGCCAGCGTGCCGGAAAGCGCCAGCGGGGAATTGACCGTGGTGGAGGTCAGCATGACCGTCAGCGCGCCCGAAATGCCGCCGAGATAGGCCCAGAAGGGAGCGGGTGGCTTGGGCTGCGGCTCGGTTGCCGGGCGGCGGCGATAGAGCAAAGCGAGGAAGAGTATTGCGGCCACGGTGCCGGTGCCGTGGGCGGCCCAGGAGGCAAAGAGCGGGTTGCCGTAATGGCCCAGCTCGCCGTTGAAAAACACCATCAGGGTGAGCAGGCCCCCGGTGCCAAAGGCAATCAGCAGGTGCAGCGGATTGAGCTGCCGAGGCGTGGAGGTGGGCATGGCTGGGGCGACTCGAAGGGAGAGGTGGTGCCGGATGGTAGCATGCGGTTTGGTGGGTGGGAGGGGTTGCGACTTCCCAACGCTCGGCATTGGTTGAACCTTCAGCACCCCCACCCTCGGTCCCTCCCCACAAGGGGGAGGGAGGCGATGGAGCCGAGGGACAGGTATTTGTTCACCCCGCGAGTCATTCCCGCGAAAGCGGGAACCTCTGTTTTCTCAGGCCCAACATCCAGAAACGGAGGTTCCCTGGGTTCTCATACGAAGTGCATCACCTTGGTATGGTGTTGTCATGGGACAGAGATATCGACAGTTCAGCGTT
>UCAU01000034.1:83250-83645 GCA_900470445.1 Hyphomicrobiales bacterium | reverse complement strand
CCATCGATCAGGATGGCGCCGCCGCTCACCTCATAAAACCGCGGAATCAAAGCGCAAAGCGTGCTCTTGCCCACGCCGGACGGGCCGACCAAAGCCACGAATTCCCCCGGCGCAATGTCCAGCGACAGCTTGCTGAGCACATGCGGCCCGCTCTCCTCATAGCGGAAACTGACATCGCGGAACGTAATGGCACCGACCACATTGTCCAGTTCCACCGCCCCAGGCCGGTCCTCGATATCGGGCGCAACGTCCAATATCTCCATGGCCCGTACAAAGCCGGTATAGCCCTCCTGCCAAAGCCGTACGAAATTGGCCAAGCGCTGCACTGGATCAACCAAAACCGCCACGCAGAGCAGGGAAGTCAGCATATCCGCCACCCCCAGCCCCGCCGTGCC
>UCAU01000034.1:0-83206 GCA_900470445.1 Hyphomicrobiales bacterium | reverse complement strand
CCGCCCCCCCCAGCCCCGCCGTGAGCACCCGCACGGCCCCCACCACGATGACCAGCACCGTCACCAACTGCGCGAAGGTTTCCGTGCCGGCGGAGAAATAGGCCTCGCTGCGATAGCCCTCGCGGCGGCTGTCCAGAAACCGCTGGTTTTCCGCCTCGAAGCGCCTGGATTCCATCGTCTCATTGGCAAAGGACTGCACCACCCTGATGCCGGAGAGGGCATCCTCCACCCGCTCATTGACCGATGCGATCCGCTCCTTGCTCTGCCGCAGGGCAACATTCATGCGGCGATTGAAATAGAGCGCATAGAGCACCGCCAGCGGCGTCAATGCCGCGATCAGCCCCGCCAATATCGGATCGATGAAGAACAGGATGACCATGGCGCCGCCAAATTTGAGCAGTGCAATGGAAATATCCTCCGGCCCATGGTGGAACAGCTCGCCCAGCCACAGCGAGTCATTGGTGATCCGGCTCATCAATTGCCCGACGCGTTGCCGGTCATAGAAGCTGAAGGACAGCTTCTGGCAATGTTCGAACAATTCCTTGCGCACCGACGCCTCGATCTTGGCGCCCATCATGTGGCCCTGGTAGTCGACGAAAAAGATCGCCAGGACCTGCACGGCCAACACGCCCAGCATCACCGCGCCCATGAGATAGATCTGCCCGATCGCCTCGGGTACCTGAGGCAATGCGATCAGCTGTTTGGTGACGTAATTGGCGCAAAGCGGCAGGAACAATGCCGTCGCCGCGACCAAGAGGGCACAGACGAGATCGGCCGCCAGCAGCGGCAGATGCGGCCGGTAATAGGAGAGAAATTTCCGCGCACGCGCATAACTATCGCCCCCGCTGCTCTGCGGTCGCGGCAAAAGGCCGGCGAAGAAGTGTTTTAGAGAATGGCTACGGCGTGCGTGTGCATGCGCCCTCGCCCGGGGAAATCGGATCTGCATAAAGCTTCATGTCCTGTTGAACTTTTCCTTTCTGATTGGACATGGCGGCTTTCATTTCGCTCTCCTGATACGGGCTTTGATAGCTGTGCGACTATGCCCCGATCCGCTGGTGGGGACAAGGGCAGCGCCGGCGATTGTGCGACAATTTAACTCAGGCTGTTTGAGCACGAGGTCGAATTTTTCAAGCGCTCACAGCGCCCTAGACCCTTCCGGCTTGTCAGTAAATTAACCTAAGGGCGGCATGTTTTGCCTGAACGACATGACCCATCCAGCCAGAACGGCTGATGCTCTGCCAGGAGGCCACTGCCTTGATCGCATTCGCGCGCGCCGCGCCTTAGCCGGATTCCCCACCCGGCTCCCGAAGCCGATCGCTTCCCTCTTCGATTCCCATCAGAGTACAAAATTTCATGCTCAAGATCGTGACTGGCAGCATTGCGCGCCGGATGTCCGCGCTGCTGCTTCTGTTCGTCGTCGGCTTCGCCGGCCTGACCGCCTATCAGCTGACCAATATTCACAACAATCTCATCGATCTCAAAAAGGCCGAGATCAAGAGCGTCATCGAAACTGCGGTGACCATACTCGGCAATTACGATGCGCGCGTGCAGGCCGGCGAAATGACGCTGGAAGCAGCCCAGACCGAAGCCAAGGCCATGCTGCATGCCATCAATTATTCGGGCGATGACTATGTGTTCGCGGTGACCCATGACTATGTCATGATCGTCAATGCCAACCCGGCTGTGGTCGACACCAATATGCGCGACCGCACCGACACCAATGGCAAACGGTTCATCGAAGAATATACCGATGGCGCCCGCACCCAGGGTTCGCTCTTCACCACCTTCATGTTCTCGGGCGCCAATCCCGATGCGCCGGCCATCGAAAAGCTGACCTATGTGCAGAATTTCGCGCCCTGGTCCTGGGCCATCGGCACGGGCGTGCTGCAGACCGATATCGACGCCATCTACCAGGAAAATGCGCTGAGCAGCGCCCTGATTGCCCTCGGCGTCATCGCTGTTCTGGTGCTGGCCGGCTGGCTCATCGTGCGTAGCCTGACCAAGCCGATCACCGCGCTCAATGGCCAGATGGCCGAACTGGCCGATGGCAAGTTCGACATCACCATCCAGGGCACCGACCGGGCCGACGAAATCGGCGCCATGGCCCGGGCCGTCGACGTGTTCCGCGACAATGGCGAGAAGATCGCCCACATGACCCAGGCCGAAGCCGCCCGCATCATCCGCGACGAGGAAACCCGCAAGGAAATGATGACCGAGCTGCAAAGCGCCTTCGGCTCGGTGGTCGATGCCGCCGCAGAAGGCGATTTCTCCCAGCGCGTCACTGCCGATTTCCCCGATCCGGAACTCAATGCCCTGGCCAGCAGCGTCAACAGCCTGGTCAAGACCGTCGATACTGGCCTGGCCGAAACCAGCCAGGTGCTCTCGGCCCTCGCCAATGCTGACCTGACCAAGCGGGTCGAAGGCCTCTATGAAGGCGCCTTCGGCCGCCTCAAGGACGACACCAACGCGGTAGCGATCAAGTTCTCCGACATTGTCGGCCGGCTGCGCGACACTTCCGGTCAACTCAAGCTCGCGACCGGGGAAATCCTGTCGGGTGCCAATGATCTGTCCGAGCGCACCACCAAGCAGGCCGCGACCATCGAGGAAACCTCGGCCGCCATGGAACAGCTGGCCGCCACGGTCACGCAGAACTCGACCCGCGCTAAATCCGCCAGCGACAATGCCATTGCTTCGACCCGCTCCGCCGAAGAAGGCGGCGTGGTCATGGCCGAAGCCACCCAGGCCATGGAGCGTATCGCGACCTCCTCGTCGAAAATCTCCAACATTATCGGCATGATTGACGACATCGCCTTCCAGACCAACCTGCTGGCGCTCAACGCCTCGGTGGAAGCGGCCCGCGCCGGTGAAGCCGGCAAGGGTTTTGCCGTGGTGGCCGTGGAAGTGCGGCGCCTGGCGCAGTCCTCCGCCCAGGCCTCGACCGAGGTCAAGGCGCTGATCGAGCAATCAGCGCTCGAAGTGCGCTGCGGCACCAAGCTCGTGGCCGACGCAGCTGCCAAGCTCGATGAAATGCTGGACGGCGTGCGCGCCAATTCCGAACTGCTCGAAGGCATTGCCCGCGACAGCTCGGAACAGGCCAGCGCTATCCAGGAAGTGGGCGTTGCCGTCCGCCAGATGGACGAGATGACCCAGCACAACGCCGCCCTGGTCGAGGAAATCAATGCCTCGATCGAGCAGACCGAGGGCCAGGCCATCCAGCTCGACGGCATTGTCGAGATCTTCTCGGTGCATCAGGCGCCGGCCGAGCCCGTGCGGCATGCCGCACCACCCCGCCGCAAGGCTGCGCCAGCGACCTATCGCTCCCAGGGCAATGCCGCGATCAAAATGGACGATTGGGAAAGCTTCTGATCTGTCCCTAGACTGAACCAGAAAGGCCCTTCCTCGCGGGAGGGCCTTTTCTATTGCGCGGCGGCAGTGTCGAGATCGAGGAACCCGCCGGATTGGCGGTGCCACAGCTGAGCATATTGGCCGCCCAGCGCCAGCAGCTCGGCATGAGTACCCTGCTCGACGATCTGCCCCTTTTCCAGCACGACCAGCCGGTCCATGGCAGCGATGGTCGAGAGCCGATGGGCAATGGCGATCACCGTCTTGCCCGCCATTAGCCGCTCCAGCTGGCTTTGAATGGCCGCCTCGACCTCGCTATCGAGTGCCGAAGTCGCTTCGTCGAGCACCAGGATCGGCGCATTCTTGAGCAACACGCGGGCAATCGCCACACGCTGGCGCTGGCCGCCAGAGAGCTTGACGCCCCGCTCGCCCACCTGCGCGTCATACCCCGTGCGACCCCTGAAATCGACCAATGTATCGATGAATTCGTCAGCCTCGGCCATCTGCGCGGCGCTGACCATTTCCTCTTCGCTCGCATCGGGGCGACCGAACACGATATTGGCCCGCACCGAGCGATGCAGCAGCGCGGTGTCCTGCGTCACGACGCCAATATTGGCGCGCAGCGACGCCTGGGTGACCTTGGAAATATCCTGCCCATCAATGGTGATGCGGCCGCCCTCCAGATCGTAGAACCGCAGCAACAGGCTCATCAGCGTGGATTTGCCCGCGCCCGAGCGTCCGATCAACCCGACCCGCTCGCCCGGCGCGATATCAAGCTCGAGATGATCGATGATCCCGCTCGGCTTGCCATAGTGGAAATCGATATGCTCGAAATGGATATGGCCCGCCGTGACCACGAGGGGCGGAGCGCCCGGCACATCGACCAGCCCCAGCGGACGGGCGATCAACTCGGCCGAGTTCTGCGCGGTGCCGTAATTGCGCATCAGCCCATTGAGCTGGTTCATCATGCGGCCCAGCAGATTATAGAGCCGCAGCACCAGCCCCAGGGTGAAGGCCACGCCACCCACCGAGATCAGCCCTTGCGTCCACAAATGCACGGAGAGCGCGCCAATCCCGGCAATGGCGACGCCCGACAGCATGCCCATGGCCGAGCGAACGCCGACCAAGGTGCGCGCCAAAGTGGTCATGGCGCCCAGGAAATTGTCGAAGCCGCGCCGCACGAAGCGGTCATCTTCGTCGCTCGAACCAAAGAGCTTCAGCGTCTGGATATTGGAGAAGCTATCGACAATGCGCCCGGTCAGCGCAGAGGCGGCTTCGGCGGCCAATGTGGACCGCTTGCGCATGCGCGGCACGTAATACCAGGCGAGAAAAGCAAAGGCGACGATCCACAAAGCCACGGCCGCGCCCAGGCGCCAATCAAGCTGGCCGACCAGCACCAGCGTGGTGATCGCATAGACGGCGATGAACCAGACCACCTGGAGCAGGGCCACCATGAAATCGCCCACCGCCCCGCCGCTCTGCCACACCTTGCTGGCAATGGCGCCGGAAAAGTCATTCTGGAAAAAGCTCAGGCTCTGGCGAATGACATGGGCATAAGCCTGCCAGCGTACGAGATTGTAAAAGCCCAGATTGACCGTCTGCTCTTCGACCACGGCGGAGAGCCAGGTCACGATGAACCGCACGCCCAGCACGACGACGAGCATGAACGCCAGTTCGGTGCCATTGGCGGCAAGCAGCCCGCCCCAGCCTTCGCCCTGATTAGCCGCGTCGAGAATATCGACCAACCGGCCGACATAGTAGAACAAGGCGGCCTCGACCAAAGCCACCGCCCCACCCAGGATCAGCAGCGACAGGAAGGGCAGCTTGGCCTGACGGATATAATGCCAGAAAAACCGCGGCCCGGTGGCGGGCGGCTGCAGATTGTCGGTATGGCGGAACGGATCGAGCCAGGACTCGAAGATTTTGTGCAATGGGCTGAACAGGCTCATGAACGCACGCTAAGGCCCAAATTGCGTCGGAACGACGATTGCATCCGGCACATCTAGCATGGCTGGCAGGCACGCAGAAGCTTTCGGCGTCAGCCTCCCGGCCACAGCGCAAAAATAATCTGCATCGGCACCCAAGGACTACCCAGGCTCAAGCGTCAAAACAGCAATGACAGGACAAATGGGGGCCCCAATGTATCGAGGCGACGGCATTTTTTCTCCGCAGACCTGGCCTCCAAGGGCATGTCAAGGTGGATATGGACCTCCTCTGGGCAGATTCGAGCATGCTCTGCCGCTTGACAGAGTCTTGGCAGGCATGATGGTCAAAGATGGCTATAAACCGCTGTGGCTGCCGGGAACCGTCTCTGCTGGAAACCTGAAATGAATTGCAAATCCTTGGTATTGGCGCTGGGACTAGTGGCGCTCGGTTCGGCCACGCAAGTGTGGGCGCAGGATGTACTCGGCCCGCTTGCCGGCGCGGTGGATCAGCAATTGGTGAAAGGCTGGCAGGCCGGGGAAGAAGGCGGCTGGTTCGTCCTGCGCAATGACACACTGGAAGGCTCCGAGCAGACACTAGCGATCAATGCCGGCCCGCCGCCGACGGACGGACGGGAAATCAGTGTCAACGTCACGCTGAAATCCCAGATTCCGGAAGCCGCCATTGGCCTGCTTGCGCGCAGCGCCACCAATAATGACGTCTGCCTGATGGAAATCACCGCCGAGGCCAAGGGCAACCTGTTCTGCGTCATCGAGGGCGATTTCAAGTCCATCGCCTCGGTGCCCAATGCCGCCCGCATGGATGGCAGCGACATCATCACCATGGTCGAAGTCCCCGGCGCCGCGCGCTTCTTCATCAACGACACCCAGATCGGTGACGTCACCTATGCCACAGCGCTTGGCGCCGAAATCGGCATCATGGCCTATGAACGCGGCACCTTCGGGCTGGCCGATTTCCAGATCAGCGGCCCCGAGGCCAGCAGCGGCGCGGGCCTGCCACCCAAAGGCGGCTCGGGCGGTACGGGCCTGCCACCCAAGGGCGGCGCCAGCGCCGGCGGCGCGGGGTCGGGCACCGCGCCCAGCAGCGGCGGTAGCAGCACGGGGGGAAGTTCAGGTGGCGGCGACAATAAAATGGCGGCGATCATGGGTCCGCTGGCCGATACCATCAATGGCAGCGATGACAAGGAAGGCTGGCAGTTGTTCTTCGAGGACAATTGGCTGGTCCTGGTCAATTCCGCGACCGCCTCGAGCGAGCTGGTCTACAAAATGCCCGTCGGGCCGCTGACCTCGGGCGAACGCGTCACCAGTCTCGATATCGGCATCCTGCCGCCACAGGGCGAGGACGCGGCGAACTTTACCAAATCCGCAGCCGGCATCCTGATCGAGAGCAGTGATGGCAGCGCCTCCTGCATCGGGGAAATCACCGCCGCCCGCGACGGGCTGGTGCTGTGCTTTGGCGCCGACGGCAAGGGGCGTGAAGTCGGCCGGCTTGCGGGCGCCGCCCAGGGTGGCGGCAAGGACGTGCTGCAATTTGTCGAACGCCCGGGCTTTGGCGAATTCCGGCTCAATGGCCAGGTCATCGCCCAGCTTCAGGACGATCCCGCCCTTGGCGGCGATATTGGCGTTCTGGCCTATGAACGCGGCGAATTCTATGTCGGTGGCTTCACCATCTCCTCAGGCGCCGGCACGGCATCGGCCGGCACGCCCGCCTCCAGTGGAACACCCTCTTCGGGTGGCACGACATCGGTGGGCGCTGGCGTACCGATGTTCGGCCATGACGAAGCGCGCCTGATCGGGGTTTATCTGGGCCTCACCAACAGCATTTTCATGCATGAATTCGGCCATGCGCTGATCGGGGAATTGCAGATCCCCTCCACCGGCCCGGAAGAAGATTCGGTCGACATCTTCTCGGCGCTCAAGGTGGTCGAGCCCACCATGTACCCGACAGAAGACGAGGGGATCAACGCGATCGGCCGGGAAGTGGCGACCTATTCGGCCCTGCAATGGTATTATAGCGGCATGCTGGCGCAGCAGCAGGGCGGCGGCGAAACCCCCTGGCAGGACGAGCATACCCCCGACCTCAAGCGGTTCCGCAATGTGTTCTGCGTGATGTATGGCGGCAATCCGGCAATCTTCACCGACATGGCCGAACAGATCAAGTTCGACGAGCGCACCCTGGGACGCTGCGAGGAAGAATTCACCAAGCAGAACCGCGCCTGGCGCACCATCCTGGCGCCGCACACCAGGGTCGACACCTGGTTCCCCGAAGGACAATTGCCGGCTGACGCGCCTGGCGCCAAGGTCGAAGTGACCTTTGAGCCATCCAACAGCGAGATCGGCACCTTCCTGGCCACCACGTTTGGCGACGGCTTGCGCGGCTTTGCCGATAACCTGTCCAAGAACTATGCCCTGCCCCGTCCAATCGCCGTCACTTACAAGGATTGTGGCGAGCTCAACGCCTGGTACGATCCCCGCGAGGGGACCATCACCATGTGCTACGATCTGATCGAGCACCTGGCCCTCATGATCTCCGACATCGAGATGGGCACCGGCGACACCGGCAGCACGACGCAGACCCAACCTGCCAGCAGCGCCGGCAATGTCGCCAAGACCAGCACCGCATCGGTAGGCAATGCCACCTCGGCCGACGAACTGGCTGATCTGGGCGTGCCGGTCACCAGCGTGCTGTTTCCTGCGCCCTACAAGGGACCCACGCCGGCCAGCCACAGCAAGGCGCAGATCCTGACCACGCAAGACCTGGCCGCCGCGCTGAACGAGGGCACGCCGATGTTGCTGGTGGATACCAGTGGTTTGGCCGAAACCATTCCCGGCGCGCTGTCGGTGACCGATGCAGGCAAGGATGGCAGCCTGACCGACCGTTTCCAGAGCGCCGTCGATGGCTGGCTCAAGGAGGAAACCGCCACCGACGCCAAGATGCCCGTCATCTTCTTCGGCCGAGACCGGCAGGACCGCTCATCCTATAACGGCGCCCTGCGCGCCGGCGCCCTGGGCTGGAACGCCTTCTGGTATCGCGGCGGCATCGAGGCCTGGCAATCCAACGGCCTGCCCCTGGCGGCCGTGGAATAGCCGCCTAATCCTGCAGCAGGCTGATCAAGGCCGAATGGTCCTTGTCGCCAAGGCCATCGGCCAGGGCTTTGTTCATCAATTGCTGCAGGCTGGCGGCATGGGGCAGGTATAGCTCGAGAGACCTGGCGGCCTCCATCGCCAGCCCGATATCCTTGCGATGCAGGCGGATCCGGAAGCCCGGATCGAAGGTGCGCTTGATCATGCGCTCGCCATGAACCTCGAGGATGCGCGACGCGGCAAAACCGCCCATCAGCGCCTCGCGCACCTTGGCCACGTCAGCACCGGCCGCCTTTGCCAGGGCCAGCCCTTCGGCCACCGCCTGGATGGTGAGGCCGACAATGACCTGGTTGGTCACCTTGGCGGTTTGCCCGTCGCCCACCCCGCCGATGCGGGTTATGTTCTTGCCCATCAGCTCAAACAGCGGCTTGGCCCGGGCAAAATCGGCCTCCGAACTGCCCACCATGATGGTGAGGGATGCGGCCTTGGCGCCCACTTCGCCACCCGACACCGGTGCATCGGCATAGGAAGCGCCGGTTCCGGCAATCCGCGCAGCAAAAGTCTTGGTAGCGCCAGGCGAAATAGAACTCATGTCGATGACGAGCTTGCCCGGCGCGCAGCCCTCGGCAACCCCATCAGGCCCGAACAGGACCGCCTCGACGTCCGGGGTGTCGGGCAGCATGAGAATGATGATTTCCGCCGCTTCCGCCACCGCACGAGCCGTCCCCAACGCCTTGCCGCCCGCCTCGACCAGAGGCTGCGACGCATCCTTGACGCGATGCAGAAAGACATCGTGCCCGGCCGCAATCAGATGCCCTGCCATCGGGCGTCCCATGACGCCCAACCCAATAAAACCGATCTTCATGCCCGTTCCCTCCAGGGTGCAAACCAGCCGAGGCCCGCACTGGTGGCGGCCTTTGGCTTGTATTCGGCGCCGACCCAGCCGGCATAGCCAGCCGCGTCCAGTGCCGCGAAAATGTTGGAATAGTTGATCTCGCCGGTCCCCGGCTCATGGCGCCCCGGATTGTCCGCCACCTGGACATGGGCAATCCGAGACTGCAGCCGCGCAAAGTTGGGTAGCAGGTCTCCCTGCACCACCTGCATGTGGTAAAAGTCATACTGCAGATAGAGATTGTCGGCGCCGACCGCCGCCGCGATCCGCTCATAATCATCGGTGGAATTGATCAGAAAGCCCGGAATATCGCGGGTATTGATCGGCTCGAGCAACAGCTTGATCCCGGCCTCAGCCAGAAGCGGCGCGGCATAGGCGAGATTGTCGATCAGCACCTGTTCGAGCGCGGCGCGATCATGCTCGGCTGGAGCGATGCCGGCGAGGCAATTGACCTGTTCGCAGCCGGTTGCCTTGGCGTAATCGATAGCTTTGGCGATGCCATGGCGGAATTCCTCGACCCGATCGGGGTGGCAAGCAATGCCGCGTTCACCCGCGGCCCAATCGCCCGCCGGCAGATTGAATAGCGCCTGCACCAGGCCGTGCTGGTCGAGCAGGCGCCGCAAGGCTGCGGGATCCTGGTCGTAGGCGCCGACATATTCCACCGCCTTGAACCCATCGGCGGCCGCTGCCGCGAAGCGGTCCATGAAGGGCAGGTCGGGGTAAAGCATTGAAAGATTGGCTGAAAAGCGCGGCATGGATCAGGCTCCCTTGAGCGGCCCGGGATAGGTGATGAAATCGCCGCCACGGCAGGCCTTGAGATAGTTCAGGCCATGCACTTGGCCCACCATTTCCAGCTCTTCGCGATAGACCGGGTCGTGCCAGCCCTCGATATCGATCGAGCCGGACCAGCCGGCCAAGCGCAATTCGGAAATGACATCGGTCCAATTGGTATCGCCGAAACCCGGCGTGCGCATCCAGACGGCTTTCTCCTTGCCGCCATAGCCCTGCGACTTGATGACATCCCACCGGATGGTCGCGTCCTTGCCGTGCACATGGAAAAACTTATGCGCCCATTTGCGGATTTGCGGAATGGGATCAATGAGATAGACCATCTGGTGGCAGGGCTCCCATTCGAGCCCGAGATTGTCTTCCGGCACTTCATTGAACATCATTTCCCAGGCGTCGGGATTGTGGGCGATGTTCCAGTCGCCGGTTTCCCAATTGCCGCGCATCGCGCAATTTTCGAAGGCGATCCTTACGCCCTTGTCGGCGGCGCGCTTGGACAGTTCGGTCCAGACTTTCTTGAACTGCGGCAGGCTTTCGGGCAGCGGGCGATTGCGGATGCGGCCGGTAAAACCGGCGACGCAGGTGGCGCCGAAATGGTGGGCATTGTCGATCAAGGCTTCCCAGCCGCGTAGCGTCTCCAGGTCTTTCGGCTGTTCTTCCAAGGGGTTACCGAACATGCCCAAGGTCGAGATGGTCACGTCGCGGTCGCCGATGACGTCCTTGAGGCGCTTGGCGAGCTCGGGCAGGTCCTTGTTCACGGTCTGCCAGAAATAGGGTTCGATGCTCTCGAAGCCATGCGGCAGGATCTTTTCGAGATAGCCGACCGGGTCGGGTTCGTGGCCGCGGATCATGGTGCCGATGCGAATGGCTTTGGGGTCTAATGCCATGAAATATCTCCTAAATTATGATTTCGACACGCCTGCCCTGCCCGACGCTGTCGATGGCGCCGAGAACCATGGCGAGGCTCTTGATGTTTTCCCGGCCCACCGTTTCCGGCAGGGGACCGCCGCGGGTGGCGGCGATGAAATCGGAGATGACGCCGAGATGCCCGCCAATGCGGTCGGCGGGATCTAGCGCAGGAATTTCAATGACTTGCGTGTCAGGAAGCAGCTTGCCGGCGACGTGGGGCAGCGAGCGCTCGGCGCGGATGTCGTCGGCGCCGTCCCAGAGGATGGAGCCGATCGTGCCGGTGATGCGCCAGGCGCTTTCCCAGCTGGTGCGGAAGCCCGGCGCGGCCCAGGAGCCGCGGTAAGTCATTACGGCGCCTTGCGAAAATCGGAAGCTGGCAAAGGCCGAGGCGTCGCGCTGGTACCAGGAGCCGGCGGGATTCCATTCCTCGGCATAGACCGAGGTCGCGGCATCGTCGATGACGAAGCGGGCGGCGTCGAAGGTGTGGACGGCCATGTCGAGGAGGAGGACATGAGCCATCTGTTCGCGGAAGCCGCCGAAGTGCGGATCGAGGAAGAAATCGCAATGCACGCCGGTGATATCCCCGATCGCGCCGGAGGCGACGAGGCGGCGGATACGGCGCAGCTGGGCGAGGTAACGGCGGTTCTGGATGACGACATGCAGACGCCCGGCAGCCTCAGCGCGAGCGACCAAATCGCGAGCTTGTTCAAGGGTTTCGGCCATCGGCTTTTCCGACAGCACATGGGCGCCGGCGGCCAGGGCGGTGGAGACAATGCCGTGGCGAACGGCGGGGATGGCGACGTCGAGAACGATCTCCGGGGAGAGCTTATCCAACATCGTCTTGAGGTCGGTGCCGATCTCGGGATTGATGTTCTGCTCGGCGGCGCGGGCCTCGGCATTGGCCGGATTGATGTCGACAATGCCGACGATATCGACGCCACCGATGGTCTTGATGGCCTCGAGCCATTTGCGGCTCATGGCGCCGGCACCGGTGAGCACGGCACGCTGATTAAGTGTCATTTGGTTAGCGGACTGTTAGCGTTGAGAGAGCGGAAAGGCGTGTTCGGTGCAACATGCGCTTGTGACGCGGATCGGGATTGGGCACGGCCGAAATCAGCGCGCTTGTATAGTCGGCATCGGGGGCGGTGCAGATCTTTTCGGCGGGTCCCACTTCGACCAGTTTGCCGCGATGCATGACGGCGACCCGGTCGCAGAAATAGCGGACCACGGAGATGTCGTGCGAGATGAAGATAAAGGAGAGATCGAGCCGGCTCTGGATCTCGAGCAGCAGGTCGAGGATCTGGCTGCGGATGGACACGTCGAGCGCCGAGGTCGCTTCATCGGCAATGATGATGCGCGGATCGAGCGCCAGGGCGCGGGCAATACCGATGCGCTGGCGCTGGCCGCCGGAGAAGGCGTGCGGATAGCGCTCCATGACATCGGGCGAGAGGCCGACGAGGCGGAGCAGTTCGGCAACCTTCTCCTCGATCTGCCTGCCCTTGAGCTGGCCCTCGACGACCAGGGGATCGCCGATGATCTGGCGGATGGTCATGCGCGGATTGAGCGAGGCGAAGGGATCCTGGAAGATCAGGCGGACATCGGCGTGGAATTTGCGCAGCTCGGATTTTGAGAGCGCGGTGACGTCGATCTCCGTGCCGTCCTTCTGGCGGTAGAGCACCTGGCCGGCGGTGGGTTCGACAACCCGCAGGATGAGCCGGCCCAGCGTGGTCTTGCCGGAGCCGGATTCCCCGACCACGCCGAGATTTTCGCCGGCGCGGAGGACCAGGCTCACATCGTCCACCGCCTTGAGGGCGAACTTCTTGGTGCCGAGAAAACCCTTGGAGCCTCCATAGACCTTGGTGAGGCCTTTGACCGTCAGAATGGGTTGCGGGGTGACCATTGCCTCGGCGCGGGCGTCGGCGGGTTGCTCGAGCTTGAGGGTCGAAGCGAGAAGGCGCTGCGTATAGGGGTGCTGGGGCGCATGGAAGATGTCGTCGACGCTGCCGGTTTCCACGATCCGGCCAAAGCGCATGACGGCGACATCGTCGGCGACTTCGGCCACCACGCCCATATCGTGGGTGATGAGCAGCATGGCCATGCCGCGTTCGGTCTGGAGGCGCTTGATGAGGTCGAGAATTTCGGCCTGGGTGGTGACATCGAGCGCGGTGGTCGGCTCGTCGGCAATCAGGATATCGGGATTGCAGGCCAGGGCCATGGCGATCATGGCGCGCTGGCGCATGCCGCCGGAGAATTCGAAGGTGTAGCGATCGGCCATTTCGGCCGGATTGGGAATTTCGACCTGGCCGAGCAGTTCGATGGTGCGGGCGCGGGCAGCGGATTTATCGAGCCGGGCATGGAGCCGCAGCACTTCGTCGATCTGGCTGCCGATGGTGTGGACCGGTGAGAGCGAGGACATCGGCTCCTGAAAGATCAGGCCGATGCGGGCGCCGCGCACCGCGCGGACTTCCGGGCTGTTGGCGGCCAATTGCGCCAGATCGACCTCGCGCCCCTGCGTGCGCAGCATAATCTTGCCGCCGACCATCACGCCGGGCCGGTCGACAATGCGCATGAGCGAGCGGGCGGTGACGGATTTGCCCGAGCCGCTTTCACCCACGAGAGCGAGGGTGCGGCCACGATGCAGCTCAAAACTCACATCGCGCACGGCATGCAGGATATGGGTGCGCAGGTGAAAATCGAGCGACAGGTTTTCAACGCTGAGGACTGGCTGTTCCATAGTGTACTCCTCAGGTCTCATAGGGATCGGCGGCATCGCGCAGGCCATCGCCGAAGAAGTTGAAGGACAGCACGGCGATCACCACGGCAAGGCTGGGCCAGATGAGCAGCCAGGGGGCGGTCGAGATGGAGCGGATATTCTGCGCGTCCTGCAGCAACACGCCCCAACTGACGACGGGCGCCTTGAGACCGACGCCGAGGAAGGAGAGCGAGGTTTCGGCAATGATCATCGAGGGCACGGCCAGCGTCACCACGGCCAGGATATGGCTGGTCAGCGACGGCAGGATATGCCGGAAGATGACGCGGCGTTCCGACGAGCCATCAAGCTTGGCGGCGGTCACGAAGTCCTCGTTGCGGAGGGAGAAAAAGCGGCCACGGACTTCGCGCGCCAGACCGGTCCAGCCCAAGAGCGAGACGATGATGGTGATGACGAAATAGACGTTGATCGGTGACCAGGTGAGCGGAATGGCGGCGGCCAGCCCGAGCCAGAGCGGAATGGTGGGCATGGCGCTGACCACTTCGATCACCCGCTGGATGATTGTATCGACCCAGCCGCCGAAATAGCCCGAGATGGAGCCGAGCACGACGCCGAGGAACAGCGACATGCAGACCCCGATCAGCCCGATCGACATGGAAATGCGTGTGCCATAGATCAGCCGGCTGAGCAGGTCGCGGCCAAGGCGGTCGGCGCCGAGCAGATACATGGTCTGGCTCGGATCGAGCGGGCCGATCAGGTGCCGGTTGGATTCGAACAGGCCCCAGAACTTGTAGGCGGGACCTTCGACGAAGAGGCCGACCGGGACGATGACGTTCTCATCGACCACGAAAGTGCGGCGGAGCGCCGCCTTGTCGATGGCGATTGTATAGCCCTTCACATGCAGCTGGAATTGGCCATCGGGCGTGAACAGGCCAATGCTTTGCGGCGGGGCGTAGGTGTATTGGGCGCGGCTGGTATCGGGCAGGCCCGGCGCCAGAAATTCGGCAAAGGCACCGATGAGATAGAGCACCAAAATAACGCCGCCACAGAACAGGGCGACCTTCTGGCCGAGGAACTTGCGCCAGATGAGGGTCCATTGGCCGGCGGCGGCGTCGGAAATGGGGTCCATGCCGGGCTTGAGGCCGGAAATGGCGGGGCCATCTTCGGCAAGCTTGGCATCGAGGGCGGGAGACGTGGTCATTCCATCACCTCAATTATAGCGGATGCGCGGATCGAGCAGCGCCAGCAGGATGTCGGAAATGAGCATCCCCACCAGGGTCAGCACGCTCAGCAGCAGGATGAAACTGCCGGCCAGATACATGTCCTGCGCGACGAGAGCCCGCAGCAGCAGCGGCCCGGCGGTCGGCAGGTTGAGCACGATGGCGGTGATGGTGACGCCGGAGACCAGCTCGGGCAGCACCCAGCCAATGGCCGAAATGAATGGATTGAGCGCAATCCGCACCGGGTATTTCACGATCACCTTGTATTCGGGCAGGCCCTTGGCGCGGGCGGTGGTGACATAGGGCTTGGACAGCTCATCGGTGAGATTGGCGCGCAGGATGCGGATCATCGAGGCCGTGCCGGACATGCCGATGACCAGGATGGGAATCCACAAATGCATGATGAGGTCCCACAGCTTCCCCCAGCTCCAGGGAGCCTCGACATATTCGGGCGAGAACAGACCCCCCACCGATTGGCCGAAGACGCGGAAGGAGACATACATCAGCGTCAGCGCCAGGATGAAATTGGGCACGGCCAGGCCAATGAAGCCAAGGAAGGTGAAGACGTGGTCGCCCAGTGAATTGCGGCGCACGGCCGAATAGATGCCGATGGGCAGGGACACGCCCCAGACCAGCAGCAGCGCGGCAAAGGAAATCGCCAGGGTCGACCCCATGCGCGACCAGATGATCTCGGAAACCGGCTGGTTCCATTCAAAGGAAAAGCCGAAATCGCCGCGCGTCAGGATGCCCAGCATCCACTTGCCATATTGCACCCAGATCGGCTGATCGAGCCCATATTGGCCGCGCAGGCGCTCCACCGTCGCCGCATCGATCGGCGCGCCGCCATCGGCAAGCGTCGACATCAGCGAGGTGAGATAATCGCCCGGCGGCAGCTGGATGATGGCGAACGAAATGATCGACATGCCGAACAGGGTCGGGATCATGTAGACTAGGCGCTTGAGTATGTAATTCAGCATTGCCGCTCCTCGTTCGGCTTTGCGGGTGGCCCGGCGCGGTGAGCGTCGGACCGTCTATTCTGTGGTTTCATCTCAGCCGGGCCCCTCTATTCCCAGCTCAGATGGACCACCTCCATGGTCTCGATATCAGGCACGCTGACCGTGGCGCGGTTATCGGCGATGTCGAATGGCACAGCCTGGCCGCTGACCAGCAGGCGGGCGGATTTGACACTTTTGCCCTGGGGGATTTCGAGGCTGACGGTGAGCGGGCCGACCGGCCAGGTGTCGCGCAGGGGGCCCTTCATCATCATCGGATTGGTCAGGTTGAGCAGGCACAGCGCCCGGCCCTTATCGTCGCTATGCAGGCCCACATCGAAGACGCCGCGGCCGGTGACTTCGATTTCGGGCCGCTTGCCCAGCGCCCATTTGACGGCATTGGCGATCAGCCGCCCCTGATCGGGCGCCATATAGGTCCAGAACACTTCCCCGATATTCCAGGGGATATAGACCACGCGCCCGCCGGCTTCGGTGGTGCGGGCAGCGACGCCGACGCCTTGCGGCGGCAGGCGCGGATAGACTTCCTCCATCGGCAGGTCGGGAAAATCGGGGATGGCGAGGAAGGGCTGCTCGATCTCGGCAATGGGCGCGACTTCCACCACTTCGGTGCCGCCGATAATGCGCTGGGCGCCGTCATAGCCTTGGTTGATGGGGTGGCTGCCGTTGAGGGCGACATAGGAATTGCGCACGCCGCTGCGCGGTGGGCTTTTCATGGTGACGCCGAACACATCGGCCAGGCCGAAATCGGCGCGGGCAGCGCCTTTTTCGTCATGGAGCGAGGTCTGATGGGCGGCGACCACACTGCCGCCGGCGGCGACAAAGTCGCGCAGCGCCTGGCATTGGGCGTCGGACAGATAGGTGGCATTGGCCAGGATGACGAGCTTGTAGCGGCTCAAAGTCTCCGCGGTCATGATCTGGTCGGAGAGGAATTCGAAGGGCAGCCTTGCCTCGACCAGGGCATGGTAGAAGCCCAGATCGTTGAGCTCGGCCAGATGCCGCTTGTCCGGGTCCCAGTGGCGCAATGTGGTTGCCGGATCGATGATGGCAATCTCGGCCGATGGCAGCATGGAGCCGATCACCGGCTCGACCTCGGCATGCAGGTTGAACGCATTGGCAACGGGCTGCACCCAGCGATCATCGGGAATGCAGGCATTGAACTTGGTGAACCAGGGGAAGAGGCCCTGCGTGATGCCGGCATGCACCCATTGCTCGATTTCGGGGCCGGTCTGCACCGAATCCTTCCAGCGTGGAATTTCCTCGGGGCCGATCGAGGTGATCAGGCCCACCGGACGATCGCGGAAGGTGGCGCGGATGCGCTTGCCATTGCGGCCGGCCGACCAGGCGGGCTCGACATTGCGGCGGCCCTGGTGATCGACAAACAGGATGGGGCAATGCTTCTTGATGACCGAGAGGTCGAATTCCATGAGCGAGGAGCCGCTCATATTGGGGATGAAGCTGGCATGCGGGCGCACCTTTTTGACCTCGTTGTCCCAATGGGCGACGAGCTTGGTCAGCGTGGTGCGGCGCCAGGCGGCCCAGGCCTGCCAGACGGGGTCCGAAGCGGTGCTGGTTTCGGGCAGGTCATACCCGCTGGCGGCGCGGAAATTGTCCTCGCAAGCCTTGCAATAGCAGACCCCATGGCCCTGCCAGCGATTACCGAACAGCGCGTCGATATCGTATTTTTCGGCGATCTCGACGATGACCTTGGTCATGAAATCGAAATTGTAGCTCGAATAGGCGCAGGTGACGAAAATGCCGGGCATGGCCCAGTGTTCGCGCGGCCGGCGATCGAGCGTGAGCGAGACCCATTCGGGATGCGCCGCGGCGGCATCGGCATGGATGGCGTGTGGATCAACCCGGGCCATGACATGCATGTCGAGCTTGCGCGCCTCGGCCACCAGCCTGCCGAAGGGGTCGGTATCGCCTATGAACTTGGACACATAATGCAGCGGGATTTCGCTGGGGTAATAGGCGATATAACCGCCGGCCGAGAGGCAAATGGCGTTGGATTTGGTGCGCTTGAACACATCGACCCAGAAGGCGGGATCATAGCGCTGCGGATCGTCCTCGACGAATGTGAGCTGGGTCCAGCGCGTGGCGGTCTTGTACCAGTCGGGCGTGCGCAGGCTGGACGCAGCTGGGCTGTCTTCGATCTTGAGCATCGGGGCAATCCGGGAAAGGTGTGGGAGGCGCCGGCGGCATCGCACCGCCGGCGGATGGCTGGGATCAGCTGATGTAATATTGCTCGGGATTGGTCGGCGCCGGGGTCGGGTAGCCCCAGGAATTGGGCATGGACGGCGCAACGTTCTTGAGGCGATTGGCGACGATGCCATAGCCATCAAGCGGCAGGGTGACGCCGAAGACGTAGAATTCGTCGGCGGCGATCTGCAGGATCTCCTGCATGAGCTCCTGCTGCTTGGCGGTGTCGCTGGTCTGGCGCAATTCGTTATAGGCTTCGAACTGGCGCTTGGTGGCGTCAGGCGGCTCGACCGCATCGGGCGAGGACGGATCATTGTACCAGATCTGCCAGCCCTTGGCGTACATGGCCTCGGTCGTGTTGGGGAAGAAGTAGCGCGGATCGAGAATGGCGACGATGCCGCCATTGCCGCCGAACTTGTGCACGGTGGCATCATATTCCCCGCCTTGGCGAACGCGGACTTCCCACAGCGAGCGGTCCATGGTGCGCATCTGGGCATCGATGCCGGCGGCGCGGATCATCGGCAGCACGAGCTGGAAGCTGTCGACAAAGGTCTGGCGGACCTGGTCGATCTCGAAGATCAGCGTGATGCGATTGCCGTTTTCATCGAGCCGATAACCCTCGCCATCCTTGTTGGGGACGACGCTGTCGAGCAGCTCATTGGCCTTGGCCAGATCGAACGCGGTATATTGGGTGGCCAATTGCTCGTTATAGAGCGGGTCTTCCGGCCGCACCGAAGGCTGGGCGGGCGCCCCCTGGCCGATGAACACCGTATCGATCACCGCCTGGCGGTCGATGGCGTGGGACAGGCCGGCGCGGAAATTCTTGTTCTGGAACAGCGCGCGCTTGACCGGATCCTTGTGGGTCAGGTTGAGCTGGAACACCATCTCGTTGGGCTCGGTCGAGGTGGTGGTGTAAAAACCGTATTGGCCGGTTTCCTGCCCGTCATAGAGCACGGCGCGATTGGCAGGGGTGCAGATCCACTGATCGATCAGGTCGATCTCGCCCTGCAGCGCCTTGAGCAACAGCACTTCATTGTCGGCCGCCACCGCATAGGTGATGCGATCGAGATAGGGCAACTGATTGCCCTCGCTGTCGACCTTGAAATAATAGGGATTGCGCTGGGCGATGGCGAATTCGGCTGATTCGCCGATGGGCTGGGTGACGGTCCAGCCATAAAGGGTCGGCATCTCCTTGTTCTTGAAGATTTCGCCATCGACGGCAATGCCGCTCTTGATCTGGAACAGTTGCACCCAGCCGGTCATGCCCTGATCCCGCGCGATCTGGTCCGCATCGGGATTGTACTTGATGTGGAATTGCTCGAGATAATGGCGCGGCGTACGCGTGGTGCGGTCGTCATTGGCCCAGGCCAGGCGCAGCGGCAGCAGGCCATTGGGCTGGCTGAAGACGATGCGGAATGTGGTCGCATCGACCTTTTCGAACTTGGCCTGGGTGCCATCGGGGGAGCGCAGATGGCCCTGCGGGGAGGGCGTCAGCTCTTCGTTGAGCATCACGTCTTCATAAAAGAACATGATGTCATCGGTGGTGAAGGGCTGCCCGTCAGACCATTTATGGCCTTCGCGCAGCTTGAACGTATAGGCCGAGGCGTCGGCGCTGGCCTCAAAGCTTTCCGCCACATTGGGAATGACGCCCAGGAAATCGGGCGTGTAGCGCACCAGCGGCTCATAGCCCTGGTAGCGATGCATCATGTTGAGCGAGCCGCCGCCCACCAAAGCCGTCCGCAAATCCCCGCCATAACGGCCAACGCCCTCGAAGGGCTCGACCACCATGGGATTGAGCGGCAGGCGTTCGGCCACCGGCGGCAAGGTGCCGGCCGCCACGGCCTCGGCCAAAGCCGGCGCCTCCTTTGCCGCAGCCTGGGCGAAACTGGGCATGGCGGGCAAGACAAGCGCCGCACCGCTGGCGGCCAGAAAGGTTCTGCGGGAAATCCTGGTCATCGTTTTCCTCCTCATCCGCGACACTCTTTTCGAGCGCTTATTCTGGAATAACGATAACGTGCAAAGTTGCGTCTGTTAGGTCAATAACCTTCGTTCAAGAATTTTGTATTCCTACCAATTCCGTCTATCATGTTGATATATATTAGTAATTTATGACGCAACTTTCGCAACTTGCAATAAATAAGCGGCATGCTATTACCTAACAAATCTTAGGAAGGCATCCGTGAGCAAAATCACCCTTCAGGCCATCGCCGACCAATTGGGCATTTCCAAATTCGCCGTCTCGCGCGCTTTGTCCGGCAAGGTTGGCGTCAGCGAGCAGACCCGTGCGCTGGTGCGCAGCAAGGCGGTGGAGCTGGGCTATTTCAAGGGCGCGGGCGCCGCGCCGCGCGCCGCGATCCACATCGTCTTTCACGATCATGACCCGGTGAACAGCGAACTGTGGATGCAGATGCAGAACGGCATCCAGTCCGAAGCCGCCCTGTCGGGCTATGAAGTGCAACTGCATTGGACGCGCAGCGCCGAGCAGATCGAGAACGTTGCCCGGGCCAGCGCGGGCATGGTGCTGGTCGGCCAGCATGGCGAGGAAACCCTGGCCGCACTCCGGCGCACGCGCAAGCCGGTGGTGCGGCTGGGCTGGGTGTCCCCCCTCGACCCGGTCGATCAGGTCACCGGCGCCGACCACGAGGCGGGCAGCGCGATCGGCCAATATCTGCGCGAGCGGGGCCACCGCATTGTCGGCTTCGTGCATGGCACGCGCGTGCTGCGCGGCCGCATGGAGCGCCTGTTCGGGCTGAATGAAGCCTATGTCGGCTGCCAGGGCGCACGGGTGCTTGAAATCCAATATGGCGAAGAAGGCTTTGCCACCGCCTTCAAGACCCTGTTGGAGCAGGGGGATCGGCCCACGGCCCTGTTCTGCTCGCATGACGGGCTGGCCGTGCATGTTATCTCCGAACTGCACCGGCTCGGCTACAAGGTGCCCGAGGATATTTCCATTATCGGCTATGGCGATTTCGCCGCGGCGCTGCAGATTTCCCCGCCTCTCACCACCATTCGCCTGCCGGGCGAGGACATGGGCATAGCCGCCTTCCGCCTGCTGCTCGAACGCATGAACAGTTCACGCCGCCAATTGCCGCCCCAGCGCGTCATGATCGTGCCCAAGCTGATCGAGCGGGAATCCGTGTTCCGGCTGCAGCAGGATTAACATCCCACAGTCCAGACGTGCCTTTGCGCATAATAAATGGCACAATCGCATAAGCCGTTATTGGTGAAGGCCCGCGCGCCATGCGGCAAAGGCTTGGGGCGCGGATTGACCTTCTGGGGGCGGGTGGATGCAGGATTGGCTGTTTGCCAGTGGCGATAGCAGATGGAGGCATGATTTCGGCCGGCAGGAGCGGATCAATTTCGCCGCCGGGCCGGTGCGGGCCTTCATGGAGCAAAAGCAGATGTTCCCCGGCATCCTGCTCTATCGCGCCGGAACCGATGGCAGCAGCGCCTTTCGCATTGCCATGGAGGGCGTGTCCAATACCGGCCAGATGGTGCTGGGCGGCATGCTGGGTGGGGCCGGCACGGTGGCCATGGAGGGTTGCGACGAGCAGAGCTGGCGCGAGGAGGGCCGGTTCTTTTCGCTGACGCCGATCGAGCGCCGGGTTGTCTATGACGTGCGGGCGCAAGGCGATTGGCAGGCCGTGGCCATTCGGCTGGAAGAAGAGGCGCTGGATTTCCTGGGCGCCGAGAACGACCTGCCGCCCGCGGTGCGCGAGGCCCTGAGTGGCAAGCGCAACGACATGGCGGCGACGGCACCGCTGCCCGCGCCCATGCGCACGCTGGCGCAGGCGCTGTTGCGGCCCGCCTATGGCGGGGCCATGGCCCATATCTACCGGCAGGCCAAGGTGCTCGAATTGCTGGCCCATCAATTCGATATTCTGGGTGAAATGCGCACCGGCCTCGCTATGCCGCTGGGGCCGGAACTGCGTCGGGTGCGCGAAGCGCGCGAGCGGCTATTGGCCGATCTGCGCGACCCGCCGGACCTGGCGAGCCTCGCCGCTGCGGTGGGCATGACGCCACGGCGGCTGAACCGCAGCTTCCGGCTGCTGTTCGGCACCACCATTTTCGACTATCTGCGCGATGCCCGGCTGGATGCCGCCCGGGCGGCGCTGGAGGCGGGCTCCACTTTGCCGCTCAAGCAATTGGCCTGGGAGCTGGGCTATAACCAGGCGAGCAATTTCGTCACCGCCTTCCGCCGCCGCTTCGGCGTGCCACCCGGCTATTACCGCCGCGTCCGCGAGAGCGATCGCTAGGCAGAAATCGACATTCAGCTTTTCTGATCGCCTGAGAGCCACGATCCAATCCGCTCTCCCTCGGGGGTGTTCACTCCAGACGCGTTCAAGAACGCGGTGTCATCCCGGCGCAGGCCGGGATCCATGCTGAAGGCCATCCGAGCACCCCATGCGCGGGGAGAACACAGCATGGATTCCGGCCTGCGCCGGAATGACACCGTGGTTGGTATGAGTCCCGGGCAAACACCCCCCTCAAGGGGAGTGAGGCAGGTCGGGGTGTCGCCTGCCCTGCGCCGATTATGCGGAACGGCAAATGTTATGCCGCAGCGTTCCCCGCGTTGATCGCGGGCGCGCGGGCAACTACCGCAGCCTTGAGGCTCCCCGATTTGGGAGCGAGGGCAAGGGGCTGCAGGGGATGAAGACGAGACGGAAACGGCTGGCCGCGCTGCGGCGTGGCACGGCGCTGGTGGCAATTGCCGGGACCGGTGTACTGATCGGGATGCCGCGCACTGAGGCGCAAAGCCGCATCGACTACGTCTATTCACCCGAGGCGGGTCCGGGCGGAATTTATCTATCCGGGATAAACCGGGCGGGCACCCATGTGATCGGACAATGGTCCAGAGAATCGTCCGGTCTGTTCCGGGCGACAGTGTGGGGACCGGACGGGCTGCCGGTGGATCTCGACACGGATGTCTTCTCCAGCTCTTACGCCAGCGGTATTTCGGACGATGCTTCAGTGGTCGTCGGCTACAATACCGCCTTGGCGGAGGCCGGGGCGTTCCGCTGGAGCGCCACTGAAGGCATCGAATATATCGGCACACTCGGCGGCAATCGAAGCTGGGCCTTTGACGTGTCCGGTGACGGCAATATCGTGGTCGGCCGCGCCAGCCGCGCCGATGCCGACATTCGGGGGTTTGTCTGGATCAATGGCGCCACGACCGGTGTTGCCGGCAACGCCCAGATGTATCAGCTGCAGGAACTCAGCGATCTTGCGACGGATCACTATGTCGAGGGCATCTCCCGCGACGGCCGCTATGTCATCGGCAGCGAGAACGGCGCCGATGGCTGGCAACCCATACGCTGGGATGTCGACGACATCGAGAATGGCAATGGCGACGTCATGGGATTGGGCACCCTGACCGGCACGGGCGGCGACTACGCCTTCGGTTCCGATATCTCCGACAACGGCAATGTGGTGGTGGGATACAGCCACGACGACAACGGCGACTACCACGCCTTTCGCTGGGTCGAAGGAGCCACCGGTGGGGTGGCCGCCAACGTGCAGATGTACGATCTGGGGACGCTGGGCGGCGAACACAGTTGGGCCTACGCCCTCTCGGGCACCGGTGACGTCGTGGTCGGGGAATCGATATCCGCCAACGGACAAAATACGGCGTTCCGGTGGAGCGAGGCGACCGGGATGGTCGCTGTTTCCGAATGGCTGGAGGCCGCCGGCGTCGCGATCGGCACAGATCAGCTGATAAGCGCCAACGACGTATCGGGCGACGGCAATGTCGTCGTGGGCCGGATGTCCACGCCGGATGGCGAGTTCAGGGGCTATATCGCCCGGGTCATTCCGCCCGATCCCGGTCCTGGCCCCGGTCCCGGCCCGGGACCTGGACCCGGCGGTGGTTTGATGGACATAGAGGAGTATCATCGCTCGCTGTTCTCGAGCACCCAGATTGCCAATGCCGGCCAGTTTCTGGCCTGGTTGCCGTTCAATGGCGCCCATCACCGGCCGCTGCTGAGCCAGAAAAGCCTGTCGCAGGAATCCTGCGTCTGGGCGACGGGCGATCTGGCCCGGCATGGCGATAGCGGCACGGGGCTCGGCCTGGCCGAAATCGGCGCCTGTACCGACCTGTTCGGCGGCGCGGTGCGCGCCGGCATCAGCGTGGGCACCAGCCATTCCTGGCAGGATCTGGCCCATGGCGGCCATAGCGATCTGTCCGGGCAATATCTGCTGGGGGAAGTGGATTGGCAGCCCGATGGCACGCCCTTGCTGTTCTCGCTCACCGGCATGCTGGGCGGCTGGCAGGCCGAGCTGCATCGTGGCTATAGCAATGGCGCGGCGACGGCCTATTCCGACGGCCAGACCGATCTGGGCAGCGGCGTCATCCGGCTGCGTGCCGACTGGCTGGAAGCGGCCACCATCGGCAATACCACGCTCAACCCATGGGCCTCCATCGCGGCCGGGCGCACCGACATTGACGGTTTCGTCGAAAGCGGTGGCCCCTTCCCCGCTCGCTTCGATGGACAATCGCTGACCTCCTATGAGGCGCGGCTGGGCCTGACGGCGGTGACCGAATTCTCGGCCAGCACCGCGCTGAGCACGACTTTGGAAGTCGCCCACCGTGTCGGCGATGGGGCGGCAGCCAATGGCAATGTGATCGGGCTGTTCGACTTCAGCATGGGCGGCGGCCAGCAGGGCCAGACCTGGCTGCGGATCGGCGCCGATCTCGATCACAAACTGAGCGACAATGTCGGCCTTTCGCTATCGGTCAATGCGGCAACCCGTGGCCAGGATGCCAGCATTGGCGGCAGCCTTGGCCTGAAGGCGGTATTTTGAGGATGAACACGATGATCACAATGTTCAGATCGGTATCGCTGGGGCTCGTTGCATTCCTAGCTTTGACCGGACCGGGCTGGGCCCTCGACCAGCGGGAAGCCGAAATTGTCGTGGGCATCATGGAGCAAGTGGCCGCCATCAGCGGCGAGCCCATTTATTACGGCGGAGGCGGCGAATTGTTTGACTATGATACCCAGAACGGCGAGCTGATCCCCGCCGCGGGCTTTGACCATGACAGCTGGATCACCGCCCATGACGCAGTGCTGACCGGCTTCATGGCGAGCATGCCGGAGCCCGAATTCGACGCCATCTTTGCCGGGCCGCTGGCGCAGCTGGACGCCAGCACCAGCCTTTCCGCCGAACAGAAAGCCGCCATCCGCGCCGATCTCGAACCCGAAATCGCCGCGGCCCGGGCGGCGCGGGAGAGCGGGCAGGTCCATGCCGACGCCGTGCGGCCACTGCTGCCGCGGCTACAGGTGCTGGTGTTCGGCGAATAGGCGTCAGGCGTCGATCGCGCCGTTGACCACGATCTGGGGAACCTTGAAGCCCATGGCGATCCACGCCATGAGCAGCTTGCGGTAAAAGCCGGCGGTGGCGAGGGCACCGGAGGGCACGTCGTCCGGCACGCTTGAGCGGTCGGGGGCGTCCTGGATCATGGTGCGCAGTTGCAGCGGCGGCAGTTCGCCGGATGGCCACAGATTGCCGTAGAGGCTGAGCCAGTGGCCGCCTTTGAATTCCAGAAACAGCGGCGTGTTGCAGCAGGAGGCCAGCACCCGCCGCGTCGTTGCGCTGGGGCCAAGCCGGAATGCGCTGAGATTGTCGGCGCCGGCAAGAATACCGACCCGGTCCTTGCGGTAGAGCACATAGCGCGTGCCGCCCTGCGGTGTGAGCATGGGCTGCGGCAGATTGAGCGCCCCGAGCCGTTGGCCCGCCTGGCTGCAGCTGGTGCAGTGGCATTCCGTGCTGATGATGGGCGCGCCGCGCACCTGGAGGCGCACGGCTCCGCAGGCGCAACTCAACTGGGTCGTCTTCATGGCCATCAGCCCTCCTCCACAATCAAACTAGACGGTTTGGTTCCGCAAACAGGAACTAGACTGTACAGTTTGATTGTGTCAAGCAGGATTTGGCGATGGAGTGCGACAATGCCGATGACAGACAGCGAGATCCCGGCCGGCACGCGCTCGGAGCGCAAGCAGGCGGCCATTGTCGGCGCGGCAGCCGAGGTCTTTCTGAGCACGGGCTATGCCGGCGCCAGCATGGACGAAATCGCCAGCCGCTCCGGGGTGTCCAAGCAGACCGTTTACAAGCATTTCACCAGCAAGGAGGCGCTGTTCATCGCGGTGATGGGCCAGATGATGGGCGAGGCCGATATCGCCGTGCACCAGGGCCTGCCCAGGGTGGAGAATCGCGCCCAGCTTGAAGCCTATCTGCTGGATTATGCCGTGCGCCAGCTGGCCATCGTGCTCACGCCCGGCCTGATGCAATTGCGCCGGCTGGTGATTGCCGAGGCGCAGCGCTTCCCCGAACTCGCCAGGCAGCTTTATGCGCGCGGCCCGGCCCGGGCGGTCGAGGCGATGGGCGTCGCTTTCGAGCAATTGGCCGCAAAAAACCTGCTGCAATTCTCCGATGCCAGCATGGCGGCATCCCAATTCAACTGGCTGGTCATGGCCGATCCGGTCAATCGCGTCATGATGCTGGGCGACGCCGCGCTGCCAAACCAGGCGGAAATCCGCCGCCACGCCGAAGCCGCGGTGGCGACATTCCTTGCCGCATTCCTGCATCCGGACCAGCGGTGAACGCGCCGGGCCTTGTGTCATCAAGGTGATATGGACAGGATAAGAGTGCGGCACCAAAATGCGGGGTCTCATGAACATGCGCGCCGGGGCTGCCTTTGAAGAGGCGGACGTCGTCGAAAACTACGTCTTTCGGCCGCCCTATCCACATGCTTTGTTCCAAAGGCTCCTCGAGATCGCACCGGCCCGGACGGCTCTGCTCGACATCGGCTGCGGCCCAGGCAAAATCTCGCGACCGCTGGCCCGGCACTTCGAGACGGTAACCGCCGTCGATCCTTCCCGGGCCATGATCGCGCTCGGCCGCTCCATGCCGAACGGCAATGCACCCAATATCGAATGGGTAGAAGACTTTGCCGAGGACTTTCCGATCGCGGACCGGAGGTTCGACCTGACGGTCGCGGCAGCGAGCATCCACTGGATGGACCACGAACGGCTATTTTCTCGCCTATTGGCGCATGGACGTCCCGGCCATGTCGTGGCGGTGGTTGCGGGCGACGACGCGTTCGAACCGCCATGGCGAGCAGATTGGCTCAACTTCCTGGAACGCTGGGTGCTTGCCGTCACGGGCGAGCCGTTCGACCCCGTTGGCAAGCCGCGGGAATGGGATCGTTACGCCGCGCACCTCGACATCAAGGGCGAAGAGTATTTCGTCTCCGCCCCGTTTGAGCAGAGCGTGGCAGCGTTCATTGCCTGCCAGCATTCGCGCGATACATTCGCCCCCTCAAAGCTCGGCGCCCGGCTCCCGGACTTTGACCGCGAGCTCGAGCAAGTCCTGCGGCCCCATGCCAGTGCCGGCCGATTGGCATATCGCGTGCGCACCAAATTGGTCTGGGGGAGGATCAAAGCGGGCCTGGCTTAATTGGCCGGCGGCGCCTCGGGCCAGTTAGCGATGCGCTGCAGGAAACGGTCGCATTCGTCGGGGCAACAATCGGTGCCAATCTGGAAGTATTAAAGCTGTTCGGATTCAGCAGCTTAGCCGTATAGCCGGGTTGGCTGTGCCTGGATGCTTCCAAAGTGGAACCAGTTCCGCGTGAATTCTGCTTCCCCAGCCAGCACATGGGTGTTCGAACGGCGCAATGATCCGAAGGATCGGGCCAAGAGCGCATCGGGCGCTCATGGTGATGCGCCGGAACACGGAGCTGGCGTTATCGTGACCACAGTAAATTTTACCGACGGAAATGCGGCGGAGCGCGCCGCCCTTCGTCGCCGAGGCTTCGAGCCCGAAACCAAATATCCGCCCCGTATCCGGCTGGCGATCTGGACCGGCATGTTTGCCGCCGGCGCCTTGTTCTGGATCAGCGTCGCCCGGCTGCTGTTCGGCTTCTGACCGTCCACCAATCCCCAATCATCGCACCGCCACGACGCTTCCGGCAGCGCAGCTCAATTGCTGACGCCAGCTCGTCCGTCCCGTGCGCGCAAGCAAATCAATCAGCTCCGGCCAATGCAGCCGGGGCGTCCAAAAACAGTGAGTTCCAAATGAGTATCAATTCCGGCGCGGTGCGAAATGGCACCTTCAAGAAAAACCTGCAGCGCCTCTATGTTTCGACTGCCATCCTGACCGTTCTCAGCATTCCCGCCTTGGCCCAGCAGGTCATTGCCGACGGCACCGGCGAGATCGTCGCACCCGGCACGGTGATCGATACCGGCATGGCCGGCGGTTCCCAGGCCTCGGGACTATCCGCAAAAAACGGCGGCTCGATCGTGGCCGACGGGCCGGTCAGCATCACGACCGGCGGCTACGCTGCCAATGGCGTCACGGCCGCTGATGGCGGCACGATCACCGTTACCGGCGCAACAATCAAAACCTCCGGCGCCATGGCGCTCGGTATCCTGGTGAGCCATGATTCCGCTGTGGTTGCCACCAATATCGATATCAGCACCAGCGGCCAATATTCGCACAGCGTGGGCGTCTACTATACCGGCACCTATACGCAGAATGGCGGCAGCATCAGCACGACCGGCAACAACGCCGCCGGATACCAGATCCAGCGCGGCGGTACGGCCGATGTCACCGGGGTCACGGTGACGACGGCGGGAACCGGCGCTGACGGCGTGCAACTTTTGAACGACGGTTCCAGCCTGAAAATGCAGGACAGCAGCATCTCGACCAGTGGCGCCAATGCCATCGGCGTGAGTGCCGCGAATGCCGTGCTGGCCGATCTGATCGACACCACGATTACAACGAGCGGCAATGGCGCTCACGGCGTCCTGGCGCAGGCCGGCGCCACGGTGAACGCAAGTAATGTCGATGTGACCACGAGCGGCGACAACGCAAAAGGCGTTCTTGTCGACGGCGTGGGCTCGACGGTCGATTTTACGGGCGGTTCAATCAAAACCAGCGGACAGTATTCGGACGCCGTGAACGTTAGCAATGGCGGATCGATCAAGCTCGATGGCACCTATATCGAGGTAAACGGGCCAAACTCCGACGGCGTGGTTGCCGGACTGGACGGGACCGCAACCGTCAAGAATTCCCAGATCGTCGCCAATCACGACAGCACGCACGCGGTCTGGGCGAATGGCGGTGACATTGCCATTTCGAACACGGCGATCGACACGCACGGCGACTATGGCCGCGGCTTCTTCCTCGATGCGGATGGCACGATCGACGCCGACCACGTTGCGATCAATACCGAGGGCAAAGTTTCCCATGGTATTCAGATGAATTCCGGCAAGGTCACGATGCGCAATTCCAGCATCACGACTGAAGGGCTGGGCGCCATTGGCGTCTGGAGCGCCGGCGGAGAGGCCGATCTGATCGACACGTCGGTCGAGACGGCCGGCGATCAGAGCCATGCCGCGCAGGTGAGCAATGGTGGCTCACTATCAGCGACCAATAGCACCTTCGCAACAACGGGCAGTGAGGCAAACGCTATCCAGGTGAACGGCTTCACCGCCGCCAGCAACACCGTGACGCTGAACAATGTTCTATTGTCCGCCGCGCAAGGCGCGTCGGTCGCCGTGGATACGGCGACTGCGGACATTACGCTGAAGGACTCGCAAGCCACCGCCAACAACGGCACCTGGCTCGATATCCGCAATGGCGCCACAGCCAATGTGGCGCTCGAAGGCTCCTCGGTTGCCGGTATTGTCAATACCGAGGCCGGTTCGGTCTCCAATCTCTCGCTTGACGAGACCAGCCATTGGGCGATGACGGGCGACTCCAGCGTCACCGATCTCATTAACAACGGCATGATCGCCTTCGACGCGGAAGATCCCTACAAGACCCTGACGGCCGGGATGCTTTCGATGGATGGCGGCTCGTTCGTTCTCAACACCAAGCTCAATGAGGGTGGCGCTTCGAGCGAGACCGACAAACTTGTGGTGACGGGCGACACTTCGGGTCACGGGCTGATCTATGTGCGCAACAATGGCGGCACTGGCGCCTATACTGGCACCGGCGCAACCGACGGTATTCAGGTCGTCGAGGTCGGCGGCGCTAGCGACGCTGAATTCGTGCTGGGTGCCGCGGCGGTCGTGGGTATCTATGACTACCAACTGGCCCAGGCCGATGGCCAGAATTGGTATCTGCAGACCGACGGCAGTGATCCCTCCGGCCATATCGTCGATACTGTGCCGGGCTATAATGTCGCCTTGGCTGGTGCGCGCGAGCATATCCTGACCTCGCTCGATACCTTCCATGAACGCGTGGGCGAACTGCGCCTCAACCCCGAAGACGAAGGTTTCCATGCCTGGATGCGCGGCCTGGGCAAGACCGGCTCCTACGCGCCGGACGTGACGGGCCATGCCAGCCAGGGGTTCAACCTCAGCACGGCCGGCATGCAGATCGGCTCCGACTATAACGCGATCGGCGTCATCAACGCCGATGACAAGTTCACTGTTGGTGTCTTTGGCGAACTGGCCCAATCGTCGTTTGACGTGAAGGGCAGGACCGCGTCTGGCTCGATCGCCAGCAAGGGCCTGGGCGCCTATGCCAGCTGGCAGGAACATGCCCCCACCGCCACCACGCCCGGCACGGGCTTTTATGTGGATGCCGTGGTCAAGCATGACTGGCTCGATTTCGGCGTCTCGGCCCGATCGGTCAGCGGCTTCGACATCGGCCACAGCTATTCGGGCAGCGCGACCTCTGCCTCGATCGAAGCCGGCTATGGCTTCTATCTGGGCGATAACCTGGTGCTGCAGCCGCAGGCCCAGCTGATCTATTCGTCGGTCAATGCCGATAGCTTCATGGATGGCAATGGCATCGTGGTGCACGGCCAGCAAACCGAAAGCCTATTGGGCCGCGTCGGGCTGCGGCTGGAGAAGACCTACTATTTCGGGGAGGCAACCAAGCCCGAAACGGTCCGCTCGGTCACGACCTTCGTGGACGCCAATGTGAAGCATGAATTCATGGGCAAAAGCAGCCTGGTGGCATCCGATACGCTGATCAGCAGCGATATGGGCGGCACCAGCTTCGAGGTCGGTGTCGGCGCCGTTGCCCAGATTTCAGACAATGTCAGCCTGTTCGGCCGGGCTTCGGTCGAATTCGGCGGGGCCACTGAACTGGCGGGCAAGGTTACCGGCGGGCTCAAGATCACCTGGTAAGCCGGGGTTCGGTTCGGCGTCGCTTCTGCTCCCCGCATCCCATGCATCGGAATTTGTCCGCACCCTCCCGGCGGACAGATAGGGGGCAGGAGCGGCGCCGTTCATCAGGTCCAGCCGGCAGCGTCAGCCTGCCGGCTGGACCGCATTGTGTTGACAAGCGGGCTGGCCGGTTGCGAACTGGCCAGAATTGATCGGAGCGATCGTCACGACCGCGACCGGGCAAAGCATATTTGGATATTTTATGAACGAGCGCTCCACCCGGCTGGACCGGCGGACCATGGCAATCTACTGGGCCGCCGTGACCCTGGTGGTGATCATTGCGCTATCGGGTGCAGCGACGCTGATCTATCGCGACTATGACAGCCGCATCGATGCGGCCGGACAGAGCGCAATGAACCTGGCCAATGCGCTGGCCGAACACACGACCCAGATATTCGTCCGGCTCGAGGCCGTCAGCCGCGCCATCACCGAGGACCGCGCCGATCCGATTGTCGACCAGGACATGCTGTCGGAGGTGATGCGGCGCCGCGCCGCTGCCGAGCCGGCGGCCACCGCGATTGCCATTATCGGCATTGACGGCCTTGTGGCGGCCAGCAGCAGCCCGGCCTATCCGGCGGGGTCCGATATGAGCGAAACGTCGTTCTTCAAGACCCTGAGCGCAGCAGGCGGGCCGGCATCCTATATCGGCCAACCGTACCATACCGCCGTAGGCACATGGGACGGCTGGACCATGAACTATGGCCATCGGATCGAGAGTGATGCAGGCACGTTCGAAGGTCTGGTGCTCATCGTGGTGGACGGGCCCTTTCTCTATGGCTTTTACAACAAGCTCGAAGAGGAAAGCGGCCGGGTGATCGGCATTGTCGGCACCGACGGCATCATTCGCGCCTCCAATGTTCCCGAAGTCATCGGACGCAGGCTGGGGCCGGACGAGGAGCCCATCCTGCGGGCCGGCGGCGGCATTGTCATTGCCCCCTCCATGCGAACGGGGATCGAGCGGGTGTTCGCCTATAGCAGTTCGGCGGTGGCGCCCATGCTGGCCTATGTGGGCGTGCCGACCGCCCCGATCTATGTGGCGTGGCGAACGGCTTCGGCCATCATCCTGGCGGCCTTGGCGGCGCTCTTTGCCACCTTGATCGCCCTCGGGATCGTGCTTGGCAAATATGTGCGCAACCGCGCCTCGCTGATGGCCAGCACGCTCGATGCGGCGCGGGTGCACCAGGAACGCGAATTCCTCGAGGCCATTCTCAATACCGATGGCGCGCTGGTTGCCGTTGCCGATCCGCAGGGCAAGCGGGTGGTCGCCAATCCCGCTTTCCGGGCCATGATCGAGACCGGTGGTGGCCTGGACTATGCTTTGGGGGGCCAGCTCCCCGATATCGTCAGCAAGCTGCCCTACCAGACCAACAGCACCGTGACCAAGGCCGATGGCGAGCGGCGCGAACTCGCCTGGAGCGTGACCGCGATCCGCGAAAAGGATGGCGCGATCAAGAATCTCGTGGCGATCGGCTTTGACATTACCGAGCGGCGGGCGGCCGAACTCGCCATCTATCAATCGGGCAAGATGATCACGCTGGGTGAGATGGCGACAGGAATCGCGCACGAGATCAACCAGCCGCTGGCCACGATCATGATGGCGCTCGATACGCTGCGCAACCGGATCAAGACCGGCCAGGCCGAACCAGCCTTTGTCGACAAAAGCCTGCAATTGCTCAGTGACCAGCTCGACCGCACGGCGGCGATCGTCAGCCATATGCGCATCTACGGCCATCGCAGCAGCGCCGCCGCCCAGCCCATCGATCCTGCCGGGGCCGTCGATGGCGCACTGGTCATCTCCCAGGCGCAGTTCGCCGATGCGGGGATCAGCCTGCGCAAGACCTACGCGGCGGGCCGGCACATGATGCTGACCGACCCGACCTTGATCGAGCAGATCGTGCTCAACATTCTGGTCAATGCCCGCGATGCCATTATCGACAACCCGGCCTCCGGACCAAACCAATCGGACGACTGGATCGAGATCGGCATCGCGGCCGAACCGGATGGAAAGATGGTGGCGATCACCATCTCCGACTCGGGACCGGGTATCCCGCCGGCCCTGCTCGAGCGGTTGTTCGAGCCCTTCTTCACCACAAAACCCGTCGGCAAGGGCACCGGACTTGGCCTGGCATTGAGTGCCGGGATGGCGCGGGACCTGGGTGGGCGTATCGAGGTCCGCAATACCGGCTCCGGCGCTGAATTTCGCATATTGATGCCGGCCGCCCCGCAAAGCTAAGCTGCGGCAAGGCCCCCCGAAAAGCGCCTGACCCGAGGAGGACGACGCCACAGTGGATGCCGATCGCGCAACGATATTGCTGGTCGATGACGAGACCGCGTTGCTCGATGTGTTGGCTACGGCTCTGACCGATGGTGGTTATCACTGCCTCACGGCCACCAGGGCCGCCGCCGCGCTCGACCTGCTGGACAACACGCCCGCCATCGATGTGATCGTCAGTGACATCCGCATGCCAGGCATGGATGGCCTTGCCCTGCTGGCAACCATCCGGGAGCGCTTTGCAAACCGCAAATGGCTGCAGGTGATCTTCGTTACCGGCCATGCCACGCTCGATAGCGCGGTCGCCGCATTGCGGCTCGACGCGGTGGACTTTCTGCACAAGCCGGTGCGGCGGGACCAATTGCTGGACGCGGTCGAGCGGGCCGCCGCCAAGGCGCGGGAGCACAGGGGTGCGCTTGATGCATGGGACCAAGGCAGGGCCCAGCTCCAACGCCTCAGCGACGAGGCCCGGCGGCTCGCAGAAATGCTGACTGCATTTCCTGCCGAGGCCGCGGCTGGCCCCACCCCTGGCGCGGCCCTGCCGGCCGATAGCGGCGTTCTGTCCAATGCGCGGCTGCTGGAACTGCTGCAAACGCGGGACATCCGCACGCGCTATTTTACCGACAAGCTCTTTGCCGATCCGGCCTGGTACATGCTGCTCGACCTGATGGAGAGCCAATTGCTCGGCCGACAGGTATCGGTATCGAGCCTGTACCTGGTTTCCGGCGTTGCCGCTTCGACCGCATCGCGGCGGCTCGACGAAATGGAAGAGGCAAGCCTCATCGAGCGCTGGGACGACCCCAATGACGGGCGCCGCCAATATGCCAGGCTCACCGAACGATCGGTGGAACTGTTAAACGCCTATTTGCACAGTCTCGACCGCCAGCTGCGCTGAGGCGTCGCGGAACGTGGCGCACGCTTGGCGCCAGGCGGCTTGGCACGGGCCAACGGCTATCGGTCGTCCGGCGCATCCGGGGTGATCGGGACCGGCCCGGTCCGGTCGGCGAAACTGATCCCTGTCAGTTCCTCGGACACCTCCCAAAGCCGCTTGGCGGCATGAGCCTCCAATGCCTGCGGACGAATCGCCGCCTCGGTGGGGTAGCCACGAGTCTCGCCCAATTTGTCCGGACCGTAATAGGCGCCTTTGCGGGCGTCAGGAGACGTTGCCGCAAACAGGGTTGGTAGCGCGCCTTGCGCTGCCGGCTGGAACAGAAACCACATGAACGAGCGAGCGAGGCCTTGGACGCTGCGTCGACCCGGAGCGTTGTGCAACAGGTCCGTCCGCGACACACCAGGATGCGCGGCGATACTCGTAATGCCCCATCCGGCGGCGTCGCTCCGCCGTTGCAATTCGAACGCGAACATCAAGCAGGCCAGCTTGGATTGGCCGTAAACCGGCATCGGCTGGTAGTCTCGTTCGGCCTGCAGGTCGTCGAAGTTGATAGCGGTGCCACGGCCGCGAACGGCGATGCTCGAAAGGGTCACCACGCGTGGATTGTGTCCGCGCAACAGCAGCGGCAGCAGATGGGCTGTCAGGGCAAAATGACCGAGATAATTGGTACCGAACTGTAGTTCGAACCCGTCAGCCGTGGTCTTGCGGGTCGGCGGCGTCATGACACCCGCATTATTGATCAGGGTGTCGATCTTCTGACGGCTGGCGCTCAGCCGCCTGCCGAATGCCGCGATTGCGGCCAGGTTTCCGAGGTCTACCGCCTCAAAGCTCACGGCGGCACCCGGCACGGCCTGTTTGGTCCGCGCGATCGCCTCGGCTCCCTTCGCAGGATTTCTGCCGGCGATGATCACATCGCCGCCGGCCCGGGCGAGCGCGAGTGCGTCTTCAAAGCCAAGACCACCTGTGCCGGTCACGATGATCGTACGACCCTCTTGAGATGGCATGTTCTTTGTAGTCCAGTTCATAGGCATCGTGTTTCCTTTTGGGCGAGCGGCAGGATTGGGTGCGGCCGAGGCGTCTTCGGCAGCGGTGGAGGCCACCGCGTCATTGGGGACCGGACCGGATATTCCGGCGCTACCCCGCTGACGGCATTCAGCGCGGCACTTCAAGCTAGATGGAACGTTCGATGAGCAGAATGCCCGAACCCTCAAGAAACTTGCCTATTCCTACAGATGGCTACATAGTCCCGGCTGAGATGCCGCACTGGCCTGGCACTCGACCGGAGCCTCGAATGTCCTCATCGCTACTTGCTGCCGTGAGTGCTTATGTCGAGGAACAGGGCGGCGGTCAGGGTCTATTTCCAACACCGATCGAGAGCTTCAACATCGTCCGTTCCTTTCAGGCGATGATGCCGATGCGGGCCCTATACCGCCCATCGCTCTGTGTCGTGATTCAGGGCGCCAAGGAGATCCATTTCGGCGAGGATCGGCTCGATTATGGCGCAATGGAATGCCTGGTCGTCAGCGTCGAGCTTCCCGCTACCGGGCGGATTGTTGAGGCCAGTCCGACGGCGCCCTATATCGGTGTGACCCTGGACTTCGACGTGGCGGATATGCGCGCCGTGCTTGAACAATTGGAGGAGCCGCCGACCGCCGCTGCCAGTTCCGGTCCTTGTGTGTTCGTAGGTAAAGTCGACGAAGCTTTGGCGGACTGCATCCTGCGCCTGATGCGGATGCTGGCGACGCCGAAGGCAATTCCGATCCTTTATCCCTCGGTGATGCGCGAGCTATATTATTGGTTGCTGAGCGGGCCGCATGGTGGAGAAATCAGCAAGCTGGCCTTGCCGGAATCCAATATCGAGCGGGTTGTCAAAGCCATCTCCATGCTGCACCTCAACTTCGCGCAGACGTTGCGGATCGAGCAATTGGCTGACGTGGCGCGAATGAGCCCATCCTCGTTCCATCAGCATTTCAAAGCCCTGACCGCGATGACGCCGCTTCAGTTTCAAAAGCAACTGCGCCTGCTGGAGGCGAGGCGCCTGATGGTATCGGAGGCGACCAACGTGGCGGAGGCGGCCTACAAGGTTGGTTATGAAAGCGCGTCGCAGTTCAGCCGGGAATACTCGCGGACTTTTGGCACCGCGCCGAAGCAGGACGTCTTGAACCAGCAGCGTCTCTACAGCGAGTATGCCAGTCGCACGGTGCAGACCTCTTGAACGTGGATGCAGGCTAGCCGAAGAACTTCGGCAAGGCGGCGCCACCGCGACTCGCCGCCTCGTCTAGGCGGAAAGCCTGACGTTGCTCCCCTGCCACAAATCCTGCTCACAACTTTGCGAGCAATTGCTCCCGTTAAGGTTTGCAAGTTATTGCTCGTACTACCCCGCAGCCTGCCGAATCGGGTTCAGGCGCGGCCCGCGTCGCCGTGCATGGAGCTCGCATGAACAGGATTTTGGTTGGTTTGCTCGCCGCTCTTGCCGGTGCGGGTGTGGCTTTGCCTGCGGTCGCCCAGGATGTGGCGAGCCTGGCGGTCACGCCGGTGGTGATTGCGCCGGCGCAATCGGATCTCGCCAGAACCATCAAATCCGGGCTTGCGGCCACTTACTACGGCGCGCGCAAGGATTCGCTGGCCTATCGCGAGGCGCAAAAGCTCTATTTCTTCTATGGTGCACGCCATTTCGAGCCCATCTGGCTGGATGAGGCCAACGGCGCTGTCGGCTATTCGGCCGCAGCACAGAAGATCATGAAACTCTTTGGCGCCGCGGCCAGCGAAGGCCTGCGCCCCTCCGACTATCTGACCTCGGCGCTCGATGTCACCGCCGTCGGCAATGACCCGGCCAAGCTGGCGGCGCTCGAAACCGCCTTTTCGGCGGCCACCATGCGCTATGCCACCCATATCTATACCGGCCGCATCGAACCCCTTTCGATCGATGCCAATCTCGATATCCAGCCCAAGCAGCTCGACCAATCGGCGCTGATGCTGGAATTGGCGACGAGCGATGATCCTGCTGCGGTGCTGGCCAAGCTCGAGCCCACCCATCCCGAATTCCTTGCCCTCAAGGCAAGGCTGGCGACGTTCGACGCGACGCAGGCCGAACGCCCGATCACCATCGAGGCGGGCGCCACGCTCAAGCCCGGCATGAGCGATGCGCGCGTGCCCGCCTTGCGCCAGCGCCTGGAACTGCCGGCAGTTGATGGCCTGGTCTATGACGAGGCGCTGATTGCCGCGATCAAGACCTTCCAGGCCGGCGCGGGCCTTGAAGACGATGGCGTGATGGGCCCGGCGACGTTGACTGCGCTCAATGGCGGTGCGCCGGTGACCCGCGAGGACATCCTGGCCAATATGGAACGCTGGCGCTGGATGCCGCGCGACCTGGGCAAATTCAACGTCTTCGTCAACATTCCCGAATACCGCCTGACCATCAATCGCGACGGACAGGAAACCTATGCCACCCGCGTCGTGGTGGGCAGCACCAAGAACCAGACCCCGATCTTCTCGGACAATATCCGCCACATCGTGGTCAATCCCTATTGGAACGTGCCCTCTTCGATCATCAAGAACGAGATCGCGCCCAAGACACGCTCCAATCCTGGCTATATCGCCAGCCAGAATATGGAACTGATCTATCAGGGCAATGTGGTCAGCGCCTATCAGGTCAATTGGGCCGCCGTGGGCGACAGCTTCCCCTTCCGCGTGCGCCAGAAGCCCGGCCCCAGCAATTCGCTGGGCCAGATCAAATTCCTGTTTCCCAACAAGCACGACGTCTATCTGCACGATACCCCATCCAAAAGCCTGTTCGGCCGCGCCTTCCGCGCCGCCAGCCATGGCTGTGTGCGCGTGCAGAACCCGATGGAATTTGCCGCCGCATTGACCGCCAATGAACCCAATATCGACCGCGCTTCGCTTGAGGCCATGTTTGGCTCGGCCGAGCGCTGGGTGAACCCGGAACAGCAGGTGCCGGTGCATCTGGCCTATTTCACCCTGCGCGTCGGCGCCGATGGCGAGCTGCGCTCCTATGCCGACGTCTATGGGCACAATGCCAAGCTGATCAAGGCGCTGGGCCTGGGCGACGCGGCCGCCCCGGTGATCGCCGACGCGGCCCCGGCGGACACCACGCTCTCCCCCTGAGTGGCGCTGCGGGGTGGCTCGGGCCGCCCCTCTTAACCCCCGCTTTACAATTTCGCCTTGGTTCAGCCGGGTTTTCCCCGTAATAACACTGCCGTGAAGGGGTCCGGGTGCGGGCCATTTGACATCTCGTTAGCGTTAATAAAATCGAGCGATTTTCACGCTAATGTCGGACGACAACTGGCAATCAACCGGGCAGAGTTTGGCGTGACGGGGACTTACCTTTTGATACGGCACCATATCGTGCGCGCCTGCGTGGCCGCCCTTATGAGCATCACCGTGATCCTGCCGCAGGCGGTTATTCCGGCGCAGGCAGCGAGCGAACGCGCGATCTATCTGTATTATACCCATACCAAGGAGACGGCCCGCATCGTCTTCAAGCGCAATGGGCAATATGTGCAATCGGGCCTCAACGAGCTGAATTATTTCCTGCGCGACTGGCGCCGGAACGAGCCCGCCCGCATGGATCCGCGCCTGTTCGATCTGGTCTGGGAAGTCTATCAGGAAGTGGGCGCCACCCAGCCCATCAATGTCGTATCCGCCTATCGTTCGCCCAAGACCAATGAAATGCTGCGGGCCACCTCCTCCGGCGTTGCTGAAAATTCCCAGCACACCAAAGGCCATGCCATGGATTTCTTCATTCCGGGCATTCCGCTCTCCAAGCTGCGGGCCGTGGCCATGCGCAAGCAGGTCGGCGGCGTGGGCTTCTATCCCACCTCGGGCAGCCCCTTCGTGCATCTGGACACCGGCTCGGTGCGCGCCTGGCCGCGCATGACCCGCGCCCAGCTCAAGGAAATCTTCCCCGACGGACGCACCATGCATCTGCCCACCGATGGCAAGCCGCTGTCGCAGGAGGGCTATCAGGTCGCGCTGGCCGAATGGAAGCAATGCCACGCCTATCCCTGCAATGGCAGCGGCAATTCGGGCACCCGCGTCGCCAGCAATAGCGGCAGCGGCCGCACGCTGATGGACATGTTCTTTGGCGGCAATGACAGCCAGCCGGCTTCCGCTCCAGCGTCTGCGCCCGTGCAAATGGCAGCGGTGGCACCGCAGCAGACGGCGACACCCGCGGCAGCGCCCATGCCGATGATGCGCCCGGCCGATCTGGGTGGCGCACCCGCTGCGGTGGCCGTCGCCGATGTCGCGCCACAACCAGCAGCGCCCGGCGCCATTCCCATTCCCTTCTCGACCCGCGGCAGCGCGCCGCTCGACACGGCCGAATTGCTGCCCGATACCACTGCGCCCATGCCGGTCATGAAATCGGAAACCCTGCGCGTGGCCACTGCTGCAGCCATGCCCTCGGGCGATGCTGTCACGGCGCTCGCCGCCTTTACCGCGCCAATGCCGCAGCCGCGCCTCATCATGTCCGAACCGCCGGAATCGGTCACCGCCTATATGCCGCCCATGCCGCAGACGCCCGATTCACAGCGGGCGCTGGAAATGATCATTGAGCGCGACACCACCGTGACGGCCGCAGTGCCACCCCAGCCGGCCGATCGCCTGCCCATCCTGCCGCCGCTGACGGCTGCAACCGGCGTGCGCACCGCTTCGCTGGGCGATGATCCGGCCACCGCCGCGCTGGCCGGCTTCTTCTCGGGCACCTTTGGCGCCGCCCAGCAGAGCAATAGCGCTCCCGTGGCGGCCGCTCTGGCCAACCATCTGGCCAATCGCACCCCGCCCGGCGGCATGCGCAAGCCCGATCTGGTTGCCCCCGATCTCGAACATGTCGCCGAAATCTTCACCGCGCCCTCCACGATGAGCTCGGACCATTTCGCGGTGATCTTCGATCATGACGAGGCCGATTTCAGCCCCGCCACCGAGATGGGCGAATACGTCACCACGCTGCGCGCGGGCGACTTCCCTGCCGTGCCCAGCCACACCAGCTTCGTGGTCACCGCCACCAATTAAAAGCTCCGGCCAAAGCCTCATTTCGGGCACGATATGACCCTATCGCTCGCCGCGCCTGCATAAAGCGTGGCGAGCGGGCCATGTTGCAAAGCCTCTGCAGCGGGCCTAAAGAGTTCATATATTGCCGTTTCTGGCGAAGGATTGCCGCTTGGCCGACCGCCCCTCGACACCATTGCTCGACACTGTCCACACCCCCGCCGATCTGCGCGCCTTGCCGCGCACCGAATTGCGCCAGGTGGCCGACGAATTGCGCGCCGAAGTGATCGACGCCGTCTCGGTGACTGGCGGGCATCTGGGCTCGGCATTGGGCGTGATCGAGCTAACCGTGGCGCTGCATGCCGTGTTCGATACCCCGCATGATCGCATCATCTGGGATGTCGGCCACCAGGCCTATCCACACAAGATTCTGACCGGCCGCCGCGAGCGCATCCGCACGCTGCGCCAGAAAAATGGCCTGTCCGGTTTCACCCGTCGCGCCGAAAGCGAATATGACCCGTTTGGCGCCGGCCATTCCTCGACCTCGATTTCGGCGGGCCTGGGCATGGCTGTGGCCAGCGAACTGCAGGGCGTGCCGCGCAATGTGGTGGCCGTCATCGGCGATGGCGCCATGTCGGCCGGCATGGCCTATGAGGCGATGAACAATGCCGGCGCCATGGATGCGCGGCTGATCGTCATCCTCAACGACAATGACATGTCGATCGCCCCGCCCACCGGCGCGCTCAGCGCTTACCTGGCGCGGCTGGTCTCGGGCCCCGTCTATCGCGGCACGCGTGAAGCGGCCAAGAATTTCGTCAGCAAGCTGCCGCCCTTCCTGCACGAGCCGGCCCGGCGCACCGAGGAATTCGCCCGCTCCTTCTTCACCGGCGGCACGCTGTTCGAGGAACTCGGCTTCTATTATGTCGGCCCCATTGACGGGCATAATCTCGATCACCTGCTGCCCATCCTCGACAATGTGCGCGAGGCGGCCGAAGGCCCGATCCTGATCCACATCGTCACCAAAAAGGGGAAGGGCTATGCCCCGGCCGAGGACGCCGACGACAAATATCATGGCGTGTCCAAGTTCAACGTGGTCACCGGCGCCCAGGCCAAGGCGGTCTCCAACGCGCCGTCCTACACCAATGTCTTTGCCGAAAGCCTGATCCAGGAAGCCAATGACGATCCGCGCATCGTAGCGATCAATGCCGCCATGCCCTCGGGCACCGGGCTGGATAAATTCGGCGAGGTTCACCCGACCCGCGTCTTTGATGTCGGCATTGCCGAGCAGCATGCGGTAACCTTCGCGGCGGGTCTGGCCAGCGAAGGCATGAAGCCGTTCTGCGCCATCTATTCCACCTTCCTGCAGCGCGCCTATGACCAGGTTGTGCACGATGTCGCCATCCAGCATCTGCCGGTGCGCTTTGCCATCGACCGCGCCGGTTTTGTCGGTGCCGATGGCCCCACCCATGCCGGCAATTACGACAGCGCCTATCTCGGGGCCATTCCGGGCCTCGTCCACATGGCCGCAGCCGACGAAGCCGAACTGCGCCATATGGTGGCCACCGCCGCCGCCTATGACAATGGCCCGATCGCCTTCCGCTATCCGCGCGGCGAGGGACTGGGTGTGGATATGCCCGCGCGCGGCCAGGTCCTGCCCATCGGCAAGGGCCGCATCGTGCGCCAGGGCGCCACCATCGCCATCCTGAGCTACGGCACGCGCCTGGGCGAAGTCCTTGCGGCTGCCGACAAGCTGGCCGCTTTGGGGCTAAACCCCACCATTGCCGATGCGCGGTTCCTGAAACCCCTCGACGAGGAATTGATCGCCCGCCTTGCCAGCACCCATGACGTGCTGCTCACCACCGAAGAAGGCGCCATTGGCGGCTTCGGCAGCCATGTCGCGACGTTCCTCGCCAGCAATGGTCTGCTCGACGGCAAACTGCGCTTCCGCCCGCTGATGATCCCCGATCGCTTTGACGAGCATTCAACGCAGGCTGATATGTATGCAGCCGCAGGGCTCGATCGAGCTGGCATCGTCGCTACGGCGCTGACGACGCTGGGTTATGACGAGGCTGCCATGGCGGCGGCTTTGGGCCAGATCAGCTAAGCAAACTTATTGCTGCGGTCACTCCACCGGCCGATCCCTCCCCCTATCAGGGGGAGGCTAGGAGGGGTACTCCGAACTCTCGGCCCACCTACTTCCAGGTAAAGGCCCGCGTCACGGCATAGTTGAATACCGAGCTCATGATCGCGCCCGAGAGGCCAGCGATAAACGTCTGGTGATTGGCCTGGTAGATCGCATTGGCGACCGAGATATTGGCAATGCCACCCAGCGCGCAGATGCCACAGAACCCGATCAATCCGGTGATCAACTTCATCCCATGCAGCTTGCGATCCGCATAGGTCAGGTTGTTGTTGAGGAAGAAATTCCAGGTCATGGCGATCAGCGTGGCCGCAATCTGCGACACCACGAAATTGGCCCCGATCGCCGAGGTGAAGAGCCACAGGCTCGCCAGATGCACCACGACGCCCGTGCCGCCGACCAGGCCGAACAGCAAGAAGCTCGGCGGCAAGACGCCCCCGGTCAGCTTGGAGAACCACAGCCCCAGATATTGGATGACGATCAGCGGGTTCATCTTGCTCTCGCCCGCATGGCGCGGCCGGAACACATAAGGCACTTCGGCAATTTTGAGCGGGCTGCCCATGCGGGCCGAGGTGACGATCAGATCGATCAAAATCTTGAAGCCGTCGCTGGCCAGCTTCGGCGCTGCCTTGAGCGCCGCGTCGCGCCGCATCAGGAAGAAACCGCTCATCGGATCGCTGACATCCTGCCCGGCAATCATCACGGCGAGCTTGGTCGCCAATTGGCTGCCCGAGAGCCGCGTCTTGCTCAACCCATCCCCGGCCGAACCGCCGCCGATAAAGCGCGACCCGATGACGAGATCCGCGCCGTTCAGCGCCTCTTCCAGCATTTTGGGCAGGATGGCTTCGTCATGCTGCAGATCGGCATCGATGACAGCCACATAGGGCGCGGAGGTCACGGCCATGCCTTCAATACAGGCCGAGGCCAGACCCCGCCGGCCGAAGCGGCGCAGGCAGCGCACATTGGCATAGACGCGCGAGAGTTCATTGACCACGTCGGCCGTGCCATCGGGACTATTGTCGTCGACGACAATCATTTCCCAGGCCGTATCGCCCAAAGCTATGGCGAGCTTTTCATAGAGCAACTCAATATTGCCCCGCTCATTGTAGCTGGGAACAATAACCGCCAATTGGGCAGGGCTGAAAGTGGTGGTCTGTACGGTAGGAGTATCGATAGCGGGGCCGACCGACATGGGTGTTACCTGTTGCTTAATTTTATACCACCACCCGCGAAGCGCTACAAAGCACGAGATTGCCAATTGGTTGCACGCAAATAACGGATGGCTGCCTTGCAATTGACGCAGATGTCCCCACGCATGGATTTATGTCAACCAATCTTGCTTGGCGTTTCAGGGTGAGCCCATGGCGATTTTCGAGAACCGCGGCACCGACATGTATCGAGAAGCTACGGCTACGCCCACCTCGGTAGAGGCTGGCCTGACGCTGCCGGCGACAAGCGTTTTCGACATCCCCCGCTCCCCGGCGCTCTCCTACATTCTGCTGTTGCCGCTGGTTTTTCTGCTGAGCGGACTGCTGCTGCGCTTCCTCGCCTTCCGCACCGCCATGCCTGCGGCCGAGTTTACCGAATATTTCGATGAACTGTGCCGCTGGGATTGCAGCTGGTACGTCAAGATGGCCGAAACCGGTTATGACCGCTTTCCGGTGCCCGGCCGCATCAATGCGGGCAATTGGGCGTTCTTCCCATCTTTCCCCATGCTGGTCGGCGGCGTGCGCGCGCTGCTGCCCTTCCCCACCATCGTTACGGCCAGCCTGGTTTCGCTGGTTGTGACCTATGCCGCCGTGCTGGCGGCTTGGCCGCTGCTGAACCGCGACCGCGCCGCCTATGCGCTTTACGCCGCCTTCATGCTCAGCGGGCCGGTCTCGTTCTATTTCACCAGCTTTTTCACCGAGCCTCTTTATGTGCTGATGACCACTTTGGTCTTCGCCCAATTGGCGCGCGCGCGTTATCTCAGCGCCGGCGTCGCGGCGGCAATTCTCTCCGCCACCCGCATTGTCGGCGTGTTCGCCTCGCTCGCCATCGGCCTGCAAGCCCTGCTCGACTATCGCCGCAATACCGGCACCTGGCGCGGCGCCATCCCGGCACTATTGGGCAATCCGCAATTGGTGCTCGCCCTGTTCATCGCCCCACTCGGGCTGTTTGCCTATATGGCGTTCCTCCATTTCTGGGTAGGCGACGCCCTCGCCTTCAGCCATGTGCAGCGTGCCTGGGCCCGCACCATTGCCAATCCGCTGACCTATCTCTGGCAGGGTTTCGGCAATCGGCCGGATGAAGGCTGGGCGCCGACCAGCTCGCAAATTCTGGCCACCGTCGCGCTTGCCGGACTCATTCTCACGGGTGTCCTCGCCTGGCGGCGGCAATGGCCGGCGGCGCTGTTTTGCCTCCTCGCCATCATCATCCCGCTGGCGGCCGGGCTTGCCTCCATGCTGCGCTTCATGTCGGCATTGACGCCGCTCACCATCACGCTGATGACCTTGCTGGCGCGCCGCCGCTGGCTGTTCTGGCTGAGCCTTGCCGCCATCCTGCTGGGCGCCTACACCACGACCCTGGCCTGGTTCGGAGGCAATGTTGCGCTGGTCTGATCGCCCTTGGGCCATTCCGCTGTATGCCCTGGCGGGCGTGCTCGCTCTGGGGGAACTGGCCGTCGTCTGGTTGATGCTGCACCCCAATGTGCCGCCGGATTATCGGGCCTATTATATCGAGAAGACCACAACCTGCCTGCCCCAGCCGGTGACGGCCGCCTATACGCTGGGCACCAGCATCGACTTCCGCTCCGGCGGTCCGGATACGCGCGAGCTGCGTCCCTGTGGCTGGGAAGGCCCGGCGGGCGACGGCATGCATGCTTTGGGTGAAAGCGCCCAGCTGGCCTTTGCGGTGCCCGCGCAAAGCCTGACGCTGACGCTGGAAATGACCGGCGTCACCCTGCCCGGCCCGCGTCAACAGACGGTCATGGTCTCAGCCAATGGCACCCCACTGGGCCGGGCCACGGTGATCCCCGGCAAAACCGGCCGTTTCACCTTTCCCCTGCCCGCCAGTGCCATCGCCAATGGCCGCGCCGACATCACGCTGGACCTGCCCGATGCGGTGACCACCAGCCCCGGCCAGTCCAATGTGCGCAAGCGCTCGATCAAATTGGTCATGGCGAGCCTGACACCGGCCTCCTGACCTCCCCCGTTTCGTGATCGAACCGCCGCAGGCTCCATGCGTTGCACTGGTTGAACCTCTTTCGGAGATTTCACCATGCCTGCCAAATCAGCTGCTCAACAGAAAGCCGCCGGCGCGGCTCTCTCGGCCAAACGCGGCGATACGCCCAAGGGCGAACTCAAGGGCGCATCCAAATCCATGCTGTCGATGAGCGAGTCCGAGCTGGAGAAAATGGCCTCGACCAAGCGCAAGGGTAAACCCGAGCACAAATCCAAGCCCCATTAGGCCGGCTGGCTCGCGCCGATTGCTCGCCTGAACGCTACTGGACCGACCTCGGAAAACCGCGTTAGTCTCCCTTAGGGAGGCCAGAACATGCGGAACGAAAATATCGTGCGGGACCTGGAAGTCTCGGATGGGCATGCCAGCCTGCGGGCGACCTATTTCGTCGAGCGCGGCGTGTTGCATGCCAATATCGATGGCAAAACCATCCTGCTGCCGGTCGGCGATCGCGGTCATGATGAAAGCGTGCGGCAATTGCTGATCGGGCAATTGCGCACCCGCTCGTGGCGGGAGCGCATCGCCGATTATTGGCGCCAGCGGCGGGGCTGAACGCCGCAACCTTTCTTCCAATCGCTCCGTTATCGGGGCATTGGGAGGTTTGACATGTCCAATGATCAAGAAAAGCCCCTCTCGCCGGCCTATGAGCCGATGACCGTGCGGGGCCATGATGGCCGGGCTTACAAGACCGAGCGGATGGAACGCCGCGAAAAAGAAGCTGGTCCACAGCAAGCCGGGATTCGCAGCGGCAGGTTGCTTGCAGCGCTGTTCAGATTTCCCGACTAACTTGGGATATACCGGCAGTGAGATGGCGCGAACCGCGGGGTTCGCGCCATTGTGGTTTTAGGCCGCCTGCTTGTTGACCGCGCCCAATGCCACCTGGCTCAGTTTCTTGTCGGTGGCGATTTCTTCCTTGAGGGTGGCATCGAACAGGGCCACGGCCTGCTTCAGGCCAAGCAATTCCGCCCAGCTCTTGAGCGTGCCATAGCGGGCAATTTCGTAATGCTCCACCGCCTGCGCCGCCGAGACCAGCCCGGCATCGAGTGCCGGCGTGCCCTTGAATTCTTCCATGATGCTCTTGCCTTCCTCGATAATGCCCAGGATGGCGTCACAGGTCTTGCCGCGCGGCGTCTTGCCCAATAGCTCGAATACCTGTTCGAGGCGTTCGACATGGCCTTCGGATTCACTCAGATGCTGCTCGAAACCGGCTTTCAGTTCCGATGCTGTCGCCGCCTTGGCCATTTTCGGCAGTGTCTTCACGATCTGCCGTTCGGCGTAATAGATGTCCTTGAGCGTATCGAGAAACAGATCGTCGAGGGTTTTCTGCTCAGCCATTTGTCTATTCTCCGTGATGAGGTTGGACGCTGCTCGGAAAACGAGCCGCCTTGGCTGAGGTTCCCCACGGGCCCCGTCATGCACGATATTTGTTGGTTGGCAAAACGCGCCGGCCCATTGCCAGCCCAAGGGCCGACGGGCAAGAATGCAACTGGCGTCAAACCTCTGATCAACCCTCCATCAAGTGAGTACCTTCGTGGACACCAGACCAGATTTCGCTGCGGCCGCGCGCCTGGCAGCGATTATCGACAGCTCTTTCGACGCCATCATCAGCAAGGACCTGAACAGCGTCATCACCAGCTGGAATATCGCGGCCCAACGCATGTTCGGCTATACGCCCGAGGAAGCCGTCGGCCGCTCCATCCTGATGCTCATTCCCCAGCATCTGCGCAGCGAGGAAACCGACATCATTTCGCGCATCCGCAATGGCGAACGCGTGGAAAGCTATGACACGACGCGCCTGCGCAAGGATGGCTCGACCATCTACGTGTCCATCACCGTTTCACCGATCAAGGACGCCGACGGCAGCATTATCGGCGCGTCCAAGATTGCGCGGGATATCAGCCAGACGCGCGAGTCCGAGCAGCGCATTCGATTGCTGCTGCGCGAGGTCAACCACCGCATGAAGAACCAGTTCGCGGTGATCCTCTCGATCATCCGGGAATCGAGCAATCGCGCGCTGTCGGCCAAGGATTTCGAAGAGCAGGTGCGGGCCCGTATCATGGCCCTTTCCCGCTCGCATGACCTGCTGGTCAATTCCAACTGGTCGGGTGCCGGCCTGTTCGAGCTGGCGCAGGAGCATCTGAGTATCTTTGCCAATGCCGAGCAGGTGACCCTGTCGGGCCCGCTGATTATGCTGCAGCCGGGCGCGGTGCAAAACCTGGGCATGGCCTTTCATGAATTGGGCACCAATGCCGCCAAATATGGCGCCCTGNNGCTGGCCTGCCCGCCCAGACGAGCACGCGGCGCGGCTTTGGCAGCGTGGTGCTGGAGCGGGTGGTTCCCATCGCGCTGGGCGGGCAGGCCAGCGTCGAGCGCCAAAACGGGCGGGTTCGCTGGACCTTGCGTGCCCATCTGGATCGGCTGACCATGGCCGACGGCGAGGCAGATTTGGGCGAAATCATCGGACCGATGCCGTAAGGCCCGGCGCTAGGTCTCGTCCGTCACGGCGCGCAGCATGGCCTTGGTGATCGCCTGTTTGGTTGAAAAATAGCCCTTCCAGGGGTCGGCCAGGCTAGCTCGTGCGGCGGCGTCGGCCAGGGTGAACTGATTGGCGGCCGTGATGGTCTCCAATTCATCCCAACTGACCGGCACCGCCGCCGGTGCCCCCTGCCGGGAGCGACTCGACCAGGGGGCGATGGCCGTGGAGCCGCGCTCATTGCGCAGGTAATCGATGAACAGCTTGCCCTTGCGCTTGGCCTTGCTCATCGTGGCGACGAAACGATCGGGCTCATTGTCGGCCAGGCGCTGGGCCAGGGCCTTGCAGAACGCCTTGACCTCCGGCCATTCCATGCTTGGACGCAACGGCGCGATGACATGCACGCCCTTGCCGCCGGTGACCAATGGATAGCTTTCCAGATCCAGCGCTTCCAAGGCCTTGCTGATATCGCGCGCCGCCGAGCGCACTTCGGCAAAGCCCAATCCTTCATCCGGATCGATATCGAAGATGATGCGCTCTGGCTTTTCGACCTGGTCGATATCGGCTCCCCACAAGTGCCATTCGAGCACATTCATCTGTGTGCCGGCGATCAGCCCGGGCAGGTCCTCGATGTAGAAATAGTCTTCCCGGCTGCCATCCTTCTCGGTGATGAGCAGCGATTTCATCGCGTCGGGGAAGCCACCGGTATCGTGCTTCTGGAAGAAGCAATATTTGGCCCGCCCCTGCGGGCAGCGCAACAGGCTCAGCGGCCGTTTGGCGATATAGGGCAGCATCCGCTCGGCCACAGCGGCATAGTATGCCACCAAATCTGCCTTGGTGACGCCCTGGCCCGGATAGACCACGCGATCGGGACTGGTGAGCTTGATCCCCGCAGCTTGCGCGGCCGCAATCCCGGCCTGGGCATCGAGCTTGCCTTTTTGAGGCGCGGCCGCGGCCGGCTCTTCCAACACCACCTCGCCCGCCGGCTTGTCTTCGCGCAGGCCGAGGAAGGATGGATGACGCAACACCCCATCGGGGGTGAATTCGGCATAGCCGATTTCGGCCACCAGCTCTGGAGCCACCCATCGGGCAGTGCGCGCGACGGGCCTCGGCACGGCGTCGAACGGATTGGTCTTGCGCGCCAGTCTGTCGAGCTGCTGCTGCAAGGCCTCCGCACTGTCGTTGTCAAAGCCGGTACCCACCCGGCCGCGATAGGTCAGCTTGCCCTTTTCCTTGGTGCCCAGCAGCAGCGAGGCAAAGTTCTTCTTCTTGCTCGAGGGCGACCAGCCGCCGATGACGAATTCCTGGCGGTGCACGCATTTGACCTTGAGCCAGCTCCTAGTGCGTTCGCTGCGATAGGGCGCATCCGCCTCCTTGGCGATAATGCCCTCGTGACCCTCCCGGCAGATGGCGTCGAAGACCTTCTGTCCATTGCCGGTGACATGGGTGGAAAATTGCACCAGCGAGGACGCTTCGATCTTGCCCAGCAGCTTTTCAAGCTGTGCCTTGCGATCGATCAGCTTGCTTTTGGTGAGGTCCTCGCCATCCAGCTCCAGCAGGTCAAAGGCAAAATAAGTCAGCGGCCCGCCATTGGAGAGATGCGCCTTGAGGGTGGAAAAATCGGTGCGCCCCTTGGCGTCGAAGGCGCAGAGTTCGCCATCGATCAGCGCGCTGCCCTTGGTGAGCCGCGACAGCGGCGGCACGATGGCCCCGAACTGCTCGGTCCAGTCCTTGCCGGTGCGGGTGAACAGCCGAACCGTCTCGCCGGCAATGGCGGCCAGGCACCGATAGCCGTCATATTTCATTTCAAACAGCCAATCGCCGCCCGCAGGGACCTCCGGGACCAGCGTCGCCAATTGCGGCGCGCGAAATTCCGGCAGGCCGGCCGTTCGCTTGCTCCGCCCCGTTTTGGCCGGTAGCGGATTGTCGACGGCCTTATCCTTGTCAGAATGCCAGGTCGCATCGGCCGCAACGGCGCTCCGCTTTTTCGGCTTGAGCCCCTTGGCAATCCCCGCCAGATCGCGGCCGGTGGACACCGAATTGGTGAAGCGATCGACCAGGGTTTCCTTGTCCCTGGCATACTTGTCCCGATGCTTGATCAGCAGCCAGTTCTCGCGTGGCGGGCCGGATTTGCGCTTGCTGTCGCGACCCTTCATATGGACCAGCACCCATTCCCCCTTCATGCGCTGCCCATGCAGCACCATCTTGAGGTCGCCATCCTCGAGGGCCGCATGCGGGTCCCCGATCGGCTCCCAAGTGCCCTCGTCCCATAGCATTACCGTGCCGCCGCCATATTCGCCCTCGGGAATGGTGCCCTCGAAGCCGCCATAGTCGAGCGGATGATCCTCGACGCGCACGGCCAGCCGCTTGTCCTCCGGATTGTCTGAAGGTCCCTTGGTCACCGCCCAGCTCTTGAGCACCCCATCCAGCTCGATGCGGAAATCATAATGCAGGCGCGTCGCATCATGCTTCTGGACCACAAAGCGATAGCCTGTGGACTTGCCAGCGGCAGACGCGCCGGAGGGCTCCTGGGTTTTGGTGAAGTCGCGCTTGGCGCGATAATCCTTGAGCAAGGCATCCGATTGACGGGCCATGAGCTAGCTCGCTTTCTTGCGCGCCGCCTTGCTGGCAGACGGCTTTTTCTTGCCGCCCTCAAGGCTGGATTTGAGGGCGTCCATCAGGTCGACCACATTGGACTTGGCCGGCTGGCTTTCGCGCGGTTCATCCTCGGTGCTGATCTTGCGGCCCTTGCTCTTGAGCTTGCGGGCAATCAGCTCGCGCAAGGCGGCCTGATAATGATCCTTGAACACGCCGGCATCGAATTTGTCGGTCTTTTTTTCGATCAGCGCAGTGGCGACGTCGAGCAGGTCGGCATCGGCCTTCTTGGCCGGAATATCGGAAAAATACGGGTCCGCCTTGCGCAGCTCGTCCTGGTAATGCAGCGTCTCGAGCAGCAGGCCCTTGCCGGCAGGTTTGACAGCGACGAGATATTCCTTGCCCCGCAGCGCCAACTGCCCCAGCCCGATCCGCTCGCTCTTGCGCAGGGCATCGCGGATGACCACGAAGGCATCCTCGGCCAGCTCATCCGCCGGCACCATGTAATAGGGCTTGTCGAAATACAGCGGGTCGATCTCGTTGCTGCCCACGAACTGGGTCAGCTCCAGCGTCTTGCGCGTCTCGAGCTTGACCGCGTCGATCTCCTCGTCGGTGAGCAGGACATAGTCGCCCTTCTCATATTCGAAACCCTTCATGATCTCGTCCTTGTCGACCGGCCCGATGCCGTCGACGACCTTTTCATAATGGATCGGCTTGCCGGACGGCTCATGGATCTGGCGGAAGCTGGGCTTCGCATTGGCCTTGGTGGCCGTGTAGAGCTCGACGGCAATGGAGACCAGGGAAAGCCGCAATTGGCCTTTCCATATCGGACGGGTGGGCATGGCGGGCTCGGTGCTGACTGCGTGCACAGGTGCAACGGCCAGCCAAAAGCTTTGTTCCGCCCCTAGCTGTGGTCTTGGTCTTCCCGCTGATATTCGCGCCGGGTCTCGATTTCGGTATGGGCTTTTTCAAGGCGCGTCCGCCCCCGGTTGCGCATCATGCCATAGCCGATGGCCACGGCCAGCACGACAACACCCAAGGTCAACAGCACGAGCCAGAATGCTGGTCCAGATTGCATGTCGGAACTCCTTTTGAGGGCAACGAGTTGGAGATGACATGGTTGCCGTGCCGTAACGGCGGGTCGCGTGGGCTTGGCAAGCGGGTCAAGACCGCCCCCCGCATGGAACCTTGAAAATTGGATCTGAGCGCGCTCGCCATCTACATCGCCCTGGGCTTCCTCGCCCAACTAATCGATGGCGCCCTGGGCATGGCTTATGGGCTGATTTCCACCTCCGTCCTGCTGGCCACCGGCGCGCCGCCGGCCATTGCCAGCGCCAGCGTTCACGCCGCCGAAATGGTCACCACCGGGCTGGCCGCCGGCTCCCATGTCTGGAACAAGAATGTGGATTGGCGCATCTTCCGGCGGCTGGTGCCGGCCGGTGTCGCCGGCGGCGTGGTCGGCGCCTATCTGTTGACCAACCTGCCCCAGCAGCCGGTCAAATATTTCGTCGTCCTCTATCTCAGCGCCATGGCCGTGCTGATCCTGTGGCGGCTCTTCCGCGGCTCGGCCGCACCCAGGCCGCGCATCAGCGTCATTCCCATCGGGCTGGGTGGCGGTTTCCTCGACGCCCTGGGCGGAGGCGGCTGGGGGCCGATGGTGACCTCGACCCTGATCGCCCGTGGCGACGCGGCGCGCCAATCCATCGGCTCGGTCAGCGCCTCGGAATTCTTCGTGACGCTCGCCATCTCGATCACCTTCATCACCACGCTCGATTTCAGCCGCTATGGCGAGATCGTGCTGGGCCTGATCATCGGTGGCGGGATAGCGGCGCCCTTTGCCGGCTTTCTCGCCCGCGTGCTGCCGCAGCGCCTGTTGATCGGCATCGTCGCGGTGATCGTCATCGTGCTGGCCGGCTATAATTTCATGGGCCTATCGGGTCCCGGCTGACTGTGTCACTGCAGCCGCGCCGCTACAGCCTCCATCTGCTCAATCTCGCGGCGTTGCCCGGCCTGGATTTCATCGCACAGCGTTTGCAGTTCGGGATCTTCGAGCTGGGCCTTTCGGCACATCAGGATCGCCCCCGAGTGATGCGGGATCATCGAGCTGATAAATTGGCGGTCATCGACCAGCGTCTGGCCACGAATGGCAAGGAATGCGCCCAAGAACAGGACGGCAAAGAGCGCATAAAGCACCAGATTGAGCGCCCGGTTGCCATACATGCCGCCCATCGTGGCGAGCATGATGATGGCCATCGGCGCCACCATGGTGACCGCCATGTAACCCATGTTGATATTGTTGCGGAAGTCGGCCCAGCCATCGATCATCGAGAACATCACCAGGTACATGATGATGCCGCTCAGGATCAGGTTGAGGGCCAGCATTCCATAGGCGGACTTTGACGGCTTGGAATGGTCCATCGATCGTCTCCGCTTGCTTTACGCCTCAGTCTTCGTCGCGGCCAAACGCCTTGCGCAATTCCTGCTTGGCCTGTTCGAGCACCTTCCCCTCCTTCTGGCTCAAATTGTCGCCGGCCCGGTTGATGTAGAATGTCAGCATGGACATTGCCGATTGATACGGCTCGGCCTTGCGCCGGTGCGAGCGCTCCGCGGAGTGCTTGAGCGAGGCGGCGATTTCCCGCGGATCATCGGATTTGAAGATGTGATCTTCCAGATCCATCGCGTCGCTATGTTCGGTCACATCGGCCGACCATTTCTGTTTTGCCTTGGTCATAATGGCTCTCCTTCACGGGGAAAACCCCTGAACCGCCCCCGCAGTTGCGCCGGCAACCCCGGCGGTGTGCGAGGCGTTGCCCAAGGAACAAGCCACGACATCCGAGCAGATTATGGCCGAACGTTCCCCAGCAGAAACCGAGATTACCTCCCTTGCCCAGGCGCGTGCGGCGGCGCGCTCCTGCACGCGATGCCCGCTCTATGAGCATGCGACCCAGACAGTGTTTGGGGAAGGTCCGCGTGATGCGCTGGTGATGTTTGTGGGGGAGCAACCGGGCGACAAGGAGGACCTGGCCGGCAAGCCCTTTATCGGTCCGGCCGGCAAGGTGCTGGATGAGGCGGTGGAAAAGACCGGGATCGACCGGCGCCGCGTCTATGTCACCAATGCGGTCAAGCATTTCAAGTTCGTGCCGCGGGGCAAGCGGCGCCTGCATCAGCGGCCCGATGGCGGGGAAATCCAGGCCTGCAAATTCTGGCTGGAGCTGGAAATCGCCTTCATCAAGCCAAAGATCATCGTCGCGCTGGGCGCCACCGCTGCCCGCAGCCTGCTCGGCAAAACCGTCACCATCGGCAAGCTGCGCGGCGCGCCCATCAAACGCGATGACGGCGCCACGCTATTTGTCACCAACCACCCCTCCTACCTGTTGCGCATCCGCGACAAAGCCGACCGGGCGCGCGAACGGGCCAGGTTCGAAGAGGAATTGAGCATGGTGCGGAGCGCCATCCCCGCTTCGTGAACGGCAGGGGGATGGAGCTCTACAAAGCGGGGCGTTCCCCGCCTTGCCCTTAGTCGTCCGACGGCGCCGCCACCATGCCCAAGGCGCTCATATAAAGCTCGAGCAGCGCTTCCTGCTCCATGCGCTCATTGGCGTCCTGCTTGCGGATCGCCACGATCTTGCGCAGGATTTTGGTGTCAAAGCCATTGCCCTTGGCTTCGGCATAGATTTCCTTGATATCGGCCGCGATGGCGGATTTTTCTTCTTCCATGCGCTCGATGCGTTCGATGAACGCGCGGAGCTGGTCCTGGGCAACGCTGTCTTCGGCCATTCTTTTATCCTTCTGATTGGGAGCTTGCAGTTGTCCCGCCGGCTCCCGCCCGCGCGCATGCCGCGCGAGCAAAATATCACCCGCACAGATAGCCGCGCGGTGTTGGGCTTGGTTCAAACCCAGACCCCGCTCCGGTTCAAGCCTTTTGTGGGTCAATCCACACCCGGAACGGGCTTGAAAATGCCCGGCGGACGCAATGCGGTCACATCCCCGCGAGTCTGGCCCCATTCGCGCCCGCAATTCCGTCAAATCGCGGCTTTAGCCATTGACCTTGGCACCACCTTGTTATCAAACAGGCTCGTTTTTCCCGATGATTTCCGGCACGCTCTTGCGAACTCTCCGTCTCGGTCTAACCCTGGTCGGCGCGACGCTGACAAGCCTGGCCTTTTTTGCCATTCCGGCAAAGGCCGATCTGCGCATCTGCAACGAAACCGCCAACCTGGTTTCGGTGGCCATCGGCTATCGCGCCGATCGCGGCTGGATGAGCGAAGGCTGGTGGCAAGCCCCGCCCGGCGATTGCCGTGTGCTGTACCAAGGCGATCTGCAGCGTCGCTTTTATTACATGTTCGCAGTCGATGATATCGGCGGTGGGGCCTGGGACGGTTCGGTATTCATGTGCACGCGCGACGAGACCTTTACCATCTTTGGGGTTGAGGATTGCCTGGCGCGGGGCTATGAGCGCACGGGGTTCTTTGAAATCGATACACAGAACCGTTCGGACTGGACGTTGCAGCTCACCGAGAGCGGCGTCGAGCCTTCGGTTACCGCTCCCGGCGGGCAAGATCTGGAAGATCCCTCATTTCTGGTAGATCCGAACGATGTGAACGCCGCTCCACCGCAAGACGACATTCCAGCTCCGGACGAGCCTCCCCCGCCGGACGAACCCAATAGCGAAGGCATGGATACGCAATGAGACGCATGAGACGGGCAAAGATCGTCGCCACCCTCGGGCCCGCCAGCCACGACGAGAAGATGATCGAGGAACTGGCCAAGGCCGGTGCCGACGTCTTCCGCATCAATATGAGCCATGCCAGCCACGAGCTGCTGCACCAGACCGTTGCGCGCATTCGCAGCGTCGAGGCGCGGCTGAAGCATCCGCTGGGCATCCTGGTCGATCTGCAGGGTCCCAAGCTGCGCGTCTGGAAATTCGCCGAAGGCGCCATCCAGCTTGTCGCGGGCCAGAAGTTTACCCTCGACAGCGACAAGAACGACACCGGCAATGCGCAGCGCGTCTACCTGCCGCATCCCGAAATCATCGAAAGCGTCTCGGTCGGTGACCGTCTGCTGCTCGACGATGGCAAGATCGCGCTCAAAGCCACCAAGGTGGGTAATGGCGCCATCGAAACCGAAGTGATCTATGGCGGCAAGCTGAGTGACAAGAAGGGCGTCTCCCTGCCCGATACGCTCCTCCCGACCGGCGCGTTGACGGAAAAGGATCACGCCGATCTGCTCGAAGGCCTCAAGGCCGAAGCCGATTGGATCGCCCTGAGCTTCGTGCAGCGTCCTGAAGACATCATCGATGTCCGCAAGATCGTGCAGGGCCGCGCCGGCGTCATGGCCAAGATCGAAAAGCCCCAGGCCATCGATCGCCTCGAGGAAATCGTCAAGCTCTCCGATGCCATCATGGTCGCCCGCGGTGACCTCGGCGTCGAACTGCCGCTCGAAACCGTTCCCGGCCTGCAAAAGCGCATGATCCGCATGGCGCGCCGTTATGGCAAGCCGGTGGTCGTGGCCACCCAGATGCTCGAATCCATGATCACGGCACCCGTTCCGACCCGCGCCGAAGTCTCGGACGTGTCGATCGCCGTGTTCGAAGGCGCCGATGCCATCATGCTCTCGGCCGAGTCCGCGTCAGGCCAATACCCCGTCGAAGCCGTCGCCACCATGAACAAGGTGGCCGTGGCCGTTGAGGGCGACGCCAATTATCGCGGCATCATTCGTGCTGCCCAGACCGAGCCGGAAGCCACTGCCGCCGACGCTATCTCGGCTGCGACCCGCCAGGTTGCCGAAACTCTCGATCTGGCCGCCATCGTCACCTATACCGCCTCGGGCTCCACCGGCATCCGCGCCGCCCGCGAACGGCCGGCCAAGCCCATCATCGTGCTCTCGCCCAATATGCGCACCATCCGCCGCATGTCGGTGGTCTGGGGCGTGCATTGCGTGCAGACCGAAGACGCGGTTTCGCTCGAAGACATGGTCGATCGCGCCTGCGTCATCGCCTATCAGGAGGGCTTTGCCCGCCCCGGCGACCGCGTGGCCATCACCGCCGGCATTCCCCTGGGCACGCCCGGCGCCACCAATATGCTGCGCATCGCCTTCGTCCGCCAGGACGGCGCCGGCTCCAGCTGAGGCTATCCGATCACTGCTCCAAATCGAAAAGGCCCGCCATGCGCGGGCCTTTTGCATTTCCAGAGCGGATCAACCATGTTGGCCTTGCAAGCAGGGGAGAAGGCATGCAGGGCATCGAGCTATCGCGCGGTTTCTATACCGATATCGTTCGCCCCTGGCTGCGCGACGTCGCGCCGGACCTCCGCTATTCGGCATCATTGACCACCTACGGCTCGGAACTGCTGGGCTTTGACGACAAGACCTCCCGTGACCACAATTGGGGGCCGCGTGTCCATATCATCGTCACACCGGCACAGTTCGATGCGCTTGCGCGCCAGCTGGTCGACGAATTTTCCAAGATTGCACCGGCCAGCTATCGCGGCGAGCCCATTGGCTGGCGCAGTCGGCCGCATCCGCCAGCCAATGGCGTGGAAGCGGCCGGAGCGCTGGAACACGGGCTGGAGTTTCATACGCTCGAAGCACTCCTCGAAGGGCATTTCGCAATACGGTCGGCGGAAGGGCTCGATCCCCTGCAATGGCTGGGCTTTGCCGAACAGAAGCTGCTCGCCTTTACCTCAGCTCCCGTCTTTCACGATGACGATGGTCGCCTGCGTCATGCCCAGGACCGCCTAGCCTATTTTCCCGATGACATATGGCTCTACAAAATTGCCTGCCAATGGCGGCGCATTGCGGAGGAGCAGGCCTTTGTCGGCCGCGCCGGACAGGTAGGCGACGACCTCGGCTCGCGGGTCATCGCTACGCGCCTGGCTCGGGACGTGATGCGAATGGGGTTCCTGCTCGAGCGGCGTTATGCGCCGTATTCAAAATGGTTCGGTAGCGGCTTTGCCGGGCTACCCATCGCGGCGTCGCTCTCGCCGCACCTGCAACGGGCCTTGCTATCGAGTGAATGGACCGAGCGCCAGGACGCGCTTGCGGCGGCCTATCTGGAACTGGCGCGGCACCAGAACGCTATCGGCGTCGCCCGGTTCGAGCCGATTGTCGGTCCTTATCATGAGCGGCCTTTTACGACCATCAACGCTGATGATGCCGTGGCGGCGGCGCAAGCGGCGATATCGGATGCCGCGATCAAGCGCCTGCCGATTGTCGGTGCCCTGGACCAGGTCAGCGACCTGACGCCGCTGCTGCAGGACGCCAGGCTCTCCCAACGCATGATGCGCCAGTTGCCACGAGTGACTACGTCCTACGCGCCTCCAGCAGGCTCTTCAGCGTCAGAAAATCCGTGGTGATCCACTCCACCGCCGAGGTAAATTCTGCCTCGCTCATGCCCGGCCGCTGATAGAAGGTGAAGGTCAGCTCGGTGCCGTCCTGATTGGGCATGACCCGCATGGGCGTATAAAGCAGCGGCTCGCCCGGCACGAAGACGGCATGGTCCAGCACGCCAAATGTATTGGGCGGGGTGAAGCGGAAATGGCGTTTGCCAAAGGGCGTGTCGGCCTGCCAATCGCCATTGCCGACGGGCTTGTAGCTCGCCTTGTCCACCGCGGCCCATTCGCCATAATTGCGCGGCTGCGAGAGAAACCGGTAGGTCGCCTCGTAGGGATACTCGATCTGGATGCTGATCGTATGCGAGCGGCGCATCGGCTTTCTATGCAACACAAATGGGGTAGAAAAACAAAAGCCCGCTTTCGCGGGCTTGAGTCAACTCAACATTGGTCGAAACGCTTAGCCCTGACGGGCCTTGTAGCGCTTGTCCACCTTGTTGATGATGTAAACCCGGCCGCGACGGCGGACGAGCTTATTCGCGCGGTGGCGAGTCATCAGCGCCTTCAGCGAGTTGCGGATCTTCATCTTGGTATCCTCGGTCAAACAAAAAGGGCGCCCAAGAGTTTTCTCTAAGCGCCGCCCGGAAACTTGGGGGCATACATAGGGAAAATGCCCCGCCCTGTCAACGCGCCAAAGCCATGGTTTTCACCGCAAATCGGCCTATCTGGAACAGCACCGAAAAAATCACCGATAACGCCGATCCGAGCAAACCAAGCTATTATGGCAAATCGCTAAAAACAGCAGGCCAGCTGATGGATCGCCAGCCCTTCGACCTCGCCTCCCTCACCAAAGCCAGCCAGACCGGCCCCTGCTTTATCTGCAAAATGCTGGCGGGCGATCCGGGATACAAGCACTGGGTCATTGCCGAAGACGACTTCTTCGTCGCCTTTCTCAGCAAGTATCCCACCCTGCCCGGCTACACGATCGTCTGCCCCAAGGCCCATATCGAGGACTTGGCCGAGGGCCTGACGCCGGACGACTACCTGAAGCTTCAGTCACATGTGCACCGCCTGTCCCGTGCGCTTAAACAGGTCTTCGATGCCGAGCGCATCTATGTGCTCTCGCTCGGTAGCCAATCGGGCAATAGCCATATCCATTGGCACGTCGTGCCGCTGCCCACGGGCGTGCCCTATGAGCAGCAGCAATATCACGCGCTGATGGCAGAAAACGGCGTCCTCAAACTTCCGGACGCCGAAATGGCCGATATAGCCGCGCGAATTGCTGCCGCTCTGGCAGCGCTGGGAGACTAAACCCCCAGCACCGCTTCTTCCGGCACTTCGATTTCGCGCCAGCGGTGGCACGCGACCAGCCGTCCACCATCGATGGTTTCGAGCGGCGGGCGCTGTTCGGCGCAGAAGGGCTTGGCGAAGCGGCAGCGGGTGCGGAAGGTGCAGCCCGAGGGCGGATTGATCGGGGAAGGAATTTCCCCTTTGAGCGCATCGATATTGCGTTGTCGTGCCAGTTTCGGATCGGGGATCGGCACCGCCGTCAGCAGCGCCCGCGTATAGGGATGCTTGGGCTCTTCGTAAATCTCGTCGCCCGTGGCGAGTTCGACGATTCGCCCCAGATAGAGCACCAGGATGCGATCCGACACATGCCGCACCACCGAGAGGTTGTGCGAGATGAAAATCAGCGTCAGGCCGAACTCGTCCTTGAGTTCGCTCAACAGGTTGAGAATCTGCGCCTGGATCGACACGTCGAGCGCGGAAACCGGCTCGTCGCACACGATCAGCTTGGGCTCGGTGATTAGCGCCCGGGCAATGCCGATACGCTGCGCCTGCCCGCCCGAAAATTCGTGCGGATAGCGGTTGATCATTTCGGGCAATAGCCCCACCGCTTCCATGGTCTTGAGCACGCGGGCGCGCCGCTCGTCCTTTTTCAGCTCCGGCCGCAGCGTGCGTAGTGGATCGGCGATGATTTCGCCCACTGTCATGCGCGGATTGAGCGAGGCCAGCGGATCCTGGAAAATGATCTGCAGATCCTGCCGCCGCTTGCGCATCTCCTCGGCCGGCAGCTTGGTCAAATCCTGCCCCAACCACAGCACCTGCCCCTCGTCGGGGCTGAGCAATTGCAGGATGCAGCGGCCCAGCGTGGATTTGCCGCACCCGCTCTCGCCCACAATGCCCAGCGTCTCGCCCTGGCGGATGGTGAAATTAATATTTTCGAGCGCCGTCAGCGTCAGCGGCCGCGCGAACAGGCCCGAGGAAATCGCAAAGGTCTTTTTGAGATTTTTGATTTCGAGCAGATTGATCGGGGTCTGGTCCATCATGCGACCTTTCCGTAAGTCATCGGGCCTTCATAGAAACAGGCCTTTTCCCGTCCATTGCCGGTATCGGTCAAAGGCGGGCGTTCATTGAGGCACCGATCGAACGCAAAGGCGCAACGCGGATTGAACGAGCACCCCTTGGGCAGATGTTCAAGGCTGGGCGGCAGGCCCTGGATCGGGTCAAGCCGCTCGGCGCGCTTGGCGATATGGGGCGTCGAATGCAAGAGGCCCAGCGTATAGGGGTGGCGCGGATCGTAGAACAGATCGTCGGTCGCGCCCTTTTCCACGGCGCGCCCGCCATACATCACCATCATGCGGTCGGCGATGCCGGCCACCACGCCCAGATCGTGCGTGATCAGCACCAGCGAAGTGCCAAAATCGTCGGTCAGCGTCTTGAACAGGTCCAGCATCTGCGCCTGCACCGTCACGTCCAGCGCCGTGGTCGGCTCGTCCGCGATCAGGATCTTGGGCTGACACAGCAGCGCCATGGCGATCATCACGCGCTGCCGCATGCCGCCCGAGAGCTCATGCGGATAGGCATTGGCGCGCTTGGCGGGTTCGGGAATGCCGACCCGCTCGAGCATTTCCACGGCCGATTTGACCGCCTTGCCCTTCTCGAAGCCGCGATGCTTGACCAGCACTTCGGCCAGCTGCGTCTTGACCCGCAATGTGGGGTTGAGCGAGGTCATCGGGTCCTGGAAGATCATCGCGATATCTTTGCCGCGATAGATGTCCAGCTGTCTGGGCGCTAGCCCGATCAGGTTGACATCGCCCATCATGGCGCGCCCACCGGTGCGACCATTCTTGGCCAAGAGGCCCATGATGGCGAGGAAGGCCTGGCTCTTGCCCGACCCGCTCTCGCCCACTACGGCCAGGGTCTCCCCTTCCGACAGCGCGAAATTCATCTCGCGCACGGCATGCACTTCGCTCTCATGCAGAGCGAAGGTCACCGACATGTCTTCCACTTTAAGGACTTGTTTCATGTTAGCGATCCTTGGGGTCGAGCGCGTCGCGCAACCCGTCCCCGATATAGGTAAAGCAGAGCAGGAGCGTCACCAGCACGCCGGCCGGGGCCAGCAGCATCCAGGGCAGCACTTCCGCCACCGGGGCGCCGAACGAAATCAGCGTGCCCAGCGAGGTCTGCGGCTCCTGCACGCCAAGGCCCAGATAGCTCAGGAAGCTCTCGGCAATGATGACTTCGGGAATGGTCAGCGTGGCATAGATCACTACCGGGCCGGTGAGGTTCGGCACGATATGGCGCAGGATGATGGTCCAGGGCTTGGCCCCACCGGCGCGTGCCGCCTCGACGAATTCCTTCTCCTTGAGCGACAGGGTCTGCCCACGCACGATGCGCGCCATGGTCAGCCATTCGATCGCCCCGATGCCCACGAACAGCAGCACTGGATTGCGCCCGAACATCACCACCAGGATAATGACGAACAGGATATAGGGCAGCGCATACATGATATCGACGATGCGCATCATCACCGCATCGACCCGGCCGCCGAAATAGCCGGCCACAGCGCCATAAACCACCCCGATCGAGACCGACACGATGGTGGCAACGCCCGCCACGATCAGGCTCATCTGGGTGCCCTGCAGCACGCGGGCCAGCATGTCGCGGCCATTCTGGTCGGTGCCGAAATAATGGCCCTTGGCGAAATCGGGTGGCTTGCGAATGGCGGTCCAATCGACCTCGGCATAACCCCAGGTGAGGAAATACGGGCCGATAAACGCTGCCAGCACGATGAAGATGACGAGGAAGATCGCCACCACCGAAGCCTTGTTGCGTTTGAGGCGCCTTATGGCGTCCTGCGTCAGCGAGCGGCCCTTGGGCGCGTCCAACGTTTCGAGCTTGCGCGCATAGGCGCTGAGGACTTCGTCTTTTCCAGTAATCCCGGCCATCAGCGATACCTCACCTTGGGGTCAAGCCAGGCATAGAGGAGATCGACCAGAAGATTGAGCGCCAGGATAATGAACATGTAAAGGATAGTAGTTCCCAGAACGATGCCGTAGTCGCGGTTCAGCGCTGCGGTGACGAAATATTTGCCGATCCCCGGCAGGCCGAAAATCTGTTCGACAGCGAGCGAGCCGGTGAGCAGATAGGAGAGGCCCGGCCCCAGATAGGACACGACCGGCAACAATGCCGGCTTGATGGCATGGCGCGCCAAAACCAGCCGCTGCCCCAGGCCCTTGGATTTGGCGGTGCGCACATAATTGGTGCCCAGCACTTCGATCATGGAGCCGCGCATCAGCCGCGAAATGCGCGCCGCATGCGGCCAGGCCAGCACCGTCACCGGCAAGACCAGATGCCAGGCCGAACCATTGACCCAGCCGCCCGCCGGCAGCCAGCCCAGATAGACGCCGAACCACAGCTGCAGGATCGCCGCCATCAGGAAGTTCGGCACCACCACGCCCAGCATCACCACCAGCACCAGCACGTAATCGGGCCATTTGTTCTGGTTCACCGCGGCGATCATGCCGGCGACAATGCCGATGCTCGTGGCGATCACGAAGGCGGTCAGCGCCACGGTCAGGGTGAAGGGAAAGCCGATGCGGATCAGTTGGCTCACATTGAAGCCGTCGATCACCATGGACGGACCCAGATCCCCATGCAGCAGCCGCCACAGATAGATGAAGTACTGGTTGATCAGCGGCTGATCGAGATTGTAATGCGCCCGCAGATTGGCGAGCACCGTGGGGGGGAGCGCACGCTCACCATCGAACGGACCGCCCGGTGCCAGGCGCAGAATGAAAAAGCAGACGGTTACGGCAATCAATGCGATCGGAATGGCCGATAGCACGCGCCGCAGGGCATAACCCAACATGATTGTAAACCTTTGCTATCCAGGGCGCTGCGTCCACGCGCGCTCGCCGGAATAAAAGAGATCGTGGGAGCCGGTCGGGCCCCCACGATCATCAAGCCCTTGGGCTTACTCGGCCTTGGTCAGCCAGCGGGTACGGTGGATGTCCTTGGCATTGTCTTCAAAGCCGGTGATCTTGGGCGATACCAGGTTCTTGGACACATACCAGTAGATCGGGATGGCCGCGAACTCGTCCATGGCCAGCTTTTCGGCCTGGTGCAGCAGGCCGGCGCGCTTGACCAGATCCAGCTCCGAAGAAGCTTCGGTGGTCAGGCGGTCGAATTCGGCATTCGAATAGCGGCCGTAATTGTTGCCCCAGTTGATAGTGTCGCCCTGCTTGGTGCCGGTGCGCAGCAGATCAAGCGTGTTGGAGGCATCGGAATAGTCGAGCAGCCAGCCGGCGCGGCCGACATTGAAGTCACCGGCACGCAGCGCATCGTAATGCACGGCGGTTTCGGCATTGAACAGCTCGACCTTCACACCGATCGGCTCCCACATGGCAGCAATCGCCACGGCGATACGCTGGTGGTTGTCATTGGTGTTGTAGCGCAGCTGCAGGGTCAGCGGCTTTTCCGGCGTATAGCCGGCCGCGGCCATCAATTCCTTGGCCTTGGCGACACGCTCTTCATAGGGCTGCTTGGACCATTCGGGCAGATAGACTTCGCCTTCATAATTGGCGGTGCCTTCAGGAACCCAGCCATAGGCCGGCAATTCGCCCGTGCCCAGGATATCGGGGCCGATCACGTCGCGCAGCACCGAGATCGACAACGCTTCACGAATATTGGGATCGTTCAGCGGCGGCTTTTCCTGGTTCAGCACATAGTAATAAATGCCCAGGAACGGCTCGACATGGGCCTGGCCCGGCAGATTATCCTGGATCCACTGATACTGGTCGGCAGGGAAATCGGTCAGGATATCGAATTCACCGGCGCGGTAGCGATTGAGCGCCGCAGCCTGGTCTTCCAGCACGTGGTAATAGACCTCGTCGATCTTCACGTTCGCTGCGTCGTAGTAATCTTCGTTCTTGACCGAATGGACATAGGAGCCCGGCAGCCATTCGGTAATCTTGTAGGGACCATTGGCAACGATATGCTCGATATTGGTCCAGGCATCGCCATATTCGTCCACCAGGTGCTTTGGCACCGGATAGGCGGTGTAATGGGTGAGCGCCTGCAGGAAGAACGGGGTCGCCGCTTCCAGCGTGATCTCGACGGTCTTGTCGTCGAGCGCCTTGACGCCGAGCTGGCTGAAATCGGTGATTTCGCCCGAGTTGATGGCCTCGGCATTCTTGATGGGATATTGCAGATAGGCATATTCCGACGCCGTCGCCGGATTCATCAGGCGCTGGAAGGCGAACACGAAATCTTCGGCCGTGACGGGCTCGCCATCGGTCCACTTGATGCCTTCGCGCAGATGGAAGGTATAGACCGTGCCGTCCTCGGAAATGTCCCAGCTCTCGGCCTGGCCCGGAATGGCGTCTGCCTTGATGTCTTCGGTGACCAGACCCTCGATATAGTCGCCGACAATGCGATTTTCCCAGTCGCCCGACACCTTGTGCGGATCAAGCGAACCCGGATCGCCGCCATTATGCATCTGCAGCGTGACGGCCGAAGCGGCCGTGCTCATCATCAGCGCCACGGCGCCGGCGGCCGCTACCGCTGTCAGGGTTTTGTGAAGTTTCATGCTCGTTCCCATCTCCTTTTGGAGTTTCCTGAGTTTTTTCTTGTCCCGCGCGTTTGTTGCAGCGGGTGGGTAGTCTTGTGGCCGTCAGATTTGACCCGACGGTCAAGATTGCTGGACGGTATTACGCAATTCCGTCCACTGACAAGTAAAACATTGACCTAAGCGTCAAGGCCGCGGGAATTATTAACATGCTGTGAAGCCTGAGAGACACAGCCTCTTCAAGCGCCGCCCAGCAGGCCCGCTTGCCGGATGAAGTAGATGGCGACCGCGATCGCCACCAGCGCTGCGAACGGCACCCAGCCCGGCAGCGGACCGCGTGGCTTTTTCACCGGTGGCTCAGGCTGTTTCTCGATGCGGCGGAATTTAACGACATTGTCGCTCATAGCGGGCTCTCTACCAAAGCCGCGACACCCATGCCGCCGGCCGTACACACCGAAATCAAAGCCCGTTTTCCCGGTTCCGTCGACAGCAATTTGGCCGTAAGCCCCAAAATTCGCGCGCCGGTGGCGGCAAAGGGATGCCCATAGGCCAGGCTCGACCCCTTCACATTGATCTTGGCCGGATCGATCACGCCCATCACGGCATCGCGCCCCAGTACATCCCTGCAATAGGCCGGATCGTTCCACGCCTTGAGCGTGCACAGCACCTGCGCGGCAAACGCCTCATGCAGCTCGAAATAGTCGATATCGTCAAACCCGATGCCGGCTCGCGCCAGCAGTTCCGACACCGCAATGGTGGGCGCCATAAGCAATCCTTCGCCATGGGCAAAGTCATTGCCGGCGACCCGCCCCATGGTCAGATAAGCCAGCACCGGCAATCCACGTGCCCGCGCCCATTCTTCGCTCGCCAACAGCACCGCGCTGGCCCCATCGGTCAGCGGCGTCGAATTGGCCGCGGTCAGCGTGCCCAGGCCCGAACTCTTGTCGAAAGCCGGCTTGAGGCTGGCCATTTTCTCGAGATTGGTGTCGGCCCGCACATTATTGTCGCGCACCAGGCCAGCACAGCTCACCAGCAGGTCGTGGTGGAACCCTTCGTCATAAGCCTTGGCCGCATTGCGATGACTGGCCACCGCCAGCTCGTCCTGCGCCTGGCGCGAAATTCCCCAATTGCGCGCCATCAGCTCGCAATGCTCGCCCATGGAGAGGCCCGTGCGCGGCTCCTGCGTCGAAGGCGCCACCGGAGCCAACTCGCCAAACGAAAAGCCCTTGAACGCTCCGAACTTCTCGCCCGCCGAGCGCGCCTTGGACAATTCGATCATGCGGTGCTGGAATTTATTGCCGAACACCACCGGCGCATCGCTGACCGTATCCGAGCCTGCCGCAATCCCGCTCTCGATCTCGCCGGTCGCAATCTTGGCGCCCAACACCAACGCCGCCTGCAGGCTCGTGCCACAGGCAATCTGGATATTGGTCCCCGGCGTGCGCGGCGAAAGCCCCGCGTCGAGTGTGGCTTCGCGCGCCAGGTTGAAATCCCGGCTATGCCCGATGACGGCCCCCGCCATCACCTCATCAACCTTCTCGCCCTTGAGCCCGAACTTGTCCGCCAGCCCGCCAAGCGCCGTGGCCAGTAGCGACAGATTGGTCTCGTCGGCATAGGCCGTGTGGCCCCGCGCGAACGGCGTCCGGGCCGACCCGACAATGGCAACTCTACGCAATTCGGCCATGTCTCAAGCCCTCCCATCCGCACGTGCTTTGAGGGGACCACCGAGGAACGGCGCAAAGCCCGTCCCCAGGATCACCCCGATATCGGCCAGGCCTGCATTAGCGACCACGCCCTCGGCCACCACCACTTCGGTCGTATCGACCAGCGGCTGCACCAATTCACGCCCCAGTCCAGCCAAGTCGGCATGGGGCGGCGTCTCGCCCTTTTGCGCCTTGCCATCGACCCACTTGTAAAGGCCTTCGCCAGTCTTGCGGCCCAGCTTGCCCGCGCTCACCAGCCCGGCGAATTTGGACTCCGCCGGCACCGCCTGCCCCAGTTCCCGCGCCACCGATTGCCCGACATCGAGTCCAACCGTGTCCATCAGCTCGATGGGCCCCATCGGCATGCCGAAGGCCACTGCGGCGGCATCAAGCAATTCCTTGCTCTCGCCCGCCTCAACCCGCTTCACCGCGCCCAGCATGTAGGGCATCAGCACCCGGTTCACGAGGAACCCCGGCGCCGACTTGACCACCACCGGCGACTTGCCGATAGCCAGCGCAAAGGCCGCGCCCTTGCCGATTTCCGCATCGGAATTGAACGTGGACCTTATCACCTCCACCAGCGGCAGCTGCGCCACCGGATTGAAGAAATGCAGCCCGATCAACCGGGCCGGGTCCTTGAGCCCCTCGGCAATCCGCTCCAATTCAATGGAGGATGTATTGGTGGCCAGGATCGCGCCGGGTTTCAGCTGATCCTCGATCCCGCTGAAAATCGCCTGCTTGACCTCAAGCTTTTCCACCACCGCCTCGATGATCACATCGGCCCGAGCCACGCCCTTGCCAGTCGGGTCCGCCTCAAGCCGCAGCATGGCCGTATCGACCTCGCGCTTGCTCTTGAGGCGCTTCTTGAACAGCGCCTTGCCCCGCTCCAGCGCCGGCTTGATGCGCTCCATGTCGATATCCTGCAGCGTCACCGCCATGCCGCGCAGCGCGCACCAAGCCGCAATATCGCCGCCCATCACCCCAGCCCCGATCACATGCACCCGGGCAAACTTGGCGCCTTTGGCCCCCTGTTTCTTGAGGCTCTCCGAAGCGAAAAACACCCGCCGCAGATTGGTCGCCGTCTCCGTGCCCATCAGCGGCACGAAAGCATCGATCTCCCCCCGGCTCATCGCCTGCCAATCATTGCCATGCGCCTCGAACAGATCGATCAGCGCGAACGGGGCCGGATAATGTTCCTTGCGGGCCTTCTTGCTCGCCTGCTCCCGCATCTTGCTCGCCACATAGCCGCGGATCGGCCCCATCGCCATCAAGCGCTTGACCGGCGCCGCGGCGACGCTCCTGCGCTTCTGCAACACCGCCTTGCGCCCTTCCCAGGCCAGCATGTCGCGATGCCGCACCAGCTTATCGACCAGGTTCAAGCCCCGCGCCGCACCGGCTTTCAGCATCTTGCCCGTCAGCATGATCTGCATGGCATCAACCGGCCCCGCCTGTCGGATCGACCGCCCCGTGCCGCCAAAGCCGGGAAAAATCCCCAGATTCACTTCCGGAAACCCGATCCGCGTCTTCTCGTCATTGACCGCGATGCGATAGTGACACGCCAGCGCCAGCTCGAGCCCGCCGCCCAGGCAGAACCCGTGTATCCCCGCCACCACCGGCACTTTGAGTTTTTCGATCCGCGTAAACAGCGCATGCGTGCGCTTCAGCGCCTCCGGCAGCACGGAAAAATCGCTCATCGCATCGAATTCGCTGACATCGGCCCCGGCAATGAACCCGCTATCCTTGCCGCTGAGCAGGATCACCCCGATTACTTCGCCCGAGCTCGCCAGGTCCTCGATCCGCGCCACCAGGGTCTCGAGCTCCATGATCGCCTCGCGGCTGAGCGTATTGACCCCCGCCCCCTGCGTGTTGATCGTCAGCCAGCCCAGCTTTTCCACATCGGTGTGAAAGCTCCAATGCTTGGTCACCGTCTCCTGCAGCGCAATCATCTTGCCTCCTCAAATCCCTTGGCTTGTCGCCATATTTCGCCGGCTTACTCGGCCGCCCGCTTATGCTCCGCCGCCAGTTCATCGGCCGCAAAATCATCCACCTTCACGACACGATCGGTCGCCTCATCCGCCGCCCGCATGATCCCCGCTTCATTCTCATTGAGCACCCCGGCCGCCACGGCATCGGCAATCGCATCGCGATCCAGCCGCCGCTCGATCACGCCCTTGCGCGCCGCCTTGACGAACCGCGCCTCGATCTCCTCGGCCTCGGTCACCTTGAGCAACCCATCTTCCAGAACGCCGGTCACATCATTGGGGTCCATCGATACGAACACCCCCGTGGTCAACCGGTCACGAAACGCCCCTGGCCGCAGCACCGCCCGCACGAAGCGGTAATTTACCCGGTCACCGGCGGGTCTCGCATGCCGTCCCAGCGGGAAGCATAGGAACCGCATCGCATTGGCCAGCAGCCCATTGGGGAAATTGGCAAACACCTCGCCAAAGGTCTGCTCCATCGCCGCGATCCGGTCCGCCAGAATCGCATCGACCAGCTCCCGATCCTCGACCAGGCGCCCTTCTTCCTCAAACCGCTTGAGCACGGCCGACATCAGGTAAAGCTCGCCCAGAATATCGGCCATCCGCCCCGAGATCTTCTGCTTGCGCTTGAGCGCCCCGCCGAGCACCACCGTGGTCCAATCGGCCACGAGGGCAAAATCCTGGCTGTAGCGATGCAGCTTGCGATACCAATGCCCCATTTCCAACTGCGCGGGCGCCGAGGCAAAGGCCCCATTGCTCACCCCATGCACGAAGCTGGCCGCAATATTGCGCAGCATGAATTTGGTATGCCCGCCAAAGGCCAGGTCGAACTGGTCGAGCCCGGCCGCCTTGTCGGGATTCTGCGCCGCCGCGATTTCCTTGTACAAAAATGGATGCGCCCGCAGCACGCCCTGCGCAAAGGTCATCAGCGTGCGCGTCAATATATTGGCGCCCTCCACCGTAATGGCCACCGGCGTCGCCATATAGCCGCCAAACAGATAATTGCCCGGCCCGTCCTGAATGGCCCGCCCACCATGAATATCGAAGGCATCATCCACGCTCTCGCGCATGGCTTCGGTGGTGCGATATTTGAGCAGCGCCGAAATCACCGCCGGCCGCTGCCCCTCATCCACCATGGAAGCCGTCAGCCGCCGGCTCGCTTCATAGGTATAGGCACGCTTGACCATTTCCCCGAGCGGTTCGGCCACGCCCTCCATGATCCCCACTGGAATGCCAAACTGCCGCCGGATCCGCGCATAGGCCGAACTCACCCGCAACGCCTGCTTGATCGAGGTCGTCCCAATCGCCGGCAGCGAAATCGCCCGCCCGGTCGACAGACACTCCATCAGCATGCGCCAGCCCTGCCCGGCCCGGTCCACCCCACCGATCAAAAACTCCATGGGAATGAACACGTCCGTACCGCGCGTCGGCCCATTCATGAAAGCCTGCCGCGCCGGAAAATGCCGCCGCCCGATTTCGACACCCGGATGATCGTGCGGCACCAGTGCCAGCGTGATGCCGATCTCTTCGCCCTTGCCCAGCAGATTGTCCGGGTCCTTGAGGATGAAGGCCAGGCCCACCAGTGTCGCGATCGGCGCCAGCGTAATGTAGCGCTTGTCCCAGCTCAGCCTGATGCCCAACACTTCGGCGCCCTGATAGGTCCCCTTGGTGACAATGCCGATATCGCGCATGCCACCGGCATCCGACCCCGAATGCACGCCGGTCAGCGCAAAGCACGGCACTTCGAGGCCCTTGGCCAGCCGTCCGAGATATTTGTCTTTCTGGCTCTGCGTGCCGTATTTTTCCAGCAATTCGCCCGGCCCGAGCGAATTGGGCACCATGACGGTGATCCCCGCCGCCACCGACCGGCTCGAAATTTTGGAAACGATCATCGACTGCGCCTGTGCGCCAAAGCCCAGCCCGCCATACTCCTTGGCAATCAGCATGCCCAGGAATCCCTTGTCCTTGAGGAACTGCCAGACCTCGGGCGACAGATCAGCGCGATTGTTGCGCGTGTCCCAATCGTCGATCATGGCACAGACCTCATTGGTCGGTCCGTCGATAAACGCCTGCTCTTCCGCTGTTAGCGTCAGCGGCCGAATATCGGTCAGCTTGCTCCAGTCCGGCTTGCCGGAAAACAATTCCGCATCCCAGCCGATTGTGCCGGCATCCAGGGCGTCCTGTTCGGTCTTGCTCACCTTCGGCAAAATCGATTTGACCGCCCCATAGACCGGCCGCGTCAGCACCGGCTTGCGAATGGCCTCAACGCTGAGCAGCAACAACACCGCGCCCGGCACCAGCGCCAACAGCAGACCACCAAACCCGCCATCAAGCGCAAGACCGCTCCCGCCCACATCGAGCCGGCTCAGCAGCCCGATCACCAGCACCGCCACGCCCCAATGCCAGAGCGGGCTTTCCCGCCAGGCCAGCACGCCAAAAATAATGAGGCTGATCACGAAAAGCGCAAGTGTCACGGCGGCCTCCCTGCCTGGCGGCTTGCTGCCGCCCATTCCGAAACGTCAGACCGTTTCCCGGTCCTCCGGTTTCCTGCTGGGCCTGCCGCGCTCAAACCATAGCGCACCATATCCCCAGTGTTGAGACCGCACTTTACCGCGCTTTACGTAAACGTCAACTAACGACACATTACGTTCACGTAATCCGAGGTCGCGGCCTATGTTCAAAATCCTCCGTCACCCCTTTGACGCTAACGTAAAGCCATGGAATACTGCGTGATAAGGGCAAAGCCCAAGCCGAACGGCACGAGGAGGGACATTGATGGACCAGCGGAACGAGCGGGCAATGCGCCCCTGGATCGCCAGCTACCCCGATGGCATTGCCTGGGACGTCAAGATCGATACTCGCCCGGTGCACGAACAGGTGCTGGCCGCCTGCGCCAAAAACCCCCTCGCCACCGCACTCGATTTCATGGGCGGCACCACCAGCTTTGGCGAGCTGGCCCGCAAGATCACCGCCTTTGCCGGTGCGCTGCAGACCCAGTTCGGGGTCAAAAAGGGCAGCCGCGTGGCGATCATGCTACCCAATACCCCCTTTTACCCCATCGCCTATTACGGCGTGCTGCGCGCCGGCGGCATCGTGGTCAATTGCAACCCGCTCTATACCGTCAAGGAGCTCAGCCACATCACCGCCAATGCCGGCGCCGATCTGCTGATCACCCTCGATCTGCAGCAAATTTTCGAAAAGGCCGAACAGCTGGTCCAGCTCGGCCATGTCAAATCGCTGGTGGTCTGCCACTTCCCCGACGCGCTGCCGCTGCCCAAGAAAATCCTCTATTCCATCGCCAAGCGCAAAGACCTCGCCAAGCTGCGCAAATCCCCAATCCGCGACCGCATCGCCGGCTTCAACGAATTGATCGACCGCAAGGAAACCCCCAGCGCCGTCGTCATCGATCCCTATAAGGACATCGCCGTCCAGCAATATACCGGCGGCACCACTGGCGTGCCCAAGGGGGCCCTGCTCACTCACGCCAATATCGCCGCCAATATGAGCCAGATCGACCAATGGGGTTGCGGGCTGTTCTACCCGCCCGCCAAGGTCGTGGCCGTGCTGCCCTTCTTTCACATCTTTGCCATGACGGTCTGCATGAACGTGCCGCTCTGCAACGGCACCCAGGTGGTCATGCTGCCCCGCTTCGAGCTCAAGGCGCTGCTCGACCTCTTCGCCCGCACCAAGGCCAATGTGCTGCCTGCCGTGCCCACCCTGCTCTCGGCCATAGCCCGCGCCGAAGACCCCAATATTTCCGCCAAGCTGGCGAGCCTTGAAGTCGCCATTTCTGGCGGCGCCGCCCTGCCCAATGAAATCCGCGCCAATTTCGCCAAAAAATCCAAGGCGCTGCTGGCCGAAGGTTATGGCCTCACCGAGGCCTCGCCCGTTGTCTGCTGCGCCGCCCTGCGCGTGCCGAGCAAACCCCTCTCCATCGGCCTGCCTCTCCCCGGCACCGATATTCGCTTCGTCGATATCGACACCAGGGAAGTCGCCGCCATTGGCGAGAATGGCGAGCTTGAAGTGCGCGGCCCCCAGGTCATGACCGGCTATTTCAACAATGACGAAGCCAATGGGGAAGCCTTCCACGATGGCTGGCTGCGCACCGGCGATGTCGGCCATATGGACGAAGACGGCTATGTCTTCCTTGTCGATCGCACCAAGGACCTCATCATCTGCTCGGGCTTCAACGTCTATCCCCGCATCATCGAGGAAGCGTTGATGACCCATGAGGCGGTCGAAGAAACCAATGTCATCGGCGTACCCGACGAATATCGCGGCGAGGCCCCCGTCGCCTATATCAAGCTCAAATCCGGCAAATCGGTCACCGATACCGAACTCAAACTCTTCCTCGCCGACAAGCTCAACAAGATCGAAATGCCGCGTGAAATCATTTTCAAAGACGCCCTGCCCAAGACCCTGATCGGCAAGCTTTCCAAAAAAGAGCTGCGCGAGGACTACGCTGCCACCAAGGCCAAAAAATCGTGAACCGCCCAGAGCCTGACAGCCGCGATCTCTTTGCCATTGCCGATCTGGCCAAGGAATTCGGCATTTCCACCCGCGCCATCCGCTTCTACGAAGCCAAGGGCCTGCTCGCCCCCGAACGCCTCGGCGCCACCCGCATCTTCCGCCGCCGCGATCGGGCTCGGCTGATCCTGATCCTGCGCGGCAAACGCCTCGGCTTCTCGCTGCGCGATATCTCCGATTACCTAAGCCTCTACGACGCCGACCGCAGCCAGCAGGTCAGCCTCCTCATCGGCAAGGTCGATGAACGGCTCGCCTCCCTGCAAGCCCAGCTCTCGGACCTGCAGACGACGATCAGCGAACTCAAGGAAATCAAGAAACTCGCCGACGAGCGCATCAAACAGGCTGGATAGCTGTCCTATCGCCCGCCTCGCGGTTTCACATTCTTGGTCAAAAAATCTGGCTTTTTCGGCTTCACCCAGCCCTTGGGCGGCTGCCGCACCGGCACTTGCGTGCCCAGCCCCATAGCGCCGGGCGGCGGCTGGCTGACGGTGACACTCACTGCGCCATCCTCGCTGACCACCGGCACCTCCCCCTTGAGCCGCGCAATCTCGTTGCGGATCGCCGCGGCCTGCTCGAAATCCATCGCCTCGGCCGCCGCCGCCATCTGCTTCTCCAGCGCCACGAGCCGCAAATGATTGGATCGCGATGACATTGTTTTGCTCTCCTGGTTATCCAGCCCGCAGGGTCTTTGGCTAAGTCGCTCCAATAAAAACAGCCATATCCTCCAGCGTCCCCGCCTCCGCCGCCGGCTTGTCCCAGCGGATCCGGCTGATGCGCGGAAACCGCAGTGCCACCCCAGACTTGTGCCGGCTCGACACTTGCGCGGAGTCAAATGCCACCTCGAACACCAGTTCCTTGCGAACCTCCCGCACCGGCCCGAACGAGGCCAATGTATTGGCCCGGATCCACTTGTCGAGCAGCTTCAATTCCTCATCGGTGAAGCCGAAATAGGCCTTGCCGATCGGCACGATCTCGTTCCCCTTCCACACGCCAAACGTATAGTCCGAATAAAACGAACTCCGCTTGCCATGCCCGCGCTGCGCATACATCAGCACGGCATCGACCACATTGGGGTCGCGCTTCCACTTGAACCAATAGCCCTTGGGTCGACCCGGCACATAGGGCGAGGTGCGGAGCTTGATCATCACCCCCTCATGCCCGTGCTCGTCCGCCCCCTGCCGCCGCAGCCTCGCCAGGTCATCCCAATCGGTGAACGGCAGCACCTCGGACAGGTCCAGCCGCGTCTGCGGATTGGCCGCGAACCATGCCTCCAGCCGCTTGCGGCGCTCCGTCCATTCCAGCACCCGCACATCCTCGCGCCCATCGAACAGCATGTCATAAACGCGAATAAACGCCGGGCTCTCCTTGAGATGCTTGGCGCTCGCCACCTTCTTGTTCAACCGCTGTTGCAGGTCGTTGAACGAACCAGGCTCGAAATCCCGGCCCACCAGCAGTTCCCCGTCGAGCACCGCCAGCCCATGCACATTCTCGACAATGTCGGGAAATGCCGTCGCGATATCATCGCCCGTGCGCGAAAACAGCGACACCGTCCCCCCGCCCAACACCAGTTGCACGCGAATGCCGTCCCACTTCCATTCGGCCGAAAAATCCCTGGGGTCGAGCTTGCCGAGGTCCTTTTCCTCGTCGATCGGATTGCTCAGCATCAAGGGATGAAACCGCGCCGATTGATCGATATCCGGTCGCCCCGCCCTGCCATCAAGCCAGGCGAAGAGGTCGAGATAAGGCACCTTGAGCCCGTGCCAGACTTCCTCGATCTCCTGCACCTCGACGCCACTCATCTCGGCTAACGCTGTCTTGGCCAGCCGCGCCGATACACCAATGCGCAGCGCCCCCGTTGCCAGCTTCACCAGCGCCCAGCGCTCATTGATCCCGGCGCGCGTCAGCAGCGAGGCGATCAATTTGGGCAATTCGCTCTTGGAGGTGGTATTGAACAGCTCGATCAGATCGGTCAGCGACGGCAGGTCTTCCTGCGCCCCATGATGCGGCCAGATCAGCGCAATCGTCTCGCCCAGGTCTCCAACATAATCGTAGCTCATGGCGAACAGCGTCGCGTCCACCTCGGCCAACACGGTTTCCTTGAGCAGAGCCGGCTTCACATTGCGGAAGCTCAACGCCCCGGTCAGCACCGCCAGCGCAAAGCCCCGGTCCGGGTCCGGCACCTCGCGAAAATATTGCGTCAGCGCGGCCAGCTTTCGCGTCCGCGACGGCGTCAGCGCCAAAAGCTCCAGCAATTGGGCAAACCGCTTCACGCCTTGCCCTCCCCGCCATCGTCCTCAAAACCCTGGATATTGAGCGGTTCGGCTACTAGCCCCTGCGTCTGGCACCAATAGACCAGCGCATCCTCCCGCCCATGCGTCACCCACACGGTTTCGGCTTGAGTCTCGCGGATCGTCTGCTGCAACTCCCCCCAGTCGCAATGGTCCGAAATTACCAGTGGCAATTCTACCAGCGCCTGTCTTGCGCGTTGTTTCACACTCATCCAGCCCGAGGCCTGGCAGGTCACCGGATCGGGAAACCGCCGGCTCCAGCGGTCGCGAATAGCCGAGGGCGGCGCGATCACGATCTGCCCGGCAAAAGCCGCCTTGGGCACATCCAGCGCCGGCCGCAATTCCCCCAGGCTCACGCCCAGTTCCTCATAAAGCGCACAGAGCCGGAGCATCGCCCCATGCAGATAAATCGGCGCGTCGTAACCGGCATCCCGCAATAGCGCGATTACCCGCTGGGCTTTGCCTAGTGCGTAGCAGCCGATCAGATGGGCCCGCTCAGGATTGTCCGCGACCGATTTCAGCAGTCGCCCGATTTCAACACTCGGCTGCGGATGCTGAAACACCGGCAGTCCAAACGTCGCCTCGGTGACCAGCAGGTCACATTCCACCAGCTCATAAGCCTGCGCCGTCCGGTCTCTAAGGCGCTTGTAATCCCCGGTCACCACCACCCGCTGCCCGGCCTGCTCCACCAGCACCTGCGCCGAACCCAGAATATGCCCCGCCGGATGTAGCGTGATCGTCACCTCATCGATCCGCAATGGCACGCCAAAATCCAGCGGCTCGAACCGCCCGGCACAATCCTCGCCATACCGCGTCTTCATGATGGCAATCGTATCGGGCGTCGCCAGCACCGCCCCATGCCCCGCCCGCGCATGGTCCGCATGCCCATGGGTAACAATCGCCCGCTCCCGGGGCACGGAGGGATCGATATAGGCATCGATCGCCTTGATATGCAGATTTCGATCGAGGATCGGACTGGCCATGGCGGGATGATAACGCAAGGCGGGCAGACCTGGTTCAGATTCTGACACAACCCCATCGGTCATCATCCCTCGCCCCTTGTGGGAGAGGGACAGATCATTCTGCGTTCAGCAGAATGATCAGGGTGAGGGGTTCTGCGCCATCCCATGCCAGAAGCTCAGAAAACACCCCTCATCCGCCCTGCGGGCACCTTCTCCCACAAGGGGAGAAGGAAGCAGTGGGCGCTAAACCGCTTCCTCACAGCACCTTGCTGACCCTCAACAGTCCCGGCCGCGTCTCGTTGGCCGCGGTGATCGCCGCTTCCCCGCCCAGCACCACGACATGGCCGTGCCGCGCCACCGCGTCCACCGCCTCGGCAAGTCGCTTGAAATCAGCTGCACTTGTGCCCAAAACCTCATCGCGCCGCTGCTGCCGGATTGCATCCGTCGTCCCCGTCAGCTGCCGCCACATCGAGGAATAGCCCTTGGCATCGGGGAATTCATAGCCGTCGATATCCCCGATCACCCCAATGATCGACCGCGTCAGATCATTCTCGCCAATCCCGGCATTCAGCGCCTTGGCCGCCCCATCATAAGCATCCAGCGTCTTGAGCAGATTGGGATCGCGATAGGACAGAAACGAGAAATTGCCCGAGGTCAGGTCAAACCGGCTCGAGCCACCATAGGCGCCGCCCTGCACCCGCACCTTGTCCCACAAATAAGTGGTGTTCAAAAACTTCAGCACCACGCTGGAAGCGCCGGTCAGCTCGAACCCGAGCGCCCGCAGATTGGCCCCCTTGCCCACATAATTGACCTGCGCCGGAATGATCAGCCCTTCCGACTTGGGCGCCAGATCAACCGACCAATCGGCAAAAGCCGGCGTGCCATTGGGCAGCCGCCCCAGGAAGCTCTCGATCTCCCCCTTGGCCCGATCCCACAGCGAGCCATCGGCCGTCACATTGACAATCATATGCCCGCGCTGGAACAGCGTATCGCGAATGCGCACCAGCGCCGCCTCAACACTGGCCCAATCGCTATCGATCCGCTGCACCAACTCGCGCAGGAATCCCAGATAGCTCACGCCACCCGATTGCTCGGCAATCCACCCAGCCTCGGTCAGCCCGGACTTGAGCCGTGTGTCGACAATGGCATTGCCCCCCGGCACCAGCCGCGTCTCGAACCCGGCCTTTTCCTCCAGCGCCATCTGGCGGAACCGCTCGCGATTATCCAGCCGCGCATCGAGCAGCACATCGCCCATAATGGCGAGCATTTCCTCATGCTTGTCCGGCACCGCCTTGCCCGACAGGAAAAACCACGCCGCGCTGCCATCGCTCCCCTGTCGCGCCGACAGGCCCCGATGCTGCGCAATCCCGCCCGTCGAGCGCCCAATGCGCTGCGTCAGCGATACGAAATCCTGTTTGCTCGTCCCGGTCTGCAGCAGCGCCCGCCCGAACAGCGGCAGATAGGGCAGAAGCTCCTTGTCCAGCACATGCAGGTCAAAGCCCAGATCGAGATAGACGATCCCCAGCGTGGGCAGGTCATGATAAAACAGCCTGGTATCGGCCAGCGTGCCGATCTCGATCGGCACCGTCCGGCTTTCGCGTGGCAGATCGGCTAGGGTCAGCGTCGGAATCTTGGCCAGTTCCGCCGGATCATCCACGCTTTCCTGCAATGCCTTGAGCTTTTCAGTCTCGGCCACCACCGCTTCCAGCGCCGCCTCGTCCAACCCTTGCCGCACCGCCGCCAGCTTCGCCACTTCTTCGGCCGCCTCGCGCGCGCCCTGCTCCGGGTCCGCACTCAGCGTAACCGTGGTGCGATGAGCGTTATCAAGGAACAGCCGGGAAATTTCCCTGGCGAAATGTCCCTCCGCCGCTTTGGCCTTGAGGCTCGCCAGTGGCCCCTCGAAAGCCAGCGGCTCCAACGGATCCCCGCCATGCAGCCAGCCATTCATGGCCGTGAACATATAGGTCATGCCACGCGGGTAGGATCCGGTATTGTTCTCGCGCAGCGAGAACTCGAATGTATTGATCGCCGCTTCCAGCTGGTCCTCGGCAAAACCCTTGTCGGCGACATCTTTGAGCGTCGACAGGATCAGCGCCTCGACCTTTTGGGCATCCGCCGCGTCGATCCCCTTCATGCCGAAACTCGCCATCGGCTGGCGCAGGCCCGAGCCAATGCCGCCCCCGGTCATCCCCTCGCCCAGCCCCGATTCAGTCAGTGCCTTGCGGAGGGGCGCGGCGGGATTGCCTGCCAGCAGATAGCTCAGCATGGAATGGCTCAATGCTTCCGTACGGTCCACCGGCGGATCGATCATCCAATTGACCGACACCATGCCATCCCGCGCCTTGCCCTCACTTTTGGGCCCGGCATAGGTCGCCACGATCTGCCGCGGCGCATTGAACCGCGGCTGCAACTGCACCTCGGCATCCACGTCGAGCCGTTCGAACTGGCTGAAATATTCGTCGAGGATGGCGAGGCGCTTGCCCGCATCATCATCCCCCGAGAAAAACGCCCGCGTATTGGACGGGTGATAGAAGGTCTCGTGAAACGACTTGAACTGCTTGTAGGTCAGCTCGGGAATGGCCTTGGGATCACCGCCGGACGATTTGCCATAGGTGATATCGGGGTAGAGCGAGCGCTGGCTGAGATCGCGCATCACCGCGTCCGGCGAGGAAAACACGCCCTTCATTTCATTGAATACGACGCCCTTATAAACCAGCGGCGCCTGCACATTTTCCAGCTCGTAATGCCAGCCTTCCTGGCGGAACGTGTCTTCGCTGATCAGCGGAAAAAACACCGCATCGAGATAGACATCGACGAGGTTGTAAAAGTCCTTGAGATTCTGGCTGGCCACCGGATAGGCGGTCTTGTCCGGAAATGTCATGGCATTGAGGAATGTGTGCATGCTGCCCTTGAGCAGTTCCACAAACGGCTTCTTGACCGGATACTTGCGCGATCCGCACAGCACCGAATGCTCAAGAATATGCGCAATCCCCGTCGAATCCTGCGGCGGCGTCTTGAAGGTTACGCCGAACACCTTGTTCTCATCGTCATTGACGAGGCTGAGCACCTCCGCCCCGGTCTTTTTGTGCCGGAACAATTGCGCCTGCGAATTGACCTCCGCGATATGCTCGTCACGGATCAGCTCGAATGCGGGATGGGACATAAGGAATACTCGGCAGGGTTCTTATCGATTGCCTCCAAGGTAGGCACCCCCACCCCGATCCGCCAGCCCCTGCTGCCACTCCATTACGCATTTGTAACGCGGCTCGCCCAGACCCGTCCGAGAAAGTCCCGGATCAGCGGCACCGTGTCGTCAAGGCTGGTCTCCAGCGCCCAATGGCCGGCATCGAGCAGATGCAACTCGCACCGCGGCAGGTCGCGCTGATAGGCGCGGGCGGATTCCTCGGGCATATAGCCGTCCTGCGGCCCCCATAGGATCAGCGCCGGCGGCTGGTGCTGGCGCAGATAGGACTGGTAACGCCCAAACCAGTTCAGGTTCTGCTCCAGCCCCTTGATGATATCCACCATGATGGCCTTGCGCCGCGGCGTCATCAGCGACCAGTGATAGAGCCAGAGTTCGGGCGGCATGGTTTCGGCCAGTTCGGGCCGCAGCGCATTGAGATATTCTTCCCTGAACCCCTCCTGGCTCACCGCATCTTCGATGGCCTTGCGGTGCTCGGGACTCTTGTCGGCGAAATAGGCCTTGAGCCCCCCATATTTGGGGCCCAGCACGTCCTCGTAGATGTCCCCGTTCTGAATGATCAGCCCGGCAATCCACTCGGGCCGCAAGATGGCCAGGCGCAGCCCGATCTGCGATCCGAAATCGTGCAGGTAAAGCACCAGCCGCTGCACGCCCAGCCTCTCGGCAAAGCGCTCCAGAAACCGCGCATAGCCGTCAAAGCTATAATCGAACCCCTCCGGGGTGGCGCTCAATCCCTGTCCGGGAAAGTCCGGCGCCAGCAGCCGATAGCGGTCGGCCAGCGCCGGCATCAGCCCGCGAAACTCCATCGACGAGCCGGGATAGCCATGCGGCAAGAGCAAAACCGGGCCATCGGCCGGCCCTGCCTCGCGATAAAAGACATCGACCCCATCGACGTCCATGCGCCGATGCTTGGTCAATCGGTCAAGATTACGCCGCTCGGCCTGCCAGCTCTCGCTCATGTCGGTTCTCCTTGCCTGTCTCAACGACAGACCCCCGACATGGTTCAGCGTGGCTGGCCCATAGGCCTATTCGAAATAATCCGGGAAATCCTCGATCGTCTGAGCCAGCAGCACTTCGGCGCGTTCCAGATGTTCGCGCATGGCCTGTTCGGCCGCTGCCACATCGGCCTTGCCCACCGCGGCGGCGATCTCCTTGTGCTCGGCAATGGCGCGTTGGCTCGAGGAAACGCCCAGCGTCAGATAGCGCACCCGATCGAGCTGGATCTTGTGATCGTCGATCAGCTGCCACGCATATTCCACCCCCGCCAGCCGGGCGAGCGTGCGGTGAAACAATTCATCCAGCGTATGAAACGCTGCCCGGTCATTGGCCGCCGATGCCTTCTCCTGGTCGGCGATCAATCCGTTAAGCACGGCCAGGGCATCCTTGCCCGGCTTGGCCGCCACCCGCCGAATGATCTCGACCTCGATGGATTCGCGGATGAACCGCGATTGCCGCACCCCGTCGGGCGAGATTTTCTTGACCACGGTTGCCCGCTTGGGCCGGATCAGCAGCAGCCCCTGCTGCGCCAGGCGGATAAACGCCTCGCGCACCGGCTGGCGCGACACCCCATAGCGCCCCGCAATATCGCTTTCGGAAATCACATCGCCCGGCCGCAGGGCCATGGTGACAATCTCGTCGCGCAAGGCGCGCACGACGCGCAGCGCAATGGTTTCCTCGTTCGTTTCCAGCACCTGGGCCATCGTCTCGTTGTTTCCTCCCCAACCATGCCTGCTTTGATCGCGCCCAATTCCCCCAATCGGCCGCGATCCACAGGTTTTTGGCCTTTTGCCTGCGCGCCCCGTCTACCGGCCCCTCAATCGAGGACGGAGCTTCTCACGTTCAAAATAATCAAAAGAACTAGTGCCCCTCGCAATCTTGTATGGTAGATGCTTCGTCGTTGCCTGTCCATGGGCGCAATAATCGCATCGAGACTGGAGAAAATCGAATGGCCAAGACCTATGCACTGGTGGGAACCGGGGGTCGGGCGCGGATGTTTTATGAAGCCATCCTGGGTCCTCATCGCGAACATTCCCAGCTCGTCGCGCTTTGCGACACCAACCAGGTCCGCATGGATTACACCAATCGCGCGATCGAAAAAGAGCTGTCCGGCAAGGCTGTCCCCACCTACAAGGCCGCCGACTTTGCCACGATGATCGCCGAGGCCAAGCCCGACACCGTCATCGTCACCTCGATCGATCGCACCCACCATCAATATATCATTGCGGCGCTCGAAGCCGGCTGTGACGTCATCACCGAAAAGCCGATGACCACCGATCCGGAAAAGTGCCAGGCCATCCTGGACGCGGTCGAGCGGACCGGCCGTTCGGTGCGGGTGACCTTCAATTACCGTTATGCCCCGCATAATTCGGCCCTGCGCGAACTGATCGCCGAAGGCGCCATCGGCACCCCCACTTCGGTGCATTTCGAATGGCTGCTCGACACCCGCCACGGCGCCGACTATTTCCGCCGCTGGCACCGCGATAAGCGCAATAGTGGTGGCCTCATGGTCCACAAATCGACCCACCATTTCGACCTCGTCAATTTCTGGCTCGGCAGCCAGCCCGACACGGTCTTTGCCATGGGCGATCTCAAATTCTACGGCCGCGCCAATGCCGAGGAGCGCGGGGTATTCACCCCCTATACCCGCACCACCGGCGTCGAAGCGGCCAAGGACGACCCCTTCGCTATCGACCTCACCGCCAACCCGGTCCAGAAGGGCCTCTATTGGGACGGCGAAAAGGAAGACGGCTACCAGCGCGACCAGAACGTGTTCGGCGACGGCATCTCCATCGAAGATACGATGAATGTCATGGTCCGCTACCGCAACAAGGCGGTGATGACCTATTCGCTCTACGCCTATGCCCCCTGGGAAGGCTTCAACGTTGCCATCAACGGCACCGGCGGGCGCCTCGAGCTAATGGTGCGCGAAACCTCCTACATCAATGCCGGCTCCACCTCGACCGCCGAAGGCGCAGCCAAGGGTATCGATCTCTATCACTTCCCCCTGCATGGCGAAGCGCGCGTCATCCCCATCAAGCATGCTGAAGGCGGCCATGGGGGCGGCGACAATATCATGCTCAACGAAATCTTCGGCGACGCCACGCCCCGACCCGGCTACGGGGCGAACCACCGCGACGGCGCGCTGTCGATCCTGACCGGCATCGCCGCCAACCAGTCCTTCGCCACCGGCCTGCCGGTAAACGTCGGCAAACTGGTTCGGCTCTAAGCCATAGGGCTTGGCGCGCTTTCGCGCCGGGCCCACCCACGGTGTCGCCCCAAACCCGGTGTCACCCCGGCGCAGGCCGGGGCCCATCTCGAGATGCAAACGCAGCCGCAAGGTTTATGACCAGCCCAAAATCGGGATTTCGCGACCTGCGCGTGTCCCTCGATTCATCGTCATCACCCGGCTTGTCCGGGTGATCCATCTCTCAGCATCAGCGGCAGCAATGGATTGCCCGGACAAGCCGGGCAATGACGATGGAACTTGA
>UCAU01000038.1:38232-47614 GCA_900470445.1 Hyphomicrobiales bacterium | reverse complement strand
CCTCAAGGGGGAGGGGATTGCATCGGGGCTCTCCGACTATCGCAAGCCTCTCCACATCGCAGAGTTGGAGCCAGCATGAGCATCGCCGAAACATCTTCGATAGCGAGCCGCCCCGTCTGGTTGGCGCTCGACAAGCTGGGTGTGCTGATCGCGTTGATCGCGGCGGCGGGGGCGGCTTTGCCGTTTGCCTTGTTCCGGGCCAATCGCATCGTGCTGGGCGAGCCACGTTCGCTGCTCGATGCGCTACCGGCATTGCCGTCGGGTGTGCTGATCTGTGCTTTGTTGGCGGGCTTTATCGTCGCGCTGCTGCGTTTTCCGACGCTGGTCAAACTGATCGCCGGATTTGTCGTGCTCGGGGTGCTGGCCATTCTGATCGGCTGGTCGGGGAGCTATCTGACGCCGCCGGATAATACGTTTGCTCGGGTGTCGCCGGGGGCCGGGTTCTGGCTGCTGGTGTTTGCCTTTGCGCTGATGGTGGCTGACGCACTGACGCGGCTGCGGTTCAGGCCATGGGTGCGGCTGACGATTTTGCTGGTGGTCGCGCTGGCAATTGGCGTGCTGCTGTGGAGCGGAGCCTGGAATGACCTCTCCATGCTCAAGGAATATGCCACCCGCGCGCCGGCTTTCTGGCAGGAGGCGCGCACCCATCTGGCGCTGGCCTTTGGCTCGGTGGCGATTGCGACGCTGGTCGGCGTTCCGGTCGGTATTCTTTGTTACAAGGTCAAGCCACTGCGGGCGGCAGTGCTCAATGTGCTCAATATTGTGCAGACCATTCCGTCCATTGCGCTGTTCGGCCTGCTGATCGCGCCGCTGGCGTGGGTAGCGGCCAATATTCCGGGGGCATCGGCCATCGGTATTTCGGGCATTGGCGTGGCGCCGGCCCTGGTGGCGCTGTTTGCCTATTCGCTGCTGCCCATTGTGTCGAACACTGTGGTGGGGCTGCAAAGCGTGTCGCCGGCCGCGGTCGATGCGGCCAAGGGGATGGGGATGACCGGCTCGCAACGCATGTTTGCGGTGGAATTGCCGCTGGCTTTTCCGGTGATCCTGACCGGCATTCGCATCGTGCTGGTGCAGAATATCGGGCTGGCCACCATTGCCGCGCTGATCGGGGGCGGGGGCTTTGGCGTCTTCGTGTTCCAGGGCATTGGGCAGACGGCAATGGACCTGGTGCTGCTGGGGGCTGTGCCGACGGTGGCTTTGGCTTTTGCTGCGGCAGTGGTGCTCGACGCCTTGGTGGAAATGACGTCTCGCGGAGGGCGCAGCGCATGATCGAAATCGACGACATCACCAAGGTCTATGGCGAAACGGCGGTGGTCGATCAGGTCACCATGACCATCGACCCGCGCAGCATCTGCGTCATTGTGGGCACGTCGGGTTCCGGCAAGACCACGCTGATGCGGATGATCAACAAGCTGGTGACACAGACCTCGGGGTCGATCCGCATCGATGGCGAGGATATCAGCACGGTGCCGGCCTATGAGCTGCGGCGGCGGATTGGCTATGCGATTCAAGGGCATGGGCTGTTTCCGCATCGTACGGTGGGGCAGAATGTGGCGACGGTGCCCAAGCTGCTCGGCTGGGACAAAAAGAAGACCGCCGCGCGAGTCGATGAATTGCTCAGCCTGTTCCAGCTCGATCCCGCCCAGTTCCGCGACCGGCTGCCCAATGAACTTTCGGGCGGGCAGCAACAGCGCGTGGGCGTGGCGCGGGCGCTGGCGGCCGAGCCCAATATCTTGTTGATGGACGAGCCCTATGGCGCGCTCGACCCGGTGATCCGCGCCAAGGCGCAGGAGGATTTGCTGGCCATCCAGCGCAAGTTCGGCACGACCATCGTGCTGGTCACCCATGACATGGAAGAGGCGATCCATCTGGGCGACAAGATCGCGGTGATGGACAAGGGCAAGCTGCTGCAATTTGCCAAGCCCGCCGAAATCATCGCCAATCCGGCAACGCCTTTCGTGGCCGAATTGATCGGCACCAGTGAGCGGCCATTCCGGCTGCTGTCGCTGGCCAAGGTGGCCGACCATATCGAGGCAGGGGAAGCTGCTGGTGAGCCGGTGGAGGCCGGTGCTTCGCTGCGCGATGCCTATGCCGAATTGCTGTGGTCGGGCCGGCCCGCGCTGCCGGTGCGGCGCGACGGGCAGATTGTGGGCCAGGTCACGCTGGCGCAATTGGCCAAGCTGGCGGCGCGACCGCAATGAAGACCGGGCTGCTGATCAGGATTTTTGCGCTGCTTGTGCTGGTCGTGTTCCTCGTCCGGCCCGAGACCTTTGCCGGATTTTTTGGACTGTTCACCAAGAACGGGCAGCCGGCGATTTACAATCAGGGTGGCCTGCTCGACCTGACGCTGAACCATCTCGCCATCGTGGCGACGGCGACATTGGCCGCGACCATTGTGGCGGTGGGGCTGGCCATCGTGGTGACACGGCCTTTCGGGGCGGAGTTTTTGCCGTTGTCGCGTTCGCTCGCCAATATTGGGCAGACCTTTCCGCCGGTGGCCGTGCTGGCGCTGGCCGTGCCCATGCTGGGCTTTGGCACGGCCCCGACGCTGGTGGCGCTGTTTCTCTATGGGCTGTTGCCGATTTTTGAGAACACGCTGACCGGGCTGACCAATCTGCCGCCGGCGGTGACCGATGCGGCCAAGGGCGTCGGCATGACCGGCTGGCAGCGGTTGCTCAAGGTCGAACTGCCTCTGGCGTTGCCGGTGATCCTGGCGGGGATACGGCTTTCGACGGTGATTTCGCTGGCCACCGCGACCATTGGCTCGACCGTGGCGGCGCGCACGCTGGGCGAGGTGATCATTGCAGGACTTCTGTCGAACAATACCGCTTTTGTGCTGCAAGGCGGGCTGATCGTGGGCGTGCTGGCGGTGCTGATCTATGACGCACTCTCGGCGCTGGAGCGGATGCTGATGGCGCGGACCGGTCAATTGGGGAGGGCGGCGGCGTGAAGACCGTGCACCGCCTTCCTTCTCCGCCGAAAGGGCGGATGAGGGCGCTGCGATCCCTCAACGCGCCCAGTTTGTGGAGGCAATCCCTCACCCGTCTGGCGCTGCGCGCCATCCACCCTCTCCCTCAAGGGGAGAGGGGAGGCCCGGTGGGCTTGGAACAATAGAGGCAAAAAATGTCCGATTTTGATCTCGTTCTGTCCGGCACGGTCGTGCTGCCATCTGCCATTCTCGAGAACGGCTATGTGGCCGTGCGCGATGGAAAAATCGTGCATGTGGGGCAGGGCGTGGCACCAGCGGCGCATGAGCGGCATGAGCTGGGCAGGGCGCTGATCCTGCCGGGGGCGATCGATGCGCAGACCCATTCGCTAAGCCAGAAGGATCAGGAAGATTTCATCTGGTCAACGCGCTCGGCGGCGGCGGGCGGGGTCACCACGATTGTCGACATGCCCTATGACGAGGGCAATCTGGTGTGCTCCGCCGAAGCGGTTCGCCAGAAGGTGGCCCATGCCAGCCCACAGGCGCGGGTGGATTTTGCGCTGTATGGCACGATCAAGCCGGAAGAGGGCGCCAGCCGGATTTTGGAACAGGTCGAGGCGGGTGTCGCCGCGTTCAAGTTTTCGACTTTTGGCACTGATCCCGTGCGGTTTCCACGCATTCCGCCGGCACTGCTGGAGGAATGTTTTGCCGCCATTGCGCCGACCGGGCTGACGGCGGGCGTGCATAATGAGGATGACGAGGCGGTGCGCGCGGCCATCGCCAAGGTCAAGGTGCTTGGCATCACCGATTATCGCGCCCATGGCTTGAGCCGGCCACCACTGACCGAATTGCTGGCGTCGTTGCAGATTTATGAGACGGGGGCGCAGACCGGGTGTCCGGCCCATGTCGTGCATTGCTCGCTGGGGCGGGGCTATGAAATCGCGCGCAGCTATCGCGATCAGGGGTTCGACGCCACTATCGAGTGCTGCATTCATTACCTGACGCTCGATGAAGAACATGACGTTGCCCGGCTGGGCGGCAAGGCCAAGATCAATCCGCCGATCCGCTCGCGGGCGGAGGTGGAAAAGCTCTGGGAACATGTGCGGGCGGGCAATGTCACGCTGGTTTCGACCGATCATGTGAGCTGGTCGGAAAACCGCAAGACCAATCCCGACATGCTGGCCAATGCCTCGGGCGTGCCGGGGCTGGAGGTGATGGTGCCGCTGTTCGTCAAGGGCGCATTGGAGCGCGATATTTCGCTGACCTGGGCGGCGCGGCTGATGGCGGAGAACCCGGCGCGGCATTTCCGGCTGGGGAGCAAAGGCGCGCTGACGGCCGGCAAGGACGCCGATATCGCGGTGCTGTTTGAGCGGCCCGAGATTTATGACGCGGCGGAGAGTGGGCACAATGTGGTGGGCTGGTCGCCGTATAACGGGATTGAACTGCCATGGACGGTTGGGCTGACCTATCTACGGGGGCGGCAGGTGTTTGATGGGGTGAGGGTGGCCGAGCCTGGGGCGGGGCGGTTTGTAAGGCCGGAAGGGCATTCGCGGTGATCCCCAATTCCCCCATCCGCGCCGACCGTATCGCCGCCGATATCGATGCTCTTGCCGCCATCACCGAGCCGGATCGCCCTTGGACGCGGCGGGCGTTTACGCCGATGTTTCTGGAGGGGCGAGCCTGGCTGGAGCACGCCATGCAGCAGGCCGGCGCAGTCAGCCAGATCGATGCGGCGGGCAATCTTGTGGGCGTGGTGCCGGGGAAACGCCCGGAGCTGGGTTCGATCATGATCGGCAGTCATTCCGACACCGTGCCCGATGGCGGGCGGTTCGATGGCATTGCCGGGGTGGTGGTGGCGCTTGAAGTGGCGCGGGCGCTGCGGGACCAGGGCGTGGTGCTCGATCACACGCTTGAAGTGGTGGATTTTCTGGCGGAGGAAGTCTCGATCTTTGGCGTGTCCTGCATTGGAAGCCGGGGCATGAGCGGCACGCGACCGCCTGAATGGCTGGCGCGCACGCATGATGGGGTGACGCTGGAACGGGCCATCATCAAGGTGGGCGGGGTGCCCCATGCGCTGGCGCAGCGCGACGATATCAAGGCGTTTCTGGAACTGCATATCGAGCAGGGGCCAGTGCTGCAGAATGAGCAGCTTGATGTGGGCGTAGTGACGGCGATTGCCGGGATTACGCGGATCGAGATTGTCGTCGACGGAAGGGCGGACCATGCCGGGACGACGCCGATGTCCGCTCGCAAGGATGCGCTGACCACGGCGGCCTGGATTGCTCTGGGTGTCGAGGAATTGGGCAAGGCGCTGGCGGCGGGCGATACCCATTTTGCCGCCACGGTGGGTGAATTCGAGATGACGCCCAATGCGGCCAATGTCGTGCCGGCGCGGGTGCGCATGCTGATCGATGCGCGGGCCGAACTGCGCGACGACATGGAGCGCTTCATTGATGAACTGGGACGCGGCATTGCAGCGATAGCGGAAAAAACCGGCGTCAGCGTGCAGGCGCCACGCATTGTTTCGGACAATCAGCCGACGCCTTGCGACCCTGATCTGCTTGCCGTGCTGGATGCTGCCTGCGACAGCGCGGGCGCGCGGCATCGGCGGATGGCGTCGGGGGCGGGGCATGACACGGCATGGATGGCGCGGATCACCAAGGCGGCGATGATCTTCGTGCCATGCGTGGATGGCCGCAGCCATGCGCCGGATGAACTTGCGAGCACGGAAGATATCGCGCTGGGCGCCCAGGTTTTGCTGGATGCCGTGATCGCGCTCGACAAGCAATTGCAGGAGACAGAATAATGGGCCGGATTCTGACTGAAAAGGACGTCGAGGCGGCCGTCAAAGGCGGCTCCGTCTATGCCGCTGGCGGGGGTGGCTGGGCCGATCATGGACGCATGCTGGGCTATGCGGCGGTGAGTGTCGGCAAGCCCGAACTGGTGAGCATTCACGAGCTGGATGCCAATGACTGGGTGGCAACGGCCGCGGCCATCGGCGCGCCGGCATCGACCACGCCGTGGGAAATGCAGGGGGTGGATTACATCAAGGCGGTGTCCATGCTGCAGGACGCGCTGGGGGAAAAGCTCAGTGGGTTGATGATCGGGCAGAATGGGAAATCCTCGACGCTGAATGGCTGGCTGCCATCGGCCATTCTGGGCACCAAGGTTGTCGACGCGGTGGGCGATGTGCGGGCGCATCCGACGGGCGACATGGGCAGTATCGGGCTGGCGGGATCGCCCGAGCCGATGATCCAGACGGCGGTGGGCGGTAATCGCAGCGAGAACCGCTATATCGAATTGGTGGTCAAAGGCGCGACGGCCAAGGTGTCGCCGATTTTGCGCACGGCCTCGGACATGTCGGGCGGGTTTATCGCTTCGTGCCGCAATCCGGTGCGGGCCAGCTATGTGAGGAAACACGCGGCCTTGGGCGGCATTTCGCTGGCACTAAAATTGGGCGAGGCGATCATTGCGGCCGAAGGCAAGGGCGGGACGGCGGTGATCGACACCATCGCCAAGACCACGGGCGGAACTATTCTGGTCGAGGGCAAGATCATCAAAAAGGCGGTGCTTTACACCAAGGAGGCCTTCGATATCGGCGCGGTGACGCTGTCGGATGGCTCGGTGCTGCATGTGATGAACGAATATATGGCGGTGGATGGGCGCGACGGCGCGCGCATCGCCACGTTCCCCGATGTGATCACTACGCTCTCCCCCGCGGGCGAACCGCTCAGCGTCGGGCAATTGCAGGAGGGTATGCAGATTTTCGTGCTGCATGTGCCCAAGAAGGTCATTCCGCTGAGTTCGTCCGTGCTTGATCCGACCGTTTATCCATCGGTCGAAAAGGCCATGGGGATCGAGCTGGCGCGCTATGCGCTGGATGGGGCCAAGGGCTGAGCCATGGCACGCGATCCTGGGCTTGAGGAACTGGTGCGCGAGGACTTGGGCGATAGGCCGGGGCTGAGCGAGAAGCCTATGTTTGGTGGGCTGGTCTGGCTGCTCGATGGCCACATGCTGTGCGGCGCCCGCGATGTGGGGCTGATGGTGCGGCTGGGCAAGGACAGTGATGAATGGGCGCTGGAACTGGACGACGTCGCGCCGATGATCATGTCTGGCCGGCAGATGAGCGGCTGGGTGCGGGCGGGGCTCGATACCTGCGCCGATGACGACTTGCGGCGAAGGTTGCTGGAGGCGGCAGTGGCGTTTGTGCGGACATTGCCGCCGAAATTGTAACTCTCCCAAGCTCACCGAAGACCTCATGGTGAGCTTGTCGAACCACGAGGTCGCCTGCCGAGGTGCCACGACCTCGTCCTTCGACAGGCTCAGGATGAGGTCTACTGGAAACGCAGCCATGCCCACACCCAATCCCCGCCATCCCAATTTTCCCATTCCCGGCGGCCCCGAATTGCGCGCCAAGGGGTGGCGGCAGGAGGCTTTGCTGCGGCTGCTCGAGAACGTGCTGAGCGTGGGGGAGAACCCCGACGAGCTGATCGTTTATGCGGCGCTCGGCAAGGCGGCGCGCAACTGGGCGAGTCATAAGGCGATTGTCGAAACGCTGCTGCGGATGGACGAGGATCAGACGCTGATCATCCAATCGGGCAAGCCGATTGGCCTGCTGAAAACCCACGCCAAAGCGCCGCTGGTGATCATGGCCAATTGCAACATTGTGGGGCAATGGGCCAAGGCCGAGGTGTTCTATGAGCTGGAAAAGAAGGGGCTGATCTGCTGGGGCGGACTGACGGCGGGGGCCTGGCAATATATCGGCAGCCAGGGCGTCATCCAAGGCACGTATGAGATTTTCATGCGCATTGCCGAGAACCGTTTCGGCGGCGATCTGGCCGGACGGTTCATTCTAACGGCGGGGCTGGGCGGCATGGGCGGAGCGCAGCCGCTGGCCGGGCGTATGGCGGGGGCCGCCATTCTCTGTGTGGACATCGATGCTGAACGCGCAAAAAAGCGCAAGGAAATCGGCTATCTCGAAGAGATTGCGCCGGACCTGGATATGGCGCTGGCGATGATCGACAAGGCGGTGGCGGAGAAGCGGGCGACCTCGATTGGGTTGGTCGGCAATGCGGCTGAGATTTATCCCGAAATCGCACGGCGGGGCATCGTGCCTGACATCGTGACCGATCAGACCTCGGCGCATGACCTGGTCTACGGCTATGTGCCCAAGGGCATGTCGCTGGATGAGGTCAGGCGCTTGCGGGTCGAGGGGCCGGGGCAATTGATGGCGGCGAGCCGAGCCTCGATTGTCGATCACGTGCGGGCCATGCTGGCGTTCCAGGCGGCGGGGTCCGAAGTATTCGACAATGGCAATCTGATCCGCACCCACGCTAAGGCGGGCGGGGTGGAGAATGCTTTCGATATCAAGATTTTCACCGAGGCTTACCTGCGGCCGCTATTTGCGCGGGCCATCGGGCCGTTCCGCTGGATGGCGCTGTCGGGCGACCCCGAGGACATTGCCAAGATCGACGACAAGCTGCTGGAGATGTTCCCCGACAACAGAATCGTGACTAATTGGATCGCGCTGGCGCGCCAGCATGTGCCGTTCGAGGGGCTGCCGGCGCGGATTGCCTGGCTGGGACACGGCGAGCGAACGGCGCTGGCGCGCGCGGTCAATGCCATGGTGGGTGATGGTACGCTGGCCGGGCCGGTAGCGTTCAGCCGGGATCATCTCGACGCCGGGGCGATGGCGCATCCCAATATCATGACCGAGCGGATGAAGGATGGCTCGGACGCTATCGCCGATTGGCCGCTGCTGGACGCGATGCTGTTGTGCTCGTCCATGGCCGATCTGGTTGTGGTGCATTCGGGCGGTGGGGGTTACGCGGGCTATATGACCTCGGCGGGGGTGACGGTGGTGGCCGACGGCACGCCGGGCGGCGATGAGCGGCTTGAGCATGCGCTGACCAATGACACCGCGCTGGGCGTGATGCGCTATGCCGATGCGGGGTACGAGGAGAGCTTTGCCGAGATTGCGGCCAAGGGGATTGGGCATATTGCGGTGGGTAGATGAGGTCCAGCTTGAGGGCGAAAGCGATCTCGGTTTGCGAAGACAAGATCGCCAAGAAGGGGCCGGGCGTTGGCCTGTCATTCTATGCATTTTTTGCCAATCGGAACGATGATCCGCAACTGCTGATGGAGGCCGCCGAGTGGTGGATCAAAACCCACGCTCTGGATCACTTCGAGAAAGCGGCGAAAATTCGGGAGATGATCAAGGCAGGGCTTTGACGGTTTGCGCCAATGATACCGTGGGTGGGAGGGGCCAGATGCTTGCCCCACCACCGCGCCTTCCTCGGGCTTGACCCGAGGATCGCTCGTCACATGTGCTGTGTTGTGAGTGGCCCTCGGGTCGAGCCCGAGGGAGATGCGGTGGGTGGGGAGGCGTTGAGGACAGTGTCGGGGGCCCGAACTAGCAATCTACCACCGGGTCATTCCGGCGCAGGCCGGAATCCA
>UCAU01000038.1:0-38189 GCA_900470445.1 Hyphomicrobiales bacterium | reverse complement strand
CGCCGGAATGACATCGTGGGTGGGGAGAGGTGTGTGCCCCTTTAGACCTCATTCCGCCAGCTGAACTGCGGGGAATACCCCAACAACCGCTTGGCCTTCTCGATGCTCAGCAAGCTGCTGTTGGTGGCGATATTGCCCTTTTGCTCCACATTAGGGAACACTTCGGCCAGGAGCGACATGTTGGAGCGGCTCATGACAGTGTCGGCATTGGCGATGATGAAGGCTTCAAAGCCGGTGAAATCGGCCTGGATGGAGCGGCGGACGGCCTGGGCGCCGTCGCGGGCGTCGATATAGCCCCACAGATTCCATTTGCGGCTGCGCGGATCGGCGTCGAATTTGGGGAAGGCCTTATAGTCCTCGGGGTACATGACGTTGGAGAAGCGCAGGCCGACCATGCGCAGCGACGGGTCCCAGCGGCAATATTGGGCGGCCATGGTTTCGTCGAGCAGCTTGCCCAGTGAATAGGCGCTTTCCGGGCGCGGGAAATATTCCTCATCGACCGGGGCATAGGGCGGGGGTGTGTCGAAGGGCAGGCCCAGCACGGTTTCGCTCGAGGCAAACACCACATTCTTGATGTCGGCCAGGCGGCAGGCCTCGAACACATTGTAGCTGGTGGTGACGTTGTTGGCGAAGGTGCGGGCATTGGCGGCCAGGCCTGGCGCGGGAATGGCGGCCAGATGCACCACAGCGTCGAACGGCCCCTTGCGCTCGTCCACCCCGCCCAGAATGGCGGCGGCGACTTCGCCGAAATTGGTAAGATCAATCCGAACCGTCGGGCAGATCGGCTCGGGGAGCGCCTGCTGGTCGATATTGAGCACCTCATAGCCATGCGCCACCAGATCGCGCAGCACGGCGCGGCCCAATTTGCCGCTGCCGCCGGTTACCAGAACCTTGGTCATTGATTGCTCTCCTCTTTTGTTGCGCCAAGTCTGGCACGCCGCGCCAGCGCCGCCAAGATGAACACTTTCTGAATGGCTGACTCAGGCGCGGTTCAAGGCGGAGGCGGCATAGTCCTCGACAACAAGGCAATTCTGTCGAGGGACGACGCAGATGAACAAGAATCAGGAAAAGGTTTTGGTCGCCGCACTCTGCGGCCTGGTGATCACCGCAGCGGGCGCTTTCGCCGTGCAGCCCGCCATGGCCGCCGGCTATCAGGTTGACCAATTGGCCAAGGTGAGCGGCGTCGCCCATTGGGACCAGCTCAATGTGCGCAAATGGCCAGCCTCCTATTCCCAGCAGGTCGGCGCCTTCGAGCCCGGCAGCCATGTCTGGGTCGAGCGCTGTATCAAGGCCAAGGCCGGCGCCGATTGGTGCCTGGTCGATTCCCAGGACACGCGCGGTTGGGTGAACTCGAAATTCCTCACCGTGGTCCACGATTGGGACATCTGATTTTCCAAAGTTTTCGTGCCTGCCTCCTACCCATGCCATGTTGACTTTTCCGGTCCTGCGCTGTTCGTGAAGACAGCCTGGACCGGAGTTTTTTTGTGATGGACGCCAATCCCATTCTTGCCGAGACCGTACGTGGCAACTGGGTCGAAAACCGGTTCCGCGGCGCCTATGCGGTGGTCGATGCCAGCGGCAGAGTCATCGCTTCAGCGGGCGATATCGAGCGGGCGATCTTTCCGCGCTCGGCCATCAAATCCATGCAGGCGCTGCCGATTTTTGCGCGCCATGCCGAGGAAAAGTTCCACCACACCAGCGAAGAATTGGCGTTGGCCTGCGCGTCGCATCACGGCGAGGATGACCATGTGGCGACGGCTAGCGGGCTATTGAGCCGGCTGGGACTGTCGGTGGCGGATCTGGAATGCGGGGCACATGCGCCGACCAATCCGGCGGCCCGCGATGCCTTGCGGGCGGCGGGGGCGGAGCCGAGTGCGCTGCACAATAATTGCTCGGGCAAGCATTCGGGCATGCTGAGCGTGGCTTTGGCCATGGGCGTGCCGACCGCGGGCTACGTCGGGCGCGAGCATGCGGTGCAAAAGGCAGTGCGGGCGGCGGTTGAGGTGGTGATCGGAGAGGAGCTGACTGAGGATAAATGTGGCACGGATGGCTGTTCCATCCCGACTTTCGCGGCACCGCTACGGGCTTTTGCCTATGGCTTTGCGCGCATGGCGACAGGCAAGGGACTATCGCCCGAACTTGGCCTGGCGGCGCGGCGGCTGTTTGATGCGGCGACGGCGCATCCGCATCTCGTAGCGGGAACGGGGCATGCCGATACGCTGATCATGGCGGCGTTCAAGGGCCGCGTGATGCAGAAGATCGGCGCCGAAGGCGTGCAATGCGGCGCCATTCGCAACAAGGGCTGGGGCTATGCCATCAAATGCGACGATGGCAATCCGGCAGCGTCGCAGGCCATGCTGGCGGGACTGCTGCTGAAATTTGCCGAGCCGGATGCGGAGCAGAAGGCGGTGCTGGAGAAGTTTGCCAGGCAAGTGATCAAAAGCGTGCGCGGGGCGGATGTTGGGGTGCTGCGGACGCTGGTCGCTTAACTCTGCGGCGTGTTCCCCACTGTCACGCTGCCGACGGTAACGTTGGCAAAGCGATTGGCATTGCTGATGAGGTCGGGCTCGACGATGTCGCGCCAGGCCATGCCGACGACGGCGTGGTCGCGGGCGTTGGAAATGAGATTGTTGGCGATGTGGACCGGGCCGGCGCCGTCGACCACGCTGACGGCGATGCCGATATTGGCGGTAGAAACCACATTGCCCGAAATCATCACATTGCGCAGGAAGGGGCCGTAGCCGGCGGAGATGGCGACGCCGGGCACGTTCTGGACGGTGTTGCCGGTGACGGCAGCGTCGGCCTGTGCCGCGATGCCATAGGGGCGGGTGTCGGGATTGACCAGAGAAAGCGGGGTGATGTTGCGCACAATATTGCCGCTGCACACGGCGAGCTGGCCGCCGCTGTCCAGATTGGTCATGGAAATGCCGCCGGCGGCGCCATCCACGATATTGTTGGCGATGACCGAGCCTGAGAATCCGAACTCGGAGAAGATGGCGACCTCGCCCGAGCGCAGGCACATATTGCCCGAGACCTGGCTATTATTGGTGGCGTTGAGGCGAATGGCGGAGAAGGCGCAATCGGCGATGTGATTATCGGCCACGATCACCTCGTCGGCCCGGAAGACATTGACGCCGTTGCCGTTCTGGCCATTGCCGCCGCCGCGCCAGTCGACCTTGGCGATGCGGTTGCCGGTGATGATGGAGCCATCGGGGCCGGAAGCGCTGCGCCAGATGCGGATGCCGGCATTGCCGCAGTCGCTGATGGAATTGCCGGTAATCAGCAGCCCGCGGCTGTCCATGGCGTGAATGGCGGCGTCGGCATGGCGGGCGAAATTGCAATTGGTGACGGTGACGCCCGAATCGGTAATGCGCAGCGCGCTGGCGGGACTGTTCGCAAAGCTGCAGCGCTCGAGCGTGATGGCGAGGCTGCCGGTGACGTCGAGCAGGGCGTCGCCGTCGATCGTGCCGGTATTGCGGGCGTCAAAGCCGATATCGCGCAGCACGAGGTTCGATACATCACGCGCCTGGGCAATGCGGCCGCCATTCCAGGTTGTGAGCTGGGTGGCGCCGGGCACGCCCTCAATGCTCACCTGGCTGGGCAATTGCAGGTCGCGGACAAAAATCGCACCGGCGGGCAGGATCAACGTCGCGCCCTGGGCCGCGGCGGCATCGAGCGCGGCCTGCATGGCCTTGCTCTGGTCATCGGGCAAGGCGGCGATGACGCCGAAATCCTCGGCATTGAGCGGGGCCGCGGCTTGGGCGGCGGTGGCGGCAAGGCTGGCCATGCCAATGCCGGCGAGCGCCTGACGACGGTTGAGCAATGAAATCCCGGCCATGCGCTATCCCCCACTTGCTGCAGCCAAAGTACAGGAGGGCGGCCGACGGGGCGAAGCGTTTCCCAAGTTATGATTATCAGCCTTTGGCTTGTCCGCGTGCGCGGCGGGCGGCTATAAGGCTTGGGAACATGAAGGGGATGCGACATGCTGCTCGACGACAAGATTTATCTCGGCCAAAGCACGCATCCCGAATATCTGGCGCTCAAATACGGCAACCGGCATGGTCTGGTGACCGGCGCGACCGGTACCGGCAAGACGGTGACACTGCAGGTGATGGCCGAGGGTTTTTCGGCCGCGGGCGTTCCGGTGTTTGCAGCTGACATCAAGGGCGACCTATCGGGCGTCGGTAAAATGGGCGCGGCGCAGGGCTGGCAGACCGAGCGAGCGGCGGCTATCGGCTTCACCGATTACAAGGACGATGTGTTCCCGGTGATCTTCTGGGACCTGTTCGGCCGGCAGGGTCATCCGATCCGCGCCACCATTTCGGAGATGGGCGCGCTGCTGCTCAGCCGCATGCTGGAACTGAACGACACCCAGGAAGGCGTGCTCAACATCGCCTTCAAAGTGGCCGATGATGAAGGGCTGCTGCTGCTTGACCTCAAGGATTTGCGGGCGTTGCTGGTCGACCTGCAGGAGCGGGCCAAGGAGATCTCGACGCGCTACGGCAATGTTTCTACGGCCTCCATTGGCTCGATCCAGCGCGCTTTACTGGTGCTGGAACAGCAGGGGGCGGAGAACTTCTTCGGCGAGCGGGCGCTGGATATCCAGGACCTGATGCGCACCGACCGCGATGGCAAGGGCTTCATTTCGATCCTGGCGGCGGACGAGCTGATGCGGGCGCCGCGCCTTTACGCCACCTTCCTGCTGTGGATGCTGAGCGAGCTGTTCGAGGCGCTGCCGGAAGTCGGCGATCCGGCCAAGCCCAAGCTGGTGTTCTTTTTCGACGAAGCCCATCTGCTGTTTGACGATGCGCCAAAAGTGCTGGTCGACAAGGTCGAGCAGGTGGTGCGGCTGGTGCGCTCCAAGGGCGTTGGTGTCTATTTCGTGACGCAGAATCCGGTAGACATTCCCGAGACCGTGCTGGCGCAATTGTCCAACCGCGTACAGCACGCCTTGCGGGCCTATACGCCGCGCGAGCAGAAGGCGGTGCGCGTCGCGGCCGACACGTTCCGGCCCAATCCCGATTTTTCGACGGCCGAGGTCATTACCCAATTGGGCATTGGCGAGGCGCTGGTGTCGCTGCTGGAAGACAAGGGCGTGCCCTCCATGGTGGGGCGCACACTGATCCGGCCGCCTTCGGCGCAGGTCGGGCCGCTGCTGCCGGAGGAACGCCGGGCCATCATCGCGAATTCGCCGGTAGCCGGGCTGTACGACACGGTGATCGACCGCGACTCGGCATTTGAGGTGCTGGCGCGCAAGGCACAGGAAAAGCAGCAGGCCGAGGAACAGCAGCGGGTGCAGGACGAGCGGGCCAAGGTGGAACGCACCTACCAGGAGCCCAAGGCGACGCGTGCCTCGAGCCGGCAATCGCCGGCCGAAGCGGCGATGAATTCGCTGGCGCGCACGGTGGCCAATCGACTGGGGAACGCGCTGGTGCGCGGCATTCTCGGCGGCCTCAAGCGCGGCCGGTGATGATGAACGATATTGCTGCCGCCGCGCCGGTTCTGGCGGTCTTTGCCTCTGACAAAGGGCCGGGCGACGCTGAACGCGCGAGCCTCATGAGCCAGACGGGCACCTATTTCGCCCGGCGCGGGGCGGGAATTATTTGCCTCGTTGAAAAGGGCGTCATCCCGGTGCCGCTGATCACGGCGGCCCGCGCGGCGGGCGGGACTGTGCAATTGATTGCCGATGCCAGCATCGTCTTGCCCTCGGCCTTGGCCGGGGTGGCGATGGAGGTGATCGCTGAACCTGGGGAGCGCGTTGGCCGGGTGGCACAATTGGCGGATGCGCTGGTGGCGTTGCCGGGGTCGCTGGCTTCGGTGTCGAACCTGTTCGGCGTGTGGACGGCGGCGCGCGCGCTGGGGCGGAACTGTCCGGTGGTCATGCTCAACCGGCACAAGGCCTATGAGGTGATGCGCGGCTATGCAGCCGATGTGCTGTCGCCAGGGCTGCCGGGGCATGACCGGGTGGTGCAGTTCGCCGATTCGGTTGAGGATTTGTGGAGCCGGGTGAGCCGGTTGGTGGAGCGGTAAGGGGCGCTCATCCGCCCTTCGTTCAACCTCGCACTTCCTGAGGGCGAGGTCGTGGCACTCAAGCCTCCACTCACTCGATCTCGTGGTTCGACAGGCTCACCATGAGGTCTTGGAGGAGTTCGTGTTAGTTCAGCCCTCAAGTCCCGGATGCTGGGGTTTGCGGCGGTCGGGGAAGAGGGGGATGACGTTGTCGGTGGAGCGGCGGGTTGGTACCGGGCGCGGCACCACGGTGGCAATGCGGTTGCGGCGGTCGGGGCCACGATAGCCGCCCAGAATGCCCACGACGCTGCGGTTGCGCAGGCGCGATTGTACGCGCTGCAGCAGGTGGCGCGGCGACATCGGTTTGATGATGACTTCGTCAATGCCGGCGCTGATGGCCTGGTGGCGCATGGGTGGGGTGATGGTGCGGGTCAGCGCAATCACGGGCACGTCGCGGGAAACCAGAGCCGTGTTGAGGCGGATAGCCTCGACCATTTCATAGGCCGGGCGGCCGTCGCGGTCGAAATCGCACACCAGAATATCGACGGGCGCCAGATGCATATAGGCGAGCAGGGCGGCTTCATTGTCGAACTGGCGGACCTTGAGGCGCGTGTCGCCGGCGACAACCATGCTCAGCAGCGAAGAGAGCGCGGTATTCGCAGCGATGATGGCAACGACTTTTACCGGCTCGGTCACGCAGTAAACCCCAAAGTTAACAATCCGTTAACATGCAGCAACGTGGAGCGGTAGGGGCCGGTTCCAAAATGGGATAATTCGTAGGGGGAAATCCACAGGCATGAAAAAGCCCGCCGGCGCGGTGCGCGGCGGGCTTTTGCCTTGAAGAGGCTTACTTGGCTTCTTCGAACATCAACTCGACATGTTCCCAATTGACCAGGTTGTCGAACCAGGCTTCGAGATATTTCGGGCGGGCGTTGCGGTAATCGATGTAATAGGAATGCTCCCACACATCCACGCCCAGCAGCGGGTGGCCGCCATGGACCAGCGGGCTTTCGCCATTCGGGGTCTTGGTGACTTCGAGCTTGCCGTTCTTGAGCGCGAGCCAGGCCCAGCCGGAGCCGAACTGGGTGGTGCCGGCAGCGATGAAATCGGCGCGGAACTTGTCAAAGCCGCCCAGGTCGGAATCGATTGCCGCCTGCAGCTTGCCCGGCAGCTTGTTGCCACCGCCATTGGGCTTCATCCAGTTCCAGAAATGCACGTGGTTGTAATGCTGGCCCGCATTGTTGAAGAGGCCGGCATTCTTGCCATAGGCCTCCTTGACGATGTCCTCGAGCGGCAGGATTTCGAGACCCGAGCCCTCAAGCAGCTTTTCGCCATTGGTGACATAGGCCTGGTGGTGCTTGTCGTGGTGGAACTCAAGCGTTTCGGCCGACATGTAGGGGCCCAGTGCATCATAGGCATAGGGCAGGGACGGCAGAGTAAACTTGGTGGACATGAAGGCCTCCGTTTTCTTTTGGGGATTAGACGCTGAGGTAGGTTCGAGGAATGTATAAGCCGATTATGACGCCACAACAATCAGTTGGCAGGGAAACTGCCTTCCAATCCAACCGCATTCAGCGCAAAAGCATAGCACTCGGCGGTTTCCTTGAGACGATCGAAACGACCAGAAGCGCCGCCATGGCCGGCGCCCATATTGGTCTTGAGGTATAATGGGGCATTGCCCGTCTTGGTTGCGCGTAGCTTGGCCACCCATTTGGCGGGTTCCCAATAGGTGACGCGCGGATCGGTCAGGCCCGCCAGTGCAAAGATCGGCGGATAGTCGTGTGCGGCGACCTGTTCATAGGGCGCATAGGCGGCGATGCGAGCATAGTCGGCGGCCGATGCCAGCGGATTGCCCCATTCGGGCCACTCGGGCGGAGTGAGCGGCAGGGTTTCGTCCAGCATGGTATTGAGCACGTCGACAAACGGCACCTGCGCGAGAATGCCGCCCCATAGGTCGGGCCGCAGGTTCGCGATGGCGCCCATCAGCATGCCACCGGCCGACCCGCCTTGGGCGACGATGCGCCCCTTGGACGTATAGCCCCTTTCGATCAGCATTTCGGCCGCGGCGATGAAATCGGTAAACGTGTTGGTCTTGTTCTCGCGGCGGCCGCCGACATACCAGCGATAGCCCTTTTCCATGCCGCCGCGAATATGCGCCGTGGCATGGATGAAGCCGCGATCGACCAGTGAGAGCGCCGAGATTGAGAAGGATGACGGCATGGACATGCCATAGGCACCATAGCCATAAAGCAGAGCCGGGGCGGAACCATCGAGCTTGGTGCCCTTGCGATAGAGCACAGTGACGGGCACCTGCTCGCCATCGGGCGCGGTGGCAAAGAGGCGGCGGGTTTCGTAATCGTCCGGGTTGTGGCCGGAGGGCACTTCCTGCTCCTTGAGCAGGGTGCGGGCGCCGGTGTCGAGGTCCACATCGAAGGTGCGCGAGGGCGTGGTGGGCGAGGCATAGGTGAGGCGGAACACCGAAGTATCAAACTCGTAGCCGACCGACATGCCCAGCGAATAGGCTTCCTCGTCGAATTTGACGGTCTCTTCCTTGTGGCTGCGCAGGTCGCGCACCACAATGCGCGGCAGGCCCTCGTGGCGTTCGAGGCGCAGCAAATGGTTCTTGATCACGATGGTGTCGAGAATCAGCACGCCCTGTTCGTGGGGAATGAGATCGGTCCAGTTGTCAGCGCCGGGATTGTCGACGGGAGCAGTGACGACCTTGAAATCTTCGGCGCCGTCGGCATTGGTGCGGATGTAGAGCAGGCCATCGCGCTCCTCGATGTCATATTCCCGATCGGTGACACGCGGGGCGACGAGACGCGGCGCACCACCCAGTTCGGCATCGATCAGCCAGCATTCGCTGGTCTGGTGATCATGGGCGTCGATGACGATGAATTTGTCGGACTGGGTGCGGCCAACCCCCACGAAAAAGCCAGGGTCTTCTTCTTCGAAGATAATGGGGTCATTGGCCTGGTCGGTGCCGATGACATGCAGGCGCACCCGGTAAGGGCGGTGGTTGTCGTCATATTCGGTGTAGTAGAGCGCGCTGGAATCATTGCTCCAGACATAGGAGCCGGCGGTTTCCTTGATGATCTCGGCGCTGTCCACGCCCGTTTCGAGATCGCGGATGACGATGTCATAATATTCCGAACCGGCGCGGTCGGCGGCCCAGGCGAGATAGCGATGCGAGCGATCATGCTCGGCGCCGGCAAAGCCAAAATAGCCGTCGCCCGCTTCCACATTGCAATCGAGCAGAATGGTCTCTTCGCCGCCATCGCGCGGAGTGCGCACGATCAGGGGATATTGCTTGCCCTCGAGCATGCGCGAATTATAGGCGAAGGGCCCGTCGGGCGAGGCAATGCCGCTGTCATCTTCTTTGATGCGGCCGCGAATTTCCTTGTAGATCGCCTCCTGCAGGGCCGCAGTCGGCTTGCCGAATTCGCTCTCGTAGAAGCTGTTTTCGGCGTCCAAGTAGGCGCGGATTTCCCGGTCCAGCGTCTCCGGCTTCTGCATCACTTCCTGCCAGTTGAGCGCGCGCAACCAATGATAGGGATCATCGCGGCGATCATTGTGACGGGTCGCGAAGTGGGGCTTTTTGGCGGCGACGGGCGGCGTGAGCTTGGTCATGGGCAGGTCCGGTTGGAAGGCGGGCGGAGACTAGTGCGTTGTGACGCTGGCGGGTAGGGGGAGATGTAGGGCTGATTGCGGCGAATGCGAGGGCACGCTTTCCCCAGAAGTCGGACACGGGTGAACCGGTTTAGCTTGTGACGTCCGACTCATTCGCTAAGGTCTGGCCTGGACATCGCCAACACAGAATCGCGCGGAGGGCCAAGGCTTGGAATTGAACGCGGGCATAGCGCTGGTTGCAATTGCGCCGTTTATTGCCGCCCTGCTGGCGCCGCTGCTGCATCGCTTTGCGGCGCCCACCTTGGGCTGGCTGCTTGCTTTGGTGCCGGCCGCTATTTTTGTGTTTCTGCTGCAATTCCTCGGTCCGGTCGCTGCTGGGCAGACCGTGGCGACGGCAATCGACTGGGTGCCGGCCTATGGCCTCAAGCTGTCGTTTCTCATCGATGGACTGAGCCTAACCTTTGCGCTGACCATTTCGGGCGTCGGCACGCTGATCGTGCTTTATGCGCCGGCCTATCTCAAAGGCCATGTGCATCTGGGCCGGTTCATGGGGTTCATGCTGGCCTTTATGGGGGCCATGCTGGGGCTGGTGCTGGCCGATAGCTTGCTGGCGCTGTTTGGGTTTTGGGAGCTGACTTCGGTGACCTCCTTCCTGCTTATTGGCTTCGATCATTCCCGGCAGGCGGCGCGGCGGGCGGCGGTCCAGGCGCTGGTAATCACCAATATTGGCGGCATGGCGCTGTTGGTTGGGGCCATTCTCGTGCGGCAGCTTTCGGGCAGTTGGGAAATCTCGGCGCTGAATGGCCTGACGAGCGAGCCGCTGTATGGGCTGGTGCTGGCCTGTTTCCTCCTCGCCGCCTTCACCAAATCGGCGCAGGTGCCGTTCCATTTCTGGCTGCCCAATGCCATGGAGGCACCGACTCCGGTTTCGGCATTTCTGCATTCGGCGACCATGGTGCAGGCCGGTGTATACCTTTTGGCGCGGCTGTCGCCTTCGCTGGGCGGTACGGGGGCCTGGAGCACAATCCTGCTGGTGTTTGGCGGGGCAACGCTGCTCTGGGGGGCGCTGGCGGCGCTGCGGCAGACCGATCTCAAGCAGATGCTGGCGCAGACCACCATTGCCTCGCTGGGGCTATTGGTGATGCTGATCGGGCTGGGCAGTGAAACGGCGACGGCGGCGGTGATCGTCTATTTCGTGGGTCATGCCTTCTACAAGGCGGCTTTGTTCATGGTGGTGGGCGCCATCGACCACGAGACTGGCACGCGCGATATCACTGCGCTTGGTGGGCTGGCGGACCGCATGCCGCTGACCTTTATCGGTGCGGCTTTGGCGGCTTTGTCCATGTTTGGCCTGCCGTTCACCTTGGGCTTTTTCGCCAAGGAAGAAATCTATGCCGGGCTGAGTGACGGGCCGTGGCAGGACATTTTCGCGCTCACCGTGCTGGTGGCGGGCAATGCGCTATTGGGCGCGGTGGGGCTTCTCGTGGCGATCAAACCGTTCCTTGGGGCGGAAGTGACGACGCCGAAAGAGGCGCATGAAGCCCCGATTGCCATGCTGGCCGGACCGCTGGTGCTGGGCGTGGTCGGAATCGTCGCGGCGGTGATGACCGACTGGTTCGGCCATTCGGTGCTGGAGCCGGGGGCGTCGGCGATCATGGGCGCGCCGGTGCCGAGCCATCTGACGCTGCTGATCAATCCGGCGAGTATTGCGCTGTGGCTGTCGGTTTTGACCTGGGGCTTGGCCGTGCTGGTCTATCAACAGGCGGCGACGATCCGCACCCTGCTGCGGCGCGCAAGCTCGGCATTGTGGACCGCCGACCAGGTGTTCGATGCGGTCATGTTCGGACTGATCCGCTTTGCCGGAGCGGTGACGCGGGCGCTGCATCATGGGCGGCTGGAGCTTTATCTGGTGACGGTGTTTGCCATGCTGGCGCTGGCCCTGTTTGTGCCGTTGCTGGCGCTGGGCGGGATCGATGCGCTGCTGCCGCTGTCCGACCTGGGAGATTGGTCGGCGCGGCTGGCCTGGCCAGATTTGCGGCCCTATGAATGGGCGGTGGCGCTGCTGGCCGTCGTGGGGCTCGGCGCGGTGCTGGTGGCACGCAACCGGCTGGTGGCCATCGTTTCGCTGGGCATTCAGGGAACTGCGGTGGCCCTGATCTTCCTGCTGTTCGGGGCGCCCGATCTGGCCTTTACCCAATTCATGGTCGAAGTGCTCTCGGTGGTGATCCTGGCGCTGGTGATGACGCGGCTGCGGCTCGACGAACGCGATCATCGGCCGTTTGAGGATCTGGCGCGTGACGGCACGCTGGCGCTCGTTTGCGGGGCAGGGGTGTCCCTGGCGCTGATGGTGGTGCTCTCGGGCACGCTCGATACGCGGCTCAGCGATTTCTTCACCGCCACCAGCGTGCCCATCGCGCATGGCGCCAATATCGTCAATGTTATCCTGGTCGACTATCGCGGCTTTGATACGTTGGGCGAAATCTCGGTGGTGATGGGGGCGGGCATTGCCATCCTCGCACTGCTGCGGCGCAAGAAGGCCGCGCCGGCTAAGCCAGCACGGGCGCGAAAGGCGGCATCATGAACACGGTGATTTTCCGCACCATCGCCCCGCTCATTGTGGCCATCATGCTGATGTTCTCGGTCTATGTCTGCCTGCGCGGGCATAACGAGCCGGGCGGCGGCTTTATCGGCGGGTTGATCGCAGCCTCCGCCCTGGCAATCTGGGGCATGGCGGCGGGGGTCGAGACAGCACGCAAGGCGCTGCGGGTCGATCCGCTGGCGCTGGCGGGGGCAGGGGTGTTCGCGGCGGCTTTGTCCGGGCTGGCCTCGGCCTTTACCGGCTCGCCCTTCATGACCAGCATCTGGCTTTATCTCGATCTCGGCGACACGACAGTGCCGCTGTCGACGCCGATGATTTTCGATATCGGGGTCTATTTCGTAGTGCTGGGCACCATCACCTCGATCGCGCTAGCTCTGCAAAGCGGGGAGGAGAGCTGATGGATTATGCACTGGCCGTACTCGTCGGCTTGTTTATTGCGCTGGGCGTCTATCTGCTGCTGTCGCGCTCGATCATCCGCATGCTGCTGGGCGTGACGATCTTCGGCAATGGCGTGAACCTGCTGATCTTCACCGCCGGGCGGCTGACGCGGGAAGTGGCGCCGATCGTGCCGGGCGGGCTCGACCACCCGGCCGGACCGATTGCCAATCCGCTGCCGCAGGCGCTGATCCTGACAGCCATCGTCATCGGCTTTGCCATGTTCAGCTTTTTGCTGGTGCTGGCCTATCGCGCCTATCAGGCTCTCGATGCCGACAATACCGACACGATGCGCCTGGCCGAGCCCGAAGACGCGCCGCGCCCGCCGCTGAGTTATTGAGATGGATCATTTGGCCCTCCCCCCAGCAATGATCGAGGCGCAGACGGCGCTGGCCGATTGGGTCATCGTGCTGCCTTTGGTGCTGGCGCTGCTGGGTGCGGCATTGCTGCTGATGCTGCGGCAGATCCGCCATGTGCCGGCGCTGATTGCCGGTCTGGTGGTCATCGCGATTATCGCCTGCGAGGTGGCGCTGCTGCAGCGGATCGCGGTCGAGGGGCCGCTGAGCATGACCATGGGCAAGTGGCTGCCGCCTTTCGGCATCAGCTTTACCGCGGATATCTTTGGTGCAGCCTTCGCGCTGGCTGCGGCCTTTGTGACGCTGATCGTCATCATCTATGCCGAGGGCGAACGCGGACCCGATGAACGGGGCGATGGCTTTCATGCGCTGGTGCTGCTGCTTTTGGCAGGCGTTACCGGGGCGTTTCTGACAGGCGATCTGTTCAATCTCTATGTGTGGTTCGAGGTGATGCTGATCGCCTCCTTCGGGCTGATCGTCACCGGCGGGCGGCCGTTGCAACTCGATGGCGCGGTGAAATATGGCTTCCTCAACTTCCTCGCGACCACGCTGTTCCTGCTGTCGCTCGGGCTGACCTATGGACTGCTCGGCACGCTCAACGTGGCCGATATTATCGGCAAGGCGACATCAGCCAATCCGGCGGCGCTGACCGGTATCGCTGCGCTATTGCTGCTGGCTTTCGGCATGAAGGCGGCGGCGTTCCCGCTCAATGCCTGGCTGCCGGCCTCGTATCACACGCCGCCGGCGGTGATCTCGGCGCTGTTTGCCGGGCTGCTCACTAAGGTGGGTGTCTATGCACTGCTGCGGGCGCTGGTGCAGCTTTTGCCGGCGAGCCGGGATATTCTCGAGCCGGTGCTGTTGCTGGTCGCCATCGCGACGCTGCTGATTGCCCCGCTGGGAGCGATTGCCGAGACGAACCTGCGCCGGGCCATCGGCTTTCTGGTGATCGGCGGCATCGGCGCGGTGCTGGCTGGTATTGCGCTGCCCACCGAGGGCGGCGTCGCCGGGGCGGCGCTCTATGTGTTCCACGCCATTCTCACCATGACGGCGCTGTATCTCGTCGCCGGGCTGATCGAGCGGCGCACGGGCCAACGCGATACGCGGCTCATGGGCGGACTTTACGCCGCCAGCACGCCACTTTCGGTGCTGTTCCTGGTGCTGGTGCTGGCGACGGCCGGCGTGCCGCCTTTCCTCGGCTTCTGGCCGAAACTGCTCTTGCTCGATGCCGGAGTGCAGCAGGCACAGGCGGGGGACTGGGCCGATGGCGTGCTGGTGCTGGCGCTGCTGGCCAACGCCGTGCTGACGCTGATCGCCGGCTCGCGGCTCTGGGCGCATGTGTTCTGGCGCTCGGGCGTCGAGGGGGCCTCCGAACATGAGACGGTGACATTGCACCGGTCCGGCGCACGTGACCAATGGCTGGGGCTAGGTGCGAGCATCGTGCTCACGGCGCTGATCGTGCTGGTCGGGCTGTGGCCGAACCTGTTGTTTGAAGGCGCCCGCACCGGGGCGGCCGATCTGGCCGATCCGTCGCGCTACATCGCGGCGGTGGGCCTGGCGGAGGCGACGCCATGAGCCCGGCCATCATCGTTATCGTCCTGGCGTTGGGTTGGGCCGCCGTCACCGGCAATTTTTCGGGGCTGAACCTGGTGTTTGGTGGCGTCATCGGCGCCATTGCCGTCCTGCTGCTGCGCAGCGCCTTCGCGCCGCCCCGCGCCTTGCGCAAATTGCGGCGAATCACTTCGCTGGCACTGCTGTTTCTCTATGAGTTGGTGCTCAGCGCCATTCGCGTGGCCATTGTCGTAGTGACGCCAGATCTCAAATCGGCGCTGCGGCCGGCTATCGTCGCGGTGCCGTTGACCGTCAGATCCGACGCCGAGATTACCCTGCTCGCCAATCTGATCACACTGACGCCGGGCACGCTAAGCATCGACGTGTCTGACGATCGCAGCGTGCTTTACGTGCATGTGCTGACGCTCTCGTCCCGGGAGGCGCTGATTGCAGATATCGCCAGAGGCTTCGAGACCAAGGTCAAGGAGGTGTTCGCATGAGCGCAACCGTGCTTTCTGTCGTGACCATGATCGCCCTGGTCATCTTGGCATTGGCGCTGCTGCTGTCGGTGGTGCGCGTCATCATCGGGCCGAGCCTGCCCGATCGGGTGCTGGCGCTTGATCTGCTGACCGTGTCCGCCATGGGCTTTGTCGGCGCCATAGCGATCCGCACCGGGCTGACGCTGTACCTCGATATTGCCATTGCCCTGGCGCTTTTGGGGTTTCTCGCAACGGTGGGTTTTGCCCGCTACATACTGTCGCGGCAGAGGCCGGTCAGCGGCTCCGGCGGGGAGGGCCAGCCATGATCGCTGATGTGCTGATCTATCTGGGCTGCGCCGCATTGCTGGCAGGCGCAATATTCACGCTGCTCGCGGCCATCGGCGTGTTAAGGCTGCCTGACCTTTATATGCGCATGCACGCGGCATCCAAGGCGGGTGTGGTGGGCGGCGGATTGATTTTGCTTGCCGTGGCATTGGTTTGCTTCGACGCGGCGGTGGCGCTGCGGGCAATAATCGGCGTTGGATTTCTGCTGCTGACCACCCCGGTTTCGGCGCACCTTTTGGCGCGGGCAAGTCATCGCACTGGCTATCGGGCCGACAAATTGATGGAAATCGACGAGCTCAAGTCTAAAAGTGGCCAAAGTTTGATGTGATCATTTTACATCATTGTTGTGGTGGCAATGTTGTGGACGTTGGGTTGCGTGTGGCAATAAACGGCACTAGAAATGAAGGATGGCGGCGACCTAGCTTGTTGCTGCCCAATAAAAATAATGAAAGGTTGAACTATGAGCGACAATACCGGAACGGCGGCCGGTTTTGAGAGCGATCTGATCGAACTCAGCACCGAGATCGTCTCTGCCTATGTAAGTCATAACGCTGTGAGCCCGACTGATCTGCCCAAGCTGATCGCCGAAGTTCATGGCGCTCTGCGTGCTCTTCAGAACAACGAAGTACCCGTTGCCGTTGAAGAACTCAAGCCTGCTGTACCCGTGCGCAAGTCTGTTGCGGCCGATTACATCATCTGCCTCGAAGATGGCAAGAAATTCAAGTCTTTGAAGCGTCATCTTCGCACCCACTACAATCTCTCGCCGGAAGAATACCGCGAGAAGTGGGGCCTGCCGGCCGATTACCCGATGGTTGCTCCGAATTACTCGGCAACCCGCTCGAAGCTGGCCAAAGATAACGGCCTGGGCCGCAAGGCTGCTTAAGCAGCCGGCGCGCTACGATCCGCCGCGTCCTCGGCAACAGGACGGTGGCGCAACGCAAATGTTCAACGGCCGCTCAGGCAGCGTGTGGCCGTGAGAAGTTGGTTTTGACGATACTCGTCGGAACGTTGAGGTTTCCGACCTCAGACGGAGTTTGATTCGGCTGCAAGGCCGAGCGGATTTCGGGACGAACACTGAAACAAAAAAGGGTCGCGCAGATGATGCGCGGCCCTTTTTGGCTTTGAGGGGCTGGTGGCGATTTTTCTCATTTTGAAAATGAACGTCGCCGTGCACCGCAATCGCTCATCCACCAATGAACTCGTTCCTGGATAGCGTTCGCCGCTTGCTTGCCAGCCGGCACAAATTGGTATTAGCGTGTCTAGATTGGTATTGTCCGAGCAGACTCACCTGGCAGCGAGCGCGTATGACCGATTTGCTTGTGAACCTTTATTCCCGACGCCTTGGCGAGCTTGCCGCGCGCGTGGGGGATGTCGAGGCCAGCATCCGTGTCGCTCTGCCACCTGAGCAGCATATCGTCACCGACTGGGTGCGCAGCAATTTCAGCGCTTATTGGGCCAGCGAAGTCGCCGTCGCCATGGCGCATCAGCCGCCTGGCTGCCTGATCGCCACCATCGACGGCACGCTGGTGGGCTTTGCCTGCTATGACGCGACCGCCCGAGGCTTTTTCGGGCCGACCGGTGTGCATGAGACGGCGCGCGGCAAAAAACTCGGGCTGGCGCTGCTCTATCACAGCCTGATCGCGATGAAGGCGCAGGGCTATGCCTACGCGATCATCGGCTCGGCGGGGCCGGTGGACTTTTACGCCAATGCGGTGGGCGCCGTGCCGATCGCTGCCGACAAGGAAGACATTTATCAGGGCCTGTTGCGGATCAAACTCGCTGACGGAGCCTGACATATTCAAGGGAAACACCTGATGGCCAGCACACCGCTCGCTCTGTTCGTCGGCATGCCGGGGCTGGAATTATCCGCCGATGAAATCGCTTTTTTCCGCGAAACCAACCCCTATGGGCTGTTCCTGTTCCGGCGCAATCTGGACAATCCGGAGCAGGCCAAGCGGCTGACGGCGCAGTTCCGCGAGGCTGTGGGCCGGGACGATGCGGCGGTGTTTATCGACCAGGAAGGCGGGCGGGTGCAGCGGCTCGACAATGGCCGCTGGCCCTCGTTCCGCAGCTTTGGCGCTTTTGGCGCGCTGGCGCAGAAGGATTTTGAGCTGGCCAAAAGGGCGCTGCGGCTATCGAGCCAGGCCATGGGTGCGATGATGGCAGAGCTGAATATCGACAGCGGCTGTACGCCGGTGGTCGATATGGCGCTCAAGGGCATGCATGAAGTGATCGGGCAGCGCGCATTCGGTGCCGATACGGAAACCATCGTCGCCTTGGGCCGCGAAGTGATCGCGGGCATGCTCGAGACCGGAGAAATCCCGGTAATGAAGCACATTCCCGGCTATGGGCGGGTGACGGTCGATCCGCATTTTACCTGTCCGGTGGTCGACGCCTCGCTCGAGGACCTGATGGCGACCGATTTTGTACCCTTCATCCAGCTCAAGGACACGCCCTGGGCCATGGTGGCGCATCTGATCTTCACCGCCTTCGATGCCGAGCGGCCGGCTTCGGTGTCGCCGGTCGTGTGCGAACTGATCCGCAATGAACTCGATTATGACGGGGTGCTGATCACCGATTGCCTGAGCATGGAGGCACTGAGCGGCACCTGGCCGGAGCGGGTGACCCGGGCGTTGGACGCCGGCTACGACATTGCGCTGCACAGCCAGGGCGACCTGGCCGCGAGCCAGGCTGCGGCACGGGCCGCTCGGCCGCTGAGCGAGGCAAGTCTCAGGCGCATTGCCGCCGGCAACGCCAAGCGGGGGAATTTGCGGGTCGATGTGCGGGCGCTGCACGCGGAGGTAGAAGACATCTTCGCTGCTAACGGCATCGCCTAGCGGCATGCGTGGGAGGGCGGCTCGATCGATTGTCAACAACCATGTGTAGGGGCTTGCCGCCCGGGTGTTTCGCTTGCTGGCGCGGGCTCTACTCCAATAGACTTCGCATCTGGGGGCGGTGGTCCTCTTCGTCCTGTGGCCTGGGCCGCATCATCTAGGGATAGATAAATGAGTTTCTTGCTGCGGCGCCTCGCTTTCTACCTCGCCGCCTTCATCGCGGCGGCCACCATCAATTTCTTCCTGCCGCGGGTGATGCCCGGCGACCCCATTCAGATGATGTTCGCCAGTGCCGGTTCGGAACTGTCGCTGGAAAATCTCAATGCGCTCAAGCTCACCTTCGGCTTCATCGAAGCCCCGCTGTGGCAGCAATATCTGACCTATCTGCAGAGCGTGTTCACTGGCGATCTGGGCGTATCGATCAAATATTTCCCGCTGCCGGTCACCGAATTGCTGGCGCGGGCGTTGGTCTGGACGGTTGGGCTGATGGGCCTAGCTACCATTCTGAGTTTTACCTGCGGCACCCTGCTGGGCGCACTGGCGGCATGGCGGCGGGGCAGCCGGCTCGATACGTTCATTTCGATGAGCGCGATCTTTTCGAGCTCGGTTCCCGCCGTGGTCATCTCGCTCGTCATGCTGTTCATCTTCGGCTACCAACTGGGCTGGTTTCCGAGCGGCTATGCCGCCGATCCCATGCTCGATCCGGCCTTTTCGGCGCAATATATCGGCAGCGTCATCCGCCACGGCACGCTGCCCATGCTGACCCTGTTCATCGTGCTGGTCGGCGGCTTTGCCGTGACCATGCGCAACAACATGATCAACCTTTTGGGCGAGGATTACATCGTCATGGGCCGCGCCAAGGGGCTGGGCGAAAGTCGGGTCATGCTATGGTATGCGGCGCGAAATGCGCTATTGCCGACCTTTAGTGCCTTGGCCATTTCCATCGGCACGGTGCTGGGCGGTTCGTTGGTGACCGAGGTGGTGTTCAACTATCCCGGGCTGGGCAATGTGCTCTATCAGGCGATCCTGGCGCGGGATTATCCGGTGATCCAAGGGCAATTGCTGATCATGACCGGCGCCATGCTGGTTTCCAATTTCATCGTCGATCTGAGCTATGTGCTGCTCGATCCGCGCCTGAGAAAGGCCTGAGCCATGCAGCAACTTCTCTCGGGCCTGCTCCGCAACCGCAAGGCCGTGATCGGCGCGATCATCCTGCTGCTGATCATCATCGCGGCCTTCGCTGCGCCGCTGCTGAGCCAATATTCGCCCACCGCGCGGGTGGGTCGGCCGCATCAACCGCCATCGCTTGAGCATTGGCTGGGCACGACCCGCGTGGGCCGCGATGTGTTCACCCAGCTGATCTACGGCGCGCGCACCTCGCTGGCCGTGGGATTCGGCGCCGGGCTGATGATTACGCTCATCGGCACGGTGCTGGGCATCATTGCCGGCTACAAGGGCGGGGTGATCGACGAGATCATCAACTTCTTCACCAATATGGTGCTGGTCGTGCCCAACCTGCCGCTGCTGCTGGTGCTGGCCGCCTTTATCGGGCAGGCGAGCCCCCTGGTGATTGCCGTCATTCTGGGGCTGACCTCCTGGGCCTGGGGTGTGCGCGTGACCCGGGCGGAAACGCTGTCGATCCGGCAGAAGGATTTCATCAAATCGGCTGAAATGCTGGGCGAGCCCTCCTGGCGCATCATGGCCTTTGAAATTTTTCCCAATCTTATTTCCATCGTTGGGATCAATTTTATCGGCAGCGTCATCTTTGCGGTGATCACCGAGGCGACGCTGGAATTCCTGGGGCTGGGCGATCCCAATACCGTGTCCTGGGGGATCATGCTCTACAACGCCCAGAACGCTTCGGCGCTGTCGGTCGGGGCGTGGTGGGATCTGCTCTCGCCCTGTATCGCGCTGGCATTGCTCGGGCTAAGCTTGGCGCTGATCAACTTTGCCATCGACGAAATCGCCAATCCGCGGCTGCGCACGGGCGGGCGGCTGGGGCGCTGGGCGGCGCTGGTGCAGGCCGGGGAGGGGCGGCTATGAGCGTGCCCGTCCTGTCGGTCAAAAACCTCTCCATCGACTATATCGGCGACGAGACGGATTTCCGCGCCGTGGACGATGTGAGCTTCGATATCGGCCCGGGCGAGTTCTTCGGGCTCGCCGGGGAATCGGGCTGCGGCAAGAGCACGATTGCCTTTGCCATCAGCCGGCTGCATCGCCCACCGGCGCTGATCCGTTCGGGCGAAATCTTGCTACAGGGCCGCAATGTGCTCGATCTCGACAAGGAGCAATTGCGCAAGTTTCGTTGGAGCGAAGTGGCCATGGTGTTCCAGAGCGCCATGAATTCGCTCAATCCGGTGCTGACCATCGAGACGCAATTCTACGATGTGCTGCACACTCATCTGGGCATGAACCGCGCGCAGGCGCGGGAGCGGGCGGCCGAGCTGCTCACATTGGTCGATATTTCGGTCGACCGGCTCAAATCCTATCCGCATCAATGCTCGGGCGGCATGCGGCAACGTATCGTCATCGCCATCTGCCTGGCGCTCAATCCCAAACTGCTGATCATGGATGAGCCGACGACTGCGCTCGATGTGGTGGTGCAGCGCGAAATCCTGCAGCGCATCGACAAGCTGCGCGTAGAGCTCGGATTTTCCGTATTGTTCATCACCCATGATCTGGGGCTGATGGTGCAGGTGTGTGACCGGATCGGGGTGATGCTGGAAGGCAAGCTGGTCGAGGTCAATGGCGCGCATGACATCTATACCGCGCCCCAGCACGACTATACCCGCAAGCTCTGGGCTTCGATGCCCCGGCTGCATGGCGAGCAGATCAGGCAGGACGCCCAATTATGACTGACCAGAATCCCGTCCTCGCGCTCGACAATGTCTCCAAGGTTTTTGGCAAATCCGGCACGCCGGTCTATGCCGCCCGCTCGGTGTCCTTTGCCCTGAGGGCCGGCCGCACGCTGGCGCTGGTGGGCGAATCGGGCAGCGGCAAGACCACCTGCGCCCGGCTGATCATGCGCGAATACCAGCCCGATCAGGGGCAATTGCTGTTCCGCGGCGCGCCGGTGACCCATTCGATGGCCGCCTATCGCCGGGCGGTGCAGATGATTTTTCAGGACCCGTTTTCGGCGCTCAATCCGGCACACACGGTTCACTATCACCTGGAGCGGCCGCTGCGGCTGCATCAGAAGGGGCTGAGCACGGCGCAGCGCAAAGCGGCGATCGCGGAATTGCTGGAGCGCGTCAAGCTCGATCCGGCCCTGATGGCGTCCAAGTTTCCGCACGAACTCTCTGGCGGTCAGCGCCAGCGCATCAGCATTGCGCGGGCTCTGGCAGTGGGGCCGGAGGTCATTGTGGCGGATGAACCGACCTCCATGCTGGACGTCTCGGTGCGGCTGGGCATTTTGAATCTGCTCAACGAAATGAAGCGCTCGCTCGGGCTGGCGCTGCTCTACATCACCCACGATATCGCCACGGCCCGTTACGTGGCCGAGGACATTATCGTGATGTATGCCGGCCAGATCGTGGAATGGGGGCCGACGGAAAGCGTGCTGAACGATCCCCAGCATGCCTATACCCGGCTGCTGCTGTCGGCGGTGCCGGACCCGGACGTGCGGTTTGCGCAGTCGCAATACAACGCCGAGATGGCGGATGTAGACAATATCCGCCGGCGCTCCGCTGTGCCGCAGCCGGTGATCAGCGAGGTTGGGCCGGGGCATTTCATTCGGCCGATTGCGGGTTAGGGGTTCCGATCCACACCCTCTCCCGTCGTGGGAGGTGCTGGGCCAGTGAGCGCCCCCGCCAATAAGCTCGTCCATACATCCACTTATTCGACTTATCCCCGGCTGGCTTTCTGCGTTGCAATGTGTAGGAATAAATTCCTTGTTTGCAATGGAGGCCAAGGGTGCATCCTACTTATCAACCAATCGCGACGGTGGTGCAAGGCCAGCCTGGCATAGGTCATGCCTGGGCGTGTGACGATGTCGCGGCCTTGGTGGCACGCGAAAAAAATGTTCCAATGCGGTTGCTTATGCATGCATCGCGCTGTCGAGCCGCGGCAGCGCGGGCGCGGCAGCTGGCCATGTATCTCGCTCATGTGATGCTGGGGCGCAGCCTGAGCGAGGTGGGCGATGCGTTCGGGCGAGATAGGACAACAGTCTCATATGCCTGCGCACTGATCGAAGATCTGCGCGAGGACGCCGAATTCGATGCCTTCGTTACGCGGCTCGAACAGGTGATCGACGAGCAGCATGCCCAGCCCTTGTGGGAGCCGCGCCATGCCGGGCATTGAACAGAGCGACGACGCGGTGCTGATCCGGCTGGCGGCCAGCAAGGAGGCCGATGGCACTCCGTTCCTGGCGCCGCACCAAGTGGCGGCGGGCAATCGGCTGGCGCAATTGGTGGAACGCTCGCGGCTGAGCCCGCGCGTGACCATGAGCTATGATGCCAGCCGGATTGGCCGCAGTGGCGGCAATGGGGTGGGCGACGCCTCCGATTCGGCGGCGGATGCGCGGCAGCGGCTGAACAGGATGGCGTTGCTGCTGCCGACGGATTGTTGGGGTGTGGTGTTCGATGTCTGCGGGCTGGGCAAGGGCTTGCAACTGATCGAGACCGAACGGCGCTGGCCGCGGCGCAGCGCCAAGCTGGTGCTGCGCATCGGGCTCGAGCAATTGGCGGGGATTATGGGGCTGCCGGCGGGTGCTGAGGGGCCGGCCGGAGGCAGGCAGACGGGCTGGCTCGAAACACGGTTGCCGCTGATTGCGGGAACGGCGCCCTAGCTCAGCGCCTTCCCCTCGGCCCGAATCCGGTTGACCATGGCGACCAGGCCATTGGAGCGCTGGGTGGTCAGGTGTTCGCGCAGGCCCAGTTTGTCGAAGAGGGCGATGGCGTCGGTTTCGGCGATGTCCTGGGCGGGGCGACCGGAATAGAGGGCGAGCAGCACGGCGACCAGACCCTGCACGATCATGGCGTCGCTTTCCCCGCGATAGGTGAGAATGGTCTGGCCATCGCGCTGGGCCGTCTGAGCCGCCAGCCACACTTGCGAGACGCAGCCATGCACCTTGTTTTCCGGCGAGCGTTCCTCGTCGGTGAGCTTGGGCAGGGCCTGGCCCAGTTCGATGATATAGCGATAGCGGTCTTCCCAATCGTCGAGGAAAGACAGGTTTTCGGCAATGTCGTGGAAGGCTTGGGGCTCGGTCATGGGCTGTATCTAGTTCATGCCAGCCCGCTTTTCCACACCCGCGCGCGCAAGAAAAAGCCGCAAGCACGGGGCAACGCGCCTGCGGCAGCGACCCTGAATTGGCGGAAGAGCGCCCTTCTGGACGCTCTTAACCGGCCCGGTCCGGCCGTGGCCTGGGAAAGGGGACCGGGCTGGCGATCGGCGTCTCATGCATGGGGGTGCCGATCGCGGAACTGGACTGCATGGCGGCCGACAACACGGCCTTGCCGCCAATGCATTGTAGAGTGTCGCATTCAATGTTCTGGACCTGCTCGGCGACCACTTGGGTGCCGGCGGCGACAGCCTGGCTGGACAGGCTATTGGCGGCATCGGCGAAATCGACGCCGGGCTTGATCACCATATAAGCGACGGTCAGCCAGAAAATGGATCGAACCAGAAACATTGCCAGATATTCCGTATTTGCTGGCGGGCTATTGCTGCCCTCGCCACCAAAGCTAGCCGGCACTGTTTAAACTGTGCTGGGACATTTCGATAAAATTTGAATCAAATTGGCTGCCCTCGCTAAAGATGGGCAACGCCTTGTTTACGCTATTCCTCAAAACCCGCCTTTCTGCGGTCCGACGCCTCCCCGAAGGCGTCGCGCTTAAGGTCGTCTTAGCTCTTGAGCGCGCAGGTTGGGACCAACAAGACCTGAACCCATTCAGGCAGATAAGACGCGTTTCTGTCTTGTCCTGATATGCCCCGGCGGCGTCATAGTGTGAGTAAAAACTGTATGCGTAGCCTGTTCTCTTTTGGCGAAAGCAAAGAGATGAAACCGGCCGTTGCCGGCTCCGGGCATCGGCCCGAAGTGCTGCGCCGCAAGACGCTGGCCAATAATGCACGGCTGGCCATTGCCGCCTCCGGCTTGCTCATGCCTTTCGCAATCTATTGCCTGGTGACCGGCGCGCTGCTGCCTTTCGTGCTGGCTTCCATGGGCCTTGCCGGCGGCATGCTGACGCTGTCGCTGCACCAGCGCCGGCTGTTCGATGAAGCCGCGGCCGGGCAGGTGGTCACCATTATGGCCATGGGCCTGCTGCTGACCTTGGCCGACATGCGCTTTGGCGATGTCGGGCTGGGAGTCGCGTCCATGGGACCCATTCTGGCCTCGCTCGTCGCCCGCCATCCGCTGCGGCGCCAGGCTTGGTGGTTATTGGCAGCCATCGCTGGTCTCGCTGCCATTGCGTCGCTGTTCGGAATTTCCGCAATTCCGGTGTCCAACGATGTGCTGACGCCCACGTCCCTGCTGGTTTTTCTGGTCGCTGTCGGCCTTGTCGGGCACACGGCCAACCGCATCAACGCGGCCTATGAAGTGTATGACAAGGCGCAGGTTACCGCCTACCGGCACCTGATCGAGCATGTGCAGGATGCGGTGATCCGCTTTTCCGGCACGGGCGAAGTGCTGCTGGCCTCGCGCTCGTCCGAGCAGCTGTTTGGCTGCCGTCGCTATGAATTGACCGGAACAGGCCTGGGCGAGCGGGTGCATGTGCTCGACCGCCCCGCCTATCTCAGCGCTTTCGCCGATGCCAATCTGGCCGGCCGCACCCGCATGATCGAGCTGCGCATGCGCCAGGATGATCCGGCGGGTGCGACCAAGCTGCCGCGCTTCATCTGGGTCGAGATCAGTTTTTCGCCCGTGCTCGAATCGCAGGGTGATGGTTCGCGCTTTGAAGTGGTGGCGCTCTATCGCGACGTCACCGGCCGCAAGGATGGCGAGACGGCAATGGCCGAAGCGCGCCGTGTTGCCGAGGAATCCTCGGACGCCAAATCGCGGTTCCTCGCTACCATCGGGCACGAGCTGCGCACTCCGCTCAATGCAGTGGTCGGCTTCTCCGAAATGATGACCTCCGGCATTGGCGGGGAACTTTCGCCGACCCATCGCGAATATGCCGGGCTCATTCACCAGAGCGGCAAGCACCTGCTCGAAGTGGTGCGCATGCTGCTCGACATGTCCAGGATCGAGGCGGGAAAGTTTGAATTGCAGGCCGAACCATTCCATGTCGAAGGGCTGATCGAGCCCTGCTTCAGCATGGTCGAGCAACTGGCCAAGGAACGTCAGGTGACGCTGGCCGCCGAGATCGGCAAGGGCCTTCCCATGCTGGTGGCGGACGAGCGCGCTTGCCGGCAGATCATGCTCAACCTGCTCTCCAATGCCATCAAGTTCAGCAATCGTGGTGGTACCGTCACCGTGTCGCTCAAGCGCCAGGGGCAGAGCCTCAACCTGTCGGTTTCAGACAGGGGCATCGGCATGGCACCCGAATCGTTGCAGCGCATTGGCGAACCTTTCTTCCAGGCGCAGGACGGGCTGTCGCGCCAATATGAGGGCACGGGGCTGGGTCTTTCCATCGTCAAGGGCCTGGTGGACTTGCATGATGGCACATTGCGGGCCATGTCTGAGATTGGCGCGGGGACAACCGTCACTGTTTTGCTGCCTATAAACGGTCCAGCAATAAAGACGGAGGAAACTGCGATCGTGACACCCCTCCATAAAGAGCCGCCCGCCGCTCCCATCAGTTCATGGCACGACGAAAAAAGAAAAGCGCAATGACGGCAACGACACTCTCCCGCCTGCCACTGCTGGCGGGCAGCGCCGTTGCGACCTATCTGGGTCGCGCCGGCCTCTGGACTTTCTCGCGCTATATGCGCGCGCCGCTCGCCTCCACCGGCCTATTGGCCATGGTGACGATGACCGCGCTTGCCGCCAGCAACGCCCTCTATTTCCAAACGGCGCGCCACCCTGCGCCGCTATTCACCCCCTCGCTGGGTGTGGCTGAAATCGTGCCCACCCCTGTCGCCGTGCCGGCCAATGCGCCCACGATTGCCCCGACACCAATGCAGCAGAGCGTTGTGGCGACGCCGGTAACCAATGAGACCACGGGCAGCGTTACCCCGGTCTCGCAACCGATTCCCGATGTGCCGGTGGGCAATAAGGATGCTTTCCAGGTGCAGAAGAAGCTGACCGAACTGGGTCTCTTCGATGGCGCTGTCGATGGCTATTACGGCCCGCGCACTGCGCAGGCCATTCGCGCCTTTGAAGAACGCAATGGCATGACGCCGACCGGCGCGCTGAGCCGCGAAGTGGTCGACGCTATCCTGCGCGCCGATGCTGCAGGCATGGTGCCGGTGCAGCGTCAGGCGGTAGCTGCTCCTGCGCCACAGCCGGTGACGCCACCGGCGCCCGTGCAGCAAGTGGCTGTGCAACAGGCTCCTGTCCCGGTGCAACCAGTGACGCAACCGGATCGTGTCGTCGCCCAATTGCCGCCGCTGTCGCCGATCGATGATGCGGTGGACACGGTGGGTAATGCAGCCGCGCAGACTATCGATTCTATCGTTGCCGCGGTCGACGGCCGCCCGGCCGGTGCATCGAGCCAGCCGATTCCCGCCTTGCCGATGATGCCGGTCAGCCAGCCCATGCCAGCGCCGGTACAGGTGGCTTCGCTTGAGCCCATGGCTGCCCCCCGGCCGGTCACTGCTGTCGTGCAGCCGCAGGCGGCGCCCGCGCAGGCCGCCGCACCTTTGCAGCCGGCCAATGACACCCAGTTGATCAGCCAGATCCAGCGCGGGCTGGCGAGCCTGGGCTTTTACCATGCCCCTATCGACGGCAAGCCAGGCGAGTCCACGGCCAAGGCGATCCGCGAGTTCGAGAATTTTCACAGCTATCGGGTAACCGGGCAAGTGAACCCCGATCTCGTCGGACTGCTGCGGGACGCCGGCGCGACCATCTGATGGCTGCGCTTCGCAGCGATCTCTGGTGCAGCGCCTTTGTGCGCCGCCACAATGATCTGGGCAATATGTGCGTCGTGTCCCGGCGGGGTGATCCCATTGCCGGGCAGGTCTTTATCGAGGTGGATCATCTCGATGGTGCGGTGAGCCTGTTCACCCCCGCGCCCATGGCCGGCCGGGAGGGCAATGATGCGGCCCTGGTGTTCCAGCGCCGCTTTCGCCGCGTCGAGCCCGCCAAGGTGCGCGAGCGCATTCAGCAGGAGATCAAGTTCGACCCGGACCTTTGGGTACTCAGCCTCGATCTGCGGAGCGAGGACCCGGGGATAGAATTGGACGCGGCCTCTAAGCTCTAGCCAGCGCGGCGCAGGCCGATGCGGGCGAGAGCTTCGATGGCCTGGTCGACCACTGGATTGTGCGCGGCGGCCGGCGTGCGGCGGCTGGTTTCGCTGAAGGGCTTATATTCGGGCTTGTTGAGCTCGAGCAGGTTCACCTCGCCGCGCCAGGCGCTCATCAGATAGGCCATGGATTCGGGCGTGACATTGCCGAACAAGGTGGCGAAATCGGCCAAGGCCTGGGAGCGTTCGCCATCGTGGCTGGTGGCGTGGATCAGCACTTTAAGGCCGTCATAGGCCGAGCAGCCAAAGGCGCGCAGGATGACGAAGAGCGATGCGCCGGAGACATCATGGGCGATCTGGCCGCAGCGCACTTCATCAAGCCCGGTGATCTGGCTGAGCAGGCGAGTGACTTCGGGCCGGCGGTTCTCCGAGAAGAGTTTCATCAGCGCCTTGGTGAGATCGGCGCTGGCGACTGTGAGCTGTTCGATGGTCTTGCTGATCGGCGCGATGGGTGTGCCGCGATGGGCGAAGGCCTGGATAACCTTGATCCGGTCACTGTCGGATAGATCGAAGAAGGCCGGAGCCAATAGAGCTGCATCGAAATCGCTGCGCTTGGCCAGCGATTCGGCGACCACGTGGTCCATCTGGGCGGAACGGGCGAGGGCACTGAGATAGGCGCCGCGCGGCTGGATGGCGGTGTTGGCGGCGAGGGCCCGATAGACTTTGCGGGAGTTCAACTGGAACAGCTTGGCCAGCACCACATTGGACAGATCCGGGCGGGTGGCAATGATTGCGGCGGCGGGGATATCCTGACGGGCGATGACGTCGAGCGCGGTCTGGTCGGACAGCTCGGCGGCCGATTGCAGGAAGCTGTTGAGGTCTTCCCCGATATTCTCGACGACGAGGCGCTCGAGCATTGGCGACAGCATTTCCGCGCGTCCCAGGATGGCGGCGCCCTTGGCGCGGGCCTGGGGAGCGGCCGTGGGGAACAGGCGGCTCGCCAGGGCCTCGAACTGTTCCATTTCGGGAGGCGTGGGCTTGCCGCGGCGGGTATAAGCGTCGCAGGCCGCGATCAGCAGCGTGTTGGTCCGGTCGATGCCACCGGTTTCGATGAGCAGCTGAAATGTTTCGTAGGGCTGAAAGCCAAGCATATCCGGGACCATCGACTCGCGTTCGCATCACATTCGATGCGCGGTCACTTTTGCGGCGAATTCGTTAGCGGACTGTTAACCTTGACGATCTCTTAATGCGCAGGCGTGAAAAGATTCACGCGGGGACGGACAGAGCGAGCGGCGTCGCCTGTCCGATGGTCCTTTTGAGGCTGCCTCCGGTAGGGACGGAGGGGCGAACTGGCTGGAGGCCGGCTTGGGTAAGCTCGTCAAATTCAATCTGCGTGAAACGGCGCCGAAAACCGCAACGAGGCTGAGCGGTGGCGCGCAGATCTTCATCTTTACCGGGGTGCGTTATGAGCGGGGGACAAATGCTGTGCCAAGCAAGCGGCTTGCCCCCTCGCGGCCGAAGCGTAAGCGTGGCTGACATTTTCGGAGTGGCGCTGCGGGCCGTTGGTTCGATCGCGCTGGCGGGGCTGCTGGTGGCTTGCACCGGTGGCGCGCGGCCGGTTGGGGATTTCGGCCGGGCGGCGCCCAGCTTTACCCATGACACGGCGATGCCGGCGGTGGGCGGATGGCTGGCGCGGCAGCGCAAGGAGCCCTATTCGGATTTCAACCAGACCGACCAGGAAGGCGAGATGCACAATCGCGTCTGGCGGTTCTTGATCGCGGCCCATGCCAAGGACTGGTTCTATGACACGGCGGTCGAGTGGCAGCGTACCCGCATCCTGCCCGAGGTGGACCGCAATTTCTCGGTGGACCGCTACTATAATTGGCTTCGGACTACCCAGTACGAATCCTCGCGGGTGCGCTACTCGACAGTGGGGCGGCATATCGCGGCCGATCTCGATACGGTGCCGGGGACGTTCAAATCGATCTGCGAAGTGGTCGAGGTGGATCGGCAGCGGGCAATCGCGCTGGCGAACCTGAGCGGGCTGGGACCGGATGAGGCGCGCAATGTGGCCAATCGCAAGGCCGAGAACGACATTCACATCGCCTGGTTCGTGCGGGCGCTGAACTATCGCTACCAGTCCTATAGTTATGCACTGGACCACCTGCTGGTGGAAACGCCGCATGAGCAATCGTTGGCGGTGGACGAAGCGCTGCGGCGCATGTCGGGCTATGTCGACCGGGCAAACCGGCGCGATTTCTGCGGCGATGGCGGGGCGGGTATGCGGCGTAGTGATGTTGTCATACCGTCACGTTACGAGACCCAGGTGATCGACCGGGAAATCGTGCTGCCCAAATAGCGCGGCCTGCCAGATGGGACCTGCATGAACGAAGTGACACCAGCCCGTCAGGGCAATCCCGGCGAAGTTTTTTTGGCTTTTCTCAAGCTGGGGCTGACCTCGTTCGGTGGGCCGATTGCCCATCTCGGCTATTTTCGCGACGAACTGGTCACCCGCCGCCGCTGGATCGACGAGCAGGGCTATGGCGATCTCGTCGCCCTGTGCCAGTTCCTGCCGGGGCCGGCTTCGAGCCAGGTCGGCTTTGCGCTGGGGCTATGGCGTGGCGGACCGCTCGGTGCGCTGGCGGCCTGGACGGCTTTTACCCTGCCATCGGCCATCCTGTTGGTCTTGCTCGCTTTGGGGGCGGGGGCCTTGGATGGGCCGGTGGCGCAGGGTGTGCTGCATGGGCTCAAGATTGTCGCGGTTGCGGTGGTGGCGCAGGCGGTTTGGGGCATGGCGCGGAGTCTGGCGCCGGACCGGCAGCGTTCGGCCATCGCGGTGGCGGCTTTGGCTTTGACCATGCTGGCAGCGGGTTCGATCGGGCAGGTGGCGGCGATCGGGCTTGGTGTCGTGGCGGGGCTGGTGTGGTGTCGGGGCGAAGTGGCGGCGTCGCATACGACGGCCTCGTTTGGCATCAGCAAGCGGTTCGGCGCAGCGATGCTGGTGCTGTTTGGCGTGTTGCTGCTTGGATTGCCGCTGCTGGCCAATATGGCCGGCTCGCAGGGGCTCAATCTGTTCGACGCCTTTTATCGGGCCGGGTCGCTGGTGTTTGGCGGCGGGCATGTGGTGCTGCCGCTGCTCGATGCCGAAGTGGTCGGCAAGGGCTGGGTGAGCGGGGACGAGTTTCTGGTGGGCTATGGCGCGGCGCAGGCCGTACCGGGGCCGTTGTTTACGTTCGCCGCGTTTCTGGGGGCGGTGAGTGGGCCGGCGCCCAATGGGGTGCTGGGGGCGGCGATTGCGCTGGTGGCGGTGTTTTTGCCGGGGTTTCTGTTGCTGGTTGGGGTGCTGCCATTCTGGGATGATTTGCGGGCGCGGCCTCTGGCGCAGGCTGGGATGCGCGGGGCCAATGCGGCTGTGGTCGGGATTTTGGGAGCGGCGCTGTATGACCCGGTGTGGGTGAGCGCGATCGGGCGGCCGGTGGATGTGGTGCTGGCGGTGGCGGGATTTGTGTTGTTGGTGGTGTGGAAGCTGCCGCCTTGGGTGGTGGTGGTTGGGTTGGCGGTGGCTGGTGGGGTGATGGGCCCGTTGCTGTAGGATATTAGGGGCATCACCTCCTATCCTGCCATCCCAAACGGAGGTTCCCGCTTTCGCGGGAATGACACCGAGAGATTTAAGAAATTGGAGCATGGGAGGGCGCAGAACCCCTCACCCTGACAATTCTGCTGAACGCAGAATTGTCGTCCCTCTCCCTCAAGGGGCGAGGGGGAGCTCCGCGTTTATCCGTCGCTCTAAGGCGTGATCGTGGGTTCCGTGCTTGGTGTCGCGGGGGTGCCGCGCGTGCCACACTGCACATCGGCTAGTGCCTGTTCGAAGCGGGCGCGCATGGCTTGGTGGGGCGGTGCGAGGCGGACCAGGACAAAAAGTTTGTCGCTGGTGGATTCGACCACGAGCAGGCCTTCGGCGATATCCAATTGCTGCTGGGCGAGCAGGCGGGTTTGGGCGGCGTTGAAGATGCCCAGTTCCAGGGTTTGGCCGATGCCGTCGCGATTGGTGGTGGAATAGGTGACGATGCCGGCCTGGTTGAAAATGGCGACCGACCAGAAGGCGTCGGGCATCATGCCGCTCATATAGGCGGGGCCCTGGCTGAGATCGACCTGGCACACGGCATAGGCGATATCCGGATCAAGCCCCAGCGGATTGGGCTGGCCGGGCTCGACCTTGGGCAGCACCAGCATGCGATTGGTCGCGCCCAGCGCTTCGATACGGGTCCAGACGGTTTCCTTGGCGAGGGCGGGCAGGGTGAGGATCACCAATATGTGGATGATGCCGCCCAGGACGGCACCGGCCAATAGCCAGAGCAGGGTGCGGATCATGCGCAATCCTCCCGCTCGATGACGGGCATATTATTGGTGCTGCCGTTGAGGCCGGAGAAAACCGTGGTGTCGTAAAGGGTCAGCACCAGGCTGAAGGGGCCGGTGCCGGTGAGTTCGAGCCAATTGCCGGGCATCAGGCGAGTGCCGACATTGAGTGTGATGGCGCCGTCATTGGCGCGGGCCAGACTATCCGAGCGGATGGCGGCCTGGCCGTCGGGCGCAGCGATATTGATGCCGTCGCTATCCACCGCATAGAGCATCCAGAAGGTGGCGAGGGGCGTCGTGCCCCCCAGATGATAGGTGCAATTGCGGGTGAGCGGTTCCCCGGCGCCGTCGGTGGTGGCGGTAAACTGGATGCCTTCGCTGAGGCCCAATTGCAGCGATGCCGCGCGGGCCAGGTGGGCGCGCGTATAGGGATTGGGCTGGGCGGAACCAACATCGGGCCAGGCGCTCCAGGGACCGATCTGCGCGCCGCCGAACAAGCGTCCGTCATTGAGCGCATACCAGGACAGGCCAAAGCCGATGCCCAGGGCGACTGCAATCATCAGCAGGAGGTGAATGACGAAACGCAATGGCGGTCAGGAGTTCGAGGGGGCGGGAATCGGCATTGCGGGGTGACCTCGACGCGGGGATTGGCTGGTATGGCTATAGCAACGGGGCCGGATGGGGGAAAGGCGCGATTGGGTTTACAAGCCCGCGCTCGAGCCGGGCACGGCTGCCTGGTTGTTGATCGGTGTGGCGGCGCGGAGTTCGCCCCTGAACAGGCCGGCCAGGTCGAGCAGTTTGCGGGCGGCAGCAGGGGTGAGGGTTGGCGGGCGCTGGGCGACTTCGACTTGCTCTTCGGCGGGGTCGGCGGCGGCGACCACCGTCTGGGTGGGGACGAAATCGACGCCGAAGACCGGCTTGATGTCGATATTGGTGTGGGCATAGGCCATGAATTTCTGCCAGGCGATGGCGGGCAGGGTGCCCCCGGTGAGGGTCTTGGTAGGGTGGTAATCGTCATTGCCGAACCAGACGGCGGCCACGTAATTGCCGGTAAAGCCGCAGAACCAGGCATCGCGATAGGATGAGGTCGTGCCCGATTTGCCGACGACGGGAACGCCAGGCACATCGGCACGGCGGCCGGTGCCGCCGGTGACCACGCCGCGCAGCATGGAATTCATCCCAGCCACGGTGGTTTCGCTGAGCAGGCGTTCGCGCGGGGCATTGGGATCGGCCTCGAACACCAGTTCGCCATTGAGCGTTGCCATGCGGGTAATGCCATAGGCGGGGGTTTTGAGGCCGTCATTGGCTAGCACGGCATAGGACGAGGCCATGTCGAGCACGGACACCGAGGCGACGCCCAGCGCCAGCGAGCGGGTGACGGGGTAATCGGCGCGCAGGCCCATGCGGTGGCTGAGCGCGGCAATGGGATCGCGGCCGGTCTTGATCGAGAGGGTCACGGCGACGGTGTTGAGCGATTGGGCCAGGGCGCTTTGCAGCGTCACGGTGCCCTTGTAGTTGCGGCCGTAATTCTGCGGGCACCAATCGCCGATGCAGACCGGGCGATCGGTGATGGTATCGGTCGGCTTGAGGCCGAGCTGTTCCATGGCCTCGGCATAGACGAAGACCTTGAAGGCCGAGCCGGGCTGGCGGGTGGAGACGATGGCGCGGTTGAACTGGCTTTTGCCATAGTCCGTGCCGCCCACCATGGCGCGCACGGCCCCGCCAGTGTCGGTGACCACCATGGCGGCCTGCGACACGTCATATTGCTCGCCGTTTTCGCGAACGGTGGAGGTGACGGCCTCCTCGGCATATTTCTGCAGCGTGGTGTCGATCGTAGTGCGGACCACGAAGTTATTGGAGGCGTGGCGGGTGGTTTCGATGATCTTCTTGGATTCTTCGAACGCCCAATCGAGGAAGTAATTCGGCGAATTGGCATCGGCGGTGCGATCGACCGGGGTGGCCGGATGGCGGCGGGCGGCGGTGACCTGGCCTTCGGTGAGGAAGCCGGCGGCGACCATGTTGGAGAGCACGAGATTGGCCCGGCCGCGGGCGGCGGCGAGATCAACGTGCGGCGCATAGCGGGTAGGGGCCTTGAACAGGCCCGACAGCATGGCGGCTTCGGCGAGGTTAATGTCCTGCACCTTCTTGCCGAAATAATAATCGGCGGCGGCTACGACGCCGAAATTGCCGCCGCCCATATAGGCGCGGTCAAAATAGAGTTTGAGAATCTCGTCCTTGGAATAATGCCATTCCAGCCACACCGCGAGGAAGGCCTCGATGATCTTGCGCTCGATAGTGCGCTCGGAGGAGAGGAAGAGGTTTTTGGCCAACTGCTGGGTGATCGAGGAGCCGCCCTGGGTGGAGGCGTCGCCCGAGGCATTGCTCATCAGGGCGCGCAGAGTGCCGACGACGTCGATGCCGAAATGATCGTAAAAGCGCCGGTCTTCGGTGGAGAGCGTCGCCTTGATCAGATAATCGGGCATGTCCTTGAGGGCCACGGAATCGTCCGAGCGGATGCCGCGGCGGCCGATCTCGGTGCCGAAGCGATCGAGGAACACGACCGAGTAGTTCTCGGCCTTGTTATACTCGCCCGAGGCGGTGGCGTCGAAGGCGGGCAGGGCGAGCGCCGTCATCAGCACCGCGCCGATGGCGCCGAAAGTGAAGGCGTCGGACAAAATTTCGACGAAGAAGCGTTTGATACCGGTGACGCGGAACACCGACATGATGTCTTGGAACTTGGTCCAGCCCCGGCCCAGTCCCTGCCAGAAGTCGTATAGCGAGGAATCCAGCCACGCATCGGCCGCCAGCATGGACGACTTCCTGGGCCGCTTGTCTTTCGTGTAGAACGGATCCTGCACCGCTTGGTCCCCGGCTGCGCCTCTGGCGGACAATTGTCTGGCCAAGGCGCTGAATGCAACTCAATCGCTGGAATATGATTGCCAATAATGGCGTATAAGAGCGAACCGGCAACACCATGCCGCATGTCAGGTTAAGATGGCCTTTTGGGAAGAAAAAACACTCGAGCAGATGAGCGAAGCGGAGTGGGAATCCCTCTGCGACGGCTGCGGGCGCTGCTGCCTGATCAAGCTCGAGGATGAAGATACCGGCATCCTGATCACCTCGGATGTGCGCTGCAAACTGCTGGACGGGGATAGCTGCCATTGCACCGACTATCCCGGCCGCCAGGCCAAGGTGCCCGATTGCATCAAGCTGACGCCGCAGAATGTCACCGAGATCAAATGGATCCCAACCACCTGCGCCTATCGCCGCATCGCCGAAGGCAAGGGCCTGGCCTGGTGGCACCCGCTGGTCTCGGGTGATCCGCAAACGGTGGTGGATGTGGGCGTGTCGGTGTCCGGGCGAACGTTCCTCGAGACCGAAGTCGAGCCCGATACCTGGGAAGAGCACGCGGTGGACTGGCCGGAATGGGAGCCGCCGGAGCAGCTTTAGACTTCCGGTAATACTTGCTTAACCATAAGTATTAACTGCCGGTTAACCATGTTGTGGCCTGATCGCTGGCGCTGTTGTTAGTGCCCGGGACAGGCGACGATATGACCGATGCGGTGATTGCCAAGGATAGCGCGGAGCATTTCTGGGGCAGGGTGCGGACTGCGCTGGGCGCGTTGCGGCCGGTGCGGCAGGAGCGGGGGCCGGCTTATGGGCAGGCGGCGATTGCCCGGCAGATCGGCATGAAGCCCAAGCTGGGCGCGCGCATCGAAGAGGAATTGACCAGGGCCTGGGAGGCTTCGGCAGAGGCCGGGGTGTCGATGAGCCTGCTGGTGATCGAGATCGACCGCTATCGCGAATATTTCGCCTGTTACGGCAAGGGCGCGACCGATGATTGCGTGATGACGGTGATGCAGACCATTGCCGATGCACTGCCGCATGATGATGACACTTGCCTGCGCATGGGGCGCGCGACGTTCGTCGTGGCGCTGCCGGATATGCCGGTGCTGATGGCGCGCACGCTGGCGCAGAAAATCAGCAAGGCTATTCGCGGGCAGGGGCTGGCGCATAAGGAAAGTCATGCCGGAACGGTGACGGTCAGCGTCGGGCTGGCGGTGACCAATCCACAGGGCGGATTTGACCGGACATTCTTCGAGGCTGGTGCGCAGGCGCTGAAAAAGGCCCAGCGCAAGGGCATGGGGCGGCTGGAAGTGGTGGATTTGCGGCCGGCGCAGGAGAAGCGGCGCAAGGCTGCTTGATTGGGTTCACCCGCCTTACTCCAAAATCGTGAACGTGGATGACCTTCAGCATGGATTCCGGCCTGCGCCGGAATGACCCCGTGCGTGGGCGGCTCTGCTCGTTCCAAGGTTGCGTCATTGGCCTTGAGCCATTATGAGGGCCGTCCCTCGCGCCGCTGGGCGCAGTCTCCCATGATGGATGGCTCCCATGACCCTTGCTTGCGGCCTCGACTTTGGCACGTCCAATTCGACCATGGGTTTTGTCGGCGCTGATGGCGTGCCGCGCCTGCTGCCGCTGGAAGATGGCAGGCAGACCATGCCCAGCGTGCTGTTCTTCAGCTTTGAGGACAATCTGGTGCATTTCGGGCGCCAGGCGGTGGCTGAATATGTGACCGGGGGCGAGGGGCGGCTGATGCGCTCGCTCAAAAGCGTGCTGGGCACCTCGCTGATCGGGGACACCACGCGGGTCAAGGGGCGACGCTATGACTTCATTGAGATTCTGGGCATTTTCATCGCTGAGCTGAAGCGGCGGGCCGAGACGGACCTGCATGCTCCGGTGGAAAACGTGGTCGTGGGGCGGCCGGTGCATTTTGTGGATGACGATATAGAGGCTGACCGGGCGGCGGAGGCCCAGCTTGAAGACGCGGTGCGCAAGCAGGGCTTCCAGAATATCGATTTTCAATATGAGCCGATCGCCGCGGCGCTCGATTACGAGCGGCAGGTGAGCGACGAGCGGCTGGCGCTGATTGTCGACCTTGGCGGCGGCACATCGGACTTTTCGGTGGTGCGGGTCTCGCCGGAACGGGCGCGGTCGGTGGAGCGGGCCCGCGATATTCTGTCGACGGCGGGTGTGCATGTGGGCGGTACGGACTTTGACCGGCTGCTGTCCATGGCCAAGGTGATGCCGCAATTGGGCCTGGGCAGCGAGACCAAGGACGGCAAGCGCTACCTGCCGGTGGCGCCCTATTATGACCTCTCGACCTGGCACCGCATCAACCGGCTCTACACCCCGCGGACGCTGCGCGACCTGCGGGGCACTATGCGCGAGGCGCAGGAGGCCGAGCGGGTCGAGACCATGATCGAGCTGATCGAGGACCGGCTGGGCCACCGGCTGGTGGGGGCGGTCGAGGCGGCCAAGATCGAATTGTCGGATGCGGCGGAGACCGCGTTCCAGTTTGCCGTGCGCGAGCGGCAGGTGGAAACCATCATGACGATCAATGATTTGACGCAGGCGCTGGAGCATTCGGTGGCGCGCATTGAAGCGACCATTGCCGAGACCTTGCGGCGGGCCGGGGTGACTGCGGGCGAGATTGATAGCCTGATCCTGACGGGCGGCTCGACCCAGGTGCCCGCCATTGCCAATCGGCTGCGGGCGCTGTTTCCCACGTCGGAACTGGTGCGCACCGACGTGTTGGGCAGCGTGGGGCTCGGACTGGCACTGGATGCGGCCCGCAAATTCGGACCTGCGCTTCCGGCATAGTTCCCATGCGGGAATGACAGGCGGCCACACCTTCGCCATGCGATGAATGAAAACTGAATGAGCAGTTTGCGGCCAGTTCAGCTCCGCTCTGGCATGTGGTCGACCAACACTTCATTCCATCGCCCTGCGGACCTCTCTGGCCCCGAGGCATGAACATATGTCGAGGAACAATCATGACCTTGTTCAAGACCATCGCTGCCCTGGCCCTGGCCATCGGACTTGCCGCACCCGCCGCTGCCCAGGACCTCTCGCCGGTCGGCACCTGGCAGACCACGACCGGGGAATCGCGCTTCGTCGTCAGCTATTGCGGGGACGGCACCCAGATCTGCGCCAAGCTGACCTGGCTGCGCCGCGACGCGCGCAAGCCGGAGAACGTCGCCATGCTCAATAAGCTGGTGGTCAATGGCGCCCGGCCCGCCGGCGAAAACCAATGGCGCGGCACGGTGAAATATGATGGCCAGACAGTGGACGGCTCGGTGACGCTGGTCGACGAGGACAGCATGCAGCTGTCCGGCTGCATGCTGATCGCCTGCAAGAATGTGGATTTCGTCCGGCGGTAGAATTGGTGGGTTTGCTGAGGGATTTGAGCCTCGTTCCGGTTGGAGCGGGGCTTTTTTGTGTTTGGTGTAGCTGGCCGCGATCTGCCTCCCTCC
>UCAU01000051.1 GCA_900470445.1 Hyphomicrobiales bacterium | reverse complement strand
GGGACCGCGTAACTGGCGGGGATGTGGCTATAGTGACATGGAGGCTTGGGGGCGGGGATAAGGTGGATAGATCGGGGTCGCGGCTGTTCCCAATATCACCCGCGTCTGCCCCGGGCTCGATCCGAGGCCTATCTGGTCCGGCGCAAGCGGTCAGTGGCCCTCGGGTCGAGCCCGAGGGAGAACGGTGGGGAGGAGAGATAGTGCCCTCAAGTGTCAATCAATCACGGTGCCCCCGGCGCAGGCCGGGACCTATGCTGAAGGCTATTCGAACAGCCATGCGCGGAGAGGGCACAGCATGGCTTCCGGCCTGCGCCGGAATGACACCGTGGGTGGTACGAGTTCCGAGTGACACTCCCCCTTGTGGGGAACGATCATTGGATGGGGTTGGCCACCACATTGGACTCACGGAGAGAGGGTGACGACTGAAGGGGCCGGATTCCGCCCGGCAGGGAGGCCGGGGCCCTATCGCCCGCTGCGGTTCCGATGATCCGCGAACTCTGCGGCTCTTGCTGCGTTGATCGTGACACCCATGGGAGCGGATCAATGCAGCAACAAATCGCTATCATCACGCTCGGCATTGCCGATCTTGCGCGCTCGAGGCGCTTTTATGTGGACGGCTTCGGCTGGAAGCCGGCCTTCGAGAATGACGAGATCATCTTCTACCAGATGAACGGGTTCGTGCTCGGCACGTTCAGCAAGGCGGCGCTGGAAAAGGATATGAACCGCACGGGCCTGCTTTCCCCCGGCGCCTTTTCGCTGGCGCATAATGTGCGGACACAAGGGGAAGTCGAAGACGTCATGCAAAGCCTGCTCGCAGCGGGCGGAACGCTGATCCGGGCCGCCGACGCACCACCGCATGGCGGGTTTCGCGGCTATGTGGCCGATCCGGACGATCATGCCTGGGAAGTGGCCTGGAACCCGGACTGGACCATTGACGAGCAGGGCATGGTGACGATCGGCGCTTAGTGGCCACCTCCCGACGCGGGAGGTGGCGAAGGGCAATATTACCGGCCGCTGCGGTAGTTCGGCGCTTCGCGGGTGATGGTCACGTCGTGGACGTGGCTTTCGCTGAGGGCGGCGCCGGAGATTTTTACGAAGACGGAGTTGTCGCGGAACTCCTGCAGATTGTGGGCGCCGGTATAGCCCATGGAGGCGCGCAGGCCCCCCGCGAGTTGGTGCAGCACGGCCCCGGCAGCGCCCTTATAGGGCACCTGGCCTTCAATGCCTTCGGGGACCAGTTTCATCTGGTCGCGCACGTCCTGCTGGAAGTAGCGGTCGGCCGAGCCGGAGCCCATGGCGCCAACGGAGCCCATGCCGCGGTAGGATTTGTAGGAGCGGCCCTGGTAGAGATAGACCTCGCCGGGGCTTTCGTCGGTGCCGGCCAGAAGCGAGCCGATCATCACGCAAGAAGCGCCGCCGGCCAAGGCCTTAGCCATGTCACCGGAGAATTTGATTCCGCCGTCGGCGATGACCGGAATGCCCTGCTTGGCGCCTTCCTCGGCACAGGCCATGACGGCGGCCAGCTGCGGCACGCCGACGCCCGCGACGATGCGGGTGGTGCAGATCGAGCCGGGGCCGATGCCGACCTTGACCGAGTCGGCGCCCGCGTCGATCAACGCCTTGACGGCTTCGGCGGTGGCGACATTGCCGGCAACGATGCGGGTGGAATTGCTCTCGCGCTTGACGCGCTCGACGGCTTCGGCAACGCGGACGGAATGGCCATGGGCGGTGTCGATGACGAGCAGGTCAACGCCCGCGTCGATCAACTGAAGCGAACGCTCAAAGCCCTGATCGCCCACGGTGGAGGCGGCGGCGACGCGCAGGCGGCCTTGGGCATCCTTGACGGCGTTGGGGTTGAGCTGGGCCTTTTCGATGTCCTTGACGGTGATCAGGCCCGTGCAGCGGCCATCGGCATCGATCACCAGCAGCTTTTCGATGCGGTGCTTGTGCAGCAGCACCTTGGCTTCGTCCTTGGAGACGCCATCGCGCACGGTGACGAGGTTTTCATGCGTCATCAGCTCGGCAATGCGCTGGGCCGGATTGGACGCGAAACGCACGTCGCGATTGGTGAGAATGCCCACCAGCTTGCCAATGGCACGACCGCCCTTGCCGCCATTTTCAACCACTGGAATGCCCGAAATGCGGTTGGCCTGCATCAGCGAGAGGGCATCGGCCAGGGTCGCGTCGGGGCCGATGGTGATGGGATTGACCACCATGCCGGATTCGAAGCTCTTGACCTGGCGGACCTGCTCGGCCTGCTGCTCGGCGGTGAGGTTCTTGTGAATGACGCCGAGGCCACCGGCCTGGGCCATGGCGATGGCCATGGCGCTTTCGGTGACCGTATCCATGGCCGAGGAAATGATCGGCAGGTTGAGCGCTATGTCCTTGGTGACGTAGGTCGAAATATCGGTCTCGGTGGGCAGAACATCCGAGCGCGCGGGCTGGAGCAGCACGTCGTCAAAGGTCAGCGCAGCATCGCCGGTTATGGTGGTAATAATCTTCGCCAAGGCCAGACCTTTCCGGACTTCTGTGGGTCACAGAGATGAAGGAGTGTGAACCGGGCGGGAGTCAGCGCCGGGTTCAGGTTGGCGAGGGTCAATAGCACCGGGCGCCGGACTTGCATAGGGGGTGCGACCGCCAGCGTGCGCATGGCTCGAATGCCATTGGCGAGCCAATCCACTCTCAGTGCGACAAAAATGCGCGGCTGGGCTTTGCAGGGGGCGCCGAGGCGTTCATAGTCGGGGCGGCTGGTTCACAGCCATACAAGATTCCCCCGGTGCAATGTCTCCGATCCGCGTTACCCCGCTCATTCTGGCGGTCGCCCTGTTCATGGAACAGATGGACTCGACCGTCATCGCCACATCGCTGCCCGCGATTGCCGCCGATATCGGTACGGAACCGATTTCGCTGAAGCTGGCGCTGACCTCCTATTTCGTGGCGCTCGCCATCTTCATTCCGATCAGCGGGTGGATGGCCGACCGATTCGGCGCCAAGAACATTTTCCGGCTCGCCATCTTCGTGTTCATGCTGGGCTCGCTCGCCTGTTCGTTCTCCTATTCGCTCGAGACCTTCGTGATCTCGCGCTTCTTCCAGGGCATTGGCTCATCAATGATGACGCCGGTGGGGCGCCTGCTGCTGGTGCGCTCGACGCCGCGTAATGAGCTGGTCAATGCCATGGCCTGGCTCACGGTGCCGGCGCTGCTGGGGCCGGTGACGGGGCCGCTGATCGGGGGATTTTTGACCACCTATCTCAGCTGGCACTGGATTTTCTGGGTCAATATCCCGATCGGCATTGCCGGGATCATCCTGGCCGGGATTTTCCTCAAAGTGCCCGATGGGCGCATTCCGCGACCGATCGATTTTGTGGGTTTTGTTCTGGCCAGCATTGCTTTTGCTGGGACGGTGTTCGGCCTGTCGGTGGTGAGCCTGCCGGCGCTGCCGCTGATCTATGGCTATCTGACACTGGCCGTCGGCGTGACTTCGGGCATTCTCTATCTGCTGCATGCCAGACGCACCGAATTCCCGCTGCTCGATCCGGCTTTGCTGCGGCACAAGCTGTTCCGCAGTTCGATCACTGCCGGGTCGATGTTCCGCATCGGGGTCGGCGCCGTGCCGTTCCTGCTGCCGCTGATGTTGCAGCTGGGGTTTGGGCTCAATCCGTTTCAATCGGGCGCCATTACCTTCGTTTCGGCCATCGGGGCCATTGCCAGCAAGTTCATTGCCGAGCGGGTCTATCGGCGCTTCGGGTTCCCGCATGCCCTGGGGTGGGCGTCACTGCTGGGCGGCCTGCTGATTGCGGCGCAGGGGCTGTTCACGCCCGATACCTGGGTGCCGGTGATGATGGGCGTATTGCTGCTGGGCGGCGTGTTGCGGTCGGTATTTTTCACCGGCAGCAATGCCTTGGGCTATGCCGATGTCAGCGATGACGAGGCCAGTCAGGCGACGGCCATCGTTGCGGTGGCGCAGCAACTCAGCGTCGCCTTTGGCGTGGCGGTGGCGGGTGGATTGCTGGAATTGAGCACGCGGCTGCACGGCAATACGCTGTCCCTGGTGGATTTTCAGCTCGCTTTTGTCGTGGTGGGCGTGCTCAGCGCGCTTGCCAGCATTGTTTATTTCAGGCTGCCGGCGGATGCGGGCAGCAATGTTTCAGGCCATGGGGCTATTGCCGCCAGCAAGGAGTAGCCGGGCTTTTCGTCCGGTGTTCAGCAATTGTCGCGCATCACACCGCTTATTCTTGCCACCGCCCTGTTCATGGAAAACATGGACTCCACGGTCATCGCCACCTCGCTGGCGGCCATCGCGGCCGATATCGGCACCGATCCGATTTCGCTCAAGCTGGCGCTGACGGCCTATTTGGTGGCGCTGGCCATTTTCATCCCGATTTCGAGCTGGATGGCCGACCGGTTCGGGGCGCGCAATGTGTTCCGCATTGCCATGCTGGTGTTCGTGCTGGGCTCGATTTCCTGCGCTTTTGCCAATTCGCTGACGGCATTCGTCGGCGCGCGCTTCCTGCAGGGCATGGGCGGCGCGCTGATGACGCCCGTGGCGCGACTGGTGCTGGTGCGCTCGACGCCGCGGCATGATCTGGTCAATGCCATGGCCTGGCTGACCATTCCCGGGCTGGTCGGCCCTATCGTGGGACCACCATTTGGCGGGTTTCTCACCACCTATCTCAGCTGGCACTGGATATTCCTGATCAATGTGCCCATCGGGATATTGGGTATTGCCCTGGTCAGCCGTTTTCTGCCCGAAACCATGCGCAATGCGCCGCGGCAGATCGATTTCAAGGGCTTTGCCCTGGCCGGTCCCGCCTTCGCGCTGTTCGCCTTCGGAACCTCGGTGATCAGCCTGCCTGCCCTGCCGCCGCTTGTCGGCGTGCTGGCGACGGCTTTGGGCATCGGGCTGGGCTATCTCTATGCCCGCCACGCATTGTCGACCGATAATCCGCTCTTCGACCTGCGCCTGCTGCGCTTCCCATTCTTCCGCAGCGCGGTGGTGGCGGGCACCTTCTTCCGGCTGGGGCAAGGCGCGACGCCATTCCTGTTCCCGCTGATGCTGCAGCTGAGCTTTGGCTATACCCCGTTCGAATCCGGCATGATCACCTTTGCCAGCGCCATTGGCGCCATCGTCGCCAAATTCATGGCGAACGGCATTTTCATCCGCTTCGGCTTCCGCACCTCGCTGGTGGTCTCCACCGGCATTGCAGCGCTGGGCCTATTGGCGATGGGGCTCTACACGCCCGAAACCGCCGTGCCGCTGATCATCGGCATTCTGGTATTTGTCGGGTTCTGGCAATCGATCTTCTGGACGGGCAGCAATGCCTTCGTCTTCGCCGATATCGAGGACAAGGATGCCGGCCAGGCCAATGTGATCAGCCAGGTCTCGACCCAGCTGTCCATCGCCCTTGGCGTGGCGCTGGGCGGGGGCATGCTGGAAATGAGCAATGCCATGCGCGGTGGCGAACTGGTATTGGCCGATTTCCATCTGGCCTTCTTCGTGCTGGCGGCGATCTGCCTGATCTCGACGATCATGTTCGCCCGGCTGCCGGCCAATGCGGGGTATCAGCTCACCAAGATGCCGCACACCCACTGAGAAAGGGAGCGCGCTGCCCTCGCCCGTCGCGGCCTAGCGGTCGTATTCCTCTTCGCCGGGCACGGTGTCATTGCTGCCCTTGAAGCCCCTGGCGATCAGATAGGCTTCGGCCGAATCCGAGCGGCTGGAGGGGGGCTTGGCGTGCATGGTGGTTTTGAAGTGGCGCTTGAGCATGTGCAGCAGCTCATGCTCGGTGCCGCCCTGGAACACCTTGGCGATGAACACGCCATTGGGCGCCAGCACGTCGAGCGCAAAAGCCGCCGCGATCTCGATCAGATGGATGATGCGGATATGGTCGGTGCCGCGATGGCCGGTGGTCGGCCAGGCCATGTCGGACATGACCACATCGGCCTTGTGGCCACCCATGGCCGCGATCAGCATGGCGGGCGCGTCTTCCTCGGTGAAATCCTTCTTGAGCAGGATGACGCCGGGAATCGGGTCCATTTCGAGATAATCGATGCCCACGACCAGTGGATTGGCGTCGGTGGAGCCGGTGGCCTTGGCCGCCACCTGCGACCAGCCGCCGGGCGCCGCGCCCAGATCGACGATATGCATGCCCTTGCGGAAGAACTTATATTTTTCGTCCATCTCCTTGATCTTGAAGGCAGCGCGCGAGCGATAGCCCTCGGCGCGGGCGCGCGCCACATAGGGATCGTTGAGCTGGCGTTGCAGCCATTTGGTGGACGAGACGGTGCGGCCCTTGCCCGATTTCACCCGGATCTTGAGGTCTTTGTCGGACTTGCGGCCGCCCGTGCCGAGAGCTTTATCAACCATTGCTTGTCCTTCGCGACGGGTAGCGGGATGCGCGATTGCGCGTACGATCGGCATCCATCAGCGAGATCAGAATGCCCTCGCGCAGGCCGCGATCGGCGACGCGCACGCGTTCAGTAGGCCATTCGCGGCGGATCGCCTCGAAAATCGCGCAGCCGGGCAGAACCAGATCGGCCCGGTCCTTGCCGATGCAGGGATGAGCAACGCGCCGCTCGAACGGCATGCCGAGCAGCACTTTCATGGTCTCATCGACCTCGCCGCGCTTCATCCACAATCCATCGACCTTTTGCCGCTCATAGCGCTCAAGGCCCAGATGCAGCCCCGCCAGCGTCGTCACGGTGCCGGACGTACCGATCAGATGCACGGGATGGGTGCCGATCATGTGGCGCAGCTTTTCGCGGCCACGGAACTGGCGCAAATGCTCGGAGACATGGCTGACCATGGCTTCGAAAACCTGCGGCGTCACATCGATGCCGCCGAATTTTTCGGCAATGGAGACCACCCCGACCGGCAGCGATTGCCAGGAGCGAATCGAAGCCGACATGCGGCCCTGCGATTTGGGACGGCCACCACGGAAATCGAGCCAGGCGAGTTCGGACGAACCGCCGCCAATGTCAAACATCAGGGCGCCCTGTGCCGTGCCCTCGATCAGGTCGGCGCAACCGGTCACGGCCAATTCAGCCTCGGTGCGGCGATCGACGATCTCGAGGTCCAGCCCCAGCTCCTGCTTGACGCGGGCCAGGAATGCCGGGCCATTTTCGGCGGCGCGGCAGGCTTCGGTGGCAATCAGCCGCATGCGGGCGGGCTGGTGCTCGCGCAGCTTGTTGCGGCACTGGCGCAGCGCTTCCATGGTGCGTTCCATGGCGGCATCCGACAGGCGCCCGGTGACCGAAACGCCCTCACCCAGCCGTACGATGCGGGTAAAGCCATCGAGCACGCGAAAACCGTGGTCATGCGGGCGGGCGATCAGCAGGCGGCAATTATTGGTGCCCAGATCAAGCGCGGCATAAATGGGGCCGCGGTGTTTGCGGGACGGATTTGGGGCGGGCTTTGTCCGCTGGTCCGCTCCGGGCCCTGGAGGCGCCGCCTCCCCTGCCCTTCCCATCTGCGCAAGGCCAGATGGGGCTCGGACTGCCACCTCTTCGTCCAGCGACGAAACCGCGGCAACGGACCGATCAGAATCGGTCACTATGGTCTCCTAGCGTGCGCGGTCGCGGGAACCGGACTGGCCGGTCGCGCCCGACGCACTGTCATTGCGTGTCGAAAAAGACGGTAGAGCAAGGGGGGCGGAAGCGCAATCCAAACGATAGCAGGGCAAAGGCGCATCACAGGCGCTTGCAATCTTTGCCACCATTGTCTATGCAGACCCCGCGCCGACGAGATGGTTCGCCCACCGCCCGCGCTTACCGGCCTTCCGGCTCATGCTGGGGAATAGTTCAACGGTAGAACAGCGGACTCTGACTCCGTCAATCTTGGTTCGAATCCAGGTTCCCCAGCCAAAACTCCCGTAAGTCACTCATATGGCAATACGCCCTTAGCCCCGCGGGCCTTTGGGCATCATTGATCCATTTTGGTGGTCTATCACTTAAGCTCGGGCTTCGGCGCGATTTCGGGGGGATCTCCCAGCAGGCGGGGGGCGTGTTCGGCTAGGCGTTGGGAGATGAAATCGATGAAGAGGCGCACTCGTTTGGTGCGCCGGGTTTCGCCTTGGGAGAGAATCCACAAGGCGCCGTGCGCGCCGTTGAGCGTGGCGGGCGCGCGCACCAGGTCCGGCTCGGCGTCTCCCACGAAACGGGGCAGCAGACCGATGCCCAATCCCTGGCGAAGGGCGGCGAGGTGAGTACTGGTTTCGGGCGCGCAGAACAGGCCTTCGATCGGGATTTCGCCGCAGAGCACCCAATCAGGAGCCCGATCAGTCCCTTTGGATACCCACCGCACGTGCTGCAGCGCGCCTGCGGACCATTGTTCGAGCAATGAGCTAGACAGATAGGCGCCGATGCGCAGTTCCGGACCTTGCAGGCCATGCAGGTTAAGCGGCAGCGCTTCGCGGTCGAGCACAACGCGAAGCGCGACGTCGGCCTCGCGATTGGTGAGGTTCACCTTGGCTTCCGAGGACAGGATGGTCAGTTCCACCTCCGGATGGCGCCGGCAGAATTCGGCAAAGTCGGGCATTAGCAGGTGCGTGGCTATGGTCTGCGCCATTGCGACGACCAGTGGGCCGCCAATACCTTCGTCCCGTCCCCAGACCAGGCCCTCGAGCCGACTCGAGGACAATTCCATCTCCTCGGCCATGGCCAGAACGTCGTGGCCCGAGCCGGTCAGTTGGTAGCCGGCCGGCTTTTTCTCGAACAGCCGCGCGCCCAATCGCCCCTCGAGCTGCGAAATGCGGCGCAGCACCGTGGTGTGGTTGACCTTGAGCCGCTCGGCTGCGGACCGCACTGATCCGCTTCGCGCGACCGCGAGAAAAAAGCGCACATCGTCCCAATCGATCACATTCGGTCCCTCTGCCAATGGCTCAGAATATCATGAGAGCCGATATCGGCGTGGTGCGTTTTTGCACCACCGCTGTGTGGGGTTTCCCACTGAAGCCCGGGTGTGATCGCACCTAGCTCAGAGCCGGACGCGACGAGGTGTCCTGTCCATCAACAAGCAGGAGCAAGACATGAGCTTTGCCATTATCGGGGCCGGACGTATCGGCCAGGCGCTCGCCAAGGCGTTTGCGCGCAAGGATATCGCGGTGAGCCTGGCGAGCAGGACGCCGCCGGCGCAATTGGCCGAACTGACCCGGTCGCTGGGAGCGCGGGTGACGCCGGTTTCACTGAACGATGCGGTCACGGCCGACACGATCTTGCTGGCCATCCCGTTCTGGGCGCATCGCGAGGTGGCGCAAATCCTCACGGACTGGACCGGCAAGACGCTGATCGACGTCAGCAATGCCCATGGCGTTGACCCCAGTGAGCTGGGCGGGCTGCCGTCCTCGGCCGTGGTGGCCAACGCCTTTGCCGGCGCGCAGCTGGTCAAGGGGTTTAACCACCTGGTGGCTTCTGTGCTGGCGCAGGATCCGGCAGTGCCAGGCGGCCGCCGCGTGGTGTTTTTGTCGAGCGATCATCCGCCGGCCAGCGAGCGCGTTCGGCACCTGGCGGAGCGGCTTGGTTTTGCGCCCGTGGAACTGGGCGGATTGGCGGAAGGCGGACTGCTGGTGCAGGCCAGGGGCACGAATTGGGGACCACTCATCTTCCAGGATCTCGCCAAGCCCGAGCAGCGGTGAAGACAACCAATTCCAACGAAAGCAGCATGACATGAACAGACTGAATGGAAAGACCGCCGTGATCACCGGCGGCGCCACCGGCATCGGCCGGGCCGCGGCAAAGCGCTTTATCGAGGAAGGCGCCTTCGTCTTCATCTTCGGTCGCCGGCAGGACGCGCTCGACGCCGCGCTGGCCGAGCTGGGCCCCAATGCCCGGGCGGTGCAGGGCTCGGTCGCCGATCCGGCCGACCTGGACCGGCTCTACGCGGCCGTGAAGGCCGAGCGCGGAAGCCTCGACATCGTCTTTGCCAATGCCGGCGCGGGAAGCCAGCTGGCGCTCGGCGAGATCACCGCCGAGCATATCGACGAGATCTTCGACACCAATCTGAAGGGTACGATCTTCACGGTCCAGCAGGCGCTGCCGCTGATGGGCCGGGGCGGTTCGATCATCCTGACCGGATCGAGCGCCGGCACGACGGGCGCCCCGGCATTTGGCGCTTATGGGGCAAGCAAGGCGGCAGTGCGTAATCTGGCGCGGAGCTGGGCGGAGGACCTGAAAGGCACCGGCATAAGGGTAAACGTGCTGACGCCCGGCTCGATTGCGACCGAACTCGCGAGGGAAGCGCTGGGCGAGGAGGGCATGAAGGCCTTCGCCGCGATGAATCCGCTCCAGCGCATGGCCGATCCGTCGGAGGCCGGGGCCGTGGCTGCCTTTCTCGCATCGCCGGACAGCAGCTTCATGACCGGCAGCGAGGTCGCCGTCGATGGCGGCCTGGCGCAAGTCTGACGCCGGGCCGAACCGGGCGCTCCATTCGATCGGTCGGAGCGCCCGGGGCCGGCGGCCTATGCCGATGCAGCGATCGCGGAGGCGAAATCGCGATAGGAGCGCAAAGGACGGCCCAGCATGCCGGTGAGGCGCTCGACATCGCCTGCACCTGGCAGCATGCCGTCCACCAGAAAGCGTTCGGCCATCAGCCGCATATCCAGCGCCATCCAGGTGGGAGCGAAATTGCGGAGGTTTTGTTCGAACGCTGCGGTGTCGTTGCCACCGAAATGGATGGTGCGCCCGAGCGCAGTGGACCAGATGGCGGCCACATCGGCGCCGGTCAGGATATCGGGACCGACCACATTGATCCGCTCGAGCGGAAGCGGGGTGCTGGACCGCTCGCGGCGTAGCAGTTCGATGGCGGCGATTTCGCCGAGGTCGCGCGCGTCCACCATGGCGAGGCCTTTGTCGCCGATCGGCATCGGATAGAGGCCATGAGCGAGCACCACGTCCTTCACCGAAAGATCGTTGTTGATGAAGTAGGCGGGGCGCAGGATGGTGGCGTTGAAGCCCATCTGCTCAAGCATGCGCTCGACGCTGAACTTGCCTGCAAAATGCGGCACATTCACATAGACGTCGCTGTGGATCACCGAGAGATAGACAATCCGCTCGATCCCGGCTTCACGGGCCAGATTGAGGGCGATCAGCGCCTGGGTAAATTCGTCGGGCGCTACGGGATTGAGCAGGAACAGCGTGGAGACGCCCGAGAAGGCGGCGCGCAAGGAATCGACATCGAGCAGGTCGCCCTTGATTGTGGCTACGCCGGCCGGAAGGTTGGCTTTCGAGGGATCGCGGACGAGCGCACTTATATCGGCGCCGCGTTTGATAAGCTGTTCGACGACATTGCGGCCGACGGTTCCGGTCGCGCCGGTAACGAGGATGGTCATGGGGATTACGCCTGCTGGTTTGAAAACGATGACCAGCATTTAGTGATCCACAAATGCAGCGCTAGCTGTGATATAAGGACACGCTGTCTCATTGGTGAAACACATGGACCTGCTGGCACTCACTGACTTCAACCTGGTCGCCCGGCATGGCGGCTTCGGCAAAGCCGCGCGCGCGACGGGCCGCCCCAAGGCGACATTGTCGCGGCGGGTGGCGGAACTAGAGGCGAGCCTGGGCCTACGCCTGTTCGAGCGCGGCTCGCGGGCGCCCAAGCTCACCGAGGAGGGCAAGGCCCTGCATGAGCGGACCGGCCCCTTGTTGACCGAGATTGACGAGACGGCCGCAGCGATTGCTTCGGGCGGCGACCGGCCGCGCGGTAACCTGAGGATCAGTGCGCCGCTGAACTTCTCGCAAATTGCGATGGGCAAGCTCGCAGCGGGCTTTGCGCTCAGATATCCCGAGGTTCGGCTGGATGTGACGGCGGAAAATCGCGCCGTGGACATGATCGAGGAGGGGTATGACTTGGCCATTCGCGTCAACCCGCCTGCGGACCTGAGCCTAGTCGGGCGGGTGTTCCTACATGACCGGATCGTTATCGTGGCCAGCCCGAACGTGGTGCGGCCGCGCGACGGCAGCCCTGCCCCCGCTGTCGTCTGGGGCCCGGATCGCGAGCTTGCTGGGTGGAGCGTTAAATCGAACGCGGGGCCGGCGAGGATCGCATTCACCCCGGCGCTCAGCCTGTCATCGCTCAGCATGGTTCGTGATGCGGCCGTGATGGGTGCAGGTGCCGCACGGCTGCCGGTATCGCTGGTCAGCCATGATCTGGCCGATGGCAGCCTGGTGCATTGGGCGGATGTGGACGGCCCGGAGACGGTTTTGTGGGCGCTCTACCCGTCGCGACGTCTGTTGAACGCGCGGGTGGCCGCCTTTATCGACTATTTGAAAGAGGCTTTTCCGACGGGCGCTCCCGAAGAGCTGGCGGCCTTTATCCGCACTTGAATGCTACCGCAGCCGCATTGTGTGCGGCTGCGCATGGTCTAAGCCGGGCCCGGCTGGTCAGCGGGTGAAGTCAGCGACGATCTTGCCGGGCGCGTGGCCGGTGCGATTGCGCTCTATGGCAGCGGGCAGGTCTTCGAAAGCCACCACCTCGCCAATGCTCGAGCGCAGTGTGCCGGCGGCGACCTGCTGGGCGATCGTGGTCAGGTGTGCAGTATCGGCCTGCAGCGAGAACCAGATGCCGTTGCGGCCCTCGGGCGTGCGGGCTGCCAGATCGGTTGCGGCGATGCTCACCAGCACACCACTTGCCGACAGGATTGCCCAGGACTTGTCCACGATCTCCCCGCCGACAAGGTCGATGACGAAATCAATGTCGCTCACCACTTGTTCGAAGTTCTGCGTCCGGTAGTCGATCACTTGGTCGGCGCCGAGGGCCTGGACGTGGGGGGCGCTGCTGGTCGAGGCGGTGGCAAAAACCGTCGCGCCAGCCGCCTTGGCGAACTGGACGGCGAAGCTGCCGACTCCGCCGGCCGCGCCGTGGATCAGCACGCGTTTGCCGCGCAGGTCGAATTCGGGGACCTGCAGGATTTGCCAGGCTGTCATGGCGGCGACAGGGATTGCCGCGGCGTCGATGTCTGACAGGCCCACCGGTGTCTTGACGAGCTTTTCGGCATCGATCACCAGATGGTCGGCGTAGGCGCCCAGACCACCCAGCGCTGCCATCACCCGGTCGCCAACTGCTACGCTTTTGACGTTGGCGCCGGTCTGCAGCACGATGCCGGACATTTCGATGCCAAGGGTTGCAGGCAAAGGTAGCTTGAACATGTCGCGGAGATAGCCTTCGCGGATTTTCCAATCGATGCCGTTTACGCCGGCGGCCTTGACCTGGACCAGCACCTGGCCGGGACCCGGCTCGGGGGCAGCGACAATGTCGACTTGCAAGCTCCCGGTGCCGCCATAAGCTTGCAGGCGCAGGGCGCGGCCGGCACCAGGCGGGTGGGATAGTGGTGCGGCGCGTTCGAGATCATTGGATGAGGTCATGGGGTTTCTCCTTCATGGAGAAAGATACGATCTCATAATCCATTCGACAGGACCGCTAATCTGGACAGATCGTCTCGTGGATGAGACGGTTACGAACTGGGTGCGCATTCCCGACATTGGCTTTAGGCGCCGGCACCGGCTATCAAGGTTACTCGTGCCCCGCAGGATCAAACGTGCCATGACCAGTCGCGCCAATGCCCAACATCAGGTCCGCAAGCGGCCGGCCACCATCGTGGATGTGGCAGAGGCCGCGGGGGTGGCGATCGGGACGGTGTCGCGGCATCTCAATGGGCAGCCGGTACGCGCGGGCAATCGCGATCAGATCGAGCGGGCCATTGCCGCGCTGGGCTATCGGCGCAATTCCACTGCTGTGGCCATGAAGACCAATACCAGCCGCATTGTCGGCTTCCTGGTGCCGGCGCTGGGCGAATTTCATGCGGCCATGCTCGAGCAATTGTCGCGCCAGATGCGGCTTTCGGGGCGGGCCGTGCTGTCGTTCTGCCACAATACGCAGCCTGCCACGCTCCGCGAAGGGCTCGAATTTTTTGCCGCGCATCGGGTCGATGCGCTGGTGATGGATGGCGAGGACAGCGTTCGCCAGGAAGTGCTGCAGCACATCGATGAGGGGCTGGTTGTCGTGCTGTACGACAATGACATTCCCGGCCTGCCGGTGGACCGCGTATTCGTGGATAACCGCAAGGCGAGCGCGCGCGCCGTCAACCACCTGCTCGAGCTGGGGCATGAGCGGATTGCCACCATTCACGGCAGCCAGCGCGACTCGGCGGGCCGCGAGCGCCTGGCTGGATATCACGATGCCTTTGCAGCCCGCGGGCTGACCCCCGATCCCAGTTTGGTGGTGGACGGGCAATGGGGGGAAATCCGCGGCTATGAACGCATGCGCGACCTGCTTTCGCTCCCCAATCCGCCAACCGCCGTGTTCAGCGCCAATTACAACATGACGCTGGGCGGGCTGGCCTATCTGCATGAGGCGGGGATCGAAATCCCGCGCGATCTGTCGCTTGTCGGCTTCGACGACGTGCCGGCCCTGCGCCTGCACAAACCGGCAATCACGGCGGTGGCCCAGCCCATAGCCGAGGTCGCCGAGGCCATAGCGCGGATTGTCGACGCCCGGCTGGCGGATCCTTCGGCCATGGGGCGGCATGAGCAGCGGATCGATTGCGGCATTACCTTGCGGGATTCGACACGCCGCCTGAAATAGTGGCGCCATGGACGAAGGTTTGCGAGACTACAGCTCCGGCCCAGCAGGAATGGCGTTTCACGATGCGATATCTCTATACGACATTAGGGAAGATGCGGGCCGACCAGCTCGGCATGATTCTTCCGCACGAGCATGTTTTCGTCGATCTGCGAACGCCGGATCAGCCCGGCTATGCGCAGGCCAGCGCCGAGGCCGTGCTGGCCCTGATGGTGCCGCAGATCGAGGCCATCAAGGCGCTAGGTGTGACCGCGCTGGTCGAGTGCTCGACGGGCGGGGTCGGACGGCGGGCCGATCTCGATCTTGCCGTCAGCCAGGCGACGGATTTTCCGATCGTGGTTCCCACCGGCAATTATCGCGAGCCCTGGATACCGGCATGGGTGCAGGATGCCAGCGAAACCGCGCTGCATGACTGGATGCTGTCGGAATTGCAGGAGGGCATCGAAGCAAGCGGTGTGCTGGCCGGCTGGGTCAAGCTGAGCGCGGGCGATGACGGCATTACTGAGCTCGAAAAGCGGATATTGCGCGCGGCCACCCGCGCTGCGACGGCAAGCGACGCATTGATCGGCAGCCACACCATCCGTGGGCGCGTGGTGATGGACCAGCTCGACATCATCGAAGCGGAGGGCGGCTCAGCCAGCCGCTTCGTGTCCATTCATACGCAGGCGGAGCCCGACTTTTCGCTGCATCGCGAGGTCGCCGCGCGCGGCGCCTGGATCGAATATGATAATATCGGCGCCGTTCCGGTCAGCGAAAGCGCCGACCTGATCCTGCGCGCCCTCGAAGCCGGACTGGGCGGTCAATTGCTGATCAGCCACGACCGCGGCTGGTTCGACCCCGCGCTGCCCAATGGCGGCGTGCCCAAGCCCTACACCGTGGTCAGCGCCGAACTCATTCCCTTGCTGATCAGCCGTGGCGTATCGCAGGAGACGATCATCCAGCTCACCCACCACAATCCATTCAGGGCCTTCTCGCGGCCCTGAATTTCGATGTTGCGGGCTAGAAGGATAGTGACGCCTGCCCGCTATCGGTCATCGTGACTTCCTGCGAGCTTTCACCCCAGCGCACGATTACGGTCTGCGGCCGGGTTGAAGTAACGCGCAAGCTGGTTGGGCGGCCATCGCGCCATTCCAGATCGAGCGTGAGCCCGCCACGGGCGCGCAGGCCCTCGACTGAGCCCTGGCGCCAGTGGGAGGGCAGCGCCGGCAATAGATCGAGCACGCCTTCGCGCGATTGCACCAGCATTTCGAGAATGCCGGCGGCACCGCCGAAATTGCCGTCGATCTGGAACGGGGGATGGGCATCGAACAGATTGGGATAGCTGCGCTGCGGGCAGAGCAGCAGCGCCAACACGTCGTGGGCGTGGTCCCCCTGCCCGAGCCGCGCCCAGAGATTAATGCGCCAGCCAATGCCCCAGCCGGTGGCGTCGTCGCCGCGGATTTCGAGGGATCGTTGCGCGGCGGCGGCCAGCTCGGGACTGATATCGATAGCGATCTGCTGGCTGGGATAGAGCCCATAGAGGTGGGAGACGTGACGATGGTGCATTTCGGGCACGTCCATGTCCCAATCTTCCAGCCATTCCTGCAACTGCCCTGCCCGGCCGATGCGATGCGGCGGCAGCCGATCGCGCGCGGCGCTGGCCTCCTCTTGCATCGGATCGGTCAGGCCCAATTGGGCGCTGGCATCGAGATAGGCGTCGAACAGATCGCGCAGGATCTGGTTGTCCATGGTCGGGCCGGCACAGAGGGCCGCGCCATGCGGATGCAGGTTTTCCGGCGAGAGAGCCGGCACGGTGACCAATAGGTCGGTGCCCGGCAGCGGCTGCAGCGTATCGAGGAAGAAGCGCACCGCGCCCGCCAGTATCGGCAGCAGGCGCTTTACCAAGGCATCGGGCCGGCCGGCAAAGCTGGCATGGTCCCACAATTGCGCGCAGAACCAGGCGCCGCCAGTGGGCCACAGGCCCCATTCGGCGCCATCGACGGGGCCGGTGGCGCGCCACAAATCGGTATTGTGATGCAGTACCCAGCCGCGGGCAGCATAATGGGCGCGCGCCATTTCGGCGCCCGTCACTGTCAGGTCTTCCACCATGTCCAGCAGCGGCTCGAAGCATTCCGCCAGGTTTGCCGGATCGGGCAGCCAGTAATTCATCTGGGCGTTGATATTGGTGGTGTATTTGCTGCCCCAAGGCGGACGCGTCTCCTTATTCCAGATGCCCTGCAAGGTGGTGGGCTGGGTGCCGGGGCGGCTGGAGGACAGCATCAGGTAGCGACCATATTGCACATAAAGCGCCGCCAATGCGGGGTCCTGGCCGTCGGCAAAGCGAGCGATGCGTTCGTCGGTCGGCAGGTCTTCCTGCCCTTGTCCCAGATCGATGGCGAGGCGGTTAAACAGGCGCTGATGCGCCGCGATGTGGTCGGCGCGGAGTGTGGCAAAGTCCTTACCGGAAACGGCTTGCCGCCGCGCCGCCAGCAAGGCCTCGGGATCGCCGGAGACATCGTCGAAGCGGCGGAAGGAGGTGGCGATGTCGAGGATGAACACCACGGCCGTCGCGTCGCGCACCACGAGGCGCCGCCCCCGGCGCTCGGCGGTGCCGCCTTCAAGGCGCATATCGACGCCGATGCCGAAGCGAAGGTGGCCCTCGACGCCATGCTTGCCGAAATTGGTGCCCCGATAATCAAGGCGTGTGGCGTCGCCGGCGAGCCAATCGCCGGTTTGCGGACTGTCGAGCCAGGCTTCGAACGCCAGTGTGCCAGGGCGCGCGGTCTCGACGCGCAGGACCAGCACGTCATCGGCCGCCGAGATGAAGCTCTCGCGCTTGATCAGCGTGGTGGTGCCGCCCAGGTGATAGCTGGTGGTGGCGATGGCGGTTTCGAGATCGAGTTCGCGCCGATAGCTGCCGGGCGCCGCTTCATGGCGGAATTCGAGGAAGAGATTGCCGGCCGGCTGGTAGCTCATCTGCAGATAGGGCTGCGCCATCAGATGCTGGTTGGCCAGCGCCTGCGCCTCGGCATAGCGGCCGGCAAAGATCAGCTCCCGCACCGCGGCCAGATTGGGCAGCGCCGTCGGATTGACCGGCTGGTAGGGGCCGCCGGACCACAAGGTGGATTCGTTGAGCTGGATTTCCTCGCGGCCGATGGCGCCATGCACCATGGCGCCCAGCCGCCCATTGCCGAGCGGCAGCGCTTCGGTCCATTCCACCGCGGGGGACCGATACCAGAGATTAAGTGATGTCATAAAGTTCAGTGTCCTGGACGTAAACGTTGGCCTGAGGCCGCAAAAACCATGCTGCGGGCGGCGTTGATGCCCACCTGCACATTATCGCCGGCCTTGATGCCCGGCCTGTCGCGCACTTCCACGACCAGGGTTTCGCCCGATCCGGTCGTGCCATAGAGGTAGCGCGTGCCCCCCAGATTTTCGACGACGTCGACCTTGACCATGAGGCTGGCATCGCCCCCTTCGAGCACGAAATGCTCGGGCCGCAGGCCGACCAGCACGTCGCCGGCGTCGGCCAAGCCGGCCGTCGCCAGCACGGGGCCGGATGGCAGCTTGAGGCTGCCCTGAGTCAGTTCGGCGCGCAGGAAATTCATGCGCGGCGAGCCGATAAAGCCGGCGACGAACAGATTGTCGGGATCATCATAAAGCTCGTCCGGCGTGCCGGACTGGGCGATCTTGCCGTCGCGCATCACCACGATCTTGTCGGCCAGGGTCATCGCCTCGGTCTGGTCATGGGTCACATAGATCATGGTGGAGCCGAGCTTGTTGTGCAGCTTGGCGATTTCCACGCGCATGGAGACGCGCAATTCGGCATCGAGATTGGACAGCGGTTCATCGAACAGGAAGACTTCGGGATCCCGCACAATGGCGCGGCCGATGGCGACGCGCTGGCGCTGCCCGCCCGAAAGCTGGGCCGGCTTGCGCTTGAGCAGCGGCTCGATCTGCAGCGTCTGTGCGGCAGCGGCCACGCGAGCCTCGATATCCGGCTTGCTGAGCCCCGCCATGCGCAGCGAGAAGCCGATATTCTGCTCCACGCTCATATGCGGATAGAGCGCGTAATTCTGGAACACCATAGCGACGCCGCGCTCGATGGGATCGGCATCGTTGACGCGCTTTCCATCGATGATCAGATCGCCCTTGGTGATCGGTTCGAGCCCCGCAATCATGCGCAGCAGCGTGGATTTCCCGCAGCCCGAGGGGCCGACGAAAACAGTGAAGGCGCCGTCATCCACGGTCAGGTTGAGATTGTCGATAACCTCGAAAGCGCCGTAGGATTTGCTGACATTGCTCAGCGTCACGCTTGCCATTGTCGATCCTCCTAGGCTTGTTCGAACACGATAGCCGCGTGGATGCGCAGCCGATCCAGGGTGACGCCATAGGTGCCGTCGCCGAGGTCCTGCAGGTCCAGGTGCTGGCCGCTCACCGCCTCATAGGCGCGGGCCGGACGGCTGGGCAGGCGAACAGCGGCGCTGACCGGGCCGATGGCCGGAATATCCTCGATCATTTCCATGACGCGGGTGCCCTCCCCGTTGGGCACCGCCTTGCCGCGCACCTGGGGCGGGCCATAGAGCAGGTGCAGGATATGCCGGTTGCGCTCGGCCTGATGGGTCAGCGTCGCGCGGCCTGCCGAGGGCAGGTCCGTGCTCAGCGCAGGCTTGGGCAGCAGGCGCGACAACAGGGCCTTGACCACGTGCCGATACAGCGGCTGACCGACATTGTGGTAGATGCCGAAGATCGGATAGGCGATGTAGCCCACCCGCCCGGACAGCGTCACCGCCGCGCCAAGGGGCGTCGCGTCCGTATTGTCGGGCGCATGGGCGTGTGAGGAGAAATGCTGGTAGCTGCGGTTGAAATAGGGGGGCACGACCTGCGCCAGCACCTGGGCGCCCTGCGCCACGATCTGCTGGGCCGTGCCATAGACGACAAAGGGCGACTTGGTCAGTGCGGGGTCGAGATCATTGCCCGAGCCGATATAGCTGGGCGTGAACGCCACCGGCCCCTCGCTACGGATCCCGGCCGCAACGGCAAACTTTCCATCCGCACCCAGTGCCGAGCTACCCGATAGGAGCAGGCCACCGCCCTGCCCTACAAAGGCGTTCAGCCGGTCGGCAAGCGCTGCATCCACGGGAATATCATCGGGCAGGATGATCACCGCATAGGGCGAAAAATCCGAGGTGCCGTCGATGACGTCGAAGGGGATTTTCAGCTCGAGCAGCATCTGCGCCGCGCCGGCATCAGCCGTGCTGTTGCGGTCGCCGGCGTGGTGGAAATATTCCGACGACAGGATGGCCACCTGCGACACCTGCTTTGCCGCCTCGATATAGGGCTCGAGCTTGGCCACGCGAGCATAGGCCGGCGCGATCGAGGCATAGGTATCGGGATTGATGGCGCCATTGGGATGAAGCTGGTCGCCGACCAGGCATTTTGAGCCCAAAGCCGCCATCTGCGCCGCCTCGTATTCCAGCGCGTCGGGGTGCTTGAAGCCGCCAAACTCGCCCCAGGACAGGTGGAACTTGCCGGTATGAGCCAGGAAATCGAGCCCCAGCGTTGCCGCATAGCGGGCGCTGGAGGGGAAATGGTCATAGCCCCAGCCGCCGGTGGGCAGGCTTTCGAGCTCGAGGTGGGTATAGGGCGCAAAGCGCTTGCGGCCCTGCTTATGGATATGGCCGCAATTGTAGAAAATCCGCAGGCCGGGAAATTCGGCATGCAAGGCGGCGGTCATTTCGGTGCGGAACACCTCGTTGACCCATTCGTCATTGGTCAGGCGATCCTCGGCCTTGGCCGGATCGAGCCCGTGGGCGGTCATGCTGTCGAGGCATTCCTGGCATACGCAATCGGTGGCGAGCACGATGTCGAAGAACAGGCCGGGCGTGTCGTAATTGCGGACGACTTCGCGCGCATGCTCGAGCAGTTCGTCGCGATAGGCCTTGTGGTTGAGGCAGAGCGTGTGCCAGGCGGCCTGCAATTGGCCGGGATCGAAGCGGTTTTTGGTGGCGGAGCGCACGCGCCATTCCGGGTGCAGGCGCGCATTGCGCTCGTCCCACTGCACCGAAATATAGATCGGCGCCTCGATATCGGCGGCTGTCAGCGCCTTGATCATGTCACCCATCAGATCGGGGCGGGCCAGATTGGGATGCGGCGCGCCGACCTTGCTGGGGTAATAGGACCAGCCGTGATGGCACTTGGCGAAAATGGTGACGCTATCCACATTGGCCGCCTTGAAGGTGGCGACGAAGTCATCGGGATCAAAGGCCGCGCCGATACCCGGGATATGCTCGGACGTGTGAAAATCGAGATGTATCTGCCGATAGCGGAGCGGCTTGTTGGTCACGGGCATAGTTATTCCTTGGCTCCGGTGCGGGTTTGCGAGCCGGCAGCAAATTGGCGTTGAAACACGACGAAAACGATGAGGGGCACGATGGTGGTGACGATGGCCGCCACCGAGCGCAGGTCCCAGTTCATCTCATAGGTGCCAGACACCTTGGTGAGCAGAACCGGCAGCGGCACCATGGTGCGCAGATAGAGCATGGGCAGCAGCAGGGCATTCCAGCTCCACAAAAACTGCAGCACGCCCACGGCGAAGATCGGGCTGGTGGCATTGGGCAGCACGACATGCAGCAGGGTCTTGATCGGGCCGCAGCCATCGATCTTGGCAGCCTCGATCAGTTCCTTGGGAAAATCCTCGAGGAAATTCTTCACGAGGAAAATCGACCAGGCAAAGCTCATCCCGACATAGGGAATGAGCACGGCCAAGGGATTGTCGATCAGCTTCATGTCCCGCCACAGCGTGAACAGCGGGATGACCACGACCTGCTGGGGCAGCACGAAGGCGTTGATGATGATGATCAGCAGCAGCCGGCGCGAGCGGAACTTGAGAAAGTGGAAGGCATAGGCCGCCGCCGGCGTCAGCAGCATGGTGCCCAGCGTCGCCAGGGCCGCCAGCATGGCCGTGTAAAAGAACGACTCGGCGAGCGGATATTCCACCCAGACGCGCTGCCAGGCATCGAGCGTAAAGCGGATATTGTCGAGCCGCCACCAGCCCAGCGCCACGTCGGCGGGCGGGCGGATGGAGGTCAGCACGATGCCCAGCACCGGGACCACCCAGCACACTGCCAGCACGCCTACCACGATGACGGTCCACCACGGAACGCGGCCGATCATTTCGCACCTGCCGTACGCTGGATGATGGCGGGGATGGAAATGACCAGCACGGCGACCAGCAGCACCACGGTGGCGGCAGCGCCATAGCCGAGTTTGAACTGGGTCATGGATTCCCGATACATGAAATAGCCCACCGTTTCGGTGGCGCGCACCGGACCGCCGCCGGTCATGACATAGATGATGTCGAAGGCCCGCAACGCACCCAGTAGGTTGATGAAAATCGCGACGCGGACGCCGGGCATGGAGAGCGGCACCATGATGTGCCGCATGATGGACATGGGCTTGGCCCCATCCATGTAGGCAGCCTCGAGCACGGTCTTCGGAATGCCCTGCACCGCCGCAAAACACAGCATCAGCGGCAGGCCGACCCCGCTCCAGGAGGCCACGAAGATCAGCGACCACAGCGCCGTCACCGGGTCGCCCAGCCAGGAATGCTGGAAACCCGGCAGCACATTGCCGATCAGCGAATTGAGCAGGCCGGCTTTATCGGGCCGCAGGATATTGATCCACATATAGCCCGACACCGCCTCGGAAATGCCGAAGGTGACGAAGAACATGCCGCGAAATGGCAGGGTATGGCGCGGCGCGAAGGAGCACAGCATGGCCAGTGTCCAGCCCAGCGACACCGAAATGAGCGTGGTGCCCAGCGTGAAGATCAGCGTGGTCAGCAGCGTATTGCGGAACGTGGCATCCGCGAACAGCGTCAGGTAATTGCCCAGGCCCACATATTTTGCCGGGGCCAGGCCCTTGATGTCGAAGAGCGACAGCCGGATCGTGTCGATCAGCGGATAGACCACCGAAATACCGAACAGCACGATGACGGGGGCGATCAGCAACCACGCCGCCGGCGTTTCACCGAGCCCTTTGCGCCCGCGCCTGACGACCGGCTTGCGCCGGCCGCCAGTCAGGGGGGAGGAGATATCGGCGAGCGCGCCCGCCATTGGTTTTGCCTCGGAACTGGTCATCAATAGGCCGTGGCCGCCTTGGCTTCGATGGCAGCCAGCACCGAGTCGATCGTCGCCTCGCTCGGGTCCTGCAGGAAGCGCTGCAGTTGGACACGGTATTCGTCGACCAGATCGCCCGGCAGTAGATCGCCCAGCACGAATTGCACCTTTGCCCCGGCGACGGCCGCGACCGCCGTCTGCTGCACCGGCCCGAGCAGGGACGTATCGAACGCCGTGCTGGGCGAGGCGTAGCCGTACTTGCCCATGATATTGGCGGCATCCGGCCCGATGATGAAATCGAGGAAAGCGTCGGCAGCGGCGGGATTATTGCCATTGCTGGTGGCGTTGAGCTCCTTGGTATCGACGCTGGACGTATCGTCGAACCCCATGCCAAGCGCCGGGAACTGGAAGATGGAATAGTCGACGCCCTCTTGCAGCTCATAATCGCCCTTGAGCGCGGCATTGGTCCACATGCCGAACAGCAGGTAATTGGCTTCCTCGGCCCGGAAGATCGCCGGATAGGGGTCTTCGGTGGCCAGCATGGTCGCCGGATCGGCGCAGCAGCCGGCGTCCAGCATTTCCTTGACCTTGACGAGGGCGGCCCTGACCTTGGGATCGGTCCAGGGGATTTCGTGACGCGCCAGCTGTGCCGCGGCTTCGACGCCTGCGGTGCGCAGCAGCAAGGTTTCGAACCACTCGGTATGGGCCCAATATTTGGCGGGGATAACGACGGGATAGGCGTAACCGGCGGCCTTGAGCTTGTCGAAGCTGGCCAGGAACTCATCCCAGGTCGTGGGCGGGGTGACGCCGGCCTTTTCGAGCTGGGCGGTCTTGTACCAGATGGCCGAGCGGTCGCCATAGGTATAGGTCACGCCATAGGGCGCGCCATCGATGGAGCCGAGATCCTTCCAGGATTGGCTCAGCTTGTCGTCCCAGCCAAGGCTGGCCCATTGCTCATCGAGCGGCCGCAGGATGCCTGCGGTGGCCAGTTCGGAACGGAAGGCCGGCCAGGTATTGATGATGAGGTCGACTACCTCGCCGCCCAACAGCGCCGTGCGGATGCCGCCGCGCGCATCGCCCTGCCCGCCCGCCGGCTGAAACTCCCGCACCGTGACGCCGGGGTTCAGCTCCATGAACTTGGCTTCGACCTCATGCCACATCTCAAGGTCGGTACCGCCCTGCCATTGCAGGATGACCAGCTCGCCGCTGGCATCCTGGGCAAGGGCCGCGCCACCCATGGCCAGCAGCGCCGCCGTGGCCAGACCCGACAGAAGTGCACGTCGTCCGCAGACACCTTTGAATTTGCTCATGCTTTCTCCTCCGCATTGATCCAGCCTTCTTTGCGTGGCTATCATCAACAATGTTGAAACGTTATCATCTATTCGACGATTGGCAATCCCTTGTGAAAATGGGTGATGGTCTCCAGGCACGCGAAATTGCCGCAGGGCCTGAAAATAAAAAAAGCGGCCACCCCCGAGGGTGACCGCCAGTTGGGAGAAGATTTCGAGGTCAGGTCTTGGGCAGGCCGGGTGGATTGGTCTGCGACGTTTCCACGGCTTCGGCGGCGATGTTCCAGTGTTCCAGCGTCTGGCCGTAGAGCCCGCTTTCGATCAGCCCGTTGATGGCGATAGTGATGGCATCGGCCAGCCCGGAGCCCTTGCGGGTGGTGGCGGCGATTTCGGCCTTGAGCGGCCAGCCGCCGCTCTGGATGCCCACCAGGCGGGTGTCGCCAGTGACGGCGGAGGAATAGGACAGGGTCGGGTTCGGGTTGAATTCCACATCGGCCCGGCCGGACTGGATGGCGAGCGTGCTGGCCGCCGAGTCGTCGTAATATTGCACCTCGACCGGGGCGAGTCCGGCTTCGACGTTCTGGCGATCCCATTCCAGGATGATCTTTTCCTGGTTGGTGCCGGCGCCGGTAATGACCTTGAGGCCGGCAATGTCCTTGGGCTCATTGATTGCGGTGATCGGGCTGTCGGAGCGGACATAAAAGCCCAGCACATCCTGGCGATAGCTCGAAAAGTCGAACTTCTCCTTGCGCTCCTCGGTCACGGTGACGTTGGAAATCACCGCGTCGTACTTGCCCGAACTGACCCCGAGCGGCCAATCGGCCCAGGCGACGGCCACCAGGTTGAGTTCGAGCCCCAGCGAGTCGGCGATCAGCGAGGCGATATCGGGATCGGAGCCCACCACGGTCTGGGAATCGGTGGCATAGGTGGCAATCGGCGGGTCCCATGGCGAGACCGCGACGGTGAAGGCGCCTGGCTTGGCGAACTTGAAATCGGCCGGGATGGCGGCGATCGCTTCGGCATTGGGCTCCGCCTTGAGGCGGCCCGGCTGTTCGGGGCTGAGATCGAACGCGGCCTGGGCGAAGGCGGTGCCCGTGAGGGCCGCGAGGGCAAGGCCGGCCAGCAGCAGTCTGAGGGAGTTTGGCTTGGTCATGTCATGCTTTCGTTTCGTCGTGACGCGCTGTGATGTGCCGCGGCTTTGCGCAGGGCCGGGCATGGTGGATCAGACCAGCCGGATAGCGGGCCGGGCCTGGGATGAGGACTTGGCCGACCAGCCCAGCGCCGGGGCGATGCGCGTGATGGTGTCGGTCAGGATCTGTTCGTATTCGGGGAGCGTGAACTCGTAGGGCAGTTCGAGCCGCAATTCGTCGACCAGCGGCAGCACGGGATCATCAAGCAGCCAACCCACGATCTGCTCGGCGCTGCCGACCAGATCGCGCGGGAACAGCGTGCGGCGTTCGCCCTGCGGCTTGAGGGTGCGTTCATAGCGGCCGGCGGCGTAAGCCTGGTAGCGGGCAATGCGCGCAGGCGGTGCGCTGTCGGTCGGAACGATTACCCGCCCTACGGCGACCCGCCCCGGCCAGCCGTCCGAGGCTTGGCGATAGGCCTGGATCAGGTTGCGCTGGGCGGTGTGAAAGTCGTCGGTGTTCTCTCCGGAAATCACATTGCCGGTGAGCAGGTTGAAGCCATTCTCGCCCGCCCAACGCGCCGATTTGAGCGAACCGCCGCCATACCAGAGGCGGTTCGCCAGGCCCGCAGCATAGGGCTGCAAGCGCGGCCGCTGTGGGCCGAACGGGGTGGCGATGGTGGTGTCGTCATCGCCCAGATAAGCGCCGCGCAGATTGGCGGCGAAGCGTTCGATACGGCCATGGCCCAGATCATGGCTCTGCCAATCGCCATCGTGCACCAGCGGCCCCAGGATTGCGGCATGCGGCGGCACGCCGGCGCTCAGCCCGACATTGAGCCGCCCGCGCGACAGCACATCGACCATGGAGAGGTCTTCGGCCAACCGGAACGGGCTCTCATAGCCGATCTGGATCACCGCTGAGCCAAGCTGGATCGTGCTGGTGCGCTGGCTGGCGGCGGAGAGGAACACCGCTGCCTGCCCGATACCGGACTCCAGATGCCGCTGGCGGACCCAGGCGCTGTCAAAGCCCAATTGCTCGCCAAAGGCGATCAGGTTCAGGGTGGCATCGATCCCCTCGAAGGGATTGTCATTGCTGAAATTGCCCGGCGTCAGAAAGCCGATATGCCTGATAGTGAGGGCCATGCTGGATCGTCCCGATCAAGACGCCGGCGGCTTGGGCAGGCCGGGCGGGTTGGTCCGCGATTCGGGCACCGCCTCGGGCGTCACATTCCACTGCGCCAGCAGTTCGGCATAGGTGCCGGTCTCGATCAGATGGTTGATCGCGGCGGTGAACGGCTCGGCGAGCCCACTGCCCTTGCGCGTGGTAATGCCCACATCGGCGGGGTTCGGCCAACCGGAACTGATCGTGCCGACCAGCTTGGTGTCACCCGTCAGCGCCGCGTGATAGGCCTGCGGTGCATTGGGATTGAGCTGCACATCCGCCCGGCCCGAGCTGATGGCCAACGACGCCGCCGCATCGTCGTCGTAATATTGCAGCTCGATCGGCGCCAAGCCCGCTTCCTGGTTCTGGCGATCCCATTCGAGCGCAATGCGCTCCTGGTTGGTGCCTGAACCGGTAATGACCTTGAGCCCGGCAATATCCTTGGGCTCCTTGATCGAGGTGATCGGGCTGTCGGCCTTGACGTAGAAACCGTGGATGCCGATGCGATAGGTCGAGAAGTCGAACTTCTCCTTGCGCTCCTCGGTCACCCCGACATTGGAAATCACCGCGTCATACTTGCCCGCCGTCACCCCCAGCGGCCAGTCGGCCCAGGCGATCGGCACGATCTCGACCGGCAGCCCGAGCACCTCGCCCACCAGCCGGCCAATATCCGGATCGAAGCCAACCACCGTGGCGCCATCGGTCGCATAGGTGGCAATCGGCGGCGCGCCGGCGGCAATAGCGATGCTCAATACGCCGTCCTTGGCCCATTTATAGTCGGGCGGCAGCAGGGCCGCGATGGCGTCGACCTTTTCCGCATGCAGGCGATTGGCCGGATTGGGCTCGAGGCTGAAGCCGGCGGCCTGGCCGAGCGCGATGCCCGATGTCGAGGCTGCCAGCAGCAGGCTCGTCGCGGCGAGAATGAAGGATTTTCTGGAGAGCAATTGGCGTTCCTTTGGCTTGATCGAGGCGTGCACCAGCCTGCCGGACGAATGGCATAAGCAGGCGGCGCAGGCGTCGGACGTTAGAGAACCTTGGCGATGAACTCGCGGGTGCGCGGATGGGACGGCTCGTTGAACAGCCGCTCGGGCGGCCCGACTTCAAGCACCTTGCCCCCCTCCATGAACACCACGCGATCGGCCACTTCGCGGGCAAAGCCGATTTCGTGCGTCACGATGATCAGCGTGGTGCCGGACTTGGCCAATTCCTTGATGACATCGAGCACTTCCCCGACCAGTTCGGGATCGAGCGCCGAAGTGGGCTCATCGAACAGCAGCACTTTGGGCCGCAGTGCCAGGGCGCGGGCGATGGCGACGCGCTGCTGCTGCCCGCCCGACAGGTGCCGCGGATAGGCATCGGCCTTGTCGGCCAGCCCCACGCGGGCCAGCAGGTCCCGCGCATCGGCAATGGCCTCCTCGCGCGGCACGCCGCCCACCGAGACCGGGGCTTCGATGATGTTTTCGAGCGCCGTCAGGTGTGGGAACAGGTTGAAGCTCTGGAACACCATGCCCACGGCCGAGCGGCGGCGGCGAATGGCGGGCTCCTTGAGCTCATAGAGCACATCGCCGCGGCGCTCATAGCCGATCAATTCGCCATCGATACTGACCACGCCGGCATCGGCGCGCTCCAGATGGTTGATGGTGCGCAGCAGGGTGGATTTACCGGCGCCGGACGGGCCGATAATGGCGGTGACTTCGCCGGGCGCAATGGTGAGGCTGACATTGTCGAGCACGACATTGGCGCCAAAGCTCTTGTTGATGCCATGCAGGTCCACCCGGCCTTCGCCGGCATTGCCAAAGGCAGTGCTGAGCGGCTTGCGGGCAACATTCGTGGCCGAGGTGCCGGCCGTGTCGGTGGGCCGACGGGCCAGGAAACGCAGGGCCTTGTCGATGGCGGTCGGGCCGGCATCGCGGCGTGCGCCCTTGGCAAAATGCTGCTCGACGAAATATTGCACGCTGGACAGCACGATCATGATGATCAGGTACCAGACGGTCGCCACCATCAGCAGCGGAATGACTTCCAGGTTTCGGCGGTAGATCACCTGCACGGTATAGAACAGCTCGGGCAGCGCGAGCACGTAGACGATGGACGTTGCCTTGGCGAGGCCGATGATCTCGTTGAAACCGGATGGCAGAATGGCGCGCATGGCCTGGGGCAGCACGATATGAATGCCCTGGCGCCAGCGGGTCAGGCCGAGTGCCGCCGCCGCTTCATGCTGGCCCTGATCCACCGACAAGATGCCGCCGCGGATGATCTCGGATGAGAAGGCCGCCTGATTGAGGCTGAGCCCGATCAGCGCCACCGAAAACGGGCTGAGCGTCTGCACCGTATCGAATTGGGCGAACAGGATATTGGTGAAGGGCACGCCGATATTGATGGTGGCGTAGAGATAGCCCAGATTGTTGAGCACCAGCAGCAGCACGATCAGCGGGATCGAGCGCAGCAGCCAGATATAGCCCCAGGACAGGCCCGACAGCAGCGGCGATTTGGAGACCCGCGCGAAGGCCAGTACGCCGCCGAGCAGGAAGCCGATGACCGAGGCCAGCGCCGTCAACAGCAGCGTGCGGCCCAGCCCCACCAGGACGGGTTCGGAAAAGAAGAACTGCGCGAAGACCGCCCAGCCCCAGCGCTCATTGGTGAACACGGAATGCAGCGACACCGCGATGACGAAGGCCGCAACCAGGCTCCCCACGATGCGCCACGGATGGCGCGCCGGCACCACCCGGTAGCGGGCATAGTCCCGCGCCGAGCCCCTGCCCGCCGAACTGGTTTCCGTGCCGACTTCCGTTGCCGATGCCATGTCACCCTCTTATTCTATAAATCTGATAGACATTAGGTTCGAACGAGGCATCGCAGCAATGTGCTCCCGTTCTGTGTTTGCGATGTCTCAGGACATTTTTGCCCTAGGCGGCGGGCGCGCTCAGATGATCGTTGCGCGACCCCGGATGAACGCCAGCCGGCGCCAACACTTTCTCGAACGGCAGGATCTGGATGGTCTCGGGGTCGGCGGCGACGTCGAACAGTGCGGTATAGCCGCTCTTGAGATACAGCTTGGCCGCCTCGGGCTGGCGGAAGCCCGTGGTGAGATAGACGCGGCCATAGCCCTTGGCGGCGGCCCGGCTTTCCAGCTCCGCCAGCACGCGCTGCGCCAGGCCCTGACGGCGGTGGCCGATGTCGGTCCACATCCGCTTGAACTCAGCGGTGGTGTCGTCGTAGCGCATGAAGGCCCCACCCGCGATCGGCTTGCCGTCGCGCAGCAGCAAAACGAAGGCGCCATCAGGGTCGGCAAAGCGTTCAGGCGGATAGCGGTTCATTTCGACTGAGGAATCCTCGCCGAAATAATTGCCATAGCGATTGCGGTATTCCACCGTGAGTTGCTCGATCAGCGGCCGGGAAATCTCGGCATTTGGCGTCGTGTAAAGAAAGCTGTCGGTCATTTCGGAGCTCCGGAAGCAATCACGCCGCGACCGCGTTGGTCGCCAGGTAATCCTGGGCCAGTTGCACCCAATAGCGGGCGGCATCGGGCAGGATGGCGTCGTTGAAATCATAATGCGGGCTATGCAGGTCGGCGCTGTCGCCATTGCCCAGGAACAGATAGCTACCAGGCCGCTGCTCCAGCATGAAGGCAAAGTCTTCGCTGGCGGTGATCGGCCGCAGGCTGGTGTCGATCCGCTCCTCGCCAAAATGCCGACGGGCGACCTGGCGGGCGAATTCGGTTTCGGCCGCATGATTGACCAGCACCGGATAGCCGCGCGGATAGAACACCTCGGCGCTGGCGCCGAAACTGGCCGCCTGGCTTTCCACCAGCGCGGTCAGCCGCTGCCGGATCTGCTCGCGGATGGCGGCGTTGAAGGTGCGCACCGTCAATTGCAGCTCGACGCTGTCGGGAATGACATTGGGCGCCACCCCGCCATGGATGGAACCCACGGTCACCACCGCCATTTCGAGCGGATCGACATTGCGCGACACCAGGGTCTGCAGGGCCATGACCAGGCTGGCGCTGACCACGACCGGATCGACAGTCTGGTGCGGCTTGGCCCCATGCCCGCCGCGCCCGTGGATCTTGATGATCACCAGATCGACCGAGGCCATGGCCGGACCATCGAGAAACGCAAATTGCCCAGCGGGAATGCCGGGCCAATTGTGCAGGCCGAAAACCGCATCGACCGGAAAGCGCTCGAACAGGCCATCCTCGATCATAGTGCGGGCGCCGCTATTGTTTTCCTCGGCCGGCTGGAAAATCACCCGCAACGTGCCGGAAAACTGCCGACTCGCCGCCAGCTGACGCGCTGCGGACAGCAGGATCGTGGTATGCCCATCATGCCCGCAGGCATGCATCTTGCCCGGGTTGCGGCTGGCATAGGCAAGGCCGGTGGCCTCCTCGATCGGCAGCGCATCCATATCGGCGCGCAGGGCCAGCGAGCGTTCGCCATGGCCCTGCCGCAGCGTTCCCACCACGCCCGTGCGGCCGACGCCGGTTACGACATCATAGCCCCATTCGCTGAGGTACGAGGCCACGAGCGCGCTGGTTTCGTGCTCCTCATAGGCCAGTTCGGGCGCCGCATGCAGCCGGTGGCGCAGCGCCACGAAATCCTCGTCTGTCACCGGCGCCGCTCCGCTCATCAGCCGGCCGCCTTGGTGTCCGCCAGCGCATAGCGGCTTTCGCGGAATGGCAGGCCCAGATGATCGCGCAGGGTGTCGCCAATCTGCTCGCGTGAATGACGACCGCGCTGTTCGAGGATGGGCAGCACCTGGGTGTCGAAGTCCTCGAGCCCGATGCCCTGGACCGGGAAGCCCAGCACGAAGCCGTCGGATGCGCCGGTATCGACCCATTCCTCGATCTTGTCGGCGATCTGCTCGGGCGTGCCGACGAATTCGCTGCGCGGGGTCGCCGATTCCAGCGCTACTTCGCGCAGGGTCTGGCCCTTTTCCCGGGCGATGCGCTTGATGCGATCGGTGCCAGACTTGAAATTGTTGGAACCGAGATCGCCCAGTTCGGGGAATGGCGCATCCACATCATATTGGCTGAAATCGTGGTGATCGAAGAAGCGGCCAAGATAAGCCAGCGCCTCGCTTATATTCACCAGGTCGCGGATTTCCTGATATTTGCGCTGCGCCTCGGCCTCAGTCGAACCCACGACCGGCCCAATGCCGGGCAGCACCTTGATGGCATCGGCACCCCGGCCATGCGCCACCGCGCTTTGCTTGAGCTTGCTGGTCAGCACTCGGTTTTCCTCGATCGAGGCCGAATTGGCAAAGACCGCGTCGGCATGCAGACCGGCCAGATCGATCCCCGCATCGGAGCCGCCGGCCTGGAACAGCACCGTCTGCCCCTGTGGGGAGCGCTGGATATTGAGCGGGCCTTCGGCCGAATGGAAGCGGCCCTTGAAATTGAGCCGGTGCAGCTTGGTGAAATCGGCGAACTGGCCCTTGGCCCGGTCGCGCACAAAGGCATCGTCGTCCCAGCTGTCCCACAGGCCCTTGACGATCTCGATATGCTCGGCCGCGATTTCGTAGCGCAATGCATGGTCGGGATGGCTGGCGCGGCCATAATTCCTCGCCGATCCCTCGAGCGGCGAAGTCACCGCATTCCAGCCCGCCCGGCCCTTGCTGAGCAGATCGATGGAGGCGAACTGCCGCGCCACCGTAAACGGATCGCTGTAGGAGGTGGACAGCGTGCCCACCAGCCCGATCTTGCTGGTCACGGCCGCCAGTGCCGAGAGCAACGCAATCGGCTCGAAACGGTTGAGGAAATGAGGGATCGACTGCTCATTGATATAGAGCCCGTCCGCGACAAAGGCGAAAGCGATGCCCGCTGCCTCGGCCCGCTTGGCCGTTCCGAGGATGAAGTCGAAATTGACGCTGGCGTCAGCGGGCACGCTTGGATGCTTCCAGGCGTTCATATGGCCGCCGGGGCCGTGCAGCATGATGCCGAAGGGAATGCGTTTCTGGCTCATTTTGAAGGCCCCATGATTTAAGCGGAAAGTGCTGTTGGCAATGGTTGCAGCCGGGCGGCGGCGACCAGTTCGACCGCCTCAATGCGGCTATCGCCGGCATTGGCGAAATCGATGATGAATTCGGCAATGCCATGCTGGCGCGCGAGCTGGTCGAGCGCCGCGATAATGTCCGTGCCATCGCCGGCCAGCGCCGTGGATTGGCGGCGTTCGACCGTATAGTCGGTGACGCCGGCCTGCCGCGCATATTCAGCCGCCTGCGCCTCGCTGCCCACGGTGACGCTTTGCGCGCCCGGAATATGCACGCGATAGGGCGTGAACAATTCGGCCTGCGCCCGCGCCTCTGCCGCCGAGCGGGCGACTACGGCGGCGAGCGCGACAATAGGCGTACGGCCACTGGCATCGCGATAGGTCGAGATTGCCGCCGACAGCGTCGCGTCGTCGCCATTCAGATGGCGGGCAAAAACGAAGTTCCAGCCCAGTTCGGCTGCCAAGGCCGCGCTTTCGACGCTGGCCCCGAGCAGGTGCCTTTCCCCCGCATTGCGCGGTCGCGGCGTCGCATCCAGCCCTTCGGGGCGGCCCGCAGAATCGTCCGACAGGAAGCGGTCGAGTTCTTCCAGCTGGGTGCGGAAATCGGGCTTTTGGGCCAGGTCGCGACCGAATTGCAGCGCCTTGGTTGACAGCGGCAGCCCGCCCGGCGCCTTGCCGATACCGATATCGATCCGCCCCGGCGCCAGCGCCGCCAGCAGGTTGAAATTCTCGGCCACCTTGTAGGGGCTATAATGCTGCAGCATCACGCCGCCCGAACCGATGCGGATGCTCCTGGTATGGGCGGCAAGATGGGCCAGCAGCACTTCGGGTGATGAACTCGCGAGGTCGGGCGTATTGTGGTGTTCGGCCACCCAAAAGCGCCGATATCCCAGGGCCTCGGCCCGCTGCGCCAGCGCCACGGTGCGCCGCAGGGCCAGCGCCGGGTCCTCGCCACGGACGATCGGACTCTTGTCCAACACGCTTAGTGCGTAGCTCATTGTTTCCCCTGCCGAATAGCAAATCACGTGCCGGGATTATAAGTCTACTAATTTGATAGATAAACGTTGCGAGGCCTGCCGGAGGCCATATTCAGAAGGCTTTTTCCCTTCCGATGATTTGCCAGCAAGGCCACGCTAGCGCCGGGGGTTACGGCAACTGATTTTGTTCGGCGCAGGACGCGGGGGAGGAATGAGCGCGCGGTTATTGCCTGGCCGCTGCGCGCAGCAAGTTTTTGAGCAGCATGGCGCGGGTCAGCGGGCCGACGGAGCCATGGGCCGGGGTGATCCAGGCAGCCACATCGGCAACGCCCGCAGCGATATCCGAAATCATCTTGCCATCGACATAGCTGATGCCAACGCCGATCACAGCAGCGCCGGGCTTGATCATGTCGGGCGTGATCAGGTCGGAAATGCCTGCCGCCGAAATGACGATGTCAGCGCGGCGTGTGGCCGCGGCCAGATCGTGCGATTGGCTGTGAAGCAGGGTGACGGTGGCGTCGACGCCGCGTTGCGAGAGCAGCATAGCCAGCGGACGCCCCACCAGGCTGCCGCGACCGATAATGGCCACTTCAGCGCCGGCCAGGGGAATGTCACAGGCTTGGAGCAGAGTGAGGATGGCGGCCGGCGTACAGGGCAGGATGCCCGGTTGACCCGCCAGCAGACGCCCCAGATTGATGGGGTGCAATCCATCGATATCCTTGTCGGGGCGCACGGCTTCGAGCATGGCGGCTTCGTCGATCCCCGCCGGCAGCGGCAATTGCACCATGAAGCCATGCACGGACGGATCGGCATTCAGCGCCGCAATGGCCGCGAGCAGTTCATCCGACGTGATCGTGGCAGGCAGCCGCCTATCCTCGACGGCGATGCCGATCTCAGCGCAATCGGCGTGCTTACGCGCCACATAGCTGGCACTGGCGGGGTCATCCCCCACCAGCACGGTTGCCATTTTCGGCTGGATGCCGCGCGCCATCAGCAGCGCCGCATCGGCTTTCATCTCGTCCCGCAGGCGCTCGGCGAGCCTGTCGCCATCGAGCAGAATGGCCTGCGGATGCGGCATTATTTGAGCCCGATGGAGGGATCGATGAAGCGGTTGGTGACGACGCTTTCCGGCGTGACAGCCGGATCGGCGCGTTCATCGAGCCCGCCCTTGACCAGATCGAACAGCGCCGAAACCCGCGCCATATCGAAATCGCCCAAAGTGGCATTGCTGCCATTGGAGACGACACCGGAATCGACCAGCGCCTTAGCCGCATAGGTCATCAGATCGGCATCGGTCTTCCAATAGCCAGCGCCAAAGCCGCCTTCATTGAAGGCCACGATGGTCCCATTGGCCTCGGACGGATCGGTCACATAATCCACCTCGGCCTGCTGGATGATGGGCACCAGCTTTTCAAGGCATGGCGCGAGTTCTTCAAGCCGGTTGCTGGCGACCGAGAGCATGCCGGTATAGATGGAATAGCCGAGATCGGAGATCAGCAGATAGTCGATCGGCTTGGCCCAGTTGTTGCCGTGAGCGAATTTGTAGACTTCGCTGGTGACGAAGCCCTGATTGAGCCAGGTACCGTTATTGGCGACGAAATTCTCGCCATCGCCGCGATAGCCTTCGATGAAGACATCGGCCGGCACGCCCTGGTCCACCAGATATTTGCCGAAGGTGCGCTTGATGGTGGAAACATAGATCTTGCCCTTGCCCGAAGCGGCGAAGGCCTTGAGATCGTCAATGGTCTTGAAGCCCTCGGGATAGGTCGCTTGGTCCCAAAACAGGGAGGTGGGCGATTTATCCAGCGGGCTGACCACGCCGACGACCGGGAATTGCTTGGAGAAGATGAAGGCGTTGTCCAGTTCCTGGAAACCCAGATGCGGCGTCACGCCGGCTTTGGAATTGCCCATATAGAGCGCCGAATAGGCGGTTTCGCCATCGCCCAGGCCGACCCCGCCGCCGCCTTCGAGCAGCACCAGATCGATGCCGGTCGAGCCGAGTGGCCCCTGATATTTGCCGGAGGACATTTCGCCCCCTGCCCCGATCATCTGATAGAGCCCGCCATGCTCGGCCTGGGCCAGCCAATCCTTCTGGATGATGAAGGGATTGGGGCACACATCGGCCAATGGGGTGGTGTAATGCGCCTTGGCGAAGGCGCCGGGCTCGGCAGCGTGGGCAGCCTGGCCAACGCCGGTAAGCGCGGTGACGGCGAGCAGTAAGGTCCTGAAGTTCATCATTGTTGTCCCATGTGAAGCATTTCGGTGTGCGCGGGTCTGGCTTGTACCTCGCGCTACCTCCCCCCCGACTCGTGCCATTCCGAAAACAGCCGGTTTCCAAGCCAGCTGAACAGCAGATAAACCGAGATCGACAGCACCGACGACACCAGCAATGCGGCATACATCTGTTCGTATTTGAAATCGATCTTGGCGTTGATCAGCATCTGCCCGAGCCCGCCGGGGCCGGACAGGAAAAACAGTTCCGACACGATGGCGCCGATCACCGCGAGCCCCGCCGAAATGCGCAGCCCGGCAAACAGCGTCGGCGCCGCCGAGGGGAACCCGGCCTTGATCAGCATGGTGGGCCAGCCGGCCTTTTGCAGCCGGAACAGGTCGATAATGCTGCGATCGACACTCTTGAGGCCCAGCAGCAGCGTCGTCGGAATGGAAAAAAAGGTGAAGAGCGCCACGATCAGCACTTTGGGCAGGAAGCCGAAGCCCAAGGCCGATTGCAGCAGCGGGATGATCGCCAGGATCGGGATGGATTGCAGCGCAACCAGATAGGGAAAGATGGCCTTTTCCATGACCTGGAAGCGGAACATCACCACGCCCAGCAACATGCCGATGGGAATGGAAATGGCCAGCCCCGCCAGCGCTATCGACAGCGTGGTGACGGCAGCATTGAACAATTGGCCGAGTACTGCCGGCTGGCTGAATGCCTGGGTCCACAGGCCTTCCAGCGTCGGCATCAGGAATTGGCGGTGCGTTTCCAGCCCCGAGCGCGTCCAGATATAGGCGATGACCACCAGCACGCCCATCAGCAGCGGCGGCAGCAGGGCAGCGGCGAAGCGCTGGGAGACGCCGGGCCGGGCAGCCAGCGGCTTGGCGAGATAGCGTTCGACGGCGAGCTTGCGTTGAGATTTTGCCATGGTCCTAGCTCTCCATCGCGTTGCGCAGAGCCAGCGAGATTTCCCCGCAGACTTCGGCAAAGCCGCTGCTGTAGCGCAGCTCGGGCGTGCGCGGCTCGGGGAAGGCAATGTCGAAGCTGGCGACGATGCGGCCCGGACGCTTGGACATGACCACGACCTTGGTGGACAGATAAACCGCCTCGGGGATCGAATGGGTGATGAAGAGGCCGGTGAATTTCTGCCTGGTATAGAGCGCGATCAGCTCATCATTGAGCCGCTCGCGGGTGATCTCATCAAGCGCCCCGAACGGCTCATCGAACAGGAACACAGCCGGATTAAGCGCGAGCGAGCGCGCCAGCGAAGCCCGCATTTTCATGCCTCCCGATAGCCGCCGGGGATAGTGGTTTTCAAACCCCGACAGCCCCACCAGCTCGATCTGCTCCAGGGCAATGCGGCGGCGCTCGGCCGGATCAAAGCCGCGCAATTCCATCAGCAGCTCGACATTGGCCAACACCTTGCGCCACGGCAGCAGCGTCGCATCCTGGAACGTATAGCCGAGGCTATCGCGATCCACCCAGATATCGCCCGAGGTGTGGCTCTCAAGACCCGAGGCGAGCTTGAGCAGGGTGGATTTTCCGCAGCCGGAGGGGCCGACAATGGAGACGAATTCGCCCGGCTGGATGGCCAGCGTCACCTTATCGAGCGCCTGGGTGCCATCAGGAAAGGTCATCGAGACGGCGTCGAACATCAGGGCGGCATTGCCCGGCAGCCGGTCATTGGCCGGGGCTTTATCGGTCTTTGTCTGGGCCAAGGAAGCGGTCATGGCTAGAATTTCAGCATTTCGGCGCGGATCTTGGCGATGTAGGCATCGGTGCGTTCCGGCGTTGCATTGTTGATGTCGTATAATGCGTGATAGCGCACTTTGACCCTTGGGTGGCAGACGACGCGCAAAAAGCGCGTGCCATTCTTGCGCGGCGCATCGCCCAGCACGGCGGCGCGCCAGCGCTTTGAACCATAGGTGGTGACGGTTGCGAGCTTCCGAATGTTCTTGAGGCCGGGCGAAACCTGCCCATCCACCAGCTTGAACGATACATCGGGCAGGAACACGCGATCGAAATAACCCTTCAGAATTGCCGGCCAGCCGAAATTCCACACCGGATGGCACAGCACCAGCCCCTCGCAGCTTTGCAGCCGCTCGACATATCCCGCGACCTTGCGCTGATTGATGGCCGTGTCGTGATAGTCGCGCCGATCCTCTAGCGACAGGATGGGGTCGAAATTGTCGGCATAAAGATCGAGATCGTCCACCTCATGCCCCGCCTGAACGAGGCTATCGACCGTCACCCGATGCAAATGCGCAGCCAGGCTATCGGTCAGGGGGTGGGCATAGATGACGTGGACTTTCATTCCGATCCTTAGGGCAGTCGCGACATCGCGGCGTGCGGACGAGTTCTGGCGCCGCCAATCAGCAGCTCCAGCCCCCCGCTCCCGACGCGTTCGATTATCGAATTAATGTTCGTTATGTAGAGCCTAAGGCCAGTTTGGCGGCACGGTCAAGCCGATTGATTATCTTGAAGGCCAAATTTCGTGATGCACAATATATGGGCACCCGCACAGAGCACCGCTCGCTAATCGAACGATTGATCTATTATCGAACATCGCTAAGATGATTTTGATTTGGGGGGGTGCAGGGATATGCGCAGGCTGGACGCGGACGACAAGGAAGTTTCGCTGACCTTTGCCAAGGGCCTGGAGGTCATCTGCGCGTTTGACGGCAAGAACCGCATGCTGACCATGGCCGAAGTGGCGCAGAAAACCAATCTCAGCCGGGCGGTGGCGCGGCGGCTGGTGCGGACGCTGGAACAGCTCGGCTATCTCGCCAGCGACCGGGGCCGCTACGAGCTCACCCCCCATGTGCTGCGCCTGACGCAGGGGTTTGTCGAAGGCCGCGGCATTTCGCAGATCATCCAGCCCATTCTGCGGCTCACCTCCGACGAGGTGGGGGAGGCGGTGTCCTTCAGCATGCTGGACGATACCGAGGCGGTCTATGTCGCCCATTCCTATGGCCCGGCGCGCTTCACCCTCAACATGGTCACCACCGGCAGCCGTATTCCGCTGCTGCCCACCGCCGCTGGCCGCGCCATGCTGGCCTTCCTCGATGCGGAAACCCGCGACGCGATCATTGCCGATGCGCCGCTCACCGCCCATACCGCACACACCGAAACCAGCAAGGACAAGCTCATCGCCCAGCTCGGCGCGATCCGCGCCAAGGGCTATTGCTTTGCCGATGCCGAATATGTCGAGGGCGTGGATTCCCTCGCCGTGCCGGTGTTGGGCGTGGGCGGCAAGGTCATCGGCGCCATCTCGATCATCTTCCCGCAGAACCGCTATCAGCCCGAGCATATCGAGCAGGTCATGTTCCCCAAACTGCGCCAATGCGCGGCCGATGTCGGCCTGACCTTCTAGGGGCACCCGGTGCAGACCCACATATTCTCCGGCCTTGACCTCGCCCGCGACATGCATGCCCAGATCCTGCGCCGCGCGCAGGATGCGGGCATCCGCCCCACCTGCTGCGTGCTGCTCGATGCCGACAACCCCGGCGCCCGCGCCTATGCCGTCCGGCAACAGGAGATGGCGGAACAGGCCGGCATTGCGCTGACTGTGCTGGCCTATGAGAGCGATCCGCCATCAATCTATCGGCAATTGGCCGCCCTGCGCGACGACAAGGCCGTGGACGCGGTGATGACGCTCTATCCCCTGCCCCAGGGCGTTGAAGCCATTGCGGCGGCGTTGGCGATTGGCGCGGAAAAAGACGTCGATGGCCTCCACCCGATGAACGCCGGCAACCTGCTGCTCGGCGCACCAAGCCGCGCCGCCGCGACGGCACAGGCCAGCGTGATCTGCGCCGAGGCGCTGTTTGGTGATCTGGCCGGAGCGAATGTCGCCGTGGTCAGCGCCTCCGCCGTCGTCGGCCGGCCGCTGACCATGATGCTGCTCGACCGCAACGCCAGTGTCTCGGTGGGACATGCCGCAACGCGCGATCTGGCGGCGCTGACCCGCCAAGCCGACATCGTCGTGAGCGCAACCGGCGTAGCCGGACTGATCACTGCCGACCACATCGCCCAGGGCGCCATCCTGATCGATGTCGGCATCAGCCGCCGCAATGGGCAAATCCTCGGCGATGTCGATCTCGCTGGGGTCGAGGGCAAGGCCGCCGCAGTCACCCATGCGCCCGATGGCGTCGGCCCCATCACCACCGCCTGCCTGTTTCGCAACATCCTTGAGGCAGCGCTCATTAGGCGCAGCGCGCACTAGCCGCTGTCACAGTTATGTCACCGACGCATTCCTGACATTCGGAAAAACTGACTGGGCGTGAACCGCAAGGACTGTCTTGATATTCTTTAATCGAACACAAGTTCGATAATCGATCAACAGGAGATGCCGAGATGCTCAAGCGCAATGTCCGCATGCTTGCCGCTGTATTGACCATGCTGCCCTGTCTGCCCATTGCGCTGTCTGCTGCCGAGGTCCGGCCCGGTGTCGAATTTTCCGGCACGATCGAAGAAGCCGGCAGTGCCCGGGCGCAGTTTCAGGATTTGATCCTCGACCTCGCCAGTTCCTGGGCCAGCTGCAATAGCGATCTGATGGCCAAGACGGTCGCGCCCGACGTCGATTTCTCCTACCCCACCAGCCACATTACCGGGGTCGACGCGATCCTCGCCGACCTCAAACTGTTCTGCGAACAGGCGAGCGACACCAGCATTTTCCTGCCAGCCAACGCCTTCTACATCGACACCGAGACCGGTCGCGTCGCCGCCGAATTGCAATTCCGCACCTTCCAGCGCGGCAATCGCCAGGTGGTCAACGACGTCTGGGTGGCCACGGTCGAGGATGGGCAGATCAGCGTTATCAAGGAATATCTCGATGGCCGCGTGAAGAATTTGCAGGCGCAAGGCATTCTCCAGCTGGAGGAAAGCCCGGAATTCCTCACCCCCTGGCCACCGCGCACCGAGGCCTGGAAGGATTGCTTCCCCGTGCTCAAGGTCGAGCCGACCAATAGCTGCCCCGCGCCGAAATAGCCGCCAGCGGCACCGCTTTTCGGGTCGCAGGGCCCGAAAAGAACTTGTGCGCTAAACTAGACATTTGTCGAATTGTCACAGAGTTCCGATAACGCATAGGGATCAGTGTGAGCCCCTTATGCGTTGCGCGATCTATTTTGTTCCTCCGCCCGATGACCCGCTGCAGATTGCAGCGGCGCAATGGCTTAGGCGCGACCCTTATACGGGTGCGCGGGTGAGCTGGCCGGTGGAGGGATTGGTGGAAACCGACCACGCTTTCCTCACCGCCGCACCGCGCCGCTTCGGCTTTCACGGCACGTTGAAAGCCCCGTTCCGCCTGGCCCCCGACTACCAAATTGGCGACCTGCAATCAGCGCTTGATCGCTTCTGCCGCCGCTTGCCTGCCGTCACCGTGCCGGAAATGCGCATCGCGCCGATCCAGAATGCCTTTGCGCTGGTGCCGGCCTTGCCCATGCTCGAACTCAATGATCTGGCAGCCGATTTCGTCACCGCCTTTGACATCTATCGCAGCCCGATCACCGACCTCGATCTGGCGCGGGGCGATATCGGGCGCTTCAATGGCCAGCAATTCGACAATCTGCGCAATTGGGGCCACCCCAACGTGTTCGACCAGTTCCGCTTTCACATGACGCTGACCGGCCCCATCGATGAGCTGGAACGTGATCATGTTGCGCTGGTATTGCAGCGCCATTTCGGCGACCTTGCCACAGCGCCATTGCATATCGGGCAAGTTGCCCTGTTCGTGGAGCCGGAGCCCAATGCTCCGTTCTTCGTCCATTCCAGTCACCAGTTCACCACTCAACGCCGACGCAAGATTGCTTGATCCATGACGCAGAAGAATGCCGCCGAAACCGTTCTCACCAATGCCAGGATTGTCCTGGCCGATGAAGTCGTCGAGGGCGCGATCCTGCTGCGCGACGGCGTGATCGCCGATATCTCGGCGGCTTCGGCGCATGGCGAGGACATGGATGGCGACTACGTCATTCCGGGCCTGATCGAACTGCATACCGATCACCTCGAAAACCATTATGCACCGCGCCCCAAAGTGCGCTGGAACGCCATTGCCGCGGTGCAGGCCCATGACGCCCAGGTCGCCGCCTCCGGCATTACCACCGTGTTCGATGCCCTGCGGGTCGGCATCGACGAGCAATCCGACATGGGCTCCACCGAAATGCTGGTGCTGGCCGAAGCCATTGCCGGCGGCAAGCAAGCGGGCCGCCTGCGCGCCGACCACTTCATCCACCTGCGTTGCGAGGTTTCCGCGCCCGATTGCCTCGAAGGCTTCGAGCTGTTGCAGCACCACCCGCTGGTGCGCCTGGCCTCATTGATGGACCACGCACCCGGCCAACGGCAGTTTGCCAATCTTGACGCCTACCGCGTCTATTACCAGGGCAAGCTCAAGATGAGCGATCAGGCGCTGGCCGACTTTTCGGCCCGCCGTATTCGCGACTCGGAAATGCATGCCGGGCCGCATCGCGCAGCCATTTCGCAATTCTGCCAGGCCAATGACATTGTGCTGGCCAGCCATGACGACGCCACGCTGGGCCATGTCGACGAGGCGATTGCGCAGGGCATCGACGTCGCTGAATTCCCAACAACGGTCGAAGCCGCCCGCGCCTCGCATGAGGCTGGCATGGCCGTGTTGATGGGCGCCCCCAATGTGGTGCGCGGCTCCTCCCATTCAGGCAATGTCTCGGCGCGCGAACTGGCCGAGCACGGCCTGCTCGACATTCTGTCGTCCGATTACATCCCCTTCAGCCTGTTGCAGGCAGCCTTCTCGCTGGGCGATAGCGTTGACTCCATCACGCTACCCCATGCCGTGCGGCTGGTATCCAAGCACCCCGCCGAAGCGGCAAGCCTGCACGACCGCGGCGAGATCGCCCTGGGCAAGCGGGCCGATCTGGTGCGCGTGCGCGTACAGGATGGCGTGCCCATCGTGCGCACCGTCTGGCGCGAAGGGAACCGCGTCATATGAGTACGGACGCCCCGGCTTCCGGCGCCTTCATCGCCGTGGTCGGCCCCAGCGGATCGGGCAAGGATTCACTGATCGACTTTGCGCGCCAGCGCCTTGCCGGGCGCGCTGAATTTGCCTTTGTGCGCCGCATCGTCACCCGTCCTGCCGACCGCGCGGCGGAAGATCACGACAGCCTGAGCGAAGCGCATTTCGAAGCGCTGGCGCGATCCAACGGGCTGGCCCTGCATTGGCAGGCCCATGGCCTGCGCTATGGCCTGCCGCGCTCCATCGACAACGACATTGCCGCTGGCCGCGTCGTCATCGCCAATGTGTCGCGGCAGGTGATCGGCGAGGCTGCGTCCCGCTATCAGCGGGTCATCGTGGCCACTATCTCGGCCCGTCCCGAGATCATTGCCCAGCGGCTGGCGGCACGCGGCCGCGAGGATGCCGAAGCCATCCGCCAGCGCCTGGCGCGCCAGCTCGATGTCGCCGTGCCAGGTGTCGAAAGCATCCAGATAGACAATTCCGGGCAGCTACAGGACGCCGGCGAACGTTTCCTCGACCTGTTGCAGCAGGCACAGGCGGAACGGGTTTAGGGCCGCCACGATCTGCCTCCCTCCCCCTTGAGGGGAGGGATTGAGGGTGGGGGTTCTGAAGGCTCCGCAGGCGTTGAGGATGTTGATGCTGCAGAACCCCCACCCCCGCTTTTCGCTAGCGAAAAGCTGAGCCCTCCCCTCAAGGGGGAGGGGACGGCGCGGTGGCTCGCGACCCCAGGATAAAAGCTGAACGGCTATAGCTCCTAGACTACCAGTTCCATTAGATCGGCAGGAAAGCGGCTCAGCGCATAGAGCAAGGGCTTGCCGGCGAGGTCCGTATCGACCGCCTCCGACACCAGCAGAATGGCGCCGGGGGCGAGTTTGAGCGTCGCCGTTTCGTCGGCATCGGCGTGGCGGGCCGAAATGCGGGTGCTGGCGCGGGCATAGTCGGCAATGCCGTAACTCGCCAGCGTCGCCGTGATGGACGGGTTTTCCGCGAAACGCGTGGCGAAATCGGGGAAGACGGCGTAGCTCAGCCAGATCGTCGCCCGCGACATGGGGCGGTTATCCGCCGATGAAAGGGTTTCCAGCCGCGTCACCTTGGTTCCCGCCCGCAGGCCCAGCGCCGCAGCCACGCTAGCCGTCGCGTTTTCCAGCCGCGAGGACAGCATGTCGCGCGAAATCGTAGCGGCCTGTCCGGCCAGGTTCTCCGAAAACCGGGTCCGCTTGCCAATGCGATAGCTGACGCGGCGCGCCTGATCGACAAAGCTGCCCCGCCCCTGTTCGGTGCGGATGACACCCTCGGCCTGGAGCGCCGCCAGCGCCCGACGCACCGTGTGGCGATTGGCCGAAAAGCGTTCCGCCAGTTCGGTTTCCCCGGGCAAGCGGTCGCCCGGTTGGCGCTTGCCGCCGACAATGTCGAGCCGGATGGCATCGGCAATGCGCCGCCACAGCGCGACGCCGCTGAGATGGGATTCGGACGAGGACTCGGTTTTTGTCATTGCAAATTCACACAGGGCGCCTAAGACCGGAATCAGGATTTATGTTGTCTAGTTTATTAGACAAGTAGAGGCAAGCGATATGACGACAGAACCGAGGCGGTTGGCATTGAATGCCCTGGCGGCAGCCGAGAGCGCGGCCCTGACAGCGCGGTGGAGCGACTGGGCCGAGAAGCCCGAATTCCGCGCCTTGCGTGGTCCCGAAACCGGGCTCGTCATGGTGCGCGGCCGGGCCGGTGGCGGCGGCGCGCCGTTCAATCTGGGCGAAACCAGCGTGAGCCGGGCGAGCGTCCGATTGGCCAGCGGCGAAGTGGGGCATGGCTATTGCCTGGGCCGAGACCTCGAAAAGGCGCGGCTGATTGCGGTGTTCGATGCGCTGTTCCAGCGCGAGCCGGAGCGGGTGGAGGCCGAAGTGCTGGCCCCACTGCGGGCTGTGGTGAGCCATGCCGACCAACAGAAACGCGAGGAAGCGGCGGCCACCAAGGTCGATTTCTTCACCATGGTGCGAGGGGACGTTTGATGGACAATCTAGTGCTCGATGGCGGCTTTGCCGACCCGGTTATGCAGGCCCAGCAAGGCTTTCGCGCCCTGATGGATGCCCTGGCCAATCCGGGGACAATTCAGCAACTGGCGCTCGACCTCACCCCGCCCGCGCCGCTGACGCCGGAGCTGGTGGCGGTGCTGCTGACGCTGTGCGATCACGATACCGGCGTGTGGTTGGAACCCGACCTGGCGACCGAAATCGTAACCGGCTGGTTGCGCTTCCACATCGGTTCGCCCCTCAATGTGGTGCCGGAGCAGGCGCAATTCGCGGTGCTGCGTGACAGCAATGCATTGAAACTGAACCACTTTTCGCTTGGCACGGATATCTACCCCGACCGCTCGACCACGATCATCGTGGCCGTTGCAGCGCTGAGCGGCGGCGGCGATGCCCTCGTGCTGAAGGGTCCGGGGATTGAGCACAGCGTCGAGATATCCCCACTCGGCCTGCCCGAAGACTTCCTCGATCAGTGGGCGGAAAACCGGGCGCAGTTTCCGCGCGGAGTGGACCTGCTGCTGGTGGCCGACGGCGCGGTGATCGGTCTGCCAAGGACCACCCGGATCTCAAGGAAGGACGCTTAAATGTATGTGGCCGTAAAGGGCGGGGAAGCCGCCATTGCCAATGCACATGCTCTGCTGGCCGACCGGCGCCGGGGCGACCGGGACGTGCCCGCGCTCGGAATTGAGCAAATCATCCAGCAGCTTGGCCTGGCGGTCGATCGCTGCATGGCGGAAGGCTCGCTCTATGACCGGGAGCTGGCGGCGCTCGCCATCATCCAGTCGCGGGGCGATCTGATCGAGGCGATTTTCCTGGTGCGCGCCTATCGCACCACCCTGCCCCGCTTCGGCTATTCGGTGCCGATCAACACCGCCAAGATGCTGATCGAGCGCCGGGTCTCAGCGACGTTCAAGGATTTGCCAGGCGGGCAGATGTTAGGGCCCACCTTTGACTATACCCACCGCCTGCTCGACCCGGTGGTGGCCGAAGGCGGCGATGTGGCTACACCAGTCCGGCGGCTCGCCGACTCGGAACAAGCGCCCCGCGTGACGGACCTGCTAGCCCATGAAGGGCTGATCGAGCCGGATTCCGGCGAACAGGCTCTGAACGCCGAAGAACACGAAATCGGCGACCTGACGCGCGAGCCGCTGCAATACCCGCTGGACCGCGATTTGCGGCTGCAGGCATTGGCCCGCGGCGATGAAGGGTTCCTGCTGGCGCTCGGCTATTCGACACAGCGCGGTTACGCCAGAACGCACCCCTTTGTCGGCGAAATCCGCATCGGGGAAGTCGAGGTGGAACTCGACATCGCCGAGCTTGGCTTTGCTGTGAGCCTGGGCCGTGTGCGGGTGACCGAGTGCCAGATGGTCAACCAATTTAAGGGCTCGGCCAAGGTGCCCCCGCAATTCACCCGCGGCTATGGGCTGGTGTTCGGCCAATCCGAACGCAAGGCCATGTCGATGTCGCTGTGTGACCGGGCGCTGCGCGCTCGCGAATTTGGCGAGGACGTGGTGGCCCCCGCGCAGGACGAAGAATTCGTCATCAGCCACCTCGACAATGTGCAGTCCACCGGCTTCGTCGAGCACCTCAAGCTGCCCCATTATGTAGATTTCCAGGCCGAACTCGACGTGGTGCGGCGCATGCGGGCTGAACAGGAAGCACACAAGGAGGCGGCCGAATGAGCCTGATCCCAAGCTACAATTTTGCCTATCTCGATGAGCAGACCAAGCGGATGATCCGGCGGTCTATCCTCAAGGCCGTGGCCATTCCCGGCTATCAGGTGCCGTTTGCCAGCCGCGAAATGCCCATGCCCTATGGCTGGGGCACGGGCGGCGTGCAGGTGACAGCGGCGATTATCGGGCCGGACGATGTGCTCAAGGTGATCGACCAGGGCGCCGATGACACGACCAATGCGGTGTCCATCCGCGCCTTCTTTGCCAAGGTCGCTAATGTCGCGACCACGACGCACACGGCCGACGCGACCATCATCCAGACCCGCCACCGCATTCCGGAAAAGCCGCTACAGGCGGGCCAGGTGCTAGTCTATCAGGTGCCGATCCCCGAGCCGCTGCGCTTCCTTGAGCCGCGCGAAACCGAGACGCGCAAAATGCATGCGCTCGAGGAATATGGGCTGATGCATGTCAAACTCTATGAGGACATTGCCAAGCATGGCCAGATCGCCACGACCTATGCCTATCCGGTCAAGGTCGAAGGGCGCTACGTGATGGACCCCTCGCCCACACCCAAATTCGACAACCCCAAAATGCACATGTCGCCGGCGCTGCAGCTGTTCGGCGCGGGGCGCGAAATGCGCATCTATGCGGTGCCGCCCTTTACCGAAGTGGTGAGCCTCGATTTTGAAGATCACCCCTTCGAAATCCAGCACTTTACCCAGCCCTGCGCCCTATGCGCTGCTACCGGCGTCTATCTCGACGAGGTGATCCTGGATGACCATGGCGGGCACATGTTCGTGTGCTCGGACACCGACAATTGCGAAGAGCGCCGCGCCGAAGGGCATCGCGGACACTTAAGCGGGGAAGAACTGGAGGCGGCGGAATGAGCGAGCAACCCCTGCTGCGGGTCGAAGGCCTGAGCAAATATTACGGCAACCGGCTGGGCTGCACCGATGTGTCCTTCGAGCTATGGCCCGGCGAAGTGCTGGCCATTGTGGGCGAGAGCGGATCGGGCAAGACGACGCTGCTCAATTGCCTCTCCACCCATCTCGAACCCAGTTCGGGCCGGACGGAATATCGCATGCGCGACGAAATCTGGCGCAATCTTTATGAGCTCAGCGAGGCCGAGCGGCGCTTTCTGATGCGCACGGACTGGGGCTTTGTGCACCAGAATCCAGCCGATGGTTTGCGCATGACGGTATCGGCCGGCGCCAATGTGGGCGAGCGGCTGATGGCGGTGGGCGACCGCCATTATGGCCATATCCGCGAAACGGCGGTGGATTGGCTCGGCCGCGTGGAAATCGCCGCCGACCGCATCGATGATCAGCCGCGCTCCTTCTCCGGCGGCATGCGCCAGCGCCTGCAGATTGCCCGAAATCTCGTAACGGGGCCGCGCCTGGTGTTCATGGATGAACCGACCGGCGGGCTCGACGTATCGGTGCAGGCGCGCCTGCTCGATCTGTTGCGCGGGCTGGTGGGTGAACTCGGGCTGGCGGCCATCATCGTCACCCACGATCTGGCCGTAGCCCGCCTGCTGAGCCACCGCATGATGGTGATGAAGGACGGCCGAGTGATCGAATCCGGCCTCACCGACCGCGTGCTCGATGATCCACGCGAGCCCTATACGCAGCTGCTCGTGTCTTCGATTTTGCAGGTGTGAGGACGATGCGAAAGAAACCCCTCACCCGTCTCGGCCTCTGGCCGATCCACCCTCTCCCTCAAGGGGAGAGGGGAGCCCTGGTGGCCATTCAAACTCTGAGCCCCCCTTCTCCCCTTGAGGGAGAAGGTGCCCCGAAGGGGCGGATGAGGGGTCAACGCATTGTCCAAACCTACGGAGCCACGCTGTGACCGCCGCCCTTTCCATCCGCAATCTCTCCAAGACCTTCACCATGCACCTGCGCGATGGTGTGGTGCTCCCCGTCGTGGAGAATGTCGATTTCGACGTCCATGCCGGCGAGTGCGTCGTGCTCGGCGGACCATCGGGGGCGGGCAAAAGCTCCATTCTTAAAATGGTCTATGGCAATTATGGCGTCGATGGCGGGGCGATCCTGCTGGCCCATGATGGCGCCGAGATCGATCTGGCGACGGCTGATCCCCGCCTGGTTCTGACGCTGCGGCGCGACACCATTGCCTATGTCAGCCAGTTCCTGCGCACGGTGCCGCGTGTTTCGGCGCTGGATGTGGTGGCCGAGCCGCTGGTGATCCGTGGGGTCGACAAGAGCGAAGCGCAGGAACGGGCCAAGGCGCTACTGGCGCGGCTCAATCTGCCGGAGCGGCTGTGGTCCCTGCCCCCGGCGACGTTTTCGGGCGGCGAGCAGCAGCGCGTCAACATCGCGCGTGGCTTCATCACCGATCACAAGGTGCTGTTGCTCGACGAACCAACCGCATCGCTGGACGCGACCAATCGGGCCGTCGTGGTCGAGATGATCGCCCAGAAAAAGGCGGCGGGCACGGCCCTGCTGGGCATTTTCCACGATGAGGAAGTGCGCCATCAGGTGGCCGACCGGATTGTCGATGTCACCGCTTTTGCCCCGAGGATTGCCGCATGACCAAGCTTGGCATCGAGCCCCATATCCACCCGACCGCCCATGTCACCGAGTCCACGCTCGGCCGCTATACCGAGGTGGGCGCGGGCAGCCATGTCGCGCGCTCAACGCTGGGCGACTATTCCTATTGCGTCGAGAACACCCAGATCGCCTATGCCGACATCGGCAAATTCGCCAATATCGCCAGCCATGTGCGCATCTATGCCAGCATGCACCCGATGGAGCGGGCGTCGCTGCACCACTTCACCTATCGCTCCGCCTGGTACTTTGAGGGCGAAGCGGACGACCAGGACTTTTTCGACTGGCGTGCGGAGCAGCGCATCAGCATCGGTCACGACACCTGGATCGGGCATGGCGCGGTGATCATGCCCGGCATCAAAATCGGCAATGGTGCAATCATCGGTTCCAATGCGGTGGTGACCAAGGATGTGGCCGATTTCGCCATCGCCGTGGGCGTGCCGGCGCGCACCATCAAGCAGCGCTTCAGCGATGACGTGGCTGGACGGCTGGATAGATTGGCGTGGTGGGATTGGAGCCACGAGCGACTGCACCAGGCCCTGCCGGATTTCCGGGCGCTGGGCGCGGAGGGGTTTTTGGAGAAGTATGAGGGGTAGGATGGACGGGGCATGGCGCCCCGTCCGGCCCGCGCTTACTGCGCAGCGATAGCCTCAGCGCCCGTCAGCCCAGCCAATTTCCGTGCCCGTTCCAGACAGGCCGGCTGCTCGTTGCGATGCCGCGGGCCGATTTCCATCATCAGCACCGTGTCCGGCAGGAAATCGAGCTCAGCAAAAATGCTGTCCCAATCAATATCGCCCCAGCCCAGCGGCATGTGCAGGTCGCCGATGCCCATGGCCGTGTTTTCCTGCGGAAAGAAGGGTTTGTAGAAGCCCTGCGGGCGGCCGAAGCTGTCGTGGACATGCAGGTGGCCGGTGACCGGGGCCATGGCGGCGATCTGTTCGCGGAAGTTGAGGCCCTTATAGGTGCTCTCGATATAGGCGTGGCTGAAATCGATCAGCGCGACCAGGTTGGGGTGGTTGACGGCTTTGACCGTCTCGGCGACCTCGGCCGGCGTCTGGCGATACTGGCCCAGTTCGGTGGTGAAAATGTTTTCGAGCGCAATGCGCACGCCATAGGGGCGGGCGAATTCGGCCAGCTCTGTCAGGGCCTCGCGTTCACGCTGGTCAGCGCCAGCGCGTTCGACGAGCTGGTCGGCGCGCAACGCACCGCCATGTTGCACGAGAATGCCCGAGCCGACGCGATCGCAGAGCTGGACCAGCGCCTTGGCGGCATCGAGCTGATAGCGCTGGGTGTCCGGGTCCATGAAATTGGACGAGACCAGACCATGCACGGTGTAGCGGAAATCGAACTGCTCGGTGATGGCCAGCAGGCGCTGGGCGCGCTCCTCGATGATGCGGCCGCCGCTGATCAGGTCGATGCTGGTCAGGGCCAGTTCGACCGTATCGACGCCGATATCGGCGAGGCGCCGCAGATCGGCCTCGAGGCTATCGAGTTCGCCATCGGTGGAGCCGGAATTGAAGCCTGTTGCAGTGATGTTGCTCATGGTGGATCTCCTGGGAGTCAGGCGTTGATGCGGGTATGGGTGGCAGCACGCTGGGCCTCGCCCAGCTCGATGCGGCGGCCGGTGTCGTGGCTGAAGACGTGCAGGTCGGCGGGGTCGATCGCGAAGTGGATGGGCATGCCGGTGCCGAGGGCGTCGGTGGCGGTATCAACCGCAACGATGCGGCTGCCATCGGCGTCGGCATAGATGAGGCGGGCGGCGCCGAGTTCTTCGGTGTAGTCGACCACGGCGGCTATCGCCCCGTTTGCCGTCGCGCTGGCGCGGCGCACGAGTTCGGGGCGCACGCCGATAGAAATTTCCTGGCTGACCAGCGCCGGGGCAATGGCGGGCAGATGGATCATGCCGCCCTTGCCGTGGCGGAAATAGCCATCCTGTGCGAAGTGGCCCCGCACGAGGTTCATGGCGGGCGAGCCGATGAAATCGGCGACGAAGAGGCTGGCGGGACGGTGATAGACTTCCGACGGTTTGCCGATCTGCTCGACGACGCCGGAATTCATGATGATCAGCCGATCGGCCAGGGTCATGGCCTCGGTCTGGTCATGCGTCACGAACACCGAGGTGACGCCCAGGCTGCGGTGCAGGTTGCGAACTTCAGCGCGCATGGCGACGCGCAGCTTGGCATCGAGATTGGAAAAGGGTTCGTCGAACAGGAACACCTTTGGCTCGCGCACCATGGCGCGGGCCATGGCGACGCGCTGGCGCTGGCCGCCCGAGAGCTCGCCCGGCTTGCGGTCGAGATAGGGTTCAAGGCTGACCGATTTGGCGACCTTAGCCACCTTGGCCTCGCGCTCGGCGCGGGGCATGCCGGCGACCTTGAGGGCATAGCCGATATTCTGCGCGACGCTCATATGAGGGTAGAGCGCGTAATTCTGGAACACCATGGCGCAGCCGCGTTCGCGCGGTTCGAGCTTGTTGACGACCGTACCACCGATCAGGATTTCGCCTTCGGTGATGTCTTCAAGGCCGGCAATCATGCGCAGCAAGGTGGATTTGCCGCAGCCCGATGGCCCCAGGATGACGATGAATTCGCCCTGTTCGACCTCGGCATCCACGCCGTGAACAACGAGGGATTTCTGGTAGCGTTTCTTGACGGATTTGAGGGTGATGGCAGACATGATCGATCCAATCACTTGTCGCGAGAAATGAGGCCGCGCACGAACCAGCGCTGCATGAGGGCAACCACCAGCAGCGGCGGCAGCATGATGATGAGGGCGCCCGCCATGGTGACGTTCCAGTCGGGGGTGCCGTTCTGGGCGGGAATGAGGGCCTTGAGCTGCATGACCACAGTGCCGAAATTGGCGCGGTCGGTGGTGATGAGCAGCGGCCAGAGATACTGGTTCCAGCTCGAGACGAACATGATGGTGGCCAGCGCCAGCATATTGGTGCGGCTGAGCGGCAGCAGCACGTCGAAGAAGAACCGCATCGGGCCCGAGCCATCCATCTTGGAGGCTTCGACCAATTCGTCCGGGATGGTCATGAAGAACTGGCGATAAAGGAACGTGCCGGTTGCGGTGGCGACCAGCGGCAGGATGAGGCCGGTATAGGAATTGAGCAGGTTCCATTCGAGCCCGATGCGAAGGCCCGAGAGGGTTTCGACGAGGCCGGTAATGCCGAACGTGTCGAGAATGACCTGGAAGGGCAGCAGCGCATTGGCGGCGATGGAATAGGTGGGCACGATGCGCACTTCGAGCGGCAGCATCAGGGTGATGAAAATCAGCCAGAAGCAGAGCATGCGGGCGCGGAAGTTGAAGAACACGATGGCAAAGGCGCTGAGTGCCGCCAGCACGATCTTGCCGACCGTCACGCCGATGGCGACGATGAAGCTATTGACCATTTTGGGACCCAGATCGGCACGGGTCCAGGCGGCCTGGATGTTCTCGAGCAGGTGGGTGGACGGCCAGAGATGCAGCGGCACCTGGCTGACTTCCTGCAGCGACTGGCTGCCGGCCACCAGCGTGATCCAGAACGGCACCAGCACGAGGAACATGCCCAGCACCATGGCCGCATAGGTGACGAAGTCGAAAATGGGGGAACGTTCGATCACGGTCTTCTCCCTAACTATAGTGGACGCGCTTTTCGACCCAGCGGAACTGGACGAAAGTCAGCGCAATGACGAGGACCATGAGCACGATCGACTGAGCGGCGGCGCCCGAATAATCGAGGCCTTTGAAGCCATCGATGTAGATGTTGTAGACCATCACTTCGGTGGCCCCGATCGGCCCGCCCTCGGTCATGGTGTCGATCAGCCCGAAGCTGTCGGTGAAGCTGGAAATCAGGTTCATGATCATGAGAAAGAAGACGGTGGGCGCGATCAGCGGCAATTGCAGGTCGAGCATGCGCTGGAACGGGCGCGCACCATCCATGGCCCCGGCCTCGGAGATGGATTTGGGGATCATCTGAAGAGCCGCGAGGAAGAAGATGAAATTGTAGCCGATGCCCAGCCAGGCGTGGCAGACAATGACCATGCCCAGCGCGTGCCAGCCATTGGTGGCGGGGCTCCAGATGCCGGGCCAGATGTCGTTGATCGAGCCAATGAGGCCCGCTTCGGGCGAGAAGATAAAGCGGAAGGCGACGCCGGCCGCGGGCGCCGCGATGGCATAGGGCCACACGAAGACCGACTGGAAAATACGGGTGCCCTTGAGCGCCCGATCCACGAACATGGCGAGCGTGAGCGCGATGGCCATGGACAGGCCCGTGGCGCAGATGGCGTAGAAGGCGCTGCGGCCTACGGTGGCCCAATATTGGCTGTCGCGGAAAATGGCGAGAAAATTGGCAAAGCCAACCCAGGTATTGCCGCCGCCCCAGGCCTGTTCGAGCGTAAACGCCCAATACAGCGCCTGTGATGTGGGCCAGTAGAAAAACACCAGCACCAGCAGGAGTTGGGGGGCCAGCAGCAACCAGGGCAAGGTGCCGTTACGATAGAATGCGCGTCGTTCCATGAACCATCCGCCTCGCAGAAAATAGCAATGCACGGACGGCTTTCGCCGCCCGCGCCTTGGTCATCGTCAGATCAGGGGAGTTGCTGACCGGCATAGGTCTGCTCGAAGCGGCGCAGGATTTCGTTGCTGCGCTCGGCGGCGCCATCAAGGGCCTGCTGCACCGGAACGTTGTTGAACAACACTTCCTGCATGGCGTCGGCGACTTCCTTGCGCACCGCGCCGAAATTGCCCAGGCGAACGCCGCGGGTATATTCGGTGGGCGGCGTGAAGGTCAGGCTTTCGATGGCCTGTTCGCGGCCCTTATAGGGGGCGTTGGCGTAAAAGCCCTTGTCGGTCATGGCCTTGAAGCCCGAATTGGTAACCGGGATGTAGCCGGTCACGGTCGACCACCATTCGGCCTGCTTGGGAGTGGCGAGGAAAGCATAGAACGCCGCCGCGCCCTTGTACTGCTCGGGGGTCGAGCCCTTGAGCGTCCACAGCGAAGCGCCGCCCACCAGCGTATTGGTGCGTTCGGTGCCTTCCCAGATCGGGAGCATGGCGACATCCCAATGCATGCCTTCAATGGCCTGCTTGGCGAAGGTGCCATGGTCGGCAATCGAGGAGGACGACATCTGGCACTTGGCATTGACGAAGGCGTCATTGGCGGTTTCGCCGATGGCCTTGGACTTGGCGACGAACAGACCCTCGTCGTACATCTTCTTGATCCAGGTCAGCTGATCGACAAACTTGCCGTGGTTGAATTCCACGGTGGCATCGAGCCCTTCATAGCCATTGCCCTTGGAAGCGATGGGCTGGTTGTGGGCAGCCGAGAACTGCTCCCACCACTGCCAGGTGCCGGTCGGATCGAATGCAACGGGGCAGTCATAGCCGGCGGCTTTGAGATCACGGGCGATCTTTTCGACCTGTTCCCAGGTCTGGGGCGCGCCTTCAAAGCCGACGGCCTTGAGGGCGTCGGTATTGTAATAGAACATGGCCGTCGAGGAATTGAACGGCATCGAGAGCAGTTCGCCCTTCGAGGTCGAATAATACGAAGCGATGCCGGAGAAATAGTCGTCCCAGTTGATCTGGTAGCCGTTTTCTTCCATCAGCTGGCGCACCGGGATGTAGGCGCCCGAGAGCATCAGGTCGAGCGTACCGCCATCGCTGATCTGGGTGATGGTGGGCTGCTTGTTGGCGCGGAAAGCGGCAATGGTGTTCTGCAGGTTGGCTTCGTAATTATCCTGGCTGACGCAGACGATCTCATAGTCGGCCTGCGACTCGTTGAAGGTCTTGCACATATCCTGGATGCGTTCGCTGAGGTCGCCAGACAGGCCGTACCAGAATTCGAACTTGGTGGCGGCAGAAGCCGGCGCCGCAACGCTCAGCGCGCTGGCAGCCAGAGCTGCACCGAACAGCCATTTGCTTGTCATTTGGGTAGTCTCCGGGAATGGGTTGCGCTGTTGAAAGCGGCGCGACTCCTAGCCCCGGTGGTTGACGGAATGACTGCGTTGCGGTGACGGATCGATGACATTGCACAGCTGTGCGATGGATCGGGGGAGATTGGGGCAAATTAGGGGAAGCGGTCCCTACGCGGATGGTGCCCTATGCGATTGCTCCCCTGCCCACAGTGTCATTCCCGCGAAAGCGGGAACCTCTGTTTTACGATGCGAGGAAGGTAAACGGAGGTCCCCGCTTTCGCGGGGATGACACCGTGGGTGGCGGTGGGATTCGGGAGAATTACTCGCCCCCTAATCAAAAAACCCCACATCCTCGTCCATCAGATACCGCCTGGCCGCCTTGGCATCGATATCGAGCCCCAGCCCCGGTCCGGGCAGCAGATCAACCATGGAATCGTTGACGATGCGCCCCGCCGGCAGCCCCGTCACGATATCTTCCCACCACGGATCGGATGCGCTGGGATATTCGAACGCGATATAGTTGGCCGGCAGCGTGGCGCACACATTGATCAGCGCCCCCAGCCCCAGCAGTCCATTGGCCGTGCCATGCGGGGCCATCATGATCGAGTGCATATAGGCGTGCTCGGCCACCCATTTGAGCTCGGCAATGCCCCCGATATCAGCCGGATCCGGCCCCACGACCCGCACCGCCTGCGTCTCGATCAGTTCCTTGAAATTGTGCCTGAGATAGATCTGCTCGCCGGTATGGATGGGCGTCGAGGTGGAGATGGTCAGCTCGCGATAGGCCTGCGGATTGACCCAGGGGACGTAGTCGCCGGTCAGCATGTCCTCGAGCCACATCAGATTGTATTTCTCGACCGCCCGGGCGAAGCGGATGGCGTCGGGCAGGAACCAGCCGGGGCCGCAATCGAGCGCCAGGCTCACCTTGTCGCCCAGCACTTCCTTCATAGCGATGACGCAATCGAGCATGTGATTGAAGGCGTGCTCGCTGATCTGCCCCTGGTCCATGGCGCCGTGATAGGCGGGCGGCTGGCTCACGCCATAGTGGAAGTCCTCCACATTGCGCTTCATGTTGGAATGGAAGCCAATGCCCTGCTTGACCATGAAGAAGTTCTCGGGCCGCTCCTTCATCCATTTGACGTCGGCGGCATAATCCTCGGGCCTATCGCCCGTGCGCTTCTGGCGGATCGAGCCATTATAGACGCGCACCTGGTCGCGCACCTTGCCGCCCAGCAGCTTGTAGGCCGGCACATTGGCCGCCTTGCCGGCAATGTCCCACAGCGCATGCTCAATGGCGCTGACCGCCGCGCCATAGGGTTTGAAGCTGCCGCGCTGGCGGATTTTGAGCATGACCCGCTCGACATCGGTGGGGTCCTCACCGATCAGCGCCTCGCGAAAATGCAGCACCCAGGGCTTGAGATAGGGCTTGGTGTATTCCACCTCGCCCAGGCCATAGAGCCCCTCGTCGGTGACGATGCGGACGATGGGATGCCGGCCGATAACAGCGCAGCGCAGATCGGTGATTTTCATGGAAAATGCCTATTGCACGGACGAGAAGGCGGTGGGCGTCAGGAACTGGCTGGAGATATTGGCGAGGATGGGCCCGTCGCGCTCGGAATCGTCGCGGACCTTGTGCCATTCCGGATCGGTGACGAAGGCCTTCCACTTGGTTTCGCGCTCGGCCAGCGAGTCCCAGGCGACGAAATAGGTCAGCCGATTGCTGCTTTCGCCCACGGCGGTGGTGAAGAAGCCGGCCTGGCGGATGCCGTGTTTGTCCCACAGCTTGAGCGTGTGGTCGCCAAAGCGCTTGAGCAGCGCCGGCAGGCGGTTGGGCAGGCACTCGTAGATTCTCAATTCGTAGATCATCGAACGTCCGTTCTGTGTACTTGGCCCCACCCCACCCTTGATCCCTCCCCATCGGAGGGGAGGGAGACGACTGCGGGTTCAGCGGGTCTGGATCAGGCT
>UCAU01000004.1:46509-212370 GCA_900470445.1 Hyphomicrobiales bacterium | reverse complement strand
CCCCCACCCTAGCCCTCCCCTCAAGGGGGAGGGGACCAGATCGGGACTCTCGAAATTCTCGACCCTAAACTGGCTCAGCCCGTGGCATCTTGCAGACCGGCATCACCCAAATAACTAGCGCTGGAGGGCGATGGGCTGACCGCCGCCCATCGTGCCGATATAGCGGCCGCCATTGGGGGCGAGGAAAGCGGTGATATTGCCGTTCTCATCATAGAGCTGAAGCTGGCTGCCGACCTGCTGCCAGCCGCCGACCGAAGCCAGAGCGGGGAGGCTGCAACCGGGCGCGGAGGCGCGGTAATAATTGGTGCCGGTCTTTGTGGTGAGCGGCAGATTGAGCTGGCACTGGGTCGAGCCGGCCACCACGGTCCAGGCGCCTTCGGGACCCGCGCTCATGCCGCTGGCGCCGGGCTGGGCCAGCGGATCGAGCGAAACGATCGAGCCGCCCGGATTGGCCGATGGGTTCAGTGTGCTGGGCGCGGTGCCATAGCCGGGATTGATCATGCCGGGGTTTACCGCAGCGGTCTGGGCGGGAACGCCACCCAGCACGGGCTGGCCGGAGAGGCCCGGCGCCGGGGTCCCGGTCGCGCCGATGGCCGGCAACGTGCCCTGGGACACCGTCGAATTCTGCACCGGCTGCAATTGCTGGGGCGCGCCGATCGTATTGAGATTGGCTGTGTTGGAGCCACTTGTCGTGCAGCCGGCGACTAGCAGCGCCATTGCCGCAACTCCAGCGGCGGTGAACGATCCACGCTTCCAAACCATCATAGGTTCGCTCCTGCCCAAGGGCTTAATAAAGGTTAACAGCTTGGCTGGCTTATAACCAACCCGGCAATTGTGTTCAACAGCCCGCCCGCATTCGGACCAGTCCGCATCAATGTGGCCGATTTAGAGCGCCGCGATAAAACGCGCCACCTGTTTTCCGACAAATCCACCGTCCTCGCAAGGACTTGGCTTTAGCCCGCATCCGATTGCATTTGCTTCAACAGATCGAGCGCCAAAACAGTTGCATCCTCGGCCTCTTCATCGGGCACCTGCACCGGCACGCCCTTGGGGCCGAACAGCCCACGTACGCCCGGCAATCCGCCCTCCCCGCCTTCGAGCGGATGAAAGCCATGCGCCTTGAGCGCCACCACTAGCACCCGCGCCTGCGAGGGATCTTCGATCTCAACGATAGTCTGAAACGCCATGAGGCTCCCCGATCTGGTTGGCGCTGATCCTGACGGGCAAAGCAGCCCCTTGGCAAGCCCGGGCGCGCTTGCCAAGCCGTCGCCAAAATGTTGCATTAGCCACCAAGCCGCTTCACCGCTTGGTGATTTGCCCGAAGGGGCCTACCAGCATCTAGTTTTGCATGAGCAAGGCTCCGGGCAGACCTGCCCGGATATCCCGGAGACCGAATGGGCGCCTATATACTCCGCCGCCTGTTGCTGATGATCCCGACCGTGTTCGGCATCATGGCGGTTTCCTTTCTCATCACCCAGTTCGCTCCCGGCGGCCCGGTCGAACAGGCGCTGGCCAATATTTCGGGGCAGAACGCCTCGCTTACCGAGCGCGTCACTGGCGGCGGTGGCGACATGGCCGCGCCACCCCAGCAGGGCCAGGGAACGGCCTATCGCGGTTCACGCGGCCTCTCGCCGGAGCTGGTCGAGCGCATCGAAAAGCAGTTCGGCTTCGACAAGCCCCCGCTCGAACGCTTCGGCATGATGCTGTGGAATTATCTGCGCTTCGATTTCGGCGAGAGCTATTACCGCGATATCTCGGTCATCGACCTGATCAAGGAAAAGATGCCGGTTTCCATCTCGCTCGGCCTCTGGATGACGCTGATTTCCTACGGCATTTCCATTCCGCTGGGCATCCGCAAAGCCGTCTCCGATGGCTCGCGTTTTGACGTGTGGACCTCCACGGTGATCATCGTGGGCTATGCGGTGCCTGGTTTTCTCGTCGCTATTGCGCTGGTGGTGCTGTTTGCTGGGGGGAGCTTCTGGTCATTATTCCCGCTGCGGGGACTGACCTCGCCGGGCTTTGACAGCTTCCCGCTGTGGCGGCAGGCGCTCGATTATCTCTGGCATCTGGTGCTGCCCATCACCGCCATGGCATTGGGCGCCTTTGCCACCACCACCCTGCTCACCAAGAACTCGTTCCTCGACGAGATCGGCAAGCAATATGTCACCACCGCCCGCGCCAAGGGGCTCACCGAAGGTCAGGTGCTCTATCGCCACGTTTTCCGCAACGCCATGATGCTGATTATTGCCAGCTTCCCCGGCGCCTTTGTCGGCGCCTTTTTCGGTGGCTCGCTGCTGATCGAAACCATCTTCTCGCTCGATGGGCTGGGCCTGCTCGGCTTCACCTCGGTGGCCAATCGCGATTATCCGGTGGTCTTTGCCACGCTCTATATCTTCTCCCTACTTGGGCTGGTCATCGCGCTGATTTCGGACCTGGCCTATATGTGGGTCGATCCGCGCATCGATTTTGAAAGCCGCGAGCTATGAGCGAGATCGCGACTCCTCCCGCACGTGCGCGGCTCTCGCCGATCAATCGCCGGCGGCTGGTCAATTTCCGCGCCAATCGCCGGGGGTTCTGGTCGCTGTGGATTTTCCTCGTCCTGTTCATCGTCACGCTCGGCGCCGAATTCATCGCCAATGACCGGCCGATCCTGGTCTCCTACAAGGGCGAAATCCTGGTCCCCGCGCTGATCGATTATCCCGAGTCCAAATTCGGCGGCTTCCTCGCCATCACCAATTATCGCGACGATTTCATCGCCGAGGACATCGCCACCAACGGCTGGGCCATCTGGCCGCCCATCCGCTTCAATTACCAGACCGTCGATGGCTTCCTGCCCCATTCGGGCGCTGTCGCACCGGCCTGGACCATGAGCCAAGCGGAAAACTGTGCTGGCTATCCCGCCCAGGCCGCCGATGCCAATTGCCACTGGGGCAATCTGCATTGGCTGGGCACCGATGATCGCGGCCGCGACGTGCTGGCCCGCCTCATCTATGGCTTCCGCATCTCAATCCTGTTCGGTCTGGCGCTGACCATCGCCTCCTCGGTGATCGGCGTCGCCGCTGGCGCGGTACAAGGCTATTTCGGCGGCTGGACCGATTTGTTGTTCCAGCGCTTCATCGAAATCTGGACGGCTATCCCCGCGCTCTATCTGCTGCTGATCATTTCGAGCGTCATCACGCCCAGCTTCTGGGTGCTGCTGGGGATATTGCTGCTGTTTTCCTGGGTCGCTTTGGTCGGCATTGTCCGCGCCGAATTCCTGCGCGCCCGCAATTTCGAATATATCGCCGCCGCCAGGGCGCTGGGCGTGTCCAACCTCACCATCATCTGGCGGCATTTGCTGTCCAACGCCATGGTGGCGACGCTCACCTTCATGCCCTTCATTTTGTCCGGCTCGGTCGCCACCCTCACCTCGCTCGATTTCCTCGGCTTCGGCCTGCCCCCCGGCTCCCCCTCGCTGGGCGAGCTGCTGGCCCAGGGCAAGGACAATCTCCAAGCCCCCTGGCTCGGCCTCACCGGCTTTTTCACCATCGCCATCATGATGACCCTCTTGGTCTTCATCGGCGAAGCCGTGCGCGACGCCTTCGATCCGCGGAAGACGCTGGCATGACCGCTCCGCTCCTCTCCATCCGCGATCTCACCGTGGCCTTCGGCGTCAACCCCGCCGCGCGCAATGTCAGCCTCGATATCGCCCCGGGCGAGACCGTGGCGCTGGTGGGCGAAAGCGGCTCCGGCAAGTCGGTCACCGCCCTTTCGGTCCTCAAACTCTTGCCGCCCAGTGCGACGCTGTCCGGGGAGATCCTGTTCAAGGGCCAAAACCTGGTCACCGCTAAGCCAAATGAGTTGCGGGCCGTGCGCGGCAATGACATTTCGATGATCTTTCAGGAGCCGATGACCAGCCTTAATCCAGTGCACACTATCGAGCGCCAGATTGGGGAGGTCCTCGCCCTCCATCAGGGTCTGCGCGCCAATGCTGCGCGCGCCCGCACGCTTGAATTGCTCGACGCCGTCGGCATTCCCGATCCGAAAAGCCGGCTTGCGGCGTTCCCGCACCAGCTTTCGGGTGGGCAGCGGCAGCGGGTAATGATCGCCATGGCGCTGGCTAATGAGCCGGACCTGCTGGTGGCGGACGAGCCCACCACCGCGCTCGACGTGACCGTGCAGGCGCAGATTCTCACTTTGCTCAAGGAACTGCAACAGCGGCTGGGCATGGCCATGCTGTTCATCACCCACGATCTGGGGATTGTCCGCCGCATTGCCGATCGCGTCTGCGTCATGACCAAGGGCGAAATCGTCGAAACTGGGCCGGTTGCGAGTGTCTTCGACAATCCACAGCACGCCTATACCAGGCATTTGCTGGCCGCCCAGCCGCGCGGCACGCCGCCGCTGACCAATGCGAATGCCCCCAATATTGTGGAAGCCCACGACCTGAAAGTCTGGTTCCCGATCAAGCGTGGCCTGCTGCGCCGCACTGTGGGCCATATCAAAGCCGTGGACGGGGTCGATCTCGCCATTCGCCAGGGCGAAACGCTCGGGATTGTCGGCGAAAGCGGCTCGGGTAAATCGACGCTGGGCAATGCCATCCTGCGGCTCATCTCCTCGGAGGGGCGCATTGTCGTGCTCGGCAATGATGTCTCCGCGCGCTCGTGGAAGGCCATGCGGCCGCTGCGTGCCGATATGCAGATCGTGTTTCAGGACCCCTTCGGCTCACTCAGCCCCCGCATGTCGGTGGCCGATATTATCGGGGAGGGCCTCAAGGTGCATGCGCCGCGCCTTTCCGCCGCCGAGCGCGATGCCCGCGTCGCCAAAGCGCTGGACGAGGTAGGCCTGCCCAGCGAAGCGGGCCTGCGCTATCCGCACGAATTTTCCGGTGGGCAGCGCCAGCGCATCGCCATTGCCCGCGCCATGGTGCTCAATCCCAAATTCGTCGTTCTGGACGAGCCTACGTCGGCACTCGACGTTTCGATCCAGGCCCAGGTGGTCGATCTGCTGCGCGATCTGCAGACACGGCATGGGCTGACCTATCTCTTCATCAGCCACGACCTCAAAGTGGTCCGCGCGCTCGCCAATACCATCATCGTGCTGCGCAATGGCCGCGTGGTGGAACACGGCCCCGCCGCCGATATCTTCGCCAATCCACAAGACGGCTATACCAAGGCCCTGCTGGCCGCGGCGTTCGAGCGGGATGTGCCGGCCGTGGCGCCCGCAAAATCTTGATGCCGCGCCCCCTGTCGCCTCCGCCCCAATCCGCCTAGTCTTGTCGCAAATCTGCAAAATAGCCTGGAGCCGCCCGATGAAGCTCACCTCAATCCTTGCCGCCGGCCTCGTCCTGGTCTCCACCCTGTCGGCCTTCGCCCAGGCCGACAAGCCCGACACCTGGCTGCATGGGAGTTCGGCCATTGGCGAGCCGAAATATCCCGAGGGCTTCACCCATTTCGACTATGTCAATGTCGATGCCCCCAAGGGCGGCACGGTGCGAATGAGCGCGATGGGCAGCTTTGATACGTTCAACCCCATCCTGCCCAAGGGCGAGGTCGCGGGTGGTGTCGGCCTGCTCTACGAAACGCTGATGACCCCATCCCTGGATGAGGTGCTGACCGATTATGGCCTTTTGGCCGAGGCGATGAAATTTCCCGCCGATTATTCCTCGGTCACCTTCCGCATGAATCCCGATGCGAAATGGCATGATGGCGAACCAATCAAGGTCAGCGATGTCATCTGGTCGTTCAACAAGCTGGTGGAGCTCAATCCCGACCGCGCCCAATATTATCACAATGTCACCGGCGTTGCCGAAACGGCGCCCGGAGAGGTCACCTTCACCTTCGACCAGCCGGGCAATCGCGAGCTGCCCAAGATTTTGGGCCAGCTCATGGTGCTGCCCCAGCACTGGTGGGAGGGCACCGACGCCAAGGGCCAGAAACGCGACATCGGCGCGTCGACACTTGAACCGCCTTTAGGCTCTGGGCCCTATGAACTGGCCAGTTTCGACGCCGGCCGCACCGTCACCTATAAGCGGGTCGAGAACTATTGGGGCAAGGACCACCCGACCCAGATCGGCACCAATAATTTCGATGAATACCGCGTCGAATATTTCCTCGATCTCAATGTGGCTTTCGAGGCCTTCAAGGGCGATCAGTTCGATTGGTGGATGGAAAACGCCGCCCGCCGCTGGGCCACGGCCTATGATTTCCCCGCCGTCAAGGATGGTCGGGTTGTGCAGGAATTGTTCCCGCAGGACTACAATAGCAACGGCTATATCGTCGGCTACATTCCCAACCAGCGTCGCGCCATCTTCCAGGATGAACGGGTGCGTGAAGCGCTCAATTATGCCTTCGACTTCGAGGAACTGAGCAAGACGCTGTTCTACGGGCAATACCAGCGCCTCAACAGCTACTTCTACGGCCTGCCTTTCGCCTCCTCGGGCCTGCCGGAAGGCGAGGAGCTGGAAATCCTGCAATCGCTGGGCGACAAGATTCCACAGCGCGTTTTCACCGAGCCCTATACCAACCCGGTCAGCGGCGACGCGAGCAAGCTGCGCGCCAATCTGCGTACCGCATTGGGCTTGCTGCAGCAGGCCGGCTATACGCTGGAGGGCAATCGCCTGGTCGATGCCAACGGCACTCAGCTCAGCTTCGAGATCCTGCTCAACGGCCCGACCAACGAGCCGGTCGCCACCAACCTCGTCACCAATCTCAACCAGATCGGCATCGCCGCGACCCTGCGCACCGTCGATAGCCCGCAATATATCAACCGCCTGCGCAGCTTCGATTATGACGTGATCTATTCTGGGTGGGGCCAAACCTTCTCCCCCGGCAATGAGCAGCGCTTCTTTTTCGGCTCGACCAGCAGGGACGAGCCGGGCTCGCAGAATTATGCCGGCATTGCCGATCCCGGCGTCGACGCGCTGATCGACAAGATCATCTATGCCGATGATCGGGAAACGCTCGAAGCCGCGACCAAGGCGCTCGACCGGGTGCTGCTGGCGCAGCACAATATCGTCCCCAGCTATGGCCTGCGCAACACCCGCTCGGCCCGCTGGGACCGCTTCAGCCGCCCCGAAAACCTGCCCGAATTTTCGTCGGGGTTTCCCTCGATCTGGTGGTATGACGAAGCCAAGGCCGCGAAGGTGGGGCAGTAAAGCTCCCACCACCCACAATGTCATTCCCGCGAAAGCGGGAACCTCCGTTTCGACGTTGGAGAAGAATAACAAAGGTTCCCGCTTTCGCGGGAATGACATTGCGGAGGGAAGATGCTTCGTCGGCAGACCACATAGCGGGCTTATCGAACCACTCGGTCGTGCCCCTTCCCACCCGTTGCCCATCGGCCACGCTTGTTCACGGAATTGAGAACAATTTTCCCTAAACCTTGCTCTATGCCTTCATGGCGCCCTAAACTGGCCACGAAATGACCGCGTCGGAGGGTGGGGCCGGGATCGGGTTTAACCGAATCTTTTGGTCCCTGAGGGCAATATCGGCTTCTGTCCTTCTTGGTAGAAGCGTAACGGACGGGAATTGGTCCACTGCATATCGCGCGTCTGGTAACGAGTTTTAGCGCCATCTTGCTTGCTGCGACCTCGCTGGGCCTTGCGGTGGCGCCGGCTGCTGCATTCGAAATCTTTGGCATCAAGCTGTTCGAAAGCCAGAGCGATGCCGACGCGGTAATCGCCGATCCCCAGCCCTATAAGGTCAATCTTTCCGTCACCGAGACCGGCGTACCGGAAAATGCGGTGCGCAATGCCTCGGCGCTCGTCGCCGACCAGAACGAGCCGGCTTCGGGCGCGGCGGGGCTGCTGGCCAAGGCGCGCGGCGATTACAAGCGCATCATCGCCGCTCTCTACAACGAGGGCTATTACGGCGGCACGGTCAGTATCCGCGTCGGCGGCGCCGAGGCCGCCAACCTGGCGCCGGACACTAAATTGCCCAAGCCGGTCGATGTCGCCATCCTCGTGACGCCCGGCCCGCTGTTCCGCTTCAACAGCGTCAATATCGTCAACCAGGCGCCACCCACCACCGATCCGTTCGACCATGTCGACATGCCATCCTCGCGCGGCTTCGGCAGCGGCGAGATCGCCAAATCCAGCGTGGTCCTCAAGGCCGAACAGCTGGCGCTCGAAGCCTGGCGGCAGCAGGGCTATGCCAAGGCCGCCGTGGTCACCCGCGATGTAGTCGCCGATCATGCCAGCAGCAGTGTGGACGTCACCATTGCCGTCAATCCGGGCATGAAGGCCGCCTTTGGCGAGGTCACCGTGTCGGGCACCGAACGGATGGACCCCGAATTCGTCCGCCGCCAGACCGGGCTGACGGTGGGCGAGGAATATGATCCGGACGAGTTGGCGCTGGCGCAAAAGCGGCTTGACCGGCTCGAAGTGTTCCAGGCGGCGCGGCTGGAAGCGGCGCAATCCATCGGCGCCGATGGTCTATTGCCCTATAACCTGTTCGTGCAGGAATCGGCTGGGCGCCGCTTTGGTGTCGGCGCCACTTATTCCACCATTGACGGGCTGGGCGTGGAAGGTTTCCACCTCTGGCGCAATCTGTTCGGCCAGGCCGAGCGGCTGCGGCTCGATGCGCGCGTCGCCAGCATTGCCTGGCCGCTCGATACCGAAGAATTCGACTATATGTTCGGCGGCACCTTCACCAAGCCGGGCTTCCTGACGCCCGATACGGATCTCGTCGCCGCCATTTCAGCCGAACGCACCATCTATCCCACCTATATGGAAACCTCGGCCAATGGCCGGCTGGGGCTGACCCATTTCTTCTCCGATCAGATCACCTTTGAAGGCGGCGCCACGCTGGAACGCAGCCAATTCGAAGACGACGTGTTCGGCACCCGCGATTTCACCACGGCGGGCATCTATGCCGGCGCGACGCTGGATTTCCGCGACGACAAGGTCGATCCCACCAGCGGCTGGTATCTCAAGGCCAATCTCGAGCCGTTCTACGAATTCAACTACGAAAATCCCGCCGCCCAGATCACCGTGGAAGGCCGCACCTATTTCGGCTTTGGCGAGGAAGACCCCTTCGTGCTAGCCGGCCGCTTCAAGGCCGGGGCGCTGGTCGGGCCGGACCTGAGCGAAATCCCGCCCGACAAGCTGTTCTTTGCCGGTGGCGGCGGCTCGGTGCGCGGCTATGCCTTCAAATCCATCGGCGTCGATGATGGGCTGGGCAATGTCACCGGCGGGCGCTATCTGCTCGAAGGCTCGCTCGAAGCCCGCGCCAAGGTCACGAGCGACATCGGCGTGGTCGGGTTCCTCGATGGCGGCTATGTCGCGGCCGACACCTTCCCCGAGCTCGATGATCTGCGCCTCGGCGCCGGCGTCGGCGTGCGCTATTACACGGGCCTGGGGCCACTGCGGCTCGACGTCGCTGTGCCGCTCAACAAGCGCTCGGGCGATCCCGATTACGCCATCTATGTCGGCATAGGGCAGTCGTTCTGATGGCCCGGCTCACCATGCATCACCGCCGCCTCTTGGCCACAGGTCTCGTGCTGTGCGGGCTGGGCGTGCCCGCCGTCATCGTCGCGCAGGATGTGCTGACGATGAGCGATCAGCAGCAGAAGGATTGGCTGACCAGCTTCGTGCAGGACCGCCTCTCGACGCCCGAGCGGCAGATCAGCCTCTCCAATATCGATGGCGTGCTGGGCTCCAATGTCTCGGTGCGCGAAATCACCATTTCGGACGCCGAGGGCGTGTGGCTGCGCGTCAACAATGCCACGCTGACCTGGAACCAGGCGGCCCTGTTCCTGGGCAAGCTCGATGTGCAGTCGCTCAAGGCCGATTCCATCGAATATCTGCGCAATGCCGTGCCCACCGAAGGCGCCGACCTGCCCCCGGCCGAGGCCGGCTCGCTGCAAATCCCCGAATTTCCCGTTGCGGTGGTGCTGCAGGAACTGGCTATTCCCAAGGTCACCTTTGGCGAGGGCGTGTTCGGGCTGGGCTCGGAAATTTCGCTCAATGGCGCCTTTACGCTCGAGGGCGGCAATCTCACCACCAATCTCGATATCGTCCGCCTCGACGGCCCCGGCGGCACGCTCGACCTCGATGTCGATTATGAGAAGGCCGACAATTCCGTCGATCTGGGCCTGGCATTGGTCGAGCCCGCCGATGGCGTGATCGCCAACCTGCTCAATATCGAAAACCGCCCGGCGATGAACCTGTCGCTCAAGGGCGCCGGCCCGGTGGCCGATCTGCGCACCGAACTGGTGCTGCAGGCCAATCAGCAGACCGCGCTATCGGGTGTGGCGACGGTCACCCAGCAGCCGGAGGGCTTTGCCATCGCGGCCGATTTGCGCGGCCCGCTGTCGACACTGATGGCCGAGCCGTACCGGCCCTTCTTTGGGGCGGAAACCGCGCTGACCGCCAATGCGCTGGTGCGCTCGGCGGGCGGGCTCTCGATTTCTGGCCTCAAGCTGACCGGCGGCCAATTGGCGCTCGAAGCCTCGGCCGAAACCACGCCGGATAATTTCCTGCGCCAACTCGTGCTCAGCGCGACAGTCGCCGATCCCGCTGGCGGGGCGGTGACCCTGCCCGTTCCCGGCAGCGCCACCCGCGTGCAATCGGCCCAGTTCAACATTGATTTCGGTGCCGGCAATTCGGAAGACTGGAGCTCCAATCTCTCCATCAGCGGCTTCCAGAGCCCCGGCTTCGCTGCAGACACGCTCGCCCTCACCCTGGGCGGTGTCGCGGCCAACCTCTCCGATCCCGCTACGCGGCGCCTCACCTTCAATGGCGATGGCACCCTGTCTGGCATCGCCGCGAGCGAGGAAGTCGAGGCGGCTTTGGGCGACAGCATTGGCCTGGGGATTGCCGGCTTGTGGAATGCCGGTCAGCCCGTGCAATTGGCCCAGTTCCGCGTCGTCGGCAAGGCACTGACGGCGGCGCTGCAGGGCCAGCTCGACGGCCTCGAATTCAATGGCGATATTGGCCTGCAGACATCCAGCATTTCGCCCTTTTCGGGTCTGGCCGGGCGCGAGCTCGACGGCGCGCTGGATTTGAAGGCGACCGGCTCGCTGACGCCGCTGACCGGCGGATTCGATCTGACGCTGGATGGTTCGGGCACCAATCTGGCCATCGGCGACGAGACCGCTGACCGTCTGCTGGCTGGCACGGTGGCACTATCCGGCCGGGTCGCGCGCACCGAAGCGGGGCTCACCGCCGAGAATTTCCGCATCGCCAACAATCAGGTGCAGATGCTGGCCGACGGCACCTATTCCAATGCGCTGGCCGATTTCACCTTCAATCTCGACCTGAGCGATCTGGGACTGCTGTCGGACGCCGCCAGCGGCCCGCTCAAGGTGGTGGGGACCGCCAAGGGGCAGGACAACGTCATCGATCTCAACCTCGATGCCAGTGTCGCCAGCGGCAGGCTGGTCGATCGCAACCTGCGTGATGCGAATATCGGCTTTGCCGGCCGCTACAATGTCGACCGGCTCGATGGGCAGCTCAGCGGCGCCGCCGAACTGGACGGCTTCCGCACCAGCCTTGCCGGTGACGTCGCGGTTACCGAGACCGAACAATCCCTCGCCAATCTCGATTTCCAGGCGGCCGGTACGCGCATTACTGGTGGGATTGTCCGCAATGCCGAAACCAGCTTGCTGGATGGCGGGCTGAGCGTGGTGGCGCCCGATGTGTCGGTGGCCGCTGCCCTGGCTTTGCTCGAGGCCAAGGGCGCGGTGAATGCGGATATCCAGCTCACCCCGACCGATGGCAAGCAAGGCGCCAATATTCGCGGCGACGTGCGCGATCTGGCGGTCAACGACATCCGGGTCGGCGCTGCCGATATCAATGCCACTATTGCCGATCTGTTCGGCGTTCCGGTGATCGATGGCGCGGCCAATGCCAGCAATGTTGCTGCGGTCGGGGTGACCATCAATACGCTGACCGCCACGGCCAACCAGACCGGCAATACCACGGCATTCGACGCCCAGGCGGCGCTTGCTACCGGCACCAATGTGGATGTGGCGGGTTCGCTCACCCCCATCGATCAAGGCTACCGGCTGGCGCTGGATCGCGCCCAGCTTCGGCAGGGGCAACTCGCCGCGGCGCTGGCGCAGCCCACAATTCTTTCCGTATCCGGCTCCAATGTCGCGCTCAATGCCGTGCGCTTCAATGTCGGCTCGGGCAGCATTACCGCCAATGGCACGGCGGGCGAAGCGCTTGACCTCGTCGTCGACATCAACGCGCTGCCGCTCTCGATCGCCAATGCCATCATGCCCGAGCTGGGCCTGGCCGGCACGCTCAATGGCCGCGCCAATATTGGCGGCACCGGCAGCGCGCCGCGCGTCACTTTCCAGGCGCAGGGTCAGGGCATCAATGCCGCTGCCATCAGCGAATTCGGCATCGCTCCACTCAGCCTCACCACCAATGGCAGCTTCGCCAAGAACGTGGTGACCCTGGCCGCGCTCACCGCCAATGGCTCGGGCGGCCTGACCATGACCGGCTCGGGCACTGTCCCGCTCGCCGGCAATGGCCTCAATGTCACGGTCAACGGTTCGGCGCCGCTGGCGCTCGCCAACCAGTTCGTGGCCGATCGCGGCGGCCAGCTCAGCGGCACGGCCAATCTCGATGCCCGGGTCAGCGGCTCCATTTCGGCGCCCCAGTTCGGCGGCACCGCCACGATCAGCAATGGCGGCTATGTCGATCCCGAACTCAATGCCCGGCTCGAGGGCATTACCGGCTCGGCAACGCTGTCGGGTGAACGGGCCGTCATCAATAATTTCTCGGCCAATCTGTCGACCGGCGGCTCCGTTTCGGCTTCTGGCTCGGTTGGCCTCAGCGCCAATTTCCCGGCCGATCTGCGCATTGCGCTGAATTCCGCCCGCTATGCCGATGGCAATCTGTTCGTCGCCACCGCCTCGGGACAGCTCGCACTGACCGGCAATCTCACCGGCTCGCCCCTGCTATCGGGCGATGTGCTGGTCGAAGAAGCCAATATCACTGTGCCCGACAGCTTTGGCGGCGCCGCCGAACTGATCGATGTGAAACATGTCCACACCCCGCCACCGGTCGAACAAACCCTGGCCCGCGCCAAGGTCGATGATCGCGGCCGGCCCATTCCCCAGACCCGCCCGAGCGGCGTGGTGCTCGACGTTAATGTCAACGCGCCCAACCAGATCTTCATCCGCGGCCGCGGGCTCGATGCCGAAGTGGGTGGCTCGGTGCGTCTCACCGGCCCGCTGACCGATATCCAACCCGTGGGGGCCTTCTCGCTCAATCGCGGGCGCCTCGCGATTCTCGGCCAGCGCGTCACCTTCCAGAGCGGGGAAGTGACCCTGGTGGGTGATCTTGACCCCTTCCTCAACTTCGTTGCCGAAACCGAAGGCGAGGGCATCACCGTCTATGTCACCGTCTCCGGTCGCGCCTCCGACATTGCCGTCAGCTTCACCTCGACACCCATGCTGCCGCAGGATGAAGTGCTGAGCCAATTGATCTTCAAACGCTCTATGAGCGAGCTGTCGCCATTGCAACTGGCCAAGCTGGCCGGTGCTGCTGCCTCGCTGATGGGCGGTGGCGGCAATGGCCTGGTCGATAGCCTGCGCAGTGCGGCCGGGCTGGACGATCTCGACATCGTCACCGATGACGCGGGCAATGTCGCGGTGCAGGCCGGCACCTATATCCAGGACAATGTCTATCTGGGCGTGCAGGCCGGGGCGAATGGGCAGAGCAAGGTGACGATTAATCTCGATGTCACCAATGACCTCAAGGTCACCGGTGCTGCCGGGCAGGACGGCAATACCAGCATGGGCGTGTTCTACGAGAAGGACTATTGAGGGGATACCCCTGCTACTCCCGTGCAAGTGCCTCCACCGGGTCCAGCCGTGCTGCCGACCGCGCCGGCATGAAGCCGAACACCACCCCGATCAGGCTCGACGACAGGATCGCCAAGACGATCGACTCCGCCGAGTAGCGCACCGTGGCGCCCTGCACGAGCGCCGTCAGCGCGCTGCCCAGCCCGAAACTCAACGCCACCCCGGCGGCGCCGCCGACAAAGCACACCAGCACCGCCTCAATCAGGAATTGCCGCAGGATATCGCCGCGCCGCGCCCCCACGGCCATGCGGATGCCGATCTCCTTGGTGCGTTCGGAGACGCTGACCAGCATGATGTTCATCACTCCGATGCCGCCCACCACCAGTGAAATAACCGCAATGGTGGAGATCAGCAGCGTCAGGGTTTGCGAGGTGGATTCAATCGTCTCGCGAATGGTCGCCGTGTTCTGCAGGAAAAAATCGGTCTTGCCGCCATGCAGCCGCGTCAGCAGCTCGGTAATATCGGCCTCGGCCTGGCTCATGTCATAGCTGTCGGCGACGCGCACCGCGACCGAGCTGAGGTAGCTCTGCCCCAGGATGCGGCGCATCGCGGTGGTATAGGGCACATAGACATTGGCTGAATTGCCGCCCGGGCCGAAGCCGGTGACATTGGCCACCACCCCGATGACCCGCACCGGCACATTGTCGAGCATGATCACCTGCCCCACCGGTTCCTCGCCATTGACGAAGAAAGCGTCGCTCGCATTTTTGTCGATGACGGCTTCCTGCGTCATCTGGCTGACGCTGGTTTCATTGAAGCCTATCCCATCGGTGAAGGTGCGCCCATTGACCTGGAAATAGCCCGCGCCGACGCCGGTCACCGTCGCATTGGACGAGGTGGCGCGGAACAGCACCGTGGCGTTGGAGCTGACCTGTGGGGAGACGCTATCGGCAAAGGGCTGCTCGCCGATAGCCGCCGCATCGGAGGGCACCAGGGTTTGGATGCGCGCCGAGCGCCGGTCGCCAAAGCCGCTGCCGGGATAGATATTGATCGTATTGGTGCCGATCGAAGCGATATTGTTGAGCACTGTCTGCTGGCTGCCCTGCCCCAGGGCCACCACGCTCACCACCGACGCAATGCCGATGATGATGCCCAGCATGGTGAGGAACGTGCGCAGCTTGTGCGCCACCATGGCCCGCAACGCCATGCGAAATGCTTCGCCGGCCCGGTCCAGCCCTTCGCGCCAGCGCGCAATGCGGCGGATGGTTTGCTTGGTGCGGTCATTGCGGGTCTCTTCGCCATTGCGGCGGTCGGCGATGATCACCCCATCGGAAATCTCGATCACCCGCTCGGCCTGCGCGGCAATGGAGGCATCATGGGTCACGATGATGATGGTGTGGCCCTCGCCATGCAGCTCGTGCAGCAAAGCCAGCAATTCCTTGCCGCTATGGCTGTCGAGCGCTCCGGTGGGCTCGTCGGCCAGGATTACCTCGCCCCCATTCATCAGCGCCCGCGCCACGCTGACGCGCTGCTGCTGGCCGCCCGATAGTGCATTGGGCCGATGGCTCAGCCGCTCGCCGAGTCCAAGGCGGGTCAACAAGTCGATGGCCCGCTGCCGCCGCGCCGTCGCATCCACCCCGGCATAGATGGCGGGAATTTCGACATTCTCCACCGCGTCCAGATCGGGCAGCAATTGATAGCGCTGGAAGATGAAACCGAAATGCTCGCGCCGCAGTTCGGCCAGGGCATCGGGCCCCAGCCGGCCGACATCCTTGCCGCCAAAGGTGTATTTGCCCGTGGTCGCCTTATCGAGGCACCCCAGAATGTTCATCAACGTCGACTTGCCCGAGCCGGACTGCCCGATAATGGCCACCAGCTCGCCCTGGTGGATATCGAGATCGATATCCCGCAGCACGGTCACGGCCTCGCCCCCGGTCGCGAAGACCCGGTTGAGCCCGCGCAACGAGATGATCGGCACCTTGGTCTCGGTCATGGCCGTGGGCCGCCCATCATCACCATGCCGCCGCCACCCATGCGCACGCCCTGCCCGCCGGTGGGCACGCGCACGCCGCTGGCGCCAGAGGCCACGACTTCGTCACCCTCGTTCAGCCCGCTCTTGATCTCGGCCATGACATTGTTGTTGAGGCCCACTTCGACCCGCCGCGGCTCGGTCTGCTCGGTGTCGGGGTTGTAGACAAGGACCATGGCATTGCCATCCGGTCCGCGCCGGGTCACGAGGCCCGAGGACAGCACCAGTGCATTTTCGACCTCGTCGAGCACGATGGTCACCTGCGCGGTCATCGAAATGCGCAGCTTGTGGTCGGGATTGGGCACGTCGAACAGGCCGTTGTAATAGATGGCCGTATCGGTCGTGGTGCTGTCCGAACTGATCGAGGTCGGCGCCGGCTCGATCTCGCGCAGGGTCGCGTCGATCTGCTTGTCGGGCTCACCCAGAATGGTGAAATAGACCCGCTGCCCGGCGGCCACGCGCACCACATCGGCCTCCGAGATTTCGGCCTTGATCACCATGGTGTCGAGATCGGCGATCTTGACGATGGTCGGCGTCGTCTGGTTGGCATTGACGGTCTGCCCGGCTTCGACCAGCACCGCGACCACCGTGCCGTCATTGGGTGCCATGATCTTGGTGCGTGACAGATTGAGCTGCGCCGATTCCACGCTCAATTGCGCCTGGGCGATCTGCGCATCAAGCTGATCGATCTGCGCCAGGGACGAATCCACCGCCGCCTGCGCGCTATCGAGATCGGTCTTGGACACCAGATTGCCGGCGCTCAGCGAGGTATTGCGCGCCAGCGCCGCCTTGGCCTGCACCAGCGTCGCCTCCTGCGCCCGTTTCTGCGCTTCGATGGCCGTCAGCGCGGCCTGGGCTGCCTTGACCGCATTTTCCTGATTGAGCGAGTCGATCTCGGCGATCACATCGCCCTTCTTGACGTCCTGCCCCAGCTTCACATTGACCGCATCGATCCGCCCCGAAACCTCGGCGCCCACGCTGACCAGCGAATTGGCCTGCAACACGCCCGAGGCCAGCACGGTCTGTTCGATATCGGCGCGGCCCACCGTCACCGTATTGGGCACAGTTGCGGCCTTCGGCGCGGCAAAGAACCACCACCCAGCGGCGCCTGCGCCCGCTATCACCACCAGAGCCAGAACTATTTTCGTGACGGTCTTCAAACCCATTCATCCCCAAATTGTAGCGGCGACCATAGCTCGGCTCGGCTCGCCCATCACGTTAGCTCTCGGTAAGCCGGGTTAAGATTTGGAAAGGTGGCCCGGTTGACGCCCGGCCCCTCCCCGGTCCACCCTGACCCGACCTCCCCGACTAATCTTCAGGACATCGCCATGTATCAGCTGCTTGACCCCAAGAGCTTCGTCGTCTTCATCACCGGCGCCACCTCCGGCTTTGGCGCCGCAGCCGCGCGCCGCTATGTCGAGGCCGGCGGCAAGGTGATCGCAACCGGCCGACGCGGTGATCGCCTCAAGGAACTGCAGGCCGAGTTGGGCGCCGCCAACTGCCACATCATCGAACTCGACGTGCAGGACCGCAAAGCCATCGACGCCGCGATTGCCGGCCTGCCCGCGCCCTTCGACAAGATCAATATCGTGCTCGCCAATGCTGGCCTGGCGCTGGGCCTGCAGCCCGCCGCCGAAGCCGATGTCGGCGATTGGGAAACCATGATCGCGACCAATATCACGGGGCTGGTCTATACCGTGCGCGCGCTGCTGCCAGGCATGATCGCGCGCGGCGGCGGCCATGTGGTCACGCTCGGATCAGTCGCCGGCGATTACCCCTATCCCGGCGGTTCGGTCTATGGCGCGACCAAGGCCTTCGTGAAGCAATTCGCTCTCAATATCCGCTCGGATGTGCAGGGCAAGAACATCCGTGTCACCAATATCGAACCGGGCCTGACCGAAACCGAATTCTCCCTCGTCCGCTTCAAGGGCGACGAGGGCAAGGCGAGCAAGCCCTATGAGAATACCAAGGCGATGAATGCCGAGGACATTGCCGAAACCATCGTCTGGTCGACGCTCCTGCCCCAGCATGTCAACGTCAACCGCCTGCAGGTGATGGCGACGACGCAGGCATTTGGGAATTTCGATATTTATCGGGGGTAGCGGATACCTCCTGGGCGGCGGTCACCCCTTGCCCCGCAAGCCCCCGCCGCCCTATGCTGCTTTCAGCAAGCCACGGATGCCTCATGCCCAATATCGACTCCCTGACCCGCGACCTCTGGCAGGTCGTGGCCGCGACCAACGAGATCACTCCCGGCCTGGTCGAAACCACGCTGCTGCTCGATACCCGCATCGCCATCACCCGCGACAGCGACGGCGCCCCAATCGTCTGGCGCCGCAGCGATGAGGAACAGGGCGACGAGATCGATCCCGCCACCATCACCGAGCGCCTCCCCGTTATCACCGGCTATGGCTATATCTGGACCAGTTTCGGCAATCCGCCGGACGAACTTTTTCCCATTCCCGAATATGCCGAGCCCGACCGCGTCAATATGAGCTGCGGCTCCATCGGTATTCACGTTTCGGCCCCCCGCGCCGTCGAAAACTTCCTCGACATGGGCCACTTCCCCTATGTCCATACCGACATTCTGGGCGCCGAGCCGCATACCGAGGTCAAGGAATACGACGTCGAAGTCTCCGAAGAACGCGACGAGGTCCTGGCCACCCGCTGCCGTTTCTTCCAGCCCCGCGCGGCTTTATCGGCCACCGAAGGCCAGGAAGTGGAATATGTCTATCGCGTGCCCCATCCCTTCTGCTCAGTGCTCTACAAATCCTGCCCCGAGGATGAGAGCCGCCGCGACGTCATCGCCATATTCCTCCAGCCGATGACCGAAGAGCGCTGCCGCGCGCATCTGCTGCAATCGATGATCGACTCCACCTCGACCATCACTGATCTCAGACGCTTCCAGCAGACCATTTTCGGCCAGGACAAGCCCATCCTCGAAAACCAGTTCCCCAAGCGCCTCCCCCTCGATCCGCGTTCGGAGACACCCATTCGCGCCGATAAATCCGCCATCGCCTACCGCCGCTGGCTCAGCCAGAAGGGCATCACCTACGGCGTGATCCCCGCCGCGAGCTGACGGTATGGAGCGGACCTCGTACGCCAAGGCCCGCCGACATCGACCTCATCCGATCGTGGCGCGATCCCCATCTCTTCGGATGACGCCATGACGCTCTCCCTGTCCGACCCCACCTGGTACCCCATCGCCTCGAGCGAGGACCTACCGTTCCGCCACGTTTATCAGGGCCAGTTGCTTGGCCGCGAACTCGCCGTCTGGCGGGCAGACGATGGCAATGTGAATGTCTGGGAAAACCGGTGCCTGCATCGCGGCGTGCGCCTCTCCATCGGCATCAATGAGGGTGGCGAACTCAAATGCCAGTATCACGGCTGGCGCTATGCTAACCGCTCCGCCGGCTGCACCTATATTCCAGCCCACCCCGCCGACGCCCCGGCCCGCCGCATTCAGAACCGCACCTATCCAGTGCGCGAAGCCTATGGCCTGGTCTGGTCCGCCGCCAATGACGAGCTGCCCTTCGCGCCCTTTCCCGGCGCCGAGACCGGCGACTGGTTTGCCCTGCGCCCCATGCCTGTCAATGCCGCGCCCGAAGACGTGCTCGACGCGCTCAGCACGCCCGAAGCCGAGCGCCTGCCCGGCCTCTCCGTCCGTTCCGGCGACACTATCTGGTTCGTCCAGCCGGTCGATGCCAATCGCTCCGTCATCCGCGGCCTCGTCGCCGGGCAGCCCGATCTGGCCATCCTGCGCCAGCACAATGAGGTCCTGACCCGCCTCCGCGATCGCCTCGAACGCGCCGCCGCCCGCAAGCCGGCTCCCGAACCGTTGCAGCCGGTATTCGAAAAGGTCTCGGCGGATCTGGCCACCATGCCCGAAATCGCCATTCCGCGTGGCAATACCATGCCGGTCGTGGTCAAGCGCAAATGGCAATCGGCTGACGGCATCACGGGCTTCGAGCTGGCCGCCCGCGACGGCCACCTGCCCACGTTCCAGCCCGGTGCCCATATCGATCTGCACCTGCCCAATGGCCTGATCCGCCAATATTCGATCACCAATGGCCCCGGCGAATTGATGAGCTATGTCATCGGCGTCAAAGCCGAGAGCGCCAGTAAGGGCGGCTCGCAAATCCTCATCGACAGCGTGCGCGAAGGCGATGTCCTCGCCATTTCCGAGCCGCGCAACAATTTCCCGCTGCGCCGCGATGCCACCCGCACCGTGCTGATCGCCGGCGGCATCGGCATCACACCGCTGCTCTCCATGGCCCGTTTCCTCGATAAGTCGAGCCTGCCCTACGAGCTGCATTATTTCGTCCGTACCGGCGAGCAAGCCGCCTTCCGCGACCAGCTCGAGGCGCTCAGCGGCAAGGTGATCATCCACCAGGGCCTGCCCCGCGCCGAGATCGGCGCGACAATTGCCACGACCCTCGGCCCCTGGTCTCGCGCCCAGCATGTCTATGTCTGCGGCCCCTCCGCCATGCTCGAATCCGTCCGCGCCACGGCCGCCGAACAGGGCTGGCCAGACGAGGCCATCCATTTCGAATATTTCAAGAACGACAAGGTCATCGACGACAGCTCGAGCTTTGAAATCGAGCTGGCCCGCTCGGCCATGACGCTGCATGTTCCTTCGGGGCGCACCATTCTAGAGGTGATGCGCGACGCCGGCCTGACCGTCCCCTCTTCGTGCGAACAGGGCGCCTGCGGCACCTGCCTCACCGCGGTGATAGAGGGCGAGGTGGACCATCAGGACGTCTATCTCAACGACAGCGAGAAGGCCTCCAACACCTGCATGATGACCTGCGTCAGCCGGGCCAAGTCCGCGCGCCTCGTTCTGGATATCTGACCCATGGCCATCACCCTTTACGACTTCGAACTCTCGGGCAATTGCTACAAGCTGCGCCTGCTGATGAGCGTGCTCAAGCTGCGCTATGACATCATCCCGGTCGATTTCTTCCCCGGCCGCCAGCACAAATCCGACTGGTTCTTGAAGCTCAATCCCTTCGGCCAGCTCCCTGTGCTCAAGGACGGAGAACTGACGCTGTCGGATTCCGGCGCCATTCTCGCCTATCTCGCCAAGAAATATGACGAGACCGGCCACTGGTTCCCCGATGATCCAGCCATCACTGCCGAAGTCCTGCGCTGGCACGCCGTAGGCGACGACATCACCGCATCAGCCTCGGCCGCCCGCCTCGCCCTGGGTTTCGACTACGATTTCGACATCGAGAAAGCCCAGAAATCCGCCCACCGCACCTTCCGCATCATGGACGAACATCTCTGGTTCGGCGAACGCCAAGGCCGCGACTGGCTCTGCGCGCCCGACCACCCCACGACCGCCGACATCGCCTGCTTCCCCTATGTGATGCTGAGCGAAGAAGGCGGCATTTCTCGCCAGGACTACCCGGCCCTGCGTCGCTGGACCGACCGCGTCCGCCGCATTCCGGGCTTCGTGGTCATGTCCGGGATCTTCCCCGCCGGGCGGGCGCTGGAGCGGACTTAGCAGCGAGAGCCCCGATCACCGGCAATTGTCCGCATGCTCTCGTTGACAGAACCCAAATCCGGGCGCATGCACGGTCCGTCTATGGCCCTGCCATTTTACACGCGAGAAAAAAGATGAACCCCGACAGTCGAAGTCGATCTTCGACCCCGCCCTCGGTCCCCTCGATCTGACAGCATTGTCGGCTCGGTAGACCGCGCGCGGTCTTACCTAGGAGCCTACCCCAATGCTGCGCGCATATCACAACGAAGCCGCACGGCTCGTGCAAAGCACCCTTCCGCTCGATCCCGCCGGTATTGCCGGCCTGGTCTGGCTCGATCTTTTGCAACCCACCGCCGAGGAAGATCGCCTCGTCGAGCAATTGCTGGGCATCGACATCCCCAGCCAGGCCGAGATGGAGGAAATCGAGCTTTCCGCCCGCCTCTATAGCGAGGATGGCGCCGAATTCATGACCATGACCGGGCTGCACAAGCTCGATAGCGACGAGCCGCAGAAGACCCCGATCACCTTCATCCTCAAGGGCGAGACGCTGGTCACCGTGCGCTATGCCGAGCCCAAGCCGTTCCTGGCCTTCACGCTGCGCGCGCAGAAATCCAAGAGCCTTGCCTGCGGCTCGGGCGAACAGGTGTTTCTGGGCCTGCTCGAGGCCATGATCGATCGCACTGCCGATGCGCTGGAACGGGTCGGCAACGAGATCGACCAGATCTCGCGCGACGTGTTCGGCAAGAAAAGCAGCACCGCCAAGCAGCTGCAGCAGGATCTGCGCTCCATCATCGAGCGGATCGGCGCCAAGGCCGAATTGCTCACCATGGTGCAGGAAAGCCTGGTCAGCATTTCGCGCCTCATGGCCTTCCACATCGCGCCCAATGGCGACACGACACGGGCCGGGCGCGACGCCCGCCAATTGGTCAAGCTAATCCAGCGCGATGCCGTTTCGCTGGGTGAACATGCGCGCACTCTGTCGAGCAAAATCAATTTCCTGCTCGACGCCACTTTGGGCCTGATCAATCTCGAGCAAAACCAGATCATCAAGATCTTCTCGGTGGCCGCCGTGGTCTTCCTGCCGCCGACCCTGGTCGCGTCCATCTATGGGATGAACTACGACATCATGCCCGAGCTGAAATGGGAATTCGGCTATCCCTTTGCGATTGGCCTGATGATCATGTCGGCGGTGCTGCCTTATCTGTATTTCAAGAAGCGCGGCTGGCTGTAAGGGTCAGCACTCCAACCCCTCATTCCCACTTTGGCGGAAATGACATCATGGCGGGTAGGCGGGCTAGCGGGCAATTACTGCCCCAACGCCTTCTTCCCCGCCACCTTCGTCACCAATAACTGGTTGAGCCGCATCTTGTCGGCGTCCACCACCTCAAACACATAGCCCGCCGCCTCGACCTTATCGCCCTTGCGGGCCGCGCGGCGCAGCCGGTGGACGATGAAGCCGCCAATGGTCTCGTAGCTCGCCTCGGCCTCCAGATGCTTGATGCCCAGGGTGCGCGTCACGTCCACGAAGGGCGCCACGCCATCCACCAGCCAGCTCAACTCATCACGTTTTAGAATGGCCTGTTCCTCGAACGGATTGGCCAGGCCTTGCATCAATGCGCCCATCAAATCCTTGAAGGTCACGACGCCCACAACGAGAGCATATTCGCTGACCACCAGGGCAAAGCCGGTGCTCTGCGCTTGGAACTCGGCCAGCACTTCCCACACGTTGAGCGTATCCGGCACCGAGAGCACATCGCGCCGCGCCTTGGCGAAATCTACCTGCTCGGAGCGGTCCATGACGGTGGCCAGCACATCCTCGGCCCGCACGCAGCCGATCACCGCGTCGATCCCGCCATCGCAGATTGGGTAATGCGAAAACGGCCGCCGCCGCACCTTTTCCTGCTGCACTTCGAGCGGATCGCTGAGATCAAGATAAACGATATCATCGCGAATGGTCATGACGGACGTAACGCTGCGCAATTCGAGCGCCAGCACATTCTCGATCAGCCGATGCTCGTTCTTCATCAGCACGCCCGATGCCGCGCCCCCGGCCAGGATCATGCGGAAATCCTCGGCCGTCACTGCATCGGCCGGCACTTTTGGCTCAAGATTGAGCCGCCCGATCAGCCAGTCCGACATCTTGCCGAAGAGCCACACCAAAGGCTTGAGCAGCCGCACCGCCAGCTCGGGAAACCACACTACCGAGAGCGCCACATCCTCGGGCACCAGCATGGCAATGCGCTTGGGCGTCAGATCGGCAAACAGCACGAACATGCCGGTGACGAGACAAAATGCCAGCACCGATCCGGCGATTCCCGCCGCGCCGACCGGCACGCCTAGCGCCAGCAGCCCCGCGCCAAATACCGGCCCCAGCGTGTCTTCGCCCAGCGTTCCCGCCAGGATCGACACCGCATTAGTCGCAATCTGCAGCGCGGTGATCACCTGGCCCGATTTGGCCCGCAGCGCCACGAACCGCAGCGCCTTGCTGTTGCCCGCCTCGGCCAGCGCCCGGATGCGCACTTCCCGCGCCGCCGCAAAAGCGATCTCGGACAACGAAATAACCACGCTGATCCCGATCAGCACCAGGATCAACACAACGCCAAGAATGGGATTCATCGACAACTGAACGCTCTATGACCGGGAGGCCGTTCTAGCACGGGTGCGGTGACAAGCGAAATCGGCTTCAGGAGGCGCGTGCACCGCGCGCCAGCGCTAGCAATCGATCCGTCTCGGCCGGCGCATTCTCGGACAGTCGGGCGGCCGCCAGCACGGGCAACCAATCGAGCACCTGGGGCCGCACAATGCCTGAGTGACGCATATAGGCCTCGATATAAGGTTCGGCCATGTCCGGCAGGTTGTGCAGCAACAGGAGATATGTCCGGCAGGCATCCGCCGCGGGCGGGCCGCAGGTGGCGTCTGGCCAATCAACGATTATCGGTCGCTCCAACGAGCCCATGATATTGGCGGGATGAAAGTCGCCGTGACACAACCGATCACCGTCCGGCAGCTCCGCCAGACGCTGCAATAACCGCCTCCGCTCGGCCTCGTCCAGCTCCGTCGCCATGCCGATGTTTCGGGCCAGCCGCGCCTTGCAGCTGGCCAGCGATCCGCCCGGTTGCGCGTGCACAAGCCGATGCAATTGCGCCACCCCGTCCGCAACAGGTCCGAGATCGCCGAGCTGCAAACCGGCGCTCAGCGGCGGCCCGTCGGCGCGGCTCATCAATATGCCCCAGCGGCCATGGATTTCAACCACCCCGCGTGAGCGGGGCATCGGCAGCGGTAACGGCGCCAGGGCGTCCAGGATACCCGCTTCGCGGTCCACTGTTTCCCGGCCGACACCCATCCGATAAAGCTTGAGCACATCCGCGCCGGCCCCGAACACCTCAGCTTCCTTGCCGCTGCCGATGAGGCGCCCCAATAGCATGTCAGGCGACATCCGGCGGATAGCGGTGCTCCCCGCCCCGGAAATCGCGCACGGTGAAGCAGCCGTCTCCACCGGAGATGCTGCTCGCCCCGATATCGGCTTTGCCGTGGCCGCCGGGAATGTCGAGGATGTAGGTGGGCTGGCACAGTCCGGAAATCGTGCCGCGCAGGGCGGCGACGAGCTTTTGGCCGTCTTCGATCGATACCCGGAAATGGCTGGTTCCGGGGGCCAGATCGGGGTGGTGCAGATAATAGGGCTTGATGCGGTTTTCGACGAAGCCGCGCATCAGCGCCGCCAGCGTCGGCACGTCGTCATTGACGCCCTTGAGCAGCACCGATTGGCTGATCAGCACCACGCCGCTATCGGCCAGGCGCGCAATCGCCGCGCGTGCGATCTCGGAAAATTCGCGGGGGTGATTGGCATGCACCGCCAGATAGGTCGTCTTGCCGCTGGCCTTGAGCGCATCGATCAGCGCCGCATCCACCCGCTCGGGCTCCACCACCGGCACGCGGGTGTGAAAGCGCACGATCTTGACGTGATCAATCCCCTTGAGCCGTTCCATCATGTCGCGCAACCGCCGCGCCGACAGCACCAGCGGATCGCCCCCGGTCAGGATCACTTCCCAGATTTCGGGATGATCGACGATGTAGGTGATGGCCGCGTCCATGGCCTCTGGCGTCAATGTGCCCAGCCCCTGCGGCCCCACCATTTCGCGCCGGAAGCAGAAACGGCAATAGACCGGGCAGACATGCACGGCCTTGAGCAGCACGCGATCGGGATAGCGATGCACGATTCCCTCGACCGGCGAATGGGTTAAATCCCCAATCGGATCGGCCCGTTCCTCCGGCGCGGTCACGAGTTCGGCTAGCTGCGGCACGAATTGGCGCGCCATCGGGTCAGCTGGGTCGTTTCGGTCGATCAGGCCGACCACGGCCGGCGTCAACGCAATGGCATAGCGTTCGGCGACCGCGGCCAGCGCGTCACGCTGCTCGAGCGGAACCAACCCGGCCGCCACCAGATCGTCTGCACTTTTCAAACTGGCCTTGCCGGCACCCATCAAAAATCTCTCATTCCACCACCGGCGCCCACAGCACCATATCGATCCGCGGCGCGCCCGTCGCCAGCATCACGACGCGATCAAATCCCAGCGCCACCCCGCTGGCCTCGGGCATCAGGTCCAGCGCCTTGAGGAAATCCTCGTCGAGTGGGTAGCGCTCCCTATAGATCCGCTGCTTTTCATCCATCTCGGCGGCAAATCTGCGGCGTTGCTCTTGGGGATCGGTCAATTCACCAAAGCCATTGGCCAATTCCACCCCGCAGGCATAAAGCTCGAACCGCTCGCTGACCCGCATGTCATCCGCTGCCCGCCGCGCTAGCGCCGCTTCGGCCGCCGGGTAGCGATCGAGCACCGTCACCCGGCCCAGCCCCAGATTGGGTTCGACTTTTTCCACCAGCACCCGGCTGAACAGATAGCTCCAGCTGCGATCCTCGGGCACATCGAGGCCCACCGCCAGCATCGCTGATGCCAGCGCCGCGCCATCGGTATTGCCCGCCGCGTCCATGGTCGCGAACAGATCAATGCCCGCATAGCGTTCAAAGGCCTGCACGACGCTCAGCCGTTCCGCCTCGGCAAACGGATCGCATTCCAGCCCTTTGTAGCGCAGCATCTTGCTACCTATAGCTTCAGTGGCCAACTTAAGCATATTGAGGCAATCATCGATGATCACCCCATAGTCTTCTCCCGCCCGATACCATTCGAGCATGGTGAACTCGGGATGGTGCAGCGCACTGCGCTCCCGGTTGCGCCAGACATGGCCCAGACTAGCAATTCGCCGCTCGCCCGCCGCCAGCAGCTTTTTCATGGTGAACTCGGGGGAGGTGTGGAGATAGAGCGTCTCTCCCAATCCATCATTGCCAATGGCCGTGGTGGCAAAGGCATGCAGATGCGTTTCGTTGCCCGGCGAGCGCTGCAGCCCCGGCGGGTCCACCATGATGAAGTCGTTGGCAGCCAGATACGACCGCAGCGCCGCGTCGATCTTGTTGCGGCCCAGCAGCAGCGGCCGCCGGTCGGCATGAACCTGTGGCGTCCACCAGGGCGAAGCCGGGGGAGAAAACGGGGCGGAAGACAATCGATCGGCTCTTTCTCGGCTCAGGTCTGGCGGTTTGGCCGGAATTATTGTATCGGGCAGCACCAAAGAAAAATATCAGCGCGCCCGGCCCGGCTCCATTGCCGCTCCTCTAGGCCGCCGCCACCGCTTGAACAAGGAAGAATTGATGGTCAAGGTCATCGCCTCATCGCTCCGCAAGGGCAATGTCGTCGAACAGGACGGCAATCTGCATGTCATCCTGACGGCAGAAAACGTCCACCCCGGCAAGGGCAACTCGATCACCAACGTCAACATGCGCCGCATTTCCGATGGCGTGAAGGTCGTCGGCCGCTGGCGCACGGTTGAAATGGTCGAAAAGGCCGATGTCGATGATCGCGAATATGATTATCTCTATTCGGACGGCGAGGGCCACCACTTCATGGAGCCCGCCACCTATGAGCAGATCACCGTCGCCGACGATGTGATCGGCGATCAGCGGGCCTATCTTACCGATGGCATGAAGGTTCATCTCAAGACCTTCGAAGGCGTGGCCCTGTCGATGGAATTGCCGCAGCGCCTGACATTCGAGATCATCGAGACCGAGCCCGTGGTCAAGGGCCAGACCGCCTCCTCGTCCTATAAGCCCGCCGTGCTCAACAATGGCCTCAAGGTCATGGTGCCGCCCCATATCGGCGTCGGCACCCGCATCGTCATCCTCACCGACGACAATTCCTATGTCGAGCGCGCCAAGGACTGATCCTGGCGAACGAGCGAATGTGAGCGGGTCCTGCGGGGCCCGTTTTCATTTCTCGCCCAGCTCGTGGGCGGCCTGATACCAATGGGTCTCGGCCCGATTGGGCGGCGTGCCTTCGGCCAGCCATTTGTCATAGGCGATCTGGCGCAGATGCATTTCCTTGGCGCGCAGCCAATAGTCAAAGCTGCGCCCAGCCGGTCGCCCGTCATTCTCCCACAGGAAATATGCGGTCCGTCTGACCGTCTCGGCCAGAGCCGTATTCTTATGCATGATGCCCGCCATGCGCCCCTGATCATTCGGACGCTGCTCGGCAACGGGCGGGCGGAGCTGAGGTTCCCCCTTTCGCGCGACGCAAAAACATTTGATCGCTGGCCTGCCGCCTCTCGGCCACCTATCATCGGCCGGCCATTTCAACCGCCGAGCCGCTGCGATGACTGCCTCGATCTACCCGGCCGATTTCTACGACAATCGCCGCGCCCATACCGCCCACGCCGCTGCCAGGCTGCTCGCCGCGTTGCCCAAGGACCTGGCGCGCCGCTCAGTCGCCGATATCGGCTGCGGCACCGGCACCTTTCTCGCCGCCGCTTTGGCCGATGGCGCGACGGAGGCATTCGGCATGGAAGGCGATTGGGTCACCCGGGAGATGCTGGACGATCCCCGCATTGTCTTTACCGCGCAGAACCTGGAACAGCGCTTCACCGGCCCGCGCGTTGATCTGGCCATGTCGCTCGAAGTGGCCGAGCATCTGAGCCCCGCGCGCGCCGCTGGCTTTGTCGCCGATCTCGTGACGCTCGCCCCGGCAATCCTGTTCAGCGCCGCCATACCCGGCCAGGGCGGCGTTGGGCACAGCAATGAGCAATGGCCGAGCTATTGGGCTAGCCTCTTCGCGGCTCATGGTTATCGGCCATTCGATGTGCTCCGCCCGCAAATCTGGACCGACGACGCCATTCCCGCCTGGTATCGGCAGAACGCCGTGCTTTATCTGGACGCGGCGACTGCTGCGCAGCTCGGCCTCACCCCGGACGATGCGGGCGCACTCGACAAGGTGCATCCCGCCTTCTGGAACCGCGCCAATCGCGAACTCAAATATGCCAATGCGCTGCCGGAGTCCGAGGTGCTGCGGCGCCAGGCGCAACAGGCCCAGCAATAGCTAGCGGGCTGCCCAGAGCAGGCCGCGCTTGAGGATGGTCCGCACCTGCGGGATGTCCAGCTCGTCGGCGGTATGCCCCAGCGAGGAATAGAACACCCGGCCCGCACCGTGATTGGTGGTGAACACAACCGGCATCACCACATCCTTGCGCCAAGGGTCGAACTCGCCCGAGAAGGTGGTGGTGGCGAGCATTTCGACGGCCGGATCGTAGTTGAGGTAATATTGCTCGGAGGTGTGCTCGAAGCTGTCGATCCCCGCCATGATCGGGTGATCGCTGCGGCTTATATCGACGCGATAGGTGATGATATTGCCTGGATGGGACACCCAATAGCAGCTCGCCGCATAGCGAAATGGCACGCTGTCGCGAAAGCTCGTGGCCAGCCCCATGTGATAACCAGCCAGCCCCGTCCCCGCCCGGATCGCGGTGACCAGATTGGCCATCTTCTCGCGCGGCAATTGCCCATCGGTAATGACCGGCACGACCAGATCGTTCTCACCGACATCGGCGGCGCCCAGCGCGTCATAATCATGCGTCACCGTAACCGAAAAGCCTTCAGCCTCCAGCAGCTCGCGCACCACATGGGCGCCGCGTTCGGGCGTGTGCAATTCCATGCCGCCCCAGACGACCAGTGCTTTTTTGCCGCTCACAATCCCAACCCCACTGCCCGCGTGCGATGCACGCCCTTGGGCACGAAGACAAAACTATCGGCAATGCCCAGCAGGTCCGCCGCCAGATGCACCACCGATAACCACATCTCGGTGCCCTGCAGGCCCGGTTGCTGCCCATCGGCAAAGGCAAAGCCCTCGCCGGCCACCCAGCGCTGCTCGGCTCGCTCGATCACCGCGCGCGCAATGGCCTCGGCGTCGGACCGGCGATAATCGGTCTGCCGGAGGCAGAGCAGCAGCGGGTGAATGGTGTCGAGCAGATTGCAGGCGGTGTAGGTTGGGCCGGAAAAGCCATCATAATTGCGATAGTTCAGCAGCACGGAGTCAATCGCCCGCTCGGCCTGCGGCACTGGCAGGCCGAGCTGCGCATAAGTGCCGCGTGTCAGCCGGTAGAATCCATTGACCGGCTGCAGCAGGCCTTCGGCTGCGGTTGGCGAGCCCCATAGCCCCGTGCCCCGATCCTGGTGCAGAGCGAGCCAGCCGAACAGCGTTTCCCGCGTCCGTCCCGTGCTGAAATAGCGGGCGTTGAAATAGAGCGCCGTGCCGATGGCATCCACCGCCGCACCCGCGCTCCAGGCGCGGTCCCGCCAGGTCAGGCCGTCGAGCCAGTCGCACAGCTCATTGGCGCTCAAATCCTCGACCGCGGCGATGCGATGCAGCGGCTGCCCACCCAACACCTCGATGGCATAGCCCACCGACAGCACATTATAGAGCGCCAGTCCGTCGTCGCGCATGGCCACTCCCGCCGCGGGCGGCCGGTGCGGATCAGGAAACAACCCCGTCACCGGGTCTTGCAAGCCCTGCAATTCCACGAGCGTCGCCGCCACATCCAGCCCCTCGGGCAATGCCCCAAACCCGGCGGCGATCTCGATAGCGTCATTGCGGTGCCGGGCGCTGCGCCGCGCCTGCCCATCAGCCTCGCGCGATACATATTCGCCGTTCTCACGGTGTCGCGCCAGAATCTGTGGCCACTGCGCCTTGGCGGCTGCACCCAGTCGCCCGAGCGCGGCCACCGCGTCGCTGCGACTAGCTTTCCCCTGCCCCCGATAGCGAACGACCTTGGCCGGCACGCCGCCAACAATCGCCATGGGTGGCACGTCCTTGCTGACCACGGCGCCCGCCGCGATCACCGCGCCCTTGCCGACGGTGACGCCATCAAGCACCACCGCATTGGCGCCGATCCACACGTCGTCCTCGATTGTGATGCCAAGCGTCTCGTGCTTTTGCGTATAGATCGGCACGCTGGGATCATCGAACCCGTGGTTGAACCCGACGATCGAAACATGGCTGGCAATGCGTACGCCATCGCCACACCGCACCTTGCCCGAAATCATCGCATAGGGATTGACCGTGCTATGCGCGCCGAATTCCACATCGCCCCGCACCAGGGCGTGACCAGCGATCCAGCTGTGTTCGCCCAGGACCAGGTGGGTGGTAAAGATCGCTGCGTCCGCTGCCACATAGGCGGTTGGCGCAAAGCTCGCGCCGGCCGCCTCAGCCAGATGCGCCAACCGCGCGCGATGTTCGGGAGCGTCGATTTCCGCCGGGGTGCGATCCCAGGTCAGGAATTGCAACCGTGCCTCGCGGTCTGGGTCGTAATCATCAGATGGTTTGACGGATTGCAAAGTCATTTATGTCCTACCGGCCTATCTAAGCCAACCGCTCCAACGCCTCCGGCGCCACCGCAAATTCCAGCGGCACACCGGCAACAAAGCGCTCGATTTCCTCGATTGCCATCTGCCCCAGCCGCAGCCGCTCGGTGCCCACGGCACCGGCCACGTGGGGCGTCAGGAATACGTTGGGCAGATCATAGAACGGAGAACCGTCGCTGGGAATCTCGGGATCTGTCACATCGATCACCGCATGAATGCGCCCGGTGCGCAATTCGGCAATTAGCGCCGCCTCGTCGATCAACGCGCCCCGCGCCGTGTTGATGAAGGCTGCGCCGTCCTTCATCAGCTTGAGCTGGCGAGCGCCGATCATTGCCCGTGTCGAGGGCAAGGATGGGGCGTGGATGCTCACCACGTCCGAACGCGCCATCAGCGTGTCGAGGTCGACCAATTCCACGCTTTTGGCAATCGGGTCGCTGGCGCTGACAAAGGGATCGCACAACAGCACGGTGAAATCGAAGCCTTCGAGGAATTTGGCCACCCGCCGCCCGATGCGCGACGCACCCACCAGCCCGATGGTGCGGTGATAATTGCCGATCGGCTGGTCCATCACCGCATAGGTCGAGCGCCGGCTGTGATCGGCGCGATAGAGATCGCGCAGCTCGAAGACGCGCTTATTGGCATAGATGATCGAGGCCAGCGTGAATTCGGCCACCGGCACGGCATTGGCATCGGCGGCATGCGTCACCACGATCCCAGCTTCATAGACTGCCGGGTCCAGGGTGAATTTTACCGTCCCGGCGGCGTGAGCGATCAGCTTGAGGTTGGGCGCTGCCGCGACCACAGCCGCACTCACCACGGGGCAGCCCCATCCTGTTACCAGAATGTCGATCTGCCCCAATATGGCCCGCGCCTCGGCGCTGGAAAATTCCTCCAGCGGCTCGGCTTGCACGATGTCGCAGGTCTGGGCCAATCGGGCCAGCGCCTGCTCGTCGAACACATATCTTGTCTTGTCCGCCGCCAGGGCGAAGGCGAGTTTTGGCCGCATCAGAACCGCTCCGCCACCTGGATGGCACTGACCTCGACGCCCTCCTCGCGGATCAGTGCCTCAAGCACGCCCAGATCGGGCGCTTCCGGCACCTTGTCGAGCGAGGCTTCCGCCGCCGCCCCCGCCGGCAGAGCCAGAGCCGCCGTGATCAGCACGCTCGTGCCCGCCGGGATATCGCCGCGCAATTGCGGCACCAGGGTCTTGGCGACGATGAGATTGGTATTGGGCAGGGCCTTGAGCACCCGCGCCTCGCGCTGCCCACCCAGATCAACAATCGCACTGATATCGCTCTGGCTGCGCGCCACCGCTCGCCCATTCCCCTCGCTCAGTTTATCCGCGTTGAGATCAGCCCGCCCAATGGCAAAGCCGCCCTCGGTGCCATGCAGCGCCCGTGGCGTCGTGATGCGATGCACCCGCACATGCCAATCCCCCTGCGGGATCAGCCAGGTCTCAACGCTCACATCGCTCCACGGCTTCCACACTGCAAACAGCGTGTCCCCGGCAATCTCCGCAACTTCGTTGCTCTCGCGCACCCGGTAATGCCGGCCATCATCGCTCAGCCCCAGCATGCCGTCGAAGGCGGCAGCATTATAGGCCCGCTCATCGCTCTCGACCGAAAAGCCATAGCGCGAGGAATAGACAAATTTGGCATATTTCTCGGCGCCCCAGCGCATCTGCCAGTTCTGCTGCCCGCTCGACAGGGCCACCACGTTGCCTGCGGTGTGCTGCATCACCATGCCCGGATGCTTGAGTGGCACCGGCTCGCTCGGCGTCACCGCCGGAGTTTCCTCCGCCGTCCAGAACGGATGATCAGCCGGCAAAGCCAGCGGCAAAAATGCCTTGAGCGCCCAATAGGGCGACCCCGCCGAATTGTAATTCTCGCTCATGATCAGGTTGGGATAGCCATAACCCACCGACAGCACACCATCGCGATTGGCAATCGGCTGGGTGCTCCACCAGCGCAGATGGCGCATGAACTGCCCCTTGATCTCGCCCCAGGGCAAAGCCTCAAGATCGGCAAAGGCCAAGGCGCCCCAAAAGCCGCCACAGGCAAAGCGATAGGTCAGGCTGCGCCCAAAGGCCAGCGTGCCGCCATCCTCATCGAACCAGTGGCGGATATCTTTGGCAAACAGCCCCGCCCGCTCCCGATAGGCCGCCGCCCGCTTGTCGTCATTCTTGGCGAGCTTGGCGTAAATCAGCCCGTAAAAATGCATGGCGAAGGGGATGTAATGGTCCACCCGCCTGATATTGCCGTCGCGATACCAGCCATCGCCCAGATAAAAGCCATCCAGCTCTTCGAGGTATTTCTCGGTCAGCGAGCGATCGAACTCGACCCCGCATTCCTCCAGCCCCAGATCGACCAGGATGCGGAAAAACTTCCAGTTATTGTCAGCGTAATCAAACGTGCGCGCATGCTTGAGATAGGCGGCCAGGTTATCCTTGGCCTTTTGCGGCAGCGGCTCCCACACCAGATGCGGCACCAGCCGCAGCGTGAAACCAATCGCCGCCAGCTCCACCATGCGCTGGTCGGTGGAATTGACCTGCCCCCAATATTCGGGATGCTCGGGATCGGTGCCATTGGCCAGCCCGCGCCGATAGAGTTCCCAATGGTCAAACTCCGCCCCGCCCGCCGCCAGCGGCGTCAGCCCCCAAAGCGGCCGCGCAAAGCCCTCAAGGTCCGCCGCCGCCCGGTCGAAATGCGCGGCGCCACCATCGAGCCGCACGCGGGCGCCGCCTTCCGAAAAATACGGCAACAGGGGAGTAAACAGATCGCGTAAACCCCTTTCGACATCGTCCCGCGTCTTGAGCGGATTGCCATAAAGCGGATTGGCTGTGGCTGGATCATAAGTCATTTATGCATAAGTCCTGGTCACGGGCGCGTCTTCATAAGCGCCCTTCAAATCCAATGTTTCGGCAAAGTGGCAGGCCGCTTCCTGCGCGCTGCCATTGATCTTGCGCAGCGCCGGCTTTTCGGTGCGGCAGCGGTCCTGGGCATATTTGCAGCGGGTGTGAAACGGGCAGCCGACGGGCCGGTTGCCCAGATAGGGAATTTCCCCGCGCACTTCGGTCTTGCGCCCCTTGCGCCGCGTCGGATCGGCAATCGGCAGGGCTTCGAGCAGCACTTCGGTATAGGGATGGCGCGGCCGCTCAAACAGCATTTCGGTGGGCGCATTTTCCACCACATGGCCCAGATACATCACCACCACCCGGTCGGCGATATAGTTGACCACCCCCAGATCATGGCTGATGAAAATATAGGTCAGCCCGAACTCAGCCTTGAGGTCTTCCAGCAGGTTCAGCACCTGCGCCTGGATCGACACGTCCAGCGCCGACACCGCCTCATCGGCAATCACCAGCTTTGGGTCCAACACCAGCGCCCGGGCAATGCCGATGCGCTGCCGCTGCCCGCCCGAGAAGGCATGCGGATAGCGCCCTACCGCATCGGCCGGAATACCGACCTTGGCCAGCGTCGACACCACCCGGTCCTCCAGCTCGCGCCCCTTGCACACCTTATGGATGCGCAGCGGCTCGGCCACGATATCGAACACCCGCATATTGGGGTTGAGCGAGCTCATCGGGTCCTGAAAGATCATGCGGATGTCCTGCCGCCACGGCTTGATCTGTCGCTTGGTCAGCGATGTCAGCTCCACATCGCCACCCGCTTTGGGGTGATAGACCACCCGCCCGGCGCTCGAGGGCTGCGCATTGATGATGCAGCGCCCCAACGTGGTCTTGCCACACCCGCTCTCGCCCACAATGGCCAGGGTCTCCCCCGCCTCGACTGTGAGATTGATATCGGTCAGCGCATCGAGCTGCCGCATCGGCGCAAACAGCCCGGATTTCACCGTGTAGTGCTTTGACAGGTTTTCGACACTCAATAGCGTGCTCATGCCGACACCTCCGCCTTGGCCCGGGTCAGCAGGTGACACCGTGCATGATGGTTGGCGCCAACGGCCGTTCGCTCCGGCGTCACCGTGGAGCAAGGCTCAAAGGCATAGGGACACCGGCTGGTAAAGGCGCAGCCTTGCGGGCGGTCCTTGGGCGAGGGCACGGTGCCCTTAATGGGGGCGAGCCGCACCCGGTCGGCCTTGCGCGCCATTTTGGGAATGGAGCTCATCAGTGCCTGCGTATAGGGGTGCTGGGGCGCAGCGAACACGTCATAGACGCTGCCCTGCTCCACCACATCGCCCAGATACATCACCGCCACTTCATCGGCGATTTCAGCCACCACGCCCAGATCATGGGTGATGAACAGCATCGCCATGCCGTAATCGGCCTGCAATTGTCGCAACAGGTCGAGGATCTGTGCCTGCGTCGTCACATCCAGCGCCGTGGTCGGCTCATCGGCAATCAACAGGTTCGGCGTGCAAGCCAGCGCCATGGCAATCATCGCCCGCTGCCGCAGCCCACCCGACAGCTGGAACGGATAGGCATCCGCCCGCTCCCGCGCCCCGGGAATCCCCACCTGCTCGAGCAGGCCCACAGTGCGCTCACGCGCCTGCTTGGGCTTGAGCCCTTCATGGATCACCATCATCTCGTCGATCTGGTCGCCAATCGTATGCACCGGCGATAGCGAGCTCATCGGCTCCTGAAAGATCATCGAGATATGATTGCCACGCACCGCCCGCATGGCGGTGCTGTCCGGTTTGAGCGCGGCGAGATCAACCCGTGCCCCGCCCGGCTCGTCAAACAGAATCCGGCCGCTGCCGATCTTGGCGTTCTTGTCGAGCAATCGCAAAATCGCCCGCGCCGTCACCGATTTGCCGCAGCCGCTTTCACCCACCAGGCACAGCGTCTTGCCCGGCGTCAGCGTCAGGTCGACCTGCCGCACGGCCTCGATATCGGGCTCGTCGGGCGAGGAGAAGCTGATCGACATATTCTCGATTTTCAGCAGTGGCTTATCGGCCATGGGGGTCTGCAGCATCGCGCAATCCATCTCCGAAGAAATTGAGGGAAAGAATGACAATCACCACGCACAGCCCCGGCACCAGCAGCCAGGGCGCACTGGCAAGGGTGCGGATATTCTGGGCGTCCTGCAGCAGCGTGCCCCAGCTGACGATCGGCGCCTGCAGGCCAAGTCCGAGGAAGGACAAAGCCGTCTCCGCCAGGATCATCCCCGGCACAGCCAAAGTCGCCGCCGCAATGATATGGCTCATGAAACTGGGCACCATGTGCCGGGTGATGATGCGCCAGTCGCTGGCCCCATCAAGCTGCGCCGCCGTCACGAAATCCTCGGTTCGCAAACTGAGGAACCGTCCGCGTACGACACGCGCCAGCTCCGTCCAGCCGATCAGCGACAGGATCAGGGTAATGGCGAAATAGGTCTGCAAGGCCGACCAGTCTTTCGGCAGCGCCGCCGCCAGCCCCAGCCAGAGCGGAATAGTGGGCATGGAGCGGATGAACTCGATCACCCGCATCACCGCACTATCGAACCAGCCGCCATAATAGCCCGAGAACCCACCAATAATGATGCCGAAGAACAGGCTGAGCGTCACGCCGGCCAAGCCGATCGACAGCGAAATCCGCGTGCCATGGATCAACCGGCTCAACAGGTCCCGCCCCAGCCGATCCGCCCCCAAAACATAAAGCGGCGCCCGCGGCTCGGTCACGCCAAAGAGCTTGACCGACATCGGGATAATGCCCGCCAGCATATAGGGCTTGGACTCGGCAAAAAACTGGACCGGAATCTTGGTCTCTTCATCGATGACGAAGGTGCGGCGCAAGGCAACCGGGTCGATCTCGGTCTTGTAGCCATAGACAAAGGGTCCGAAATTCCAGCGCCCATCTTCGTCGGTCGAGAAGAAATGGATGCCCTGGGGCGGCGCATAAGTGTAGCGCGGATTGTAAGCCGAGGGGTCCAGCGGCGCGATGAATTCGGCCAGCAGCGCCACCAGATAAAACCCCGTCACAATCCACAGGCTCACCAGCGCCAGCTTGTGCCGCTTGAAGCGCCGCCACATCAATCCGAGCTGGCTTTCACGCGCCGCCCGCGCCTTTGGCCGAACGGCCATTTGATCAAGCGTGTCCACAGCCATCACTTGCCTCCATAGCGAATACGGGGGTCAATCAGCGCCAGCAGCACGTCCGAAATCATCGTGCCAATCACCGTCAAAATGCTCAGCAGCAGGATGATGGCACCGGCCAGATACATGTCCTGGGTGGTCAGCGAGCGCAGCAGCATCGGCCCGGCCGTCGGCAGGTTCATCACCACCGACACGATCACCGAACCCGACACCAGCGCCGGCAACAGCCAGCCAATGGTCGAGACCAGCGGATTAAGCGCCAGCCGCACCGGATATTTCAGAATAACCTTCCACTCGGGCAGCCCCTTGGCGCGCGCCGTGGTGACATAGGGCTTCTGCAATTCATCGAGCAGATTGGCCCGCAGGATGCGGATCAGCTCAGCCGTGCCGGCCGTTGCCAGCACCAGGATCGGCGCCCAGGCATGGGACAGGAAATCCCAGATGCGCGGCAGGCTCCAATGGGCATCCTCAAAGCCGGGCGAAAACAGCCCGCCCATGGTTTTGCCGAACCAGATGAAGCTCAGATACATCAGGATCAGCGCGAAGAAGAAATTGGGGATGGCGAGGCCAATGAACCCGCCCACCGTCGCCAGATAATCGCCCAGCGAATATTTGCGCACCGCCGCATAGATGCCGATGGGCAAAGCCACCAGCCACATCACGACAACGGCCAGCCCTTCAAGCAGCAACGAATTGCCGATCCGGCCCCAGATCAGTTCCCAAACCGGCCGCTTCCATTCAAAGCTCTGGCCGAAATTGCCCACCACAACGCCGCTGATCCATTTCCAGTATTGCACCAGATAGGGCTCGCCCAGACCGTATTGCGCCCGCAGGTTTTCGATCACCCTGGGATCGACCTGCTCGCCCGTAGCCGCCAGCGAGGCCATATAGCTGGTCAGGTAATCGCCAGGCGGCAATTGGATGATGGCGAAGGCCACGAATGAGACGGCGAACATCGTCAGCAGCATGGCAAGCAGCCGCTTGGAGATGAATTGCAACATGATGGAGTGCCTTGATTTTCAGGTCCCCGCGACGCAACGGGCGCCGCGGGGAGAGAAGGCTAGATGATCACTCGAAATACCAGGTGATCGGGTCCATGGGTGCCGGGGTCGGGAACAGCCAGGCATTGAACATGGTTTCGGGCACGTTCTTGAGGTTGTTCCGCACGATCGAATAGGAGTTCGGCATCAGGCTCACCCCGATCACCGGGAATTCTTCCTTGGTGATCGCCAGTATCTGGCGGAACAGGTCAGCACGCTGCTCGGGATCGCTGGAGGCACGGACCTGATTGTAGAGGTCCATCTGCTGCTTGGCCCACTCGGCCGGTTCTTCGGCGATTTCGGGACGGGTGCCTTGGAACCACTGTGCCCAGCGATAGGCCCATACGCTTTCATCGCTGAACGGGAAGTAGTAGCGCGGCTCCTGCAGGGCCTCGATGCCACCATCGCCGGCCCAGACCTGCGCATCAAAGTCGTTGCTCGGACGCTTCTCGTAGAACAGCGTGCGGTCGATATTGTTGATATCGAGCGCCACCCCGACAGCGGCCAGCTGCAATTGCATGATTTCGAGAATATCGATCCATTCCGGCCGCAGGGCGGAAATGACATCGACCGTGATCTTGACCGGCTGGCCATTGCTCATCAGGCGAATGCCGTCACCATTGGTTTCGGTCAGTCCGGCCGCCTCGAAGCGCTTCACCGCTTCTTCCGGGTTGAACTCGGTATATTGCTTGGCCAGCTCTTCATCGTAGAACGCGGATTCAGGGCGCGGTGCGACCTGGAAGGGTTCGCCCTGGCCGGTGAACACCACATCCACGATCTCCTGGCGATCAAGCGCTTCCGAAATGCCGATACGGAAATCCTTGTTCTGGTAAAGCTCGCGCTTGACCGGGTCCTCATGGTTCAAATTAAGCTGCAAAACCAGCGTGTTGGAGGCCGAGGGAATGACCTCGCCCAGGTGATAGTCACCCTGTTCCTGCCCGTCGAAGAACAGCGGCTTATTCACATTGGTGGCAATATGGCGTTCCTGGAAATCGATCTCGCCATTGAGCGCCAGCAGCGTCAGCTCTTCGATACTCTCGCTGACCCGCATATCGACATTGTCGATATAGGGCAGCTGATTGCCTTCGCTATCGACCTTCCAATAATAGGGATTGCGCTTCCAGGTCACGCGGGCAGCATTGGCCGTCAGCGGCGTCTCGATCACCCAGGGATAGATATTGGGCAGTTCGGGATTGGAGAAGCGGATGGTTTCCCAGCCCCAGGCGCAGCGATCCTGCATATACAACGCCCAGCTGGCAAAGCCCTTGGCCTGAGCCTCGGCCGCAGCGTTCTCGTTATATTTCGGGTAGAACTGGCTGCAATATTTCTTCTGCAGCGAGGTGATGTGCTGGCCTTCGACACTCGCCATGGTCTCGAGCAGCATGCCATTGGGCTTGTCGAATTTGAACTTGAAGGTCAGCGGATCGATGACTTCCAGATGCACCGGATTGTTGGCATTGTCGATCCAGCTATTGGCCGCATAATCGGGGTCTTGATACATCTCGACCGCAAAGGCGATGTCCTCGGTGGTGAAGGGCGTGCCATCCGACCACTTCACACCATCGCGCAGCTTGAACGTATATTCCTTGGCGTCGGCACTGACTTCCCAGGACTCAGCCAGGTTGGGGAGCACCCCTTTCCATTCGTGGTCGTAGCGAACCAGTCCTTCATAGGCCACGGTCTTGACGATAATGCCATTGTCGCCGCCGCCACGCATGCCCATGCGCCAGGTGCCGCCATATTGGCCAGGGCTGGGCCCATCCACCACCAGCGGATTGCTCGGCAGGCGCTCGGCCACCGGCGGCAGATCGCCGCTGGCCACCTGCGCATCCAACGAAGGCGATTGCTGCTGAGCTAGCGCCGGAGCGGCTGCCGCGAGCAGAGCCACCAGGGCTACCGCTCCCGCCAATCCGCGGCCGGGCCGCCTGCTAAGTCGACGAACCAAGGCGTCTTGTTGTTCCATTGTGGTCCTCCCTTGCCCGGAGCTTGTGCGCCGGGTCATTCCTTCCACTTTGAGCGGCGATATCAGCCACTCCACTGCCTCGAACTCCCCCTCAGATCGGGGTGATATCGAGCGCAACCTCTCCCTGCCCGGCCCTGCGGGCAGCGAACAGCACCCGAGTCAGATCGACCGATGGCGCATATTGTTTTTCGACACCGGCATGATGCTCGGTGCTGACCTCGACCTGGCTGGCGTCAAACCGGACTTTCACCCCGCCATCGGCCCCGCCGATCCGCACTTCCTCGGTCCCGATATCCACCGCGAGCGGGGTCACCAGCACCGATTGAAAGGCGCCGCCCTCCCCGCCAAAAACAAAACTGTCATTGAGCGCGATCCGTCCGCCCGGCTCATGCCGGTCAAACGACACTCTGCGCTGCAATTGGCTCAAACCCGCCTCCGCCGGATAGGCCGCCGCCATGTCCAGCGCCAGCTCATCGCGGTCGGCCCCATTGCTGTGGCTCAGCACCTTGGCGGCGCGCTCGGCGCCTTCGGCCTGCTCGAAGCCATTGACCACCGGCACCGAATGGCCGCGCGACGAGGTCATGATATTGGCGTAGCGCTCGGGCCCGAAATAGGCCTTGGAATAGCGCCCCCGCCCCGGATCAGTCAGCACCACCTTGCCGCCCTGCACGACGATCAGCGAGCCGACATCGTTCTGGTTGTGCATCTCGTCATTATGTCCACCCTTGATGGCGAGCCGCAGCGATTTGGGATCGGTGGGATCAAGCCGGGAGATCATCCAGCCCATATCGGCGAACCAGTCATGAGGCGTTCCGCCAAAAGCCACGCCCTTGTCCGGCAGCGGCCAGTCATATTGGCGCAGTGGCCAGACGAACTGGTTGAACATCTGCACGCCAAAGTCATTGCGCGTGCCCAATTCGGTCAGCGCCGGCAGATCGAGGTTCTTGGCCAGATAGGACAATAGACCGGGATGAAAACTGGGATTGCTGTCGGAATCCGAAAAGCTCGCCCACACCCCCTGCGTCAACACAGTCCGCACCGGGAATTGCGCAATCTCGCGCACAATGGGCAAGTCCAGCAGATCGATCTGCCCGCCCGTCCGCTCTGCCAGCAAATGCGCCAACACCACATAATTACCAAAGCCATAGGACCAGTAATCCGGCCCCTCGGACGAGCCACCCTGGCTGTCGAACGTGTCCAGATAGTCCGCAAGGCTATGCAGCCCGCGCGTGATGATTTCGGCCAGCCGATCGAGATCCGTCTCGAAATAACACGCCGCACCAACCACACCGGCCACGCACACGGCGGTCCAGTTATTGACCTGCTTGGCTGGCGTCGTATGCAGCCACCAATGATCATTGCGCTCAAGAAAGGGCGCAATTATGCGCCGGTTAGTCTCGCTGCGAATGCGCGCCCGCAACTCCGGCGAGAGCTTGTCGCCCAGCAGATAATCGGCCTCGGCCAGATCAAGCCCGCTCATCGCCGCCGCCAGATCAACCGTCGGCCGATCGGGAAAATCCAGTGTTCGCGCATGCGCCGGCCAGGCCCAATTGGTCTCTTCCAGCCGCGCCCACAACAGGTTTTCCGCCGCCGCTACGAATTCCCCGTTCCGCTCCAGCCATTCGGCCAGCGTCAGCCGATAGAGCATATTGCGCCGCGCGCGCTGGGCATCTTCATAGCCCTCGCGCCGCCCGGTCCGCTGATATTCAAGATAGAGTTCGGCCGGCAGCGCGGGAATATCAGCGCCGATATCGGCGCGGGCGCGTTCGAGCAAAGCCTCGATGGCCTGCGATCCCACCTGCGCCCGAATTTCGGCAACATCACGCGTAAACGGCGCAAAGGCAGCCGCGCCGTCGAGCGTCATGCGAACATGTTTGACGTTCCAGCGCCGCAAATCCAAGCCGCCCTCCTACATACTCAACCCGGACATCCGTCGCTCAACGCGATCTTTTTGCCATCCAGTTCAACGAGGGCCACGCTATTTCACAAGATTTGCAAAATCAAGCACTTTGCGCAAATAGCGCAAATTACGCAAATTTGTTCATTTTTCGTAGAAAACCCAAAGGGATGGCCCGGTACGAGTGTGGAAAACCCGTCCCGTGCACCCAAAAGGTGATGATGAATTTTGAAATCAGAACGCTGATTTAGATCGAGAACACAGTCTCGCCGGCCACCATGCTGACGCCGGTTTCCACCTGCAGCACGGCCCGTTCGCCATCCATATGCTGCACCAGCAGCCGCACGGCCGAGCGCCCAATCGCCTCGCGATCCACCCGTATCGTGCTCAGCCGCGGCGTCGCCATGCCTGCAATCGGCAGGTCGTCAAAACCGATGATCGAGAAGCCCTCGACCAGCGGGCTATCGGCCGCATAGAGCCCCTCGAGCATCTCCACCGCTGCAATATCGTTCCAACTGAACACAGCCGTCACGTCATGCACACCGGCCAGCACATCGGCCAAAAGCTGCTCGGTCCGGCACTCCGCGCCATAAACGACTGTCCCGGTCACACCCGGATTTGCCGCAATCGCTGCCTGAAAGCCGCGCTGCCGCTGTAGCAATGTCGGCCGGCTCTTTTGCCCATAATGCAGAATGCGCCTATGCCCGGCATCGATCAGCCGCTGCGTTGCCATGAAGGCGCCGTAGAAATTAGCCGGAGCCGCGCCACTGACCTGCATTTTGGGGTCCGCGCCATTGACCAGCACGACCGAACTATCGGTCTCATCGGCCCATTGCACCAGCCCGTCCCAGGCGTCGATCCCCGCCAGCAACACGCCTTCTGCGTCGGTCTGGGCCATCTGTTTCTTGATCAGATCGAGCGTCACCACCGCTTCATTGACCAGCCGCACATCGAGCACCATGCCCATTTCGGCGGCCTGTGCCCGCATGCCTTCCAGAATCCCGAAATAGAAGCCCGATAACCCGCTCGTCGCGCTCCCCAGCGGCACCAGTGCCACCGCGCGCTTATCGCCGGCGGCTTGGCCATTGGTGTGCTTGCTCTTATAGCCCAGCGCCCGCGCCATGCGCTGCACATCGCGCCGCACCGCGTCGCTAATGCCGATTTCATTGGCCAGCGCGCGCGATACCGTGCTCACCGAAACACCAAGGCGCTCGGCTATGTCTGACTGGTTTGCGCGCCGCTGCGGGGCCACTTCGCGATTCCGATGGGCAGGATTGCCTATCTACGCAATATTTGCGTTTTTTGAGCAATGCAAGCCCCAGGCGCAATTTAGGCCGGTAGAGTCACAGAGTTCCGCCTTTGTAGGACACTAGCGGCGTCACATCCGGCGTTGCACTGAAGTCCACCACCCGGCCCAGAATGATCGCCGTACCAAACCGCTCGATCACTTCCTCCACCCGGCAATCGATCACCCCCGCCGCCCCTTCCAGCACCGGCGCCCCTGTCGCGAGCCTGCCCCAGTGCCCCAATTGAAACCGATCGGCGCCCTTGAGCTCACCCTTGCCGCCAAACGGTCCGGCAAGGTCCGCCTGCCCGCTCGCCAGATAATTGATGGCAAAATGCCCGGCATCGAGAATGGTCTGCAACGCCGAGGTTTTCTTGTCGACCGAGATCATCATCAGCGGCGGCTCGGCCGACAAATGCGTTGCCGACAGCGCCAGAAACCCGCGCGGACCGTCCCCCGCTTCGGCGGTAACAATGGCTGTGCCGACCGCCCGCAGGCCCACCGCCTGCCAGAAGGTACGAACATCGATAACCCGTTCGGGCGCGGCAGCGTCAGACATAAAAAAACTCTCGGCAGGGAAACACAAAGGCAGACCAGTCAATGGTACGCGCCCATTCACCCCCGCCCAACGAAGTTTTTCTTCCCGCCGCGCCGCCTCAGAAAACACGGGCCAAGCGGTCCCATTGCTGCTAATTGGGCAGCGTTGAGAACACTTGCGGGAACAGGTTGGGATGGCTGACACGGGGGGTCTGGATGACCGCGAAAGCATGGCATTCGACGTCGTCATCGTCGGCGCCGGCCCGGCCGGCCTCGCCGCCGCCATCCGCCTCAAACAGAACAATCCCGACCTTGCCGTCGTCGTGCTCGAAAAAGGCGCCGAAGTCGGTGCCCATATCATCTCGGGCGCTGTCGTCGACCCCATCGGCATCGACGCCCTGCTGCCCGGCTGGCGCGACGAACCCGATCACCCCTTTCGCACGCCTGTCGCCCAGGATCGCTTCCTGTTCCTCAGCAAAACCAGCGCCACCGCCATCCCCGCCTGGCTGATGCGCCTCATGCCCCCGCTGATGCACAACCATGGCAGTTTCATCGTCTCACTGGGCGAAGTCTGCCGCTGGCTGGCCGACAAGGCCATGGCGCTCGGCGTCGAAATCTATCCCGGCTTCGCCGCCGCCGAATTGCTCTATGACAACGGCGCCCTCATCGGCGTCGCCACCGGCGATATGGGCCTTGAACCCGATGGCACACCCGGCCCCAATTTCGCCCGCGGCATGGCCCTGCTCGGCAAATATGTGTTGCTGGCCGAAGGCGCCCGCGGCTCATTGAGCAAGCTGGCCATCGCCCGTTTCGGGCTCGATCAGGGCCATGAGCCCCCCAAATTCGGCCTCGGCCTCAAGGAAATCTGGGAAGTCGCACCCGAGCAGCATCAAAAGGGCCTCGTCCAGCACAGCTTCGGCTGGCCCCTCGATAACAGCACCGGCGGCGGCAGCTTCCTCTATCACCTGGAGGACAACAAGGTCGCCGTGGGCCTCGTCGTCCACCTCGATTACGCCAATCCCTATCTCTCGCCTTACGAAGAATTCCAGCGTTTCAAGACGCACCCGGCCGTCGCCAAAACCTTCGCCGGCGCCACCCGCCTCAGCTATGGCGCCCGCGCCATCACCGAAGGCGGCTACCAATCGGTGCCCAGGCTGACCTTCCCCGGGGGAGCGCTACTCGGCTGCGCCGCCGGCTTCATCAATCTGCCCCGCATCAAGGGCAGCCATAATGCCGTGCTCTCAGGCATCCAAGCCGCCGACGCAGCCCTCGCCGCGCTGGCCGCCGGCCGCTCCGGCGACGAATTGATGGAATACGAAGCCAATTGGCGCAACGGCCCCATCGGCCGCGACCTCAATCCCGTCCGCAATGTCAAGCCGCTCTGGTCCCGCTTCGGCACCATTGCCGGCATAGCGCTGGCTGGTATCGACATGTGGCTGACCACCCTCTGCAACGGCTGGTCCCCCTTTGGCACGCTCGGCCACGGCAAGCCCGATTCCGCCACGCTCGACCCCGCCGGCGCCCACCAACCCATCGCCTATCCCAAGCCCGATGGCGTGCTGACCTTCGATCGCCTGGCCTCGGTGTTCATTTCCAACACCAACCACAGCGAAGACCAGCCCAGCCATTTGCTGGTCGCCGATCCCGCGCTGCAAAAATCATCCGAACACGATATCTATGCCGGCCCCTCGGCCCGCTATTGCCCCGCCGGCGTCTATGAATGGATCGAAGAGCCCACCGGCCCCCGCTTCCAGATCAACGCCGCCAATTGCGTCCACTGTAAAACCTGCGACATCAAAGACCCCAACCAGAACATTACCTGGGTGCCGCCACAGGGCGGTGAGGGTCCAATGTACGGGAATATGTAGGCGCCGCCCGATCCTCAACCTGGTGTCATCCCGGCGGTGGGCCGGCATGACACCAGGTTTGTGGATTCGCCCTATTTCATCGTCGGCATCTGGAACTCCGCCCCATCCTTGATCCCCGACGGCCAACGGCTCGTCACGGTCTTGGTGCGGGTCCAGAACTTGATCGAATCCATGCCATGCTGGTTCAAATCGCCAAACGCTGACGCCTTCCAGCCGCCAAAGCTGTGATAGGCCAGCGGCACCGGCACCGGCACATTGATGCCCACCATGCCCACATTGACCCGGCTGGCAAAATCGCGCGCCGCGTCGCCATTCTGGGTGAAGATCGCCGTGCCATTGCCATAGGGATTGTCCATGGTCAGCTTGAGTGCATCCTCATAGGTCTTGGAGCGCACCACAGACAGCACCGGCCCGAAAATCTCTTCCTTGTAGATATCCATCTCGGCCGTGACATTGTCGAACAGCGTCGGCCCGACGAAATAGCCGTCTTCATAGCCCTGAAGGCTGAAACCCCGGCCGTCCACGGCCAGCGTCGCCCCCTGCTCCACGCCCTTTTCCACCAGGCCCAGAATCCGTTCCTTGGCCGCCTTGGTGATTACCGGGCCCATTTCGCTGGCCTTGTCCGTCGCCGGCCCAACCTTGAGCTTTTCGATGCGCGGCTTGAGCGCCGCAACGATCCGGTCCGCCGTTGCTTCGCCCACTGGCACCGCCACCGATACGGCCATGCAACGTTCGCCCGCCGAGCCGAAACCGGCCCCCATCAGTGCATCGGCCGCCTTTTCGATATCGGCGTCCGGCATGATGATCATGTGGTTCTTGGCGCCGCCAAAAGCCTGCACGCGCTTCCCGTTCGCCGCCGCCGTGCCATAGACATAGCGGGCAATCGGGGTCGAGCCGACAAAGGACACGGCCGCAATATCGTCATGCGCCAGGATGCCGTCGACCACCGACTTGCCGCCATGCACGACATTGAGGATGCCCTTGGGCAGGCCCGCTTCAAGCGCCAGCTGCGCCAACCGCACCGGCACTGATGGGTCACGCTCGGAGGGCTTTAGAATAAACGCATTGCCCGCCGCAATGGCCGGCGCCAGCATCCAGAGCGGGATCATCGCCGGGAAATTGAACGGGGTAATGCCCGCGCCAATCCCCACCGGCTGCCGCATCGAATACATATCGATCCCCGGCCCAGCCCCTTCGGTGAACTCACCCTTGAGCAGATGGGGCGCCCCGGCCACAAATTCAGCCACTTCCAGCCCGCGCAGGATGTCGCCCTTGGCGTCATCCACCGTCTTGCCATGCTCGGTGCTGAGCAGGGTGGCGAGCTCGTCCATGTCGCGATTGATCAGCGCCACGAAATTGAAAAACACCCGCGCCCGCCGCTGCGGATTGGTCGCCGCCCACTTGGGCTGCGCCGCTGCCGCCGATGCTACCGCTGCATTGAGATCAGCCGCATTGGCCAGCGCCACCTGCGCCTGCACATCACCCGTCGCCGGATTGAACACATCCTGAAATTGCTTGCTCTCGCCCGCTGTTTCCACGCCGTCGATGAAATGGCCGATAATGCGCATAAGGCTCTCCCTTGTTGTGAGAGCAGTCTTCGCGCTATAATCCACGCAACTCAACGCGATAGATTTCGCATCTGCTGTGCAGGAATTGAAGCACCGTGAACTGGGACGATGTCCGGATATTCCTAGCCGTCGCCCGCCACGGCCAGATCCTGGGTGCTGCACGCAGCCTAGGCCTCAATCACGCCACCGTCGCCCGCCGCCTTACCGCACTCGAAACCGCCCTGGGCAGCACGCTCTTCACCCGCAAAACCAATGGCTCGGACCTCTCCGGCGCCGGCGAACGCTTCCTCGCCCACGCCGAAGCCATGGAAAGCGCCATGCTCGCCGCCAGCCAGACCGCCGGGGCCGATAGCGCCATCGAAGGCATAGTCCGCGTCGGCGCCCCCGACGGTTTCGGCGTCGCCTTCCTCGCCCCGCGCATCGGCCAGCTCACCGAACGGCACCAGGGCCTGCGCATCGAACTGGTCCCGGTCCCCCGCGCCTTCTCGCTCTCCCGCCGCGAAGCCGACATCGCCGTCACGCTCGAACGCCCCCGCGAAGGCCGCCTCGTCGCCCGCAAACTCACCGATTATCGCCTGGGCCTCTACGCCGCCAAATCCTACCTAGCCCGCCACGGCGCGCCACTTGCCCTAGCCGATCTCGCCGCCCACCACCTCGTCGGCTATGTCGATGACCTGCTCTTCTCGGCCTCGCTCGACTATACCAGCGCCTTCCTGCCCGATTGGCGCTCGACCCTTTCCGTCTCCACCGCCATGGGCCAAACCGAGGCCGTCCGCGCCGGCGCCGGCATCGGCATCCTGCACGGCTTCATGGCAGAGGGTGATCCGAACCTCGTTCCAGTCTTGTCCGAGCACAGCCTCACCCGCGCCTATTGGACAGTGGTGCACGAAGACCTGCGGTCATTGCGAAGAGTCGGTATTGTGGCGGAGTTTCTGGCAGAGATCGTTGCGAAGGATCGGGGGATTTTCGCTTGAAGTCCTAAACCTCTTCCAACTCTATCAGCGTCCCATCAAAGTCCTTGGGATGCAGAAACACCACCGGCCTGCCATGGGCGCCGATCCGGGGTTCGCCCAGCACGCGAGCGCCACCAGCGGTCAGCGTCGCCACTGCCGCGCCCAGATCGGGCACCTCAAAGCACATATGGTGCATGCCCCCGCCGGGGTTCCTGTTTAGAAACCCGGCGATCGGCGAGCCCTCCCCCAGTGGCTCCAGCAATTCCACCTTGGTGTTGCCCGTGTCGATGAACACCACACTGACGCCATGTTCGGGCAATGCCTGCACCGCCCCCACCTGCGCACCGAGCATATCGCGATATTTCGCCGCCGCCGCCGCCAAGTCCGGCACGGCAATGGCGATGTGGTTGAGCCGCCCGATCATCGGTTGCTCAACCTTCCTTCGATCTGGCTCAACACCGAAAAAGCGGCTGACAGTACATTGGTGCCCGGCCCGAAAATCTCGGCCACCCCGGCATCGAACAGGAAATCATAATCCTGCTCGGGAATGACCCCGCCCACGATCACCGTTACCTCACCCAATTCGCGATACCGCAGCGCCGACATCAACTCCGGCACCAGCGTCTTGTGCCCCGCCGCCAGCGACGAGACACCCACCGCATCCACCTGCAGCTCATCGGCATGCGCCGCCACTTCGGGTGCCGTCTCGAACAGCTCGCCCATATGCACGACAAAGCCCAGATCGGCGAAGGCCGAGGCGATCACCTTGGCGCCCCGGTCATGCCCGTCCTGCCCCATCTTGGCGATGAAAATCGAGGGCGCCCGCCCCCGCGCGGACTTGAACGCGTCAATCCGCCCGACAATGGCCGAAAACTCCGGGTCATCGCCATAGCTGGCGCCATAGACCCCCGAAATCACCCGCGTCACCGCCGCGTGCCGCCCGAACACATCCTCCATCGCCTGGCTGATTTCGCCCAAGCTCGCCCGCGCCCGCGCCGCCTCTATCGCGGCTTCCAGCAGATTGCCTTCATCCTTGGCGGCAAATTCGCGCAAGCCCGACAGCATTTGCTGGCACTTGACCTCGTCCCGGCTCGCCCGCACCCGCTCCAGCTGCGCAATCTGCTCGGCCCGCACCTTGGCATTATCGATCTCGCGCACCTCGATGGCGTCCTCGGTGTCGAGCCGATAGCGATTGACCCCGACAATCACATCCTCGCCCCGGTCCACCCGCGCCTGCCGCAGGGCCGCCGCCGTCTCGATGGCCAGTTTCGGCCCACCGGCCTGCACCGCCTGCGTCATCCCGCCAGCCATTTCGGCTTCCCCGATCAAAAGCTTGGCCCCATTCACCAATTCCGCCGTCAGCGCCTCGATGTAATAAGACCCGCCCAGCGGATCGACCACGTCAGTCACCCGGCTTTCATGCTGCAAAATCAATTGCGTATTACGCGCCAGCCGGCTCGAAAATTCGGTCGGCAGCGCAATCGCCTCATCAAACGAATTGGTGTGCAGGCTCTGCGTGCCCCCCAACACCGCCGCCAGCGCCTCGATGGTCGTGCGGATCACATTATTATGCGGATCCTGCTCGGTCAGCGACACGCCCGAGGTCTGGCAATGGGTGCGCAACATCTTGCTGCGCGGGTCCTTCGCCCCCAGCCCGGTCATGATCTCGCTCCACAGCTGTCGCGCCGCACGGAGCTTGGCCACCTCCAAAAAGAAGTTCATGCCAATGCCGAAAAAAAAGCTCAGCCGCCCCGCAAAGGCATCTATATCCAGCCCCCGCGCCTGCGCCGCCCGCACATATTCCATGCCATCGGCCAGCGTATAGGCCAGCTCCTGCACGGCGGTCGCTCCCGCCTCATGCATGTGATAGCCCGAGATCGAAATCGAGTTGAATTTGGGCATGCTGCGCGCCGTATGCGCGATGATATCGCCCACAATCCGCATCGAGGGCTCAGGCGGATAGATATAGGTATTGCGAACCATGAACTCCTTGAGAATGTCGTTCTGGATCGTCCCCTCAAGCTTGGCCTGGCTCACCCCCTGCTCTTCCGCGGCCACGATGAACATGGCCAGCACCGGTATCACTGCTCCATTCATGGTCATGGACACACTCATCTGATCGAGCGGAATCTCGTCAAACAGCTGCTTCATATCCTCCACTGTATCGATCGCCACCCCGGCCTTGCCGACATCGCCCATCACCCGCGGATGGTCACTGTCATAGCCCCGGTGCGTCGCCAGATCGAAAGCGACAGACAGCCCCTTCTGCCCCTTCTCCAGCGCCTGCCGATAAAACGCATTGCTCTCCCGCGCGGTGGAGAAACCGGCATATTGCCGAATGGTCCAGGGGCGGTTGGCATACATCGTCGCCCGCACGCCGCGGGTAAACGGCTCGACACCGGGAATTTCCGCGCCCTCGCCGAAATAGACGGGCTGGACGGGGATACCGCCATAATCGCGATCGAGCGAGGCCAGCGGGACGTCGCGCAATTCCTTTTGGGCGAGTGCGGCCCAATGGGCGAAATTAGTGGGCACCACTACACTCCCTCAAACTCGATCATCACCTGATCCACCGCCAGCACGGCCCCCGGCGTCACATGCACCTTGCTGACCCGCGCCCGCTTCTGCGCCTTGAGCACATTTTCCATCTTCATCGCCTCGACAATGGCCAGCGTCTGCCCATCCTCGACCACATCCCCCACCGCCACATCGATCCGCACCACCTGCCCGGGCATCGGGCACAGCAAAAACTTGCTCATATCCGGCGGCACTTTGACCGGCATCAGCGACAGCAACCGCGCCACATGCGGCCGCACCACCATCACCTTCAGATCCGCCCCGCAATACCGAATGCGGAACCCCGACGTCGTCCGATTGACCTTGACGACACTGGCCGCCCCGCCCGCCCATTCGATCCGCGCGATGGTTCGCCCCGGCGCCCAGTCGAACCGCTCGGCCATGGCCGCCTGATCGAACAGGTTGAGTTCCCAGCTTCCCTCCGGGTCCAGCCGATGCAGCTTGAGCGGCACCTGCTCGCCCGCGATCACCACCACCCACTCGCCATAAACCTCGGTGGAATGGCCCAGCGGCGTGCGGGTAACCTGCCCTTTGCGCTCCTCCAGCACCAATTGCATCATCGCCGCCACCGCCGCGACTTCAAACACCCGCCCGCGCGGCAGCACCGCACCGGTAAAGCCCTCGGGAAATTCTTCGGCAATGTAGCCCGTGGTCAGCCGCCCCTCGCGGAACCGCTCCTGGTCCATCACTGTCGACAGGAAGGGCAGGTTGTTGCCCACCCCCTCGACTTCAAAACTGTCCAGCGCCGTCGCCATGGCGTCGATCGCTTCAATCCGGCTGGGCGCCCAGGTGCACAGCTTGGCGATCATCGGATCGTAAAAGGTGGAAATCTCCCCGCCCTCGAACACCCCGGTATCGTTGCGCACCACCAGAGCTGCATCGCTACTTTCCACCGGCGGCCGATACCGCGTCAGCCGCCCGGTCGATGGCAGAAAATTCCGATAGGGGTCCTCCGCATAAAGCCGGCTCTCAATGGCCCAGCCATTCAGCTTCACCTCATCCTGGCCCAGCGGCAGCGCCTCGCCATTGGCCACGCGCAGCATCAGCTCCACCAGATCGAGCCCGGTGATCAGCTCGGTCACCGGATGCTCCACCTGCAGCCGCGTATTCATTTCGAGAAAATAGAAATTGCGCTGGTTATCGACGATGAATTCCACCGTCCCCGCGCTTTGGTAGCCGACGGCCTTGGCCAGGGCCACCGCCTGCTCGCCCATCGCCCGCCGCGTCTGTGCATCCAGAAACGGGCTCGGCGCCTCCTCGATTACCTTCTGGTTGCGCCGCTGGATCGAGCATTCCCGCTCATTGAGATAGAGCACGTTGCCAAAACTATCCCCGATCAGCTGGATTTCGATATGGCGCGGATCGGTGACGAATTTCTCGATAAAAATCCGGTCATCTCCGAACGAGCTCGCCGCCTCCGACTTGCTCCGCTCAAATCCCTCCCGCGCCTCCGCATCGTTCCAGGCAATCCGCATGCCCTTGCCACCGCCTCCGGCCGAGGCCTTGATCATCACCGGATAGCCAATCTGCTGGGCAATCGACACCGCTTCGGCCGCATCAGCGATCAGCCCCATATGCCCCGGCACGGTCGAAACCCCAGCCTCCGCCGCGATCTTTTTGGAGGTAATCTTGTCCCCCATCGTCTCGATGGCTTTCACCGGCGGCCCGACAAAGATGATCCCCGCCGCCGCCAGCGCCTCGGCAAATTTCGGGTTCTCGCTCAAAAACCCATAGCCCGGATGCACCGCCTCCGCGCCCGTCTCCCGGCAAGCCGCAATGATCTTGTCAATCTGGAGATAGCTGTCCTTGGCCGGCGAAGCCCCAATATGCACCGCCTCATCCGCCATGCGCACATGCAGCGCCTCCCGATCCGCATCGGAATAGATCGCGACCGTGGCAATACCCATCCGCTTAGCCGTCTTGATCACCCGGCAGGCAATCTCGCCGCGATTGGCGATGAGGAGTTTAGTGATCATCACAGCGGAATATTCCCATGCTTCTTCTTCGGCCCTTCGCTGCGCTTGTGCCTTAGCGTCGAAAGCGCCCTTATCACCCGCCGTCGCGTACCATGGGGCATGATCACGTCGTCGATAAACCCGCGCTCCGCCGCCACGAACGGGTTGGCGAACCGCGCCTCATACTCTGCCGTGCGCTTGGCGATCTTGTCCTTGTCGCCCAGCTCCGAGCGATACAAAATCTCCGTCGCGCCCTTGGCCCCCATGACAGCGATTTCCGCCGACGGCCAGGCATAGTTCACATCTGCCTTGATGTGCTTGCTCGCCATCACGTCATAGGCGCCACCATAGGCCTTGCGGGTGATCACCGTCACCAGCGGCACGCTGGCCTCCGAATAGGCGAAGAGCAGCTTGGCGCCGTGCTTGATGATGCCGCCATATTCCTGCGCCACGCCGGGCAGAAATCCGGGCACATCGACAAAGGTCAGGATGGGAATATCAAAGCTGTCGCAGAAGCGGATAAACCGCGCCGCTTTCTTACTGGCATTGATATCCAGGCATCCCGCCAGCACCAGCGGCTGATTGGCCACCACGCCCACCGTCTCGCCATCGAGCCGGATAAAGCCGACCAGAATATTGCCGGCATGCTCCTTCTGCAGTTCCAGAAAGTCGCCCTCATCGGCGACCTTCTCGATCACTTCGCGCATGTCATAGGGCTTGTTGGCGCTATCAGGGATGATCGTATCAAGGCTCATATCGCCCCGATCGACCGGATCGTCCGTGGCCACGCGCGGCGGCTTCTGCCCATAGGCCAGCGGCAGGAATCCAAACAGCCGCCGCACCTCGAGCAGCGTTTCGATATCATTGTCGAACGCGGCATCGGCCACCGAGGAAATCCTGGTATGGGTCGAAGCCCCACCCAATTCCTCCTGCGTCACGCTCTCATTGGTCACCGTCTTGACCACGTCTGGCCCGGTGACGAACATGTAGCTGGTGTCCTTGACCATATAGATGAAGTCGGTCATCGCCGGCGAATAGACCGCCCCGCCCGCACATGGCCCCATGATCACCGAAATCTGCGGCACCGCGCCCGAGGCCTGCGCATTGCGCCAGAACACATCGGCATAGCCGCCAAGCGAGGCCACGCCCTCCTGAATACGCGCCCCCCCAGAATCATTGAGCCCGATCACCGGCGCCCCGTTCTGCATGGCCAGATCCATGATCTTGCAGATCTTTTTGGCATGGGTCTCGCTCAGCGAGCCGCCGAACACGGTAAAATCCTGGCTGAACACATAGACCAGCCGCCCTTCAATCGTGCCCCAGCCGGTGACCACGCCATCGCCCGGTATGATGGTCTCAGCCATGCCGAAATCCACCGCCCGATGGGTGACGAACATGTCGTATTCTTCAAAACTGCCCGCATCGAGCAGCACATCGAGCCGCTCTCGCGCCGTCAGCTTCCCCTTGCCGTGCTGCGCATCGATCCGCCTTTGTCCCCCGCCGAGCCGCGCCTGTGCGCGTTTATCCTCGAGTTCGGCGATAATCTTCTGCATCGGCGGTTCCCCCGTCTTTGGCGGGAGACTAGCCCGACAAACCAGCCTGTCGAAAGCGAAAACTCCGCGCTAGCCCCCGTTTCCCCGCTCTGCAATAGTGCGCGCCAAAAGCGCGGGAACAATCCGGCGGAGGGGACTGGCCTTGGCGTCCAGCTACGATTTCATCATTGCCGGCGGCGGCTCGGCCGCTTCGGTCGCTGCCATGCGCCTGGTGCGCGATTTCGGCTGCTCGGTGCTCATCATCGAGCGCGGCCCCGCCAAGACCGCCCGCCTCATGGATTTCCCTGCTGGCTATATGAAATATCTGGCGCGCGAGGATTTCCTCGAAATGCACCACACCGTCCCCCAACCCCAGCTTGGCGGACGCGGCCCCATCGTGCCGGTCGCCAGGGCCCTGGGCGGCGGCAGCGCCGTCAACGCCATGGTCTATATGCGCGGCCAGCGCGAGGATTATGACGGCTGGGCAGCAAGCCTGGGCAATAGTGGCGCCTGGTCCTACACCGACCTGCTCCCCCACTTCAAAAACATCGAAGCCAATACCCGCTTCAACAATGTCTATCACGGCATTGCCGGCAATCTGCGCGTCTCCGAACCCGGCCAGATTTGCGACACGACCGAAGATTTCCTGCTCGCCGCGCAGGGCCTGGGCCATCCCTATAATCCCGATTTCAACGGCGTCCGGCAGAACGGCGTCGGCATCATGCAGCACACCTATGGCCTCTGGAACCGCCACAAGGCCCGCTCCGACGCCAAAAAAGCCTTCCTCGATCCGCTGCGCAAAGATGGCCGCCTGACCATCATCACCGGCGCCCGGGTCGACCGCATCATCATCGACAGCAACCGCGCCATCGGCCTTGCCTACACAAAGGATGGCACGACCCAAACCGTCCACGCCGACCGCGAAGTGCTGATCGGCGCCGGCACCTACAACACTGCCAAATTGCTCATGCTGTCCGGCATCGGCCCCGCCGATCACCTGCGCGAACACGGCATTGCCGTTGCCGCCGACCTGCCCGGCGTTGGCGCCAATCTGCAGGACCATCACGAAGTCCCCGTTATCGCCACCACCAAAGCCAAGTCCGGCTATTTCGGCCAGGACAAGGGCTGGCCGATGATCCGCAATGGTCTGCAATATCTGCTGTTCAATTCAGGCCCCGTCACCACCACCGGCATCGAAGCCTGCCTGTTTTACGATCCCGATGGCGGCGACCGCCCCACCATCCAGCTCTATTGCGCGCCAATCGTGTATCTCGACCGTGACGTCTCCTCAGCCAAGCCCACCTATGGCGTCACCTTCACCTCCTGCCTGCTCCGCCCCAAGGCGCGGGGCAGCGTCAAGCTGCGCTCGGCCAATCCCGAGGATCAGCCGCTGGTCGATTGCAACTTCTTCGGCCACACCGATGATCTGCGCCTGACCCTGGCGTCCCTCGCCGTCGCCCGCCAATTGCTCGCCACCGAGCCCTTCAAATCCAAGATTGCCGAAGAAATCCTGCCGGGGCCGTCTGTCACCGCCGAGGAAGACCTAGCGCGCTTCGCCGGCCAGACGGTCAAAACCAATTACCACCCCGTCGGCACCGCCCGCATGGGCCCCGACAGTGACCCCATGGCTGTGGTCGACGAGCGCCTTCGTTTGCGCGGCGTAGATGGTCTGCGCGTGATCGACTGCTCGATCATGCCGGCGATCGTCTCGGGGAATACCAATGCGCCGGCAATGGCGATCGGGTCCAAGGCGGCGGAGATGATCGGGGCGGGGCGCTAAGCCCCCCTCATCCGCCCTTCGGGCACCTTCTCCCACGAGGGGAGAAGGTGGCTCAGCGTGCGAACTAAAACCGCGTGTTAAAAACCCGCAAATCCGCATACAGCGCCTGATAGTGGCCGAAGCGGTCGGCGTGGTACCCCGCCGTCGCGCCATTCGGCTCGAATACCCGGTCATACCGCACCAGTTGCCGCACTGCCTCCGTTAGCGTTCCGCCAATCCCGCTCGCTTGTCCCGCCAAGATCGCCGCCCCCAAAGCCGCAGATTCCGGCGCCACACACCGCCGCAAGGGCTTGCCCAACACATCCGCCCGTATCTGGCACCAGCCATCGGATAGCGACCCGCCGCCCCCAATATTGATCACCGCCGGGTCCACCGCCGCCGAGCGATACAGCGCCTCAAACGCCCAGCGCCCGGCATAGGCCACGCCCTCCATCACCGCCCGCGCCATCTCAGCCGCGCCCGATCCCGGATCAAGCCGCGCAAATACCCCGCGCGACGCGCTATCCCACAGTGGCGCCCGCTCCCCCTGCAAATGCGGCAAAAACAGCGGCACCGACCGCCCCGGCGCCGCGCTCGCGCCCAAAGCCGCCACCTCGGCCGGCGTCCGCCCCAGCACGCTTGCAATCCAGCCCAACGCCGCCCCGCCCGATTGGGTGGGCGCTGCATGCATCACCACCCCCTCATAGGGCGGAAAGAGGATCACCCCCGGCGTCGGCACGATCGTGCTCGACACAATCCCCGGCACGTCACTCGTGCCGCTCTGATACATGGCGTCCCCATTGGCCACCACGCCCACCCCGAACATGCCGCCCCAGGCATCCATTGCCCCCACCACGACCGGCACCCCGGCACAAGGCAACCCTGCCCGCACCGTGCCCGCAATCGTCGTAAAGCTCGCCAGCGGCGGCAATAACTCGGCCGCCCGCGGCACCAGCGCCAGCAGTTCGGCGACATAGTCGCCGCCGGCTTCCACCAGCCCCACCGCCGCGATCGGGTCGCTGACCACCGCCCCGGTCAGCTGCAGAATACAAAAATCCTTGGGTGCCAACACATGGCGCGTGCGCGCATAAATGTCCGGATGCATTCGCCGCACATGCGCCATCCGCGACAGCGCATGGCTCGCATCGATCGGCATCGGCGTGCCAAACCAGCCGATTTTCTGGTCCGCACTCACCTGCCCATCCAGGGCCGCGGCATCGGGCGCCGAGCGCCCATCCTGCCAGATAATCGCCGGCAGCAGCGGCGCGCCTGCCCCATCCACGAACACATGACTATTGACTTGGCTGCAAATCCCGATCGCCTTGAGCCCGCTCAGATCATGCCCCTGCGAAAAGGCATCCAGCGCCCCCAGCACCCCCGCCATCCAGTCGCGCGGGTCCTGCTCGGCATGGCCTTCCTGCGGCCGGCTGGTCGCATGCGGATGCGCAAACGCGGCCAAGCGCTCCCCCGCCTCATCGATCAGCACCGCCTTGGTGGCCGTCGTGCCCACATCCAAGCCGATCAGCGTGATTTTCGCCACGTCACGTCCCCAAATTGCCTAGCCGCCCTCAAGCCTCTCCAATATGGTGCCTGCCGGCGAAAGGGAACCATCGCGACGACGTACCCGATGGCATTCGCATCCAGGGGAACAAGCATATGACTTTCAAGACCATTCATTTCACCCGCGGCCTGCTGGCTGGCGCGAGCCTGCTCGCTGCCACTCTGGGCGCGAGCGGCGCCATGGCCCAGTCCAAGATCGCCATCATCACGCCCTATCTGGCCCAGCCCGGCACTCAATTCTATGTCGAGTCCTTCCAGGCTGCCGCCAAGGACAAGGATTGGGACGTCAATGTCATCGATACCGCCGGTGACGTCGCCGCCGTGATCAGCCGCATCGAAGACATGGTCACCCAGAATGTCGATGCCATCGTCATCAATGTCGATCCTACCCAGGTTACCGCGGGCCTGCAGGCCGCCGCCGATGCCGGCATTCCGGTCATCGGCATGGATGCCGGCAGCGATCCGCTGCTAGCCACCAATGTCACCTCCAACGGCTATGCCATGGCCGCCGAAACCGCGACCTATGTGGCCGACCGCATCGGTGGGGAAGGCAATGTCGTGATGTTCATCTTCGAAGCCTTCCCGCCCGTCCAGGTGCGCGGCGTCGTGGCCGATGCCGTCTTCGGCAATTTCCCCGATATCAAAGTGCTCGACCGCGTCACCCCCGACGTCTCCGACGGCGGCATTGCCGACAGCCGCGCCAAGATGGAAGCCATCCTCGCCGCCAATCCCGAGCCGGGCAGCATCAAAGCCGTCTGGGCCGCCTGGGACCAGCCGGCGCTCGGCGCCCTGCAGGCCATCGAAGCTGCCGGTCGTGAGGGCGAGGGCATCGTCATTACCGGCATCGATGCCAATCCGCAGGCGCGCGAAGCCATTGCTGCCGGAGGCAATTTCGAGGCCAGCGTCGCCCAAGACTTCGCCGGCATCGGCACCACTACTGCTGATGCTGTTACGCGGGTTCTTGCCGGTGAAGAGCTCAAGCAGCGCGTGACTTACGTGCCCACCAAACTCATCACTGCGGTTAACGCGGCCGAGTAGTCCGCCAATCGGGCGCCTCTCCCTTGCGGAGAGGCGGCTTCCTAGCGAAGCTGTACCAGCGGCAGCAGCATATTGGCCAGGTTGGGCAACCAACCGGCCACGATTGCGACGATCACCAAGGCCAGCCCAAAAGGCTCGAGCCGCAGCAGGCGTCGTTCCTCGCCCGGCCAGATGGCCTGCCAGAGCACCCCGCCGATCAGTCCGGGCATTGGCAGCAGATTGAGCGCTGCCGAGGCCAGAGCCAATATCTGCAATTGCCCCGCCACATACAGCACTGCATAACCACCGGTTCGCGGTAACAGCAAGGCCAGCGGCCGCAGCAGGTCGATCAGTGGCACCAGTGCCACGACCACAGCTAGCGCCAACACGGCCACCAGCAGCAGCCCCCAGCGTCCCAACCGATTCTGCGCCGGGTCGAACCGCACCACCCGCACCCAGCTCATGGCGAACAGCGCTGCTATCACGGTGCCCCATACCGAAATATGGACAAAGGGATTGGCGGTCAGACGGCCCTCATATTGCGGCCGTTTGTCACCCAGCAGGCGCGCGAAACCGGCCAGAGCGAGGCCCTGGATTGCCGCATAGAGGAGCACGGCCGCAATGCGCGACACGATCTCTCCCATGCTCAATTCTCGGAGTAAATTCACGGCGCGACTCTCCGGCGCGTTGGCCTCTACGCACTTACTGCGTCAAAGCCGTCGCAGGCAACAATCGCCGTGAAACAGGAATGCGGATGAGGCGCAGCGCGGGTGGGACAAGAGCTCGGCTGCCATTGCGTTGGCCGGACCGGAAAACCGGAAAACCAGCCCGTTCCCTATACCACCATGTCCGGTTGACGCGCGCCGGCCTCTATGGATCAACCCACAAGATGGCGGCCCGTTCCCATTATTTGGGCTCAGTCCGCAGCGGCGCGCACCAGCGGGTAGGTTTCGGCACTGTAGAGATCAAGAATCTGCGCGCCATCGAAGCGCTGCTCATCAACCTCAAGAAACGAGCCCCGTAGCAACGCCTGCGGCATCTCCTCGACAGCGTATTGCACTGCCTCTGCGGCGGTCGCGAAGCGGCGGTAGCGCGCCTTGGGAGATTCATTGCGGCCCTTGCTCGGATAGAGTTCGGCAGCGGCGGAATAGTCAAAACCGGACATGGTTCATTCCTTCTGGATTGGGTTCAGCAGATGCCATGGCACCGCAGGCAACAGCCCCAGCCGCGATGAAGCGGCCGGGGCAAACCGTTCGCAAATCTGGAGATGGCCGGGGAGGCAACGATCCCGGCATGGGCAGGCAGCCCGCACATGACTTGAATATGGCCCTTCGACGCCCCGATTTCAAGGCGCCCGGTACTTCCGCCCTCATCCGCGACGCCCGCCGCGATAGAGAATGACCGCGAAGAACGGCACCCCGACCAGGGCCGTGACCACCCCAATCGGCAGAACCTGTTGCGGCAGAATGATACGGGAGACGATATCGGCCAAGACCATGAAGCTGGCCCCGATCACCGCGCAAGCCGGCAGCAGCCGCATGTGGCCTGGCCCGACCAGAAAGCGGGCGGCGCGCTTGACCGCTGGATCGTCCGCCGCCTGCTGACGACGCCCAGATCGGTGAATTGCTCGCGGGTGCCGACGCGGCCCTCGGGCCCCAGGGCCGACAGGAATTGCGCCGCAACGAAATCGGGATTGGTCCCGACCACGCTTTCAAAGCTGGGCTGATCCCGTTCAGCTCATTTGCCTTCGACCATGTCGTCGCTCACCACGCGAGCGGTGTGACGCGGAGTAATAAGCCCGGTCAAATCAAAGCCTTGGCGGCGGGCTTCGGCCAGATATTCGTCGAGCGTTTCGCGGGCGACGAATGGCTGCCGCGCCAGCACCCACAGATATTTTCTGCTGGGCGAGCCGACTAGGGAAACGGCGTAATTGGGATCGATCTTCAGCACCCAATAATCGCCCCTGCCGAAGGGCAGCCACCGGATAACCGGGGGCAGAAAGCTCACCTTCAGGCGGGCATTGGTGTCATCCACTGCAAAAGCCTCGCCCAAGGCGCGAGCCGGCTTGCCGTCTTCGTCAAAGCAGCGGTTATCGACGCCGACATTGCCTTTGTCGTTCAGCGTGTAATTGGCAGTGATATCAGTGGCCGTCTCGTCTTCCCATTTGAGCGGCAGGCGGCAAATCTCATACCACCGGCCCAGATAGCGCTTCAGGTCCAGGCGGGGTATGGCGGTCACATCGGTCATATTCAGGTCTCCGGAGCGGGAGCCAACGCCAACTCGATTGCAAAGGTTCCTGTACGGCGCTGCCCGTTGACGGGCCGGGCCCGCCCACTCTATGGCAAAGCTGCTCTGCCTCAGCCCAAGGGCCTCTCGTGACACGCATCAACTGCATTCCCCCAGCTGAATTGACCGGGCCACATCTGGTCGCCGAATATCGGGAATTGCCCCGGATCTTTGCGCTGGTCCGCGCGGCAATCGATCGCGGCGAGCAGCCCGATGACCCGCGCAACCCCCTCGAATATCGGCTGGGCGCCGGTCATGTGCGGTTCTTTTACAGCCGCCTGGGTTACCTTGCCAAAAGACAGGCCGCGCTCGTGGCTGAAATGCAGGCCCGCGGCTACCGGCCAAGCTTCACCGACACCGATCGCCTGCTGGAAGGCTTCCCCGCCGCCTGGTGCCAGGACTGGCAGCCGACTGCGGCAGCTATCGCGGCCAACCGGGCGCGGATCGCGGATCGCTCGCAGCGGGAAATCTAGCGCGAGCCATGCGCCGGAGGCGCCCCTCACCTGCCTGCGGCGCAGCTTGGAAGCCGTCCGGCGGCCTGCTAGCCTCGACTTAATAAAACGTGCCCATGCCGTCCTCCCCACTGTAAAGCGTTCGAGGAACATGATGCCCACCCTAAGTAATGGTAGTGAACTGACTATCTTGGAGGGAGGCGAGCCGCACGTCGCTTACTCCTTCACTTTGACCGATACTGAAGGCAATGTTTCCGACCCTGTCGGAGCCTTGCCGGATTATTTCTTCGGCTGGGTAACGGTCGAGTCGGTCGACGTCTTCGACGGCTTCTTTGCCATCACCGGCTTCACCCATGATGGCAAATACGGAATCTTCTCCAATCTCGACACCTATCTCTTCGACAATGACGGCAACTTCATTCGCACCGTTCACGCCGAAGGGGCGAGCCAATCGCTGGAAGTTGTCTCCGTCATGGCCGACACTCCCGACGATTTCGTGGTGACCTACAAGGGCGCCACCATGTATTTCGGTGGCGAGAATACCCAATACGGCTACCACCAGATCAGGGTTCAAGACGGGGTGCAGCTGCCCGACAGCTTCGTCAACACCGCGCCAGTCGTCTCCGATCTGAACCTGGTTCTGGCGCCCGGCCAATCTCTCAACGACATCGAATTCGTGGCCACCGATGCCGACTATGACTTGCTGAGCTTCACCGTCGTCGATGGCCCCGATCACGGCACGATCGAGCTCGATCGGCGCTATGACGGCAATCATTATCCCTTCCCGGAAAGCGAATTCCTGGGCAGCGTCCACTATCACTCGGCTTTTCTTGACGGCAACCTGTTCGACTATTTCCCGGCATCCGGGTTTGTCGGCACCGACACGTTCACGATCATGGCGACCGACGGCCAGGGCAACAGCAATCTGGCGACGGTCACAATCACCATTGGAGGATCCATGGCTGGTCCCGAATATATCGCCCTGGGCGATGGCGTCGACATCCTGCGCTATTTCAACAGCGACCATCCGGTCCTTGTCGCCTCCAAGGGCGGCAACGACGATCTGTTCGGCAGCCGCTTTGACGATTCCCTCAATGGCGGCGCAGGCGACGATCTGCTGCATGGCGAGCGCGGCCGGGACAAGCTCACCGGCGGAACGGGCGTGGACCGCATGCAGGGCGGCGCCGACAACGACACCTTCATCTTCAATCCGGGTGATTTCGCTGACCCGGCGGACCACAATGGCCGGCTCGACCACATCATCGATTTCCATGGCGCGGGTCATTCCGGCCCCGGCGAGCAGGATTTCATCAGCCTCTTCGGCTTCGGCGATGATGCAACGCTGACCTTCGACCACTATGCCAGCGACGATCAGACGCTGCAGATCTACCGGGTGAACGATCCCGACAATCCAGATGGCGGCGGGCTGATCATGGTGCAGATGGCGGACGGCACGGCCCAGATCGGGCAAGGCGACTATCACTTCTTCTAGGCGCCGCCGGAGAAGCTGATGCAACCATCGCTAGTGCAACAACCAGCCGGGCCCAGCGGCCCGGTTTTGTCGTTGAGTGGACCCATAATAGCGCTGGGCGCCATCAGCTTTGTGTCCAACCTGCTGATGCTGACCGGGCCGCTCTTCATGCTGCAGGTCTATGACCGGGTATTGGCCAGCCGCTCGGTGCCTACGCTATTGGTGCTGACAGGATTGGTCTGCGGACTCTTTGCCTTTTATGGCTTTCTCGATGCGCTGCGCAGCCGCATGGCGACCCGCTTTGCCAATGTGCTCGATGCCCGGTTTTCCGAGCGGCTGTTTGCAGCGGCCGTTCACTTCCGGCTCATCGCCGACGCTCCCAAAACCGCTGATCCGCTGCGCGACGGCGATCTGCTGCGCCAGTTCCTTGCCAGTTCCGCGCCGCTGGCGCTGCTTGATCTGCCCTGGGTGCCCGTCTATCTCGCCGTCGTCTTCCTGTTCCACTATTGGCTGGGCTGGCTGGCCGTCGCCGGGTGCATCGTCATCACGGCGCTCATGATCATCAACGAAGCCATGGCGCGACAGCCGACCCAACAGGCCAATGCCGCCCAATTGCTGCGGCAGCGGCAGGCCGAAAACATTCGTGTCAACGCCGAAACCGTCATCGCCATGGGCATGCTCGACGATCTGCGCGCCCGCTGGGCGGCCCAGACCGGTCGGATGATCGCCGCGCTGCGCACCGGTAGCGATCAAGCCGCTTTCTTTTCTGCCGCGACCAAGGGCCTGCGCTTTCTGCTGCAGTCCCTGGTGCTCGCCCTGGGCGCCTATCTCGTTATCCGCGGCGAAATGACAGCCGGGCTGATGATTGCTGCCTCGGTCGTCACGGCCCGGGCGCTGGCGCCGGTCGAGCAGATCGTCGGGCAATGGCGCAGCTTTGTCGGTGCCCGCCAGGCCTGGGCGCGGATTCGGAAAGTTCTTGCGGTCAGGCAGGCCGCTCCCCGCGACGTAAGATTGCCGTTGCCGACGCAGTCGCTGAGTGTAAAGGGACTGGCTTCGGCGCCGCAGGGGCAGCGCATGCCGGTCATTTCCGGCATGCAATTCGATATCGCTGCCGGCGATGGGCTGGCGATCCTGGGTCCCTCTGGGTCCGGCAAGTCATCGCTGGCGCGGGCTCTGGTGGGCGTCTGGCCGAGTCTTGCCGGCGACATCCGCTTTGATGGTGCCCTGCTAGCGCATTACACGACCGACCAGATCGGCTCGATGATTGGCTATCTGCCGCAACGGGTCGAGCTCTTTGACGGCACTGTCGCCGACAATATTGCCCGCTTCCGCGCCAATGCATCCAGCGAAGCGATCATTGCCGCGGCCAAGACCGCCGGCGTGCACGACCTGATCAGCGCCCTGCCCGATGGCTATAACAGCCAGGTCGGTGAGCAAGGCGACTTGCTCTCGGCAGGACAGCGCCAACGCATCGGACTGGCCCGCGCACTCTATGGCAATCCCTTCCTCATCATCCTCGACGAGCCCAATTCCAATCTCGATGCCGAGGGCGACGCGGCGCTGACTGACGCCATCCACAAGGCACGCGAGCGCGGCTCGATCGTCATCGTCATCGCCCACCGGCCCAGCGCCATCGCTGCCGTCGACAAGGTACTTTACATGCGCGCCGGGCGGCAAATGGCCTATGGGCCGAAGGCCGAAATCCTGCAGCAAATCACCCAGCCCGGCACCAATGTCCGCCCCATCAAGGCGCCTGGCGCATGACCATCGAAGCCGTCCCCACCGCCAGTGATCTCACCAGTCTCAAGCGCCATGGCTGGGTCGGGCTGTTTGCCGTGCTGGGTCTGTTCGGTGGGCTGGTCGCCTGGTCTGCAATGACCGAGATTTCCGGCGCGATCATCGCGCCCGGCATGCTGGTGGTCCAGGACAGCGCCAAGCGCGTACAGCATCCCGAGGGCGGTATCGTTACCCAATTGCTGGTGCGCGACGAAGATCGCGTGGTGCAGGGCCAGGTGTTGGCGACGCTGGATCAAACCGCAATCGCCGCGGCCCTCGCAATCTCGGAAGCCCAGTTGCGCGAGGCTTATGCCAAGGAGGCCCGGCTGATCGCCGAGATCGAAGGCCGCAATACGGTGACCCTATCCGGCGCGGTGCTCGACCTGTTCGATATGACACAATTGCAATCGCTGGTGGCGCTCGAACAGCAAGTGCTGGTGGCGCGGCAGGCGACCAAGGCGGGGCGCATTGCCCAATTACGCGAACAGATCATCCAGCTCGAACGCCAACGGGAAGGGCTCGATCTGCAGAAGCAGGCCATTGAGCGCCGGGTCGCGGTGATCGAGCAGGAAATCGCCGATTTCGACGATCTCTATGACAAGCGCCTGATCGCGGCCAGCCGCGGCACCAGCCTCGACAAGGAACTAGCGACCGCCCAGGGCGAACTGGGCCGTGTCGTGGCATCCCTCGCCGAATCGCATGCGGTGGCCGCCGAGCGAGCCCTGCAGATCGAACAGATCGAGGACGAATATCTGACGGGCGCCTTGGCCGAACTGCAGGAGGCGCGGCGCGTGATCGCCGAGGCCGGCCAGCGCCGCATAGCCGACCGCGACCGGCTGACCCGTACCGAAATCCGCGCCCCGCAAACCGGCGTGGTGCACGAATCCATCCTCCATACGGTGGGCGGCGTGGCGGCGGCCGGCGAAACACTCATGCTCGTCGTGCCCTCGGATGAGCCGCTCATGGTCAATGTGCGGATCGAGCCGGTCGATATCGACAAGGTCGCTGTCGGACAGCAGGCCGTGCTCCGCTTTTCCGGGCTGAATCCGCGCACCACGCCGGAATTGTTCGCCAATGTGGCGCGGGTGGCGCCGGACGCCACCCAGGACCCCGCGACGGGCCAGCAATATTATGCGGCCAGGATCGCCATTCCCGGCGAGGAGCTGGCGCGTTTGCCCGAGGGCGTCGTGCTGATCCCCGGCATGCCGGTGGAATCCTTCGTCCAGACCGGTGAGCGGACTGTGCTGTCCTACATTCTCCACCCCGTCGAAGAGCAGCTGAACCGCGCCCTCAAGGAGGATTAGGGGTAATCGGTGCGCGTGGAAGGAAATTCCTGCGGCACTGCTTTTGAGAGAACAGGCACCCAATGCAGGCAGTTGGCGCGGCGCGGCGCCACTGCTACATCCCCACCCAATGTCCAGCGTCCTCCCCTTCATCAAGCGGTTCGTGCCCGGCCTTGCGCCCGTCAGCCTGGGCGAGCGGCTACGCGCCTCCATCGGGGCACTGATCGGCATCGTCGTTACCGGGTTGATTGCCGGCCTGGCGCTCGGCAGCTCTTCCGACATTCCGCTGCTGATAGCGCCAATGGGGGCGTCCGCGGTATTGCTGTTTGCCGCGCCCACGAGCCCACTGGCCCAGCCGTGGTCGATCATCGGCGGCAATACCATTGCCGCGCTGATCGGGGTGACCTGCGCGCGCTATATCGGCAATCCGATGTTGGCCGCGGGCATAGCGGTTGCTCTGGCGATCTCGGCCATGATGGCGCTGCGGTGCCTGCATCCGCCCAGTGGCGCGGTGGCCTTGACGGCCGTGCTGGGCGGGCCCGCAATTCAGGCCGCGGGCTTTGGCTTCGTGGTGTGGCCGGTGCTGGCCAATTCGGTGCTCTTGCTGCTGGCAGCTTTGCTGTTCAACAACCTGACCGGGCGAAGATATCCGCATCTGGCGCCCGTGCCGGCCCATCCCCATCGCACGGCTGATCCGCTACCCACCGGGCGGCTAGGAGTGACGCAGGCCGATATCAGTGCGGTTCTCGCCCAATATGACTTGGTGATGCCGGTAGCCACCGACGATCTCGAGGACATCCTGCATCGCGCCGAAATCCGCGCCTATGACCGGCGCTCCGGTGGCGTTACCTGTGCCGATATCATGAGCCGGGACGTGCAATCGGTCGGCCCCAAGACCAGCCTGCGCGAGGCCTTGCGGCACCTGCGAGAGCATCACATCAAGGCGCTGCCTGTCGTGGATCTCGACAGCAAGGTAATCGGCATTCTCACCCAGACCGACCTGCTCGATAAGGCCGATTGGGGCATGTCGGCCACCGGTTCGGGTCTCGGCTGGCGGCTGCGCTCGATCAGCAATTCCGACCGCCGGCTCAAGGGCAAGGTGGAGGACATCATGAGCGCTCCGGTCAAAGCGGCCCGGCCCGATACCCACATCGCGCAGATCGTGCCCTTCATGGCCGATGCCGGCCTGCATCATCTGCCGGTCGTGGATGAAGATGGGCGCCTGGTCGGCATGGTCACCCAATCCGATGTCATGGCGGCAATGTTCGCCGTATCGCTCGACAACGCGAACTAGTCGCAGACAGCCAGTTCGCGTCCGGGTAGCGAGGGGCGCCTGGGCGTCCCTCGCAGTGCTTATAGCCTTTATTGCACGGGTTGCGATTCAGTGGGTTCGCCGCCCGCCGGCGGGCAGGCGCCATCCACCATGGTTTCCGGCGGACACGGCGGCGTTTCTGCGTCCGTGTTCGGAGGTGTGGCGGGAGCAACATCGGCCGGCGCAACCGGTTCGGCCGGTTCCTCAGCACTGTCAGCGGCGCCTTCGGCCGGTGCCGTTTCGACGGCCTCAGGCACAGCTTCTGGCGCTACAGGTTCGGCCCCCTGTGCCTCGGGCTCGGCTGCCGGTGCGGCAGGCGCGGCTTCGGCGGGTTCGGCTGCCGGTGCCGCCGGTTCAACCGTTTCGGTATCGGTGGCCTTGGGGGCAGTTTCCGGCGGGCAAGCGCCATCCACCATGGTTTCCGGTGGGCATGGCGGTTCGGCCGCAGCAGGATCGTCGGCGCTTGCCGGCTCTTTGGTGGTGGCTGGCTGGTCGGCCGGCGCGGGCTCTTCGGTAGCGGGAGCCGCGGGATCGGCCGCAGCGGGGTCCTTCTCGGCCGGAACAGGTTCCGCTGCTGGCGGCGAAGCTTCGTCCGTTGGCGCCGCCTCTGGAGTGGCGGGCTCTGGCGCCATCTCGGAATCGGTTTCCGGCGTTTCGCCAGCTGCAGGCGGGGTGGCTTGGGCACCTTTGCCGCCCTCGGCGTCAACACTGCCCCCTTCGGTCGCAATCACCTCTGGTGCTTCTGCTTCATCGACCGCCTCAGCGGGTGCCGCTTCTTCGGTGGGTTCAGCCACGTCTTGGTCGAAAACCTGAACGGTTTGACCTTCGACCGTCACGGACGCGGCTACGGGGTCGCTTACCTCTTCGGCGTTGTAGACGGTGACCTGCTGATTGATGTGCTGCTCGATATAGTTGACCTCGATCACGTTGTTAGTGACGACGTCGCCCTCGACAACCACCGGCCCGAGAAATTGCGTCTGGGCGTAATAGTCGGGCTGGTCGGAGCCAAGAACGATACTGGCCGACAATTGCGGCTCGACGAAACGCTCAGTGGGCACGTAAACCCAATAACCCTCGGGCAATTCGTCACGCGAGACTTCCACGGAAACGGCATATCCCTCGCCTTCCGGAGGCAGGGGCGCCCATCCCACGATGTTGTCGCTCTGGCGCCAGCTGACCCAGGCGGGAGCCCATTTCGTGCCGGGTACCCAGCACCATCCCAGATTGTCGTCATCGAGCCAGCGGCCATAGTGATATGTCGCCCAGGCGAACGGTTCGTCTGACGCGAAGTACCAGCCGCGATCCTCCAGATAGAGCCAACGGCCCCGTGTGTAGGGGCGCCAGCTGCTGTCAACACCGGTCGGGCAGAAGACGTAGCGATATTGCGGGTGGCGCACCCAAACGCCATGCGGCTCCAATTGAGTGAAAAACAGATCGAAGTTGACGCTTACAGATTGCGCCTGGACCGGCTGGACGCCCAGCGGACCGATCGGGGAAAGCGCCGATGTCGACAGCAGAACGCCGGCAAGGGCGAAACTGGCAAGTAACTTGGACTTCATGATGATTTTCCTCCACGGATTGCCCCCCGACAACAAAAGGGCCGCCCTGGTGGGCAGCCCAATGCGAAACGGCTCAATCGGCCTCGACGGCAACAACGGTACCGGGCGAGTAGACGACAGTGCGGTTGCTCAGATCGACGAAATAGAGCCGGTCCTGGGTGTAGAAATAGCCGTAGGCCGGATCGTTCTCGATGACATGGACTTCGACCGTGTCAGGCACGGCAAAGCCCACATCGATGTCGCCTTCAATCACCACAGGTTCGGTGGGGTTGAGCCGGGCATATTCCACCGACGATTCCTGCACGCCGGCCGAGGCGCCAAGGGCGGCGCCGGTAAAGCCGCCAATTGCCGCCCCAAGCGGGCCAAAGACCAGGCCCCCAACAACCGCGCCGGTCGCGCCGCCGGCAACTCCGCCAACAGCCGCACCGGTATCGGCGTTATCATTAGTATCCTGAGCAAGGGCCGGGCCAGCGCCAAGCGCAATTATGGCCAGCGATGCAAGAAGCAGGTTCTTCATTTTCATTCTCCTCATGAACTGCAAAGGGCAGCAAGGAGAATGAAAGTTCCGTCGGCAGGTTCCAAAAATTAAAGTACTTTAAAGATAAATTACATAATGATTACAAAGGATGTAAGCAAAACTTCAGCATACAACTAACCATCCTGAAGAAGTGTATTTAGAAATACTTTCGACCCTTCGTGATCCAAACTGGCATTTGCCGGATTAGCGCGCCAGGGGCAGGCTGACGCTTACGCTGAGGCCCCCGATATCAGCTCGCGTGAAACTTATTTCCCCATTATTGAGCGCCAGGATTTCCCGGGCAATGGCCAATCCCAAGCCGGTGCCCGGCAGGCTTTCGTCGAGCCGGTGGCCGCGTTCTCCCAGGCGGGCGGAATGGTGATCGGCAATTCCCGGCCCGTCATCGCTTATGTCCAGAATTGCGCGGTTGTCGGCGAGCCGGCTTTGAACCACGACGCGGCTCGAAGCCCATTTGGCGGCATTTTCCATAAGCACGCCGACCAGTTCCATCAGGTCCTGCCGGTGGATATCGACCAGGTAATCGGTCCCCAATTCAGCAACCCAATGTAAGGTTTCGCCGCGACCGGTCTTTTTAAGAACCGCTAAAGTGCGCAGCACTGCGGTGTTCAGGGACGAACTGGCATTGTCGGTGCCCGTCCGCGGGCGGAGTACCGACAGTTTGAGCTGGTAATCGACGCGCTCGGACATTTCATAGGACAGGTCCTGCAGCAAATCTGCTTCATGTGTATTGCCGCTCTCCCACAGCCGATCGGCGATGCCATGCAAGGCAGCCAGCGGTGTCTTGAGGCCATGGGCAAGATCGGCCGCCCGCGCCCGCGCCCGGTCGGTCATCACCGCCCGCACTGCCAGCAGGCGGTTGAGTTCATCCACCAGCGGCTCGATTTCGCTGGGAAATCGACCTTCGAGGCGCGGAGCATCGCCGCGATGAACGGCCTCGATGGACTGACGCATGCGGGAAATCGGGCCCAGCCCAAGCAGTAGCAGTAAATAGGCGGCGGCCAGGATCGCTCCACCCAGCAATATCAGCAAGCGGGTGGTGTCGCGGGCAAAGGCCTGCGTCGCTCGATAGATGGGGTCGTGATCCTGTCCCACCGTGACGAGATAGGTGCGGGGGCCTGCGGGACCATCGACCTGCAATCGGCGCGTCAGCAGGATCAAATGGCGATCGTTCGGCATAGACTGGTGGAACACGCCTTCGTAATTGTCCGGAACATCGATACCCTCATCCCACATCGAGCGCGAACGCGTGACGGTTTGGGTGTCGTTCGCCTCGATCTGCCAATAGCGGCCGCCAAAGGGTGTGTCGTAGCGCGGATCCGCCAATGGCGAACGAATGGCAGGCGGATTTGCCTCCGGGACGATCAGGGCGGCAAGCCTGGCAATAGTCGCCGTCATTTCTTCCCGGGCGCTGCGCTCGACATTGATCGTGAACAGGTATTGCAGCACCAGCGCGGCCGCGACGAGCGAGATAAGGACCCAAACGACGGCCAGCGACATCAGCCGCAGTCGCAGGGAATAAACGCTCAATATCCGTCACCAAGCGTATAGCCGAAGCCCCGTCGCGTCTTGATCACGTCGGCGGCCAGGCGCTTGCGGACCCTGGCGACCAGCACTTCGACAACGTTGGAATCGCGCTCGAAATCCTGGTTGTAGATGTGCTCGGTGATCTGCAGCTGCGACAGGACACGTCCGCGGTTCTGCACGAGGTAGGACACCAACTTGAATTCCTGCGGCGACAGATCGATCGGCAGACCATCGCTGGTGACCGACAAGGTGCGCAGGTTGAGCTGGTAAGAGCCAAAGGAAATCACCGATGTCGCGTGGCCGTTGACGCGCCGTACCAATGCCCGCAGGCGGGCGGCGATCTCCATGACATGGAAGGGCTTGATCACATAGTCATCGGCCCCAGCTTCGATGCCTTCCACGCGCTCTTCCCATTGCACCCGGGCCGTCAGGATCAATATGGGGGTCATGCGGCCGGCCTGGCGCCAGCGCTTGAGGACCGTCAGGCCATCGATCTGGGGCAGGCCCAGATCCAGCACGATGGCGTCGAATTCTTCGGTATCGCCGCGATACCAGCCCGCCTCGCCATCGCTTTCGCGCTCCACCAGAAAGCCGGAACGACCAAGACCGGCGGACAATGTCTCCGCAATTCGATCATCATCCTCAATAATGAGAATCCGCGTCATGGCACCTCGATATGTGAGCCGGAGCGGGCATTGTAATATTCAGTCCCCACTCGCCCTGCTGGCGTCAACACCTTGACGACATAGACCAACGAGCGTTCAGCGCGAACCAGTTGCGCATCGATGATCTGGCCACCGGTCCGGGTCTTTATGTCCGGCAGCAGCGACACCAGCGAGACTGCCTCGCCCGCTTCGACCATCGGCAGCAGTTCGTCTTCCGGTATTATAACCGGTTCGGCCGGCGGCGAGGAATCCTTTGAACGGGGGCCGTTCGCGCCATTGTCGTGGTTGGCGCCATTATTGCCTTTTCCGGGATTTGCATCGGAGTCGCCATCTTCGCGACTGCGGTTCCCGCCGGGCGTATCCGCCGGGCCGTTATTGCCGCCATTGCCGTTCCCACCATTGCCATTGCCATTCCCGTTATTGCCGCCCTCCGACTGGCCGGAATTACCATTGCCATTGCCATTTCCCTGGCCTTGAGCAAGCACTGGCGCCGTGATGGCAAGCATCATTAAAAATGTGGCGGTGAGAACCTTGATTTTCATCCAGTATCTATAGCGCAACCGAGCTTACAATGCGCTGACATTGCCCCGAATACTGGAAAAGGCGAGCGCCCGATGGCACTCGCCTTTCGGTGATCATGGCGCCGATCGGCGCCTATTGGCGGGTTCAGCTATTCGGCTCCGCGCTTCTGCTGGATCAGGTCACCCACATTTTCGAACTCATCCGGATAGGCATTCACAATGTCCTTGGGATTGCCGGCCGCCAAGCCATTATCGCGCGTGCGCAGATGCTGAAACATCTCGCCCGGCGTGTCGTGAACCGTACCATCCTTGAGCACGTAGCTCTTTCCGGACGCAGTTTCATCCGCATGCGCAATTGCCCCGCCCGCGAGGAGTGCGAGGCCAAGGCCCAAAAGCATGGACTTTTTCGATGAGGTTTTCATTGCTGGCTCCGTAAAGGTGATGGCGACCGCGAACCGGCCGCTGTGACCAGCTTACGGCATGGCACATGGGATGCCGCTGAGGGCGCCCGTCAGCTGTTTGTCAGCAAGCGGCCAACGCGGCTCCTTACAGGACGCTGACAATGCACATCACGCCCCTCTCACCCGCTATCGCGTAACCTGCCCGCACTCTGCAGCGGACCCAAGGACTTTGAATGCATCACATTGGCAACCAGCAACGTCACCGACCCAGCGATGCTGAGCAGTGGGTGTTCACCGGCGACGTGCACGACCACAGCAGGTTCGACGGCGACTGCGCCTGGTGTGACAAACAAGACCAGCGCCTTAGCTTTGAAGTGCGTCATGCCAAGGTCGACGGCAGCTGCCATATTTGCCAGACCTGTATTGAACAAGCGCCGCTCCGGATGGAGCAGGACAGCCGTGCCCTCCGTGTCCAGCAATGGCGCGACCATCTCAGCGGGCTTGCCGTACGCCTGACGCACCGCACTTGCCGCGAGGTGCTGCGCAACCTTCTCGCGCGCACCGATGATCCGGCCCTGCAAGAGGTCGCAGTTTATTTTGATCGAAACGTACAGCTATCGCCTGGGCGAGCCGCCACCCTCCTGCTGGCCCTGTCGCGTTCGCAACTGGAAGTCGATCCTCGCATCTTTGAGGTTCAAATCCGTAGCGCAGCCCACAAGGAGGAGTTTGCGCATCTCAGCGAACGGGAGAAGCTTGCGGTCTGGCCGGTGTTTTCCGTGACGATACAAAAGCGATTGATGTTGCTCGGCCTGGCGCCGACCGCAATTCGATCCCGGCCGCACCTGCCCGAAATACCCCGGAAACCGGCTTGGGAACGCGCCGGTTTCGCCGGGCCGCAGGCCTGAGGGACAGTTCTTGGCTTGAGTGTATCGAATTGCCTTACGGCATCGAACGCCCCGCTTGCCAATTGAACCCTGTGGGATCAATCTCAGCCCGGCGGGAGGGCCGTGGGGGGATTCTAGGTTATGATCATAGGCGATGATGTCGTCGACGCGGGTGCGATCGACGCAGTAACTCGGTCCGGTCTGATGAACCGCAGGTCGTTTCTGCTTGGCTCTGCGGTTGCTCTTGGCTCGATTGGACTTGCTGGCTGCGCCACGTCAGGTGGCATGAGCATGGCGGAGGCGGAGCGGGTCTATGGGCCGCTTCCCAATGAACGGTTCCCCGTTCCCGCAGTAAATATCAGCAAGATCAATCCGAAATATCTGCGCCGAAAAGTGCGTTACGATTCAGCCGAGGCTGTGGGCACGATCATCATCGATCCCCGCCACTACTATGTGTACCGCATCGAAGGCGATGGCTATGCCACCCGCTATGGCGCCAATGTCGGTCGCGCGGGGTTTTTGTGGAGCGGTGACGCCTATATCGGCCGCAAGGCCGAATGGCCGATCTGGACGCCGCCCAAGGAAATGATCCTGCGCCAGCCCGAGGCTGCGCCTTATGCCGGCGGCATGCCGCCGGGCCTGAACAATCCACTCGGCGCGCGCACGCTTTATCTTTACCAGAATGGCGCCTACACGCTTTACACCATCTACAGCACGATCATGCCCGAAACGATCGGCAAAGGCGTTTCCAGCGGCTGCGTTGGCCTGCTCACCCAAGACATGCTCGATCTCTACGACAAGACGCCGGTCAACACGAAGGTGGTGGTCCTGCCGGCCTAACAATCGCAGTTTCGACGGCGAGACGGCTTCGCCGTCAGGTCAATCGCTTATTTCAGACTGCTGGCGGCGCCTCCACGGGCTCGCTATCCGCCGTGCTTTCCGGAGCCTTGACGCGATACCAGGCGACGTAAAGCGCGGGCAGGAAATAGAGCGTCAGCGCGGTTGCCGCGATGATGCCGCCGATCATGGCATAGGCCATGGGGCCCCAGAACACTTCGCTGGCAATGGGGATCATGCCCAGGCTGGCCGCCGCTGCCGTCAGCAGGATGGGCCGCATGCGGTGTTCGGTGGCATGGAGCACAGCTTCCCATTGATTATAGCCATCGCGCAGATTGTCGTTGATCTGGCCGATCAGGATCACCGCATTGCGGATGATGATGCCGGCCAGCGCCAGCACGCCCAGCAGCGCCACAAAGCCCAGGGGCGTTCCCGTCGGCAAGAGCGCCGCGACCACGCCGATCAGGCCGAGCGGGGCAACGCTGACCACCAGCACCAGCTTGGACACGCTCTGCAATTGCACCATCAGGATGAAGGCAATGGCCAGCAGCATGGCGGGCAAGGTGGCCACCAGTGCCGTTTGGGACTTGCCGCTGGATTCGGCCGCGCCGCCGGTGACCACGTGATATTCGGCGGGCAGCTTATCGGCAAAGGCGGCAATCGTGGGGGCGAGTTCCTTATTGACCGCCGCGGGCAGCAGGTCGCCCGCCACCGAGCCAAGCACGGTGATGGTCGGCAGGCGGTCGCGCTGCCAGATAATGGGTTGCTCCAGACCATATTGAATGGTCGCGAAGGCGCCCAAGGGCACGGCCACGCCGCTCGACGTGGGCACTTGCAGGTTTTGCAGGGTTTCGATCGAATTGCGCTGATCTTCCTCGGCGCGGACGACGACATCGACCAGATAGATGGAATCGCGCACCTGGGTGATCGTGGTGCCATTGATGATGGTATTGAGCACCTGCGCAACGCTTTGCGAGGTCACGCCCAACCGGCGCGCCTTATCCTGATCGACATCGACCAGCAGCGACTTGCCGGGCTCGTTCCAATCAAAACTGATATCGCGGACATGCGGGCTGGCGCTGACCACACCGGCCAGATCGAGCGCGAGGCCGCGTACGGTCTGCACATCGGGGCCGCTGATGCGGTATTGGATGGGGCGGCCGACCGGAGGCCCCAGTTCGAGAAACTGGGCGAAGGTGTTTACGTCGGTAAACTGGCTGGCGAGCAGCGCATCGATCTTGGCGCGCACGCGGCCGCGGGCTTCCAGATCCTTGGAGACGATGACCACCTGGCCGAAGAAGGAATTGGCCAATTGGCTATCCATGGGCAGGTAGAAGCGCACCGCGCCCTGCCCGACATATGAGCTCCAATGGTCGATATCGGCATCACCGACCAGGCTGGCCTCGAAACGGTCCATTACCGCCTCGGTTTCGCGGATGGTGGCATTTTGCGGCAGGGTGAAATCGACCAGGATTTCCGGGCGATCCGAGGGCGGGAAGAATTGCTGCTGCACCTTGGTCAGCCCGAACAGCGAGACGGCAAACAGCGCTACGGTGAAGGCAATGGTGGCCCAGCGGAACCGCATGGCCACGGCAAGCGAGCGGCGGAACCAGCCAGCAATGCGGCTGGGCTTTTTGTCGGCATGGCCCTTCATGACCTTGGGCAAGAGCGCCACCCCGATCAGTGGGGCGAAGAGGACTGCGACGACCCATGAAATCAGCAAAGCGGCCGCGATCACATAGAACAGGCTCTGGACATATTCCCCGGCCGTCGAGGCATTGAGCAGGATGGGCAGGAAGCCGGCTACTGTGACGAGGGTGCCCGTCAGCATGGGGAAGGCCGTGGAGGTGTAAGCAAAGGTTGCCGCCTTGGCCAAACTATCTCCGGCTTCGAGGCGCGACACCATCATTTCAACGGTGATCATGGCGTCGTCGACCAAGAGGCCCAAAGCGATGATCAGGGCGCCCAGCGAGACGCGTTGCAGCGAAATGCCCATGAATTCCATGAACACAAAGACCAGCGCCAAAACGATAGGGATCGAGATGGCGACGACCAGCCCCGCCCGCAGGCCCAGACTGAGGAAGCTCACCACGAGCACGATGACCACAGCTTCGAACAGGGATTTGGTGAAGCCGCCAACGGCCTCCTCGACCACATGGGGCTGGTCGGAGACCTGATCGATGCCAACGCCGATGGGCAAGCGGGTTTCGATTTCAGCCATGCGCTCCTTGAGGGCTTCGCCGAATTTGAGGATATCCCCGCTCGGGGCCATGGAAATGGCGAGGCCCAGAGCGGTTTTGCCGTCGTAGCGGAACAGGGGATCGGGCGGCTCCTGATAGCCGCGGCTGATGGTGGCAACATCGGCCAGACGGAAGAAAATATCGCCCTGCTGCAGGTTGATCTTGGCGATATCGGCTTCGGAGGTGAACTGGCCGCCCACCCGCACCAGCACTTTTTCGCCGTCGCTCTGGATCGTGCCCGAGGGGGTGACGGCGTTCTGCGCCTGTAATTGGGCGATGACATCATCGGCGCTGATGCCAAGGGTGGCCAATTGCTGGGTGGAGAAATCGATGGAGATGACTTCGTCCTGCGTGCCGATCAGTTCGACCTTGCCGATATCGGGAATGGCCAGCACGTCATTGCGGACGGTTTCGACATAGTCACGCAGCTGGCGATAGCTCAGCCCATCAGCGGTAAAGGCATAGATATTGCCATAGACCGAGCCGAATTCGTCATTGAAGAACGGGCCAACCAGACCGCTGGGGAATTGGGCGCGGATGTCATTGATGGTCTTGCGCACCTGATACCAGGAATCGGGCACGGCCTGGCCGCGCAGAGTTTCCTTGAGATTGACGAAGACAGTGGATTGGCCGGCGGTGGAATAGGAGCGGGTGAAGTCGAGCGTGTCGAGGCTTTCGAGCGCCCGTTCGATGCGTTCGGTCACCTGGCTCTTCGTGTCGTCAATGGAGGCGCCGGGCCAATAGGCCTGTACCACCATGGTCTTGATGGAAAAGGCCGGATCTTCCTCACGGCCGAGCTTTTGATAAGAAAACACCCCGGCGACGACCGCGATGACCATCAGGAACCAGATGAAGCTCTTATGTTCGAGCGCCCATTCGGAAAGGTTGAAGTTCATTCCGGGTTTCCTTCACTGACGAGGACCTTTTGGCCTTCGCTGAGGCTATTGATGCCGGCGGTGACGACGCGATCGCCTTCGGCCAGACCCGCGCTGATGGCGGCGGTGGAGGCGGTGCGGGACGCTATTGTGACCGGGCGGGTCGCGACCGTGCCAGCGGCAGGGTCGAGCACCCAGACCTTGGCGGCGTCGCCATCGCCCAGCACGGCGGTAAGCGGGATTTGTGCCAAAGGCTGGTCGAGCGGGAGGGTGACGACGGCCTCGACCGTCGTGCCCAGGCGGAAGGCGGTGCTGGGGGCGTCGAGCGTCAGCCGGACGCGGCGCAGGCGGGCGGTGGCCGAGGCACTGGGCGCGATTTCGCGGACAATGCCATTGGTTTGCGCGCCGATGGCGTCGGTCGTGGCAACGGCAATGGCGTCGCCCACCTTCAGTTTTGCGGCAAGGCTTTCAGGCAGGTCGAACACGGCATCGCGCTGGTCGGGGCGGGCCATGGTCAGCACGGTTTGGCCGGCACTGACCACCTGGCCGACTTCAGCCCCGGTCGAGACCACGACACCATCGGCATCGCCCACGATCTGGGCGTAACCGAGCTGATCCTGCGCGCGGGTCACATTGGCCTTGGCCTGATCGAGCTGGGCCTGGGCGGTCTGGCGGGCGGTGGTCGCGGCGTCGAGCTGGGCTTGCGCGGCCGTATTGGTCGAGACCAATTGGCGGACGCGCGCCTCGGCGGCGGAGAGATTGTTGAACTGGGCCTGCGCACTGGCCAGATTGGCCTGTGCCGTTTCGAGCTGGAAGGCCTGCACGCTGGCATCAAGCGTGGCCAATATCTCGCCCTTTCTGACGCTGTCACCCAGGCCGACATCGCGCGTCAGCACCCGGCCGGCCGATTGGAAGCTGAGCGTGGTTTCGTGGCGGGGTTCGACACTGCCGACAAAGGGGCCGATGGTTTGGCTCGTGGCAAGGGTTACGTCGGTGGTGAGCACCGGGCGCAGCGGCTCGGCGACCGGGGCTTCGGGCGCCCGGCCGCAGGCGGCGAGCAGCAGGGCGATGAGGGTGGCGGAGAGCCCAAGGCGGAGGGAGGCGATCATGGCGTGGCCTCCACGCTGGTAACGGTCTGGCCGGGATAAAGCATCTGCGTGCCGGCGGTGACGACAAGATCGCCCGCTGCCAGCCCCGAAGCGACGATGACCTTGTCCGCCAGATAGCGGTCGACGACGATCGGCTTGAGGCTGACGGTTTGCGCCGATGGATCGACCACCCAGACGGCGGGGCCATTCTTGTCGCGGAACAGCGCGCCCCAGGGCAAGGCAAAGCCCGAAATGGGCGGCAAAGCGATGCTGGCGGCGACTGACGCGCCGAGCGGCATGGTGCCGCCGCTATCGGTGAAGCCGACCTCGACGCGGACGGTGCCGGTCGCGGTGTTCACCGTGGGGGCGATTTCGCGCACCGTGCCGGTGGCTGTGATGGAGGGATCGGCCACCAGCGACAGATCGACCGGCACATCATGGGGCACGCCGGTCAGCGCGGCTTCGTAGATATTGAACACCGCGTCGCGTGGACCATCCTGTGCCAGGGTCAGCACGGTCTGGCCGCCGCCGACTACCTGCCCCGGCTCGATGGTCCGCGACAGGATGATGCCATCGGCATTGGCTTTAAGATCGACATAGGTCAGCACTTCATTGGCCGATGCCTGCTGGGATTGGGCGGCGGCCAAAGAGCTCTTGGCGCTGTCGAGGGCCGTCTGGCCCTGTTCGAACTGGGCGCGGGTAGCATTGCCGGCGGTGAACAGCGCGTTGATGCGATCGAAATCACGTTGCGCCTGGGTGAGCTGGGCCTGGGCCGCATCGACCGAGGCATTGGCCAGCGACAGGCTCGCCTTCTGGTCGGCAGCGTCGAGCCGGGCCAGCGACTGGCCCGCGGTGACGTGATCGCCGGTTTCGACCAGCACTTCGAGCACGCGCCCGGCGGCGCGGAAGGCCAGATCCTGCTGCACCTGCGCCTTGACCTCGCCGGTCAGCGAGGCCCGGGTGATGATCTCGCTGGACGCCGCAGCAATGACGGGAACGCTCTTGGCAGGGACCGCCGCTAAGGGCGCCTCGGCCTTGGAACAGCCGGCCAGCAGCAGCGTGGCAGCGGCAAAACCCAAGGCAGTTCGGATCGTCTGGGCGTTCATGGTGGAACTCATGGCAAACCTCGCGACAAGGCGATCATGGCATTGGCTACCCGCCGCGCCATTCGGTCAACTGCGTTCTCACCAGAAATCACTCTCTGCCCCACGGGTCCTGCCCAAACTGATGCTCGTTGCAGAAAACAAAAAACCCTCGGTTTCCCGAGGGTTTTGAATGGTAGCGAAGCCCAGATTTGAACTGGGGACACACGGATTATGATTCCGCTGCTCTAACCAACTGAGCTACTCCGCCCCAAGGGCTACCCGGCAGAAGAGCCGGATGGCAACGCTTGAAAAGCTTGTCGACGTATTAGATTTGCCGTCCCGGCCTGTCAAGCGCCCTCCGCTGCCGTCCCCCATGACAATCTGGATAGCTTGCAAATTTGACGACATCCGCCGGCTATCGTTCGATTATCGGCAACAGCCTGTCGAAATTGGACCGCTGCACAAGCAGGGAACTCTCGCTTACATCTTGGGCAATGTTAGCGCGGTTCGCCGCACAAGGAGATAAAAGCCATGACTTTGCAGCTCGGAGGCATCCACCACCTAACCGCTGTCACCGCCCAGGCCAGCAAGAATCTGGCCTTCTATACCCAGACCCTGGGCATGCGGCTGATCAAGAAGACGGTCAATCAGGACCAGACTACGGCCTATCACCTGTTCTATGGCGATGGCGTCGCTTCGCCCGGCGCGGACCTGACCTTTTTCGATTTCGAAACCGGCCCGGAAAAGCGCGGCAATCACACCGTCAGCCGCACCGGCTTGCGGGTTGATAGCGAAGACACGCTCAAATGGTGGAAAGACCATTTGCAAAGCCACAATGTGGGAACCTCAGCCCTCAAGGAACGCAATGGCCATACCTCGCTGGATTTTGAGGATTTCGAAGGCCAGCGCTTCCGCATGGTAATCGACGCTGCCAATAAGGTCGTGCCCTGGCACAAAAGCCCTGTTCCGGCCGAAAAGCAGATCATTGGGCTGGGCCCCATCTCGCTGGCCGTCCCGCAGCTCGACCGTACCGAGGCTGTGCTGACCCAGGTGATGAATATGCGCAAGGTCCGCACCTATCCCGCCACCAGCACGACAGGGGAAACCCATGTGTTCGAAATGGGCGAAGGCGGCCCCGCGGCCGAACTGCATGTCGTGGTCGATCCGACCCTGGCTCCGGCCCGGCCCGGGGCAGGCGGAGTGCATCACGTCGCCTTTCGCACGCCCGACCAGGATAGTTTGCGCCAGTGGATCGCCCGGGTAACCCAGGCCGGCATTCGCTCCAGCGGCGAGGTGGAACGCTATTATTTCACCTCGCTCTATTTCCGCGAGCCTAATGGCATTCTGTTCGAGATCGCCACCGACGTCCCCGGCTTTGCCGCCGATGAGCCGATGGAAACGCTGGGCGAATCCCTCGCCCTGCCGCCCTTCCTCGAACCGCGCCGCGCCAGCATCGAGGCCAATCTCAAGCCGCTGGTCTAGATGCGCATTGGGCGGGCTGGTTATCCCAGCCCGCCCAATCGAGGGAGAATTATCCGGCGACTAGCAAACGCTGCCGGTCTCGACAGTCGAAGTGCAAGTGTCGTCCGTTGCGGGCTCTGCAGCCGCCGCAGGCTTGGCATCAGGCTGGAGCAACGCGGCCGTCTTCAGCAACTGAATGAACTCGGCGCGATAGCCGCTCTCATCCGCGCCCTTGCCCGATTGCGCCAGTGCCTGAATATCGGCCCAGCTCATATCCCTGACATAGTCGGAACCCTTGAGCTTCTGCCCGAAAGCCGCCACGGCCGCAGCAAACCGCGCATCGTCGCTCGCTTCGCCGATATCGCCATAGACCACGCTGGGCGTCACGGCCTGCTCGATCAACTGGCTGACATCGCTATCGGGCATTTTGTAGCGCATCTTGAGGAAGGCGATTTCTTCGCCCGCTGCCTCGCCGGCCGCCGGTTGCTGGTTGCCATAACGCAGCGGCTCGACCAATTCGGCGCCCGAACCGACCGGAGTGATTTCATAGAGCGCGGTCACCGTATGCCCAGCCCCGATGTCGCCGGCATCGACCGCATCATTGTTGAAATCTTCGCGGTTGAGCGCCCGCGTCTCATAGCCGATCAGCCGGTATTCGCTGACCACGGCCGGATTGAACTCCACCTGGATTTTCACATCTTTGGCGATCATGTTCAGGGTCGAGCCGACCTCCTCCACCAGCACCTTCTGGGCCTCGCGGAAATTGGAGATGTAGCTGGCATTGCCATTGCCGTTCTGGGCCAGCGCCTGCATGGTCGCATCGTCCAGATTACCCTTGCCAAAACCCAACACCGACAGCGTCACGCCGCTATCGCGCTTGGCCTTGATGAAGTCTTCCAGCTTTTCGGGGTCGTCGATCCCCACATTGAAATCGCCATCGGTGGCCAGGATAACCCGATTGGTGCCGCCGCTGACCTTGGATTGTTCAGCCAGCTTATAGGCCAGCTCGATCCCTTCGGCGCCCGCCGTGCTGCCACCGGCATACAGCTGGTCGAGCGCCGCCAGGATCTTGGCCTTTTCGGTCGCCTTGGTGGGCTCCAGCACCACCCCGGCCGAGCCGGCATAGGTCACGATCGACACCGTATCATTGGCCGAAAGCTGATCCACCAGGAGCCCGAAAGCCCGCTGCAGCAGCGGCAGCTTGTCCGGCTCGTCCATCGACCCCGACGTATCGATCAGGAATACCAGATTGCTCGGCTTGTCCTCGCCGGCTGGGGGCACATAGCCCTTGATGCCGATTTCGAGCAGCTGCGTCTTGGGATTCCAGGGCGTGGGAAACACCGCCATGGTTGGCTTGAAGGGCGTCGTCGCGCTTTCCGCCGGTGCATAATCATAGGGGAAATAGTTCAGCAGTTCCTCGATCCGCACGGCGTCTGGCTCGGGCACATAGCCCTCTTCCAACGAGCGCCGCACATAGGAATAGCTGGCCGTATCCACATCGATCGAGAAGGTCGAGACCGGCTCGCTTGCGGCAACCTTGAGGCGCTGTTCCTCAAAACTGGTGAATTGATCGCCGCTGGCTTCGGCCTGGGGCGCAACGGCATAATCCGGCGTCGTCCCCCGCGCCACTGCCCCGATCGGCATGACCGTGGTGGGCGCTGGTGGCGGCGCAAGGAACATGTTGTCGGTGAGTTCTCCGCCAAATTGCGGTTCGGCCGCCTGCTGGCGCAGCCGCATGTCATCGACGGGCGCCGGGGTGATTGGAGCCGCCGGAGCCGCAACTTCACTCTCCGGCTGCGCTGCGCCCAAAGTCGTGGGATCGACCGGCATGGTGGTTGGCGGCGGATCGAACAAGATGGGCGGCTGGCTGGCAGTCTGGTTCACCTGGCTCGGTGTCATCGAGGTGCTACTGTAAAGCTGGTAGCCGAGCGGCAGCACGAGCAATGCAATGGCCGCCGTGCCGATGGGGAGACGCATATCCATGATCCAGTTCCCTTTCAGGGTAGTGATGATGGAATTAAGACGGCTCCCTTTCCGGTTTCCTTTGGTTGCCTCTGCAGATTTGTTGGCAGTTTCCGTCTGCGCGGCTTCAAATGCCGCCATGGCGGCTGCCAAAGCGCGCTTTTTCGCCTCGGCATTGCCCGCAGGCGCCTTGGTCTGGCTCAGACCGGTGAATGGATCGTGCATATCGTCGCTCATAGCAGCCCCCTCAGGGTCTTGCGTGCCTCATGCACATGGAAGGAGACCGTAGCCTCCTTGACGCCCATGATTTCGGCCGCCGCCGCGTGGCTCAATTCCTCCGCATAAACCAGCAACACCGCGTCGCGTTGCTTTTCGGGCAATTCCCGCACCGCCGCCCAGAGCTGACGCGATGTTGCTGCCTCTTCCTGGTCGGCAGGGTGATCTTCCGGGCTCACCTCGGCATAGGCATCGGCATATTTGCCGCGCCGGCTGGCCGCCCGCTGCATGTCGCGCACTGCATTGAGCGTGATGCGATAGACCCAGCTCGAAAAGGCGCTACGCCCGTCGAACCCGCCAATCGCGCCGCCCAGCTTGACGCACACATCCTGCGCCACATCCTCGGCATCGGTGCGATTACCGCACCACTTCCAGGCCGTACGGTAGATCAGGTCATAATGATCCTCGATCAACTCGCCGAATGCGGCAGCATCGCCATTCTGCGCGCGAACGACCAGCGCCCGCGTCAGCGCACCGGCATGATCGATCTGTGGTGCGGCAGACAGTCCCATCACGGGGGCAAACACTCGCGCAAGCCTTAACCTTGGGCCTCTTATAGTGCTAAGACGCCGCTGCCCGCCCGCTCCTTTGGTGGTTCTGAGCAGATTTATTTTGAGGTCTTCCGATGGACGAACCCAAACTGAGCCCATTCGCACTGACACCGGCCCGCATCATGCTGCTCGTGCTGGGCGCGCTGCTGGTGGTTATCGCCATCTCGACGTCGCTGGGCGGCATCAACGCCTACCAGCAATTGCGCGAAGCTAACACCGCAGCAACTGAGGCCGCAGCGCCTCCTGTCGAGGCTCCCGCACAATAGCTCAAAACCCGCGGAGCCCCTTGAGGGAGCGCGACGACAATTCTGCGTTCAGCAGTCAGGGTGAGTGATACTGCGCCCGCTCATGCTCCAAGTTAACAAAGCACCTACCGGCTGCTATCCGCCGCCATCCGCACCGCCAACAGCCCCAATACCGTGCCCATCAGCCAGCGCTGCGCCCGCGCCCACCAGGGCCGCTGCGTGAAAAAGCTGGCCACCACACCCGCCAGCAAAATCCACATCATATTGCCGCATACGCTGACCAATATCTGGATGGCGCCCAGCGCCAGCGTCTGGCCCAGCACATCGCCATGCGCCTTGTTGATGAATTGCGGCAGCAGCGACAGATAGAGCGCGGCAACCTTGGGATTGAGCAGGCTGGTAAACAGCCCCATCAGGTAAAGTTTGCGCGGGGAATCCGGCGGCAGATCGCGCACCTGAAACACCGACCGCCCACCCGGCTTGAGTGCGCCCCAGGCCATCCAAGCCAGATAGAGCGCGCCCGCAATGCGGATCGCGTCATAGGCCAGCGGCACCGCCAGCAACAGCGCCGTAATGCCGAACGCGGCCAGCAACATGTAAATAATGAAGCCGGTCGCCACGCCAATCAGCGAAACCAGCCCAGCCAGCCGCCCCTGCGCAATCGAGCGCGACACCAGATAAGCCATATTCGGCCCCGGCGTCATCACCATGACCAGCGCCACGCCTGCAAATGCAACAAGAGTGGTCAACGACATCATCGGGCCCCCAGGATCACCTAGAAATGCCACAGCCCCATCAGGCCGTGAAGGCCCTACGCTAAGCCGCAAACACCTCAGAAGTTAGCGACTTCCCCACACCTTCACCGCGCCCAATCGAGCATCGGACGATCACCGGCCAGCGCGCGTTGATAGATCAGATCCAATACGGAGCTGATAGCACCGCAGCAGGTCCCGGCGGGCGAGCCAAGTTGGGCGGTTGGCCTCAAAGAAGGCCGCCTGCTGTTCCATGCAATCAAGCCCGGTCCGCCAGAACAGAATGTTGGCCACATCATAAAGCCCGTCCCCGACCATGGCTTCGGACCAATCGATCACGCCGCTGATCCGCCCCTCCGCGAACAGCACATTGTTTGACCCGAAATCGCCATGCACCAGATGGCGTGCATTGGGGCAGACCTTGGACAATGCCATCACCTGTTCCAGCCAGGGCGCAACGCCCTCGATGCAGGCTCGCGACCAATCATAGTGAGCCACGTCGCCGATACTCGCCACAAAGGCGGTCCATCCGGCAAAGCGAGCCCTGCCCTGCGCATCGAACGGCCCAAATCCCGCGATCGCACCAACATTGATGGCCGCAATACTCTCAAGCAGGTCGGCAACTGGCTGCAATGTCGGTGTCAGGCGATCCGCCGGCAGCGCCTGCAGCGTTGTCCCCAGCACCATCCGCGAGATGCAAAGGGCCAGCCCATCCTCCAACTGCCCTATCTGCATGATTTGGGGGATCGGCAATTGGTCACCGAACAGCCGCTGCACCAAGTCATCCTTGGCGAAGCCGCCCAACTCGCGATTGATGCGCAACACGAAATCCTGCCCGCCGCGCTCGAAACGAAACGCCCGGGACTCCTCGCCTTCGACCAATGGCGAAAACGCGGAAACGCCCGGCCACCGCGCCTCAAGCGCCGGCCGGGCGTGCTCCGTCGAAATGAGCGGCTTGCTCATTTCTGCTACGCCGCAAACACCGCCGGCACTGCTTCGGCGATAAACCCGCCGCCCCAGACTTCCGAGGTCGGCGTATCATCGGCGTAAAACACGCAGGCCTGGCCCGGCGAAATGCCGTATTCGCCAGATACCAGCGTCACGAAAACATCTTCGCCCCGCATCTGCACCACGGCGGGCTGCGGTCCGCGTGTCGAGCGCACCTTGACCTCGACCGGGGCGCCATTGCCGGCGCTGAGTTCGGCCAACGGCCGTCCGCCGAGCCAGTTCACATTGCGCAAGCGCACCGTATGGGTCTTGAGCGCCTCGCGCGGCCCTACAATGACGCGGCCCGTCTTGTGCTCGAGCTTGATCACATAAAGCGGCTCGGCTGCTGCGATCCCCAGGCCTTTGCGCTGGCCAACCGTGTAATTGACGATGCCTTCATGCGTCCCCAGCACGCGGCCATCCAGATGCACGATCTCGCCCGTTGCGACCGCCTCGGGATGCATCTTGCGGATGATGTCGGCATATTTGCCCTGCGGCACGAAGCAGATGTCCTGACTGTCGTGCTTTTCAGCAATTTCCAGCCCCATCTCGCGCGCCAGTTCGCGCACTTCGGCCTTGCCCATCCCGCCCAGTGGAAAGCGCAGATAATCGAGCTGGTCCTGCGTCGTGGCAAACAGGAAATAGGTCTGGTCCCGCTCGGCATCGACCGGCCGGAACAGCTGCCGCCGTCCATCCGCCCCCAGCTTGCTCTGCACATAATGCCCCGTCGCCAAGGCATCGGCGCCGAGGTCCTGCGCCACCGTCATCAGGTCGACGAACTTGACCGACTGGTTGCAGGCAATGCACGGCACCGGGGTTTCGCCCTGCTGGTAAGCATTGGCGAAGGGCGCGATGACGCTCTTTTTGAAGCGCTCTTCATAATCGAGCACATAATGCGGAATGCCCAATGTAGCGGCCACGCGCCGCGCATCATGGATATCCTGCCCGGCGCAGCACGCGCCCTTGCGGTGGGTGGCTTCACCATGATCGTAAAGCTGGAGCGTCACCCCAACCACGTCATAACCCTGCCGGGCCAACAGGCCTGCCACGACCGAAGAATCCACGCCCCCCGACATCGCAACAACAATGCGCGTGTCTTCAGGACGCTTGGCAATATCAAGCGAGTTCAACATCATTCCTCTATCCGGTTGGGTTCAAGGGCCAGCGGACGAATTTAAGGCCCGCTCCATACTCCCTTCCGCCCGCTCGCGCAATGCGCTGCAACACCCGGCAACAATTGCCGCTACCCACCTTTTCTGCCGAGATAGGATGTGTCAGCGCCGTCCAGGACCAAATTCAACCCTTTGAATTATAACAACATTGCGTACATGCGCCACTTGGCACCCCTCTTGCATTGCTCTTGCCGGATTAGTCTCACTTCACGGGTCCGCTTAGCGTGGCATCAAATCTGACCGTCTTGACCTCGACCGCCACCGGCACTCTCAGCAAGAGCCTCGATGGCCAGGCTTTGGCGCGGCACGACGCCTTTGCCGAACTGCTCGACGACGTCAGCAAAGCTGCACCCACGCCAGCCAAGCCTGCCCCCGCCAGCGAGCCGTCCAAACCTCGCGCCGATGACGAAGAACGCGCGACCGATGATCCGCAGGCCGTCGCCGCCCCGGTCGACGCTACCATGCCCATCCAGCCGGCCCCGCCCAAAGGCGAATTGGCTGACCTGCTCGACCGCCTCGCCAAGCTCAGCGCCAGCCTTGAGGCCGGCAAGGCCCCGACTGACCAGGAAATGGCCGATCTCACCGCAGCACTCGAGGCGCTGGCCAAGTCCCTGGGCGTGTCATTCGATAACCTGCCCAGCGCAGCCGAGCTAACCGCCCTCGCCAATGGCGCGACGGGCACCAGCGCTACCGATCTATTGGCCAAGGCCCTGGCCCCGCTCGCGCTATCGCTGCAGGGCGGCAATGCCGCCACCGATGTCTCCGCCAATGCCGAACTGGCCCAGCAATTGGCTGATATGGGCAATAAGCTCGCCGCTCTTGCGAAAGCTCTCAGTGCCGGCGATGCCGCACCCGAAACGCTTGCAGCCCTGGGCATGGACAAGGCCAGTGCCGAGCTTGATCCCGATTTACGGGCCGCGCTCGACAAGCTCGCCGCTCGCACTGCCATCAAGGTCGAAACCACCGCCAACGCCCAGCCGTTGGCGACGCCCGAACTCAAGCTGACCGAGCCGGCTATCACCGGCAAAACCGCCGAAGCCAAGGCCGAGCCTGTGCCCGAGGCGGCCGCCAAACCTGAAATCGAGGCCAAGCCGGCCATCGACGACAGGCCCAAAGGCGATACCGATCCACAGCCCGATACTGGCAAACCGCCCGAGCGCGATGCCAAAACTGCCGCTATTCCCGTCGCCGCCCCGCTCGACAAGCAGCAACCCGATAGCCAGGCCGCGCAACCGCAACAGCAGACCGCCCGCATCGACCCGCTGCTCGCCCCCCGCGTCGTCCATGCCGGCTACCAGACCAGCCAGCAGCAGCTTAATCTGCCGCAACTGGCCTTCGAAGTCGCCCGCCAGGCAACCGATGGCAACACCCGCTTCCAGATCCGGCTCGATCCGGCCGAACTCGGCCGCATCGATGTGCGCCTCGACATCGACGCCACCGGCCGGGTCAAAGCCCATCTCACCGTCGAAAAGGCCGAAACCCTCGACCTGATGCAGCGCGATCAGCGCGGCCTGGAACGGGCCCTGCAACAGGCCGGGCTCGATGGCGCCAAGACCAATCTCGAATTTTCGCTGAAGCAGAACCCCTTCAATGGCGGCGGCCAGCAAGGCGAAGAGCGCAATGGCCGCCCTTCGCTGTTCGGCGCGGGCGAGGCCAGCGGCGAAGCCGACGAGGCGCCTGCCCCCACCATCAACCTTTATCGCGGCAGCCTCACGGCCAGCGGCGTCAACATTCTCGCGTAAGGATCAGCCCATGACCGTCGATAGCGTTTCGGGAAGGTCCAACACCAGTGCCCTCAGCGGCTCGCGCACCACCATTGCCGAGAATTTCGATACTTTTCTCAATATCCTGACCACGCAGCTGAAAAACCAGAACCCGCTGGATCCGCTCGATACCAATCAGTTCACGGCTCAATTGGTGCAGTTCACCGGTGTCGAGCAGCAGCTCAAGACCAACGAATTCCTCGAAAGCCTGCTGCAAACCACGCAGAGTACGGGCAAGACCGACGCCGTCTCCTATATCGGCAGGGAAATCACCGCCGCCGGCACCACCGCCGAACTCAAAAACGGCGGCGCCACCTGGGCATTCAATGCCGACGCGCAAGTGGCCAACGCCACCGTCACCATCAAGAACGCCAATGGCCGCGTGGTCTATACCGAGGCCGGCTCACTCGATAAAGGCCCGGGCAATTTCCTGTGGACCGGTAAGGGGTCGGACGGCAATACCCAGCCCGATGGCACCTATACGATCGAGATCAAGGGGACCAATCTGTCGGGCAATACGATCAAGGTATCCACCTCCACCATCGGCATCGTCACCGCGGTCGACTTCTCAGGCGCCCAGCCGATCCTGACGGTTGGCACCAGCAAGATTCTGCTCTCCGACGTCACCAATGTGCGCATCCCCAACACTGCGCCCATTCCGGACGAGGACGACACTGCATCCTGAAGCTGATCGGCTTTAGTTCAGCCGAAATATGTTAGTGGCCAGCGACTTGCGCTGGCCTGCAGCCAATAGAAGAAGCTTGTATCAGGCTGTCACAACCGCGATTCAATCCTTTGAAATCGCAGCGCATTCTTAACCTGTTGTAAGTTTCCCCTTAGCTGAATTTTAAGGCCGTTGCCCTACTCTCTGAACTTATATGGTCAGGTTTGAGTAGAGAGTAAAATGACCGTACAAATGCGTCCACGCGTTAAGTACGTTATCGGACCGGACGGTAGTCCGCTCACGATTGCAGACCTTCCCCCCGCCAATACGCGGAGGTGGGTCATCCGCCGTAAAGCCGAAGTCGTCGCAGCAGTGCGCGGTGGATTGCTCAGCCTTGAAGAGGCCTGCGATCGCTACACATTGAGCGTCGATGAATTCCTCAACTGGCAGGCCGCCATCGATAAACACGGCCTTGCCGGCCTCAGGACCACCTGGATCCAGCATTACCGCGAGGGCTGATCCTGGCAGACTGAATTGCAAAACCCGCCGCGGTCCGCCGCGGCGGGTTTTGTTATTTCTGGCGAGCCAGTGGCACGAAACCGCGTGTCTATGGCGTTTCCGGCGCCATCCACTTCGCCCCGGCGTCTCTGGCCATCGCCCGCTCATAATAGTCCGCCACCGCGGCAAATTCAGGCTTCTCGGCCGGCAGGCTCATCCAGCGATGCACCGACAGGGCAATCGCGATATCGGCGATGGAAAACTCGTCCCCCGCGACAAACGCCTGCCCGCGGGCCAGTTGCCCATCGAGGATAGCCATCTTGTCGCCCCAAGCCGCAATTGACGCTGCAACCTTGTCCGCATCGTCATAACCCGGCGTCTTGCGGATCAGCGCATTGACGGCATAGCCCCAGGGCGGATTGAGTTCGGTCGCCTGCCAGATCAGCCACTGCAGCGCCAGCGCCCGCAATTCGAGCTGGCTGGGCAGCAATTGTCCCTCCCGCTCGGCCAGATAGATCAGGATGGCGTTGCTTTCCCACAGCACGAACTGGTTCTCGATCAGCACCGGCACCTGCCCGTTCGGATTGAGCGCCAGATATTGCGGCACTTTCGGATCTCGCAGCGGCAGACCCCAGTCTTCCCGCTCGTAACCCAGCCCCAACTCGTCCAATGCCCACAGCACCTTGCGCACATTGATCGAGGTAACCCGTCCCAAAACCTTCATCGCTTCACCTTTCCTTCACTCAACCCGGCACTTTCTGCCCAAATTCGCAAACTGCAACGGGGAGTTAAGACAATGTTTACCATCTGCTAGGTAATTTTTGCCCATCGGTCCCGGTGTTCGTTTGCGTCGCGTGGCCCCCTTCGAATCGAGTGCCGGCGTGGACAATCTTACCCAGCTCATTAATCGCATCGGTCTGCCCCGTCTCGCGGCCATGGCGACCGTGGCGGTATTGATGCTCGGTTTCTTCGGTTTCCTGATCATGCGGGCCCAGGCGCCCAATCTGGCTCCCCTCTATACCGGGCTGTCCCTTGAAGACTCCTCGGCAATTGTGACCGAACTGCAGACGGCCAACGTTCCCTTCGAACTGCGGGGCGATGGCGACACGATTCTCGTGCCTCGCGACCAGATCACCACCCTGCGCATGAGCTTGGCCAGTTCCGGCCTGCCCCAGCGCGGCCAGGTCGGTTACGAAATCTTCGACCAGCAATCGACCCTGGGTGCCACCAGCTTCGTGCAGAACATCAACAATGTTCGCGCTCTCGAAGGCGAACTGGCCCGCACCATCGCTTCGCTCAACCGCATCAAGTCGGCCCGCGTGCATCTGGTCCTGCCCGAGCGCGAATTGTTCCGCCGTGAACGCAAGGACCCCTCGGCTTCCATCGTGCTGTCCGTGCGGGGTGAACTGTCCAATGGCGAAATTCGTGCCATCCAGCATCTGGTGGCGTCTGCCATCGAAGGGCTGACGCCCACCCGCGTGTCTATCGTCGACGACCAGGGCAATCTGCTTGCCTCGGGCACTGAGGACGATGCGGCCGGCGCCATGTCCGGCCAGGCCGCCGAGCGCACGCTGGGCTTTGAAAACCGCCTGCGCACCCGCGTCGAGGACATGCTGGCCAATGTCGTCGGCGCCGGCCGCGCTCGCGTCGAGGTCGCTGCCGAGATCGATTTCAACCGCTCCACCACCACCCAGGAAACCTTCGATCCCGATGGGCAGGTCGTCCGCTCCACTCAATTGCGGGAAAACCAGAACCTGTCCAATGGCGCCACCGGCCAGGTGACCGTCGCCAATGAACTGCCCGGCGCCAGCCAGAACAATGGCGCCGCCGGCACCTCCGAGCAGGGCACGTCCAGCGAAGAAGTCACCAATTACGAGATTTCCAAGACCACCCAGACTGCCGTCACCGAAGCCGGCGCGGTCAAGCGCCTCTCGGTCGCTGTCGTGGTCGATGGCGTCTACACCACCGACCCGCAGGGCGCCCCGGTCTATACCCCGCGCACGGCCGACGAGATCGCCCAGATCCTGACCCTGGTCCGCTCCGCCGTCGGCTATTCGGAAACCCGCGGCGATAGCGTCGAAGTAGTCAATATGCAGTTCGCCGAGCGTCCCGAACTGGCGACACCCGGCACCGATGCTTCGGCTGGCCTGCTCGATTTCACCCGCGACGATCTGATGAACGGCGCCGAAATGGCGGTCACCCTGCTCATCGCCCTGGCCCTGGTCTTCTTCGTCATGCGCCCGCTGCTCAAGAGAGTGCTGACCCCGGAAAGCCAGCCTCTGGCTCTCCCCACGGCCGCCGAAGTCAGCCATCACGGCGTGCTCGCCGCCAATGGCGAGGTTCTGGCGGAAACGACGGCAGAGCCGCGTGACAAGACCCCCGCCTGGGTCGCCAATGCCCGCTCCATGGGCGAAACCCAATTGCAGACCCTCAAGACGGTCGGCACCCTTGTTGAAGAAAATCCCAAGCAGGCCGCGCTGATCGTGCGCGACTGGCTGGGTAACGCGGCGTAACCGAGATGGCCCTGGTTTCCCAATCCACCGACATTCCAGACATCACCGCCCCCCGCCAATTGGTGGTCGGCGCCGGTGAACAGCGCGTGCTGCGGGGCGACGAAAAAGCTGCCGCTCTTCTGCTTGCTCTCGGCCCCGATTACGGCAAGCCCATTTTCGACGAGCTGGATGAGCTGGAAATCAAGACCCTCTCCCGCGCCATGGTGCGGCTCGGCCCGATCACCCAGGAAATGCTCGACGACCTGATGATCGAGTTCGTCACCACCATTGCCTCCAATGGCTCGCTGTCGGGCAATACCGACTCCACCGAACGCCTGCTGCTCTCGTTCCTGCCCGCCGAGCGCGTCGATTCCATCATGGAAGAAATCCGCGGCCCGGCCGGGCGCAATATGTGGGAAAAGCTGAGCAATGTTCAGGAAGACGTGCTCGCCGCTTATCTCAAGAACGAATATCCCCAGACTATCGCCGTGGTGCTCTCCAAGATCGCACCCGACCATGCTTCCAAAGTGCTCGCCATTCTCCCCGAGGAGCTGGCGATGAATGTGGTGCAGCGCATGCTGGGCCTGGACCCCGTGCAGAAGGAAATCCTCGAAAAGATCGAGACCACCCTGCGCACCGAATTCATGTCGACGCTCAGCCACACCAAGCGTCGCGACAGCCACGAGCAGATGGCCGAAATCTTCAACAGTTTCGATCGCCAGACCGAAGCCCGCTTCATCACTTCACTCGAGGAAAACAGCCGCGAAGATGCCGAGCGCATCAAGGCGCTGATGTTCACCTTCGAAGACCTGACGCGGCTCGAAGCTTCCGCCATGCAGACCCTGCTGCAGCGCATGGACAAGCGCGAACTGGCCCTTTCCCTCAAGGGCGCTAACGAGACCATCAAGGACTTCTTCTTCGCCAATATGTCGGCCCGCTCCGCCAAGCTGCTGCGCGACGACATGGAAACTATGGGCGCCGTGCGCCTCAAGGATGTCGACGAAGCGCAGGGCCGCATGGTCTCGACCGCCAAGGACCTCGCTGCCAAGGGTGAAATCATCATCCTCAAGACCAAATCCGACGACCAGATGGTGGCGTAAGTGGCACAGGCAGCACGTTTCACCTTCGATCTGGACCTTGGCGAGCGCCCCACCCCCGCCATGGCGCCCATTCGCCCCACCGTGCCCGAAGATCTGGTCGCCCAGCTCGTCGCCCAGGCGCGCGAGGATGCCTATGCCGAGGGCGTCGCTCAGGGCGAAAAGAACGCCACCGCCATGGCCGCCCAGACTCTGGCCGCCGCCGCTGGTACCCTGGCCACCCGCACCGGCGAAATGGTCGCGGCGCTCGATGACGCCATGACCCAGAGCCGCCGCGAGGCGGTAGAGCTGGCGGCCAGCATTGGCCGCAAGCTGGCGCTGCACCTGCTGGCCCGCCATCCCACGGTCGAGCTCGACGCGTTGATCGCCGAATGCATGCAGAGCCTGAATGGCGTGCCGCATCTGGTCATCCGCTGCCATCCCGACATTGCCGACGCCATCCGCGACGTCGCCACCGCCCATATGCAGACCTCCGGCTTTGCCGGGCGCCTCGTCGTCATGGGTGATCCCGACCAGCGCCTGAGCGACGGGCGTCTCGAATGGGTCGATGGTGGCCTGGTCCGGGACATCGCCGCCATATCAGCCGACATCGACAAGGCCATTTCGGCCTATCTCAACACGCGCGCACCCGCCGCTGCGAACCAAGAGGAGACCGGACATTGATCCCCGATCCCAATGACACTGCCGGCTCTGAAGGCATTACCTTCGAGGAAATGACCGTCCCCGGCCAGCGCGGCGGACCCGAGACTTATACCGAGCGCAGTGCCGCCGATCTCGAAGCCGTATTCGACGTGCATGTGCGCATTTCGGTGGTGCTGGGCCGCACCAAGATGCCGGTCAGCCAATTGCTCCGCATCGATACCGGCACCGTTATCGAGCTGGACCGCCAGGTCGGCGAGGCCGTCGAAATCTTCGTCAATGACCGCCTCGTCGCGCGTGGTGAAATCGTGCTGGTCGAAGGCCGGCTCGGCGTCACCATGACCGAAATCATCAAGCCCCAGTAGGAGTCCGGAACCATGCGTCTCCTCATTATCGGGGCCCTTGAAGGTCAGCTCAGCACCGCCACCAAAATGGCCATGGATGGCGGCGCCAAGGTAGCCCACGCTCCCTCCATCGAAATCGCCCTGGCGGCCCTTCGCGCCGGCCGCGGCGCCGATCTGCTGCTGGTCGATGTCATGATGGACATTGCCGGGCTGATCGCGGGCCTTGAAGCCGAGCGCATCGCCATTGCCGTCGTCGCCTGCGGCATCGAGACCAATGCGGCCGCCGCCGTCAACGCCATTCGCGCCGGCGCCAAGGAATACATTCCCTTGCCGCCCGATGCCGAGCTGATTGCCGCCGTCATCGCCGCCGTCGCCCGCGACAGCTCCGAATTCCTCTACCGCGACCCGGCCATGGACCGCGTCGTCCGCATGGCCGAGCAGATTGCCGGCTCTGACGCCTCGATCCTCATTACCGGCGAAAGCGGCACCGGCAAGGAAGTCATCGCCAAGCACGTCCACGCCCGCAGCAAACGCGCTGGCAAGCCCTTCATCTCGGTCAACTGCGCCGCCATTCCCGAAGCCCTGCTCGAATCCGAGCTGTTCGGCCACGAGAAAGGCGCCTTTACCGGCGCCATCGCCCGCCGCATCGGCAAGTTCGAGGAAGCCTCGGGCGGCACATTGCTGCTCGACGAAATCAGCGAAATGGATGTGCGCCTCCAGGCCAAGCTGCTGCGCGCCATTCAGGAGCGCATTATCGACCGCGTCGGCGGCACCAAGCCCGTCCCTGTCGACATCCGCATCCTGGCCACCTCCAACCGCAATCTCAACGAGGCTGTGCGGGAAGGCAGCTTCCGCGAAGACCTGCTGTTCCGCCTCAACGTGGTCAATCTTAAGCTCCCCCCGCTGCGCGACCGCCCCGGCGATATCGTGGCTTTGTCCGAACACTTCGTCGCCAAATACGCCAAGGCCAACGGGCTGCCGCCGCGCGCCCTCTCCGCCGAAGCTCGCGATGCCCTGCTCAAGGCCCCCTGGCCCGGCAATGTGCGCGAGCTGGAAAACACGCTCCATCGCGCCGTCCTGCTCTCCTCGGGCGACATTATCGGCCCCGACGCGATCGTCCTGCCCGATGGCATGGGCCTGATTGAAGCCGCCAGTGCCAGCACCCTGTCGGCTCAATTGGCGCAAACCGCCCAGACCATGTCGGCGGCCCTGGTCGGCCGCACCGTGGCCGATGTGGAGCGCGACCTGATCCTCGACACGCTCGATCACACCCTGGGCAACCGCACACACGCGGCCAATATCCTCGGAATCTCGATCCGCACCCTGCGCAACAAGCTCAACCAATATGCCGACGAAGGCACCAACGTGCCCGATCCCGGCGAGAGACGGTCTGTCGCTTGATGAATATTGGGCTGACCACAAATCCCGCGCCTAACGCTGGTGATCAAATCTCATGACTGACCTCCCAGCCGGCCGCCCGCGCCCAGCCTTCAAGATTCCCACGGCCAGCTCGGTCTTTGACCTGCTCCGCTCGGGCGATATCGCCCTTGCCGCCGGCGTCATGGGCCTCATCGTCATTCTCATCGTGCCGATGCCGCCGCTGCTGCTCGATGCGCTGCTGGCTGTCTCCATCGTCTTTTCCGTGATGATCCTGATGACGGCCCTGTTCATCCAGAAGCCGCTCGAATTCTCGTCCTTCCCGACGGTCCTGCTCATCGCCACCATGCTGCGGCTGGGCCTGAACCTCGCGACCACCCGCCTCATCCTCTCCGATGGACACACCGGCACCGCCGCCGCCGGCCACGTTATCGAGGCCTTCGGCCACTTCGTCATGCGTGGCAATTTCATCATTGGCGTCGTGGTCTTCGCGATCCTCGTGATCGTCAACTTCATCGTCATCACCAAGGGTTCGGGCCGCATCGCCGAAGTCGCCGCCCGCTTCAACCTCGATGCCATGCCCGGCAAGCAGATGGCCATCGACGCCGATCTCAGCTCAGGCCTGATCGACGAAGCCACCGCCAAGCAGCGCCGCGCCGATCTCGAAGGCGAAAGTGCCTTCTTCGGCAACATGGACGGCGCCAGTAAATTCGTGCGCGGCGACGCCATTGCGGGCCTGATCATCACCTTCATCAACGTCATTGCCGGCATGATCATCGGCATGATGCAGGAAGGCCTGTCCATTCAGGAGGCCGGCAATGTCTATACCCTATTGACCATCGGCGACGGCCTGGTCTCCCAGATCCCGGCGCTCATCGTTTCCACCGCCGCCGGCATCCTGGTCTCCAAATCCGGCGTTACCGGCTCGGCCGACAAGGCCCTTTCCGCCCAGTTCACCGGCTATCCCCGCGCCTTGGGCATGTCCTCGGCCGTCATGGGCCTGCTCGCCTTCCTGCCCGGCATGCCGGTCATTCCCTTCCTAGCGATTGCCGGCGGTGTCGGCTATCTGGCCTGGCGCTCAGCCAGCAAGAAGGACGAAAGGCAGGCCGAGGTCGATCTGAAGTCGGCCATTGAAGCCAGCAAGCCCGGCGGCGCCAATGCCCCCGCCACCGAAGCCCCGATTTCCGACAGCCTCAAGATCGACGAACTCAAGCTCGAACTCGGCTATGGTCTGCTCAGCCTGGTCAAGGAAGACGAAAACGGTTCTGATCGTCTCACCGAGCAGATCAAGGCGCTGCGCCGGCAGCTGGCGACCGAACTGGGCTTCGTCATGCCCCCGGTCCGCATTCTCGACAATATGCAGCTCGAGCCCAACGATTACAAAGTCCGCATCAAGGAAGTCGAAGCCGGCCACGGCCAGATTTTCGCCAATCAGCTGATGGTCATGGACCCCATGGGCAACCAGATCGACCTGCCCGGCCACCACACCACGGAGCCCACTTTCGGCCTGCCCGCCACCTGGATCGAGCCAGCCCTGCGCGACGAAGCCGAGCTGCGTGGCCTCTCCATCATCGATCCCTCGACGGTCATTTCCACGCACCTGACCGAAGTGCTCAAGGCCAACGTTTCCGACCTGCTCAACTACGCCAATGTGCAATCCCTGCTTTCGGGCCTGCCCAAGGATCAGCAAAAGCTGGCCGAAGACATCATCCCCGGCCTCATTTCGGTCTCGGGCGTCCAGCGCGTGCTGCAGACCCTGCTCACCGAGCGCATTTCGATCCGCGATCTCTCCACCATTCTCGAAGGCATTGCCGAAATCGCCGGCCCTGGCCGCTCCACCCAGATGATTGCCGAGCATGTCCGCTCTCGCCTCGCCCGCCAGATCTGCGCCGCCAATCTGGGACCGGATGGCAATCTGCCGCTGCTCACTCTCTCCCCGCAATGGGAGCGCGATTTCGCCGAAGCCATGGTCGGCGATGGCGACAACCGGCACCTGGCCATGGCCCCCTCGCGCCTGCAGCAATTCATCGCCGGCATCCAGCAGGGCTATGAACGCGCCGCCCAGATGGGCGAATTGCCCGTGCTGATCACCTCACCCTCCATCCGCCCCCATGTCCGCGCCATCATCGAGCGCTTCCGCCCGCAAACCGTGGTCATGAGCCAGAACGAAGTCCACCCCCGCATCCGCCTCAAGACGGTGGGCAGCATCTAGCCATGGGGAAGGTCTATCTGACGGGCCATCTGGAGGTACCGCCCGACCGCATCGAAGCGGTCACCGCGGCCCTGCCTGCTCACATCGCCCTCACCCGTGCTGAACCTGGATGTCTCGCCTTTTCTGTCGCCCAAAGCCCAGACAATCCAACCCATTTCCTGGTAAGCGAAATCTTCGCCAACCAATCCGCCTTCAACGCCCACCAGGCCCGCACCGCCGCCTCTGCCTGGGCCAAGGTCACCGACGGGCTGCTACGGCATTATTTCGTCCGCACGGAATAACCCGTTCTACTGCAGCAGATGTCCCGGCAGTAGCGGCGGCTTCTTCATCTCCGTATCTTCCTTGGACAGATCGAGCTGGTCCTCGCGCGCCAGTTCTTCCTCGGCGCGGCGCCAGAATTCCTGATCCCGGCCCTGCGGCCATCCAGCCCGCTCCCATAGCAGATAGGCTCGGTTGCGAATTTTCCCTTCATCCCATCCGATCATCTTTCATCTCCGCGACATGGGTTGATTCAACTAAAACGCCTGGCGGGGGGCCAGGTTGCCCCGGTTGGAACCACCTGGCCACCGCGTTCATTGCTCATCAAACGGAGTGAAATCATGTACAAGCCAGCCGGCCACAACAGCCTTTCCCCCTACCTGATCGTCAGCGACGCCAAGCCGGTGCTCGATTTCATCAAAGCCGTATTTGGCGACGAGCCCACGCTGGAGCATCGCGACGAGAGCGGCGCCTTGCGCCACGTCGAATTCAAGATCGACGATACCGTACTCATGCTCGGCCAGGCGCCCGGCGCCACCAGTAGCGCCCATGTCCACGTCTATGTTCCCGATGTCGACCAGAGCTTCGAGCTGGCCCGTGCCGCCGGCGGCAAGGTGGTGCAGGAACCTACCCAGAAGGACGATGCCGATCGCCGCTGCGGCATCACCGACCCTTCCGGCACCACCTGGTGGCTCGCCACCACCCAGGGCTTCAACAACGCCTGATTATCGCTCCGTCAGCGCCAGCCGCGCGCCCAGCAACACGAACGCCCCGGCAAATGTCCGCCGCATCCACGTCATGATGGCCGGCCGGCTGATCACATGGCCGCGGATCGATGCGGCAAACAGCCCATAGAGTGCGAACACCACAAAAGTCATGCCCATGAACACCGCGCTCAATTCCAGCATTTGCGGCAGCGCATTGGGCGCATCGGCCGGCACGAATTGCGGCAGAAAGGCAAAAAAGAAGATCGACAGCTTGGGATTGAGAATATTGATCAGCACGCTTTCCACGATCACCTTGCCCGCCGATTTATGCGCCACATCCTGCTCGACGCTGAGTGCACCGGTTTCGCGCAAGGTGGCCCAGGCCATATAGAGCAGGTAAGCGACGCCCAGATATTTGATAATCTCGAATGCCAATGCGCTGGTGTGCAGGATCGCCGCCAGGCCTGTGATGGCCGCCAGCATATGCGGCACGATCCCCAGCGTGCAGCCGAACGCCGCCACCGCGCTCGCCTTTGCGCCCCGGCTGAGCCCAGCCGCGATGGTGTAAAGCGCGCCCGTGCCCGGCGAAACGACCACGATCAGCGTGGTTATCAAAAATTCGATGCTCATGCCCTACCCTCCAGCGCTGCAGCCTTGTGGTCTTATACCAGATCATGCCCATAATGGCTTCGCCTGCACACCCCGCCCTCGCCATTCCCCCGCGGAACACCACGCTCCCTCGCGCATTATTCGCCTACGACTTGGGGCAAGCTCAATGAAACTCTTCATCTGCGACCATTGCAGCAACACCGTCTATTTTGAAAATGCGGTGTGCGAACGCTGCCGCCACCAACTCGGCTATCTGCCCGATCGCAATGCCTTGGTGTCACTGGTCGAGAGCGGCGGTCATTGGAGCAGTCCGGTCTTTCCCGGCGAGGCCTATCTGTTCTGCGAGAACGCCCGCCATGGCGCCTGCAATTGGCTGGTCCCTGCCAATCCCGGCGGCGACGTCTATTGCGCCGCCTGCCGGCACAATGACACCATTCCCTCCCTTGCCGATCCGAGCAATCTGCTGCGCTGGCAGATTATCGAGCGCGCCAAGAAGCGCCTGTTCTATTCCTTGCTGCGCCTGCATCTGCCGCTGCGCACCCGGACTGAAGACCCCGCGCACGGGCTTTCCTTCCGCTTCCTGGCCGATATGCCCATCGAACCCGTCCCGGTGATGACCGGCCATGATAGCGGCATCATCACCATCGCCCTGGCCGAGGCCGACGATGCCGAGCGCGAAAGCCGTCGCACCGCCATGGGCGAGCCCTATCGCACCCTGCTCGGCCATTTCCGCCACGAAATCGGCCACCACTATTGGGACCTGCTGGTCGCCAACACATCAGCCCTCGAGCGCTTCCGCGCCCTGTTCGGCGATGAAACCGCCGATTACGCGCAAAGCCTGGCCACCTATTATGCCACTGGCGCTCCCCTCGGCTGGCCGCAAACCCATATCAGCGCCTATGCCAGCGCCCACTCTTGGGAGGATTTTGCTGAAACCTTCGCCCATTACCTGCACATCACCGATACGGTCGAAATGGCCGCCGCCTTCGGCGTCCGCGCCCGCCCCAAGACTGCAGATGAATCCCTGGCCGTGGGTGTTGATTTCGATCCCTATACCACACCCGATATGCAGACCGTGGTCGACAACTGGATTCCCCTGGCGTCCATGCTCAACAACCTCAATCGCGCCATGGGCCACCCCGATGCCTATCCCTTCATCCTCACGCCCCAGGTGATCGAAAAACTCGGCTTCGTGCATGATCTGGTGCATGGGCAAATGACCTAGCCACCCCGCCATCGCATCGCTATTCTCCGCCCATGTCCGACATTACCATTCTCACCGTCCCGCCTTTCTCCACGCTCTGCAACGCCGCCTTCGCACTGCGCCGCGAAGTGTTCGTCTGGGAACAAAAAGTCCCCGAGGCGGAGGAAAACGACGCCGACGATCTCACCGCGACCCATTTCGTCGCTATTCTTGAAGGTGAAGTGGTCGGCACGCTGCGCCTGCTCGACAAGCCCGAGCACATCAAGATCGGCCGCGTCGCCGTGCGGGCCAGCTTCCGCGGCAAGGGCATAGCCAAGGCTATGATGCTGGCTGCCATGAACTACGCCAAAGCCCAAGGCCGCGAGCGCTTCTATCTCACCGCCCAGTCCGACAAGCTCGGCTTTTACGAACGCCTGGGCTTTGCCGCCTTCGGTCCCGAATTTCAGGATGGCGGCATGCCCCACCGTGCCATGCGCAGCTATGACCGCGACACGGCGGCCTTGAGCTAGCTTGGATTACATTGCCGCCGTTAACCAGTTAGCAACCCATTAAGCCTGCCGAGCGGTCATGCGTGCCCCGCCATACCTGCTGCGCTATGGTCGGCGATGTCGGGAGCACTGCGCGCCGCCTGGTTGCACCGCGTGCTCCAAGAACGAAAAACCGCCCAGGGAGGCGGAGAAGGCCGGCCTCGCCTGAGAGCCGGTCTTTTCATTTGGTTCCCCAAAAGCCACGAAAAATCGGTGCGGAACATCTCGCGCACTCGTGACGTTGACCCCTCATAAATGGGCCGCACGGTGCGCCACCTCGCAAGTTTTGCACCGCACGGCCCTGTTCACCGAACCGATGAACCTAAGGAGCCTACAATGATCCGCACCCTGTTGACCACTTCGGCGCTAGCCCTGCTGCTTGCGGCCCCCGCGATCGCACAGGAAGCCACCCCGCCGGCCCCGGACGCGCCGGCGACCACTGAAGCCCCGGCCGCTCCTGCAGCGCCCGCCGCTCCGGCTCCGGCCGATTCTGTCGATACCGGCGCCGCCCAGACCACTGACGTCAATGAACCCTGGGACATGTCGGCCGGCTACACGGCTGCCGATACCGATAACCTCGGCACAAGGCTGATCGGCCAGCCGGTCTATTCGTCCAGCGGCGACGACGCCGAAGAAATCGGCAATGTCTCCGATATCGTGTTTGACGAAGGCGGCCAGATCACCGCCGTGGTGATCGGCGTCGGCGGGTTCCTCGGCATTGGCGAAAAGGCCGTGGCCGTGGACTTCAGCCAGCTCGAATTCACCCTGGCTGGCGACAATACCGAGCGCTGGGTCCTGCCCACCACTGCCGAAGCCTTGACCGCGGCCCCCGACTTCGTTTGGGCCGAGGATGAGCCGGTAGATACCACTGCTCCCGCCGATGGCGCGGCGCCTGCTGCCCCTGCCGATGGTGGCGCCATGGCGCCGGCCCCGGCAACCAACTGACCCCTTCGGGGATTATGAGCGTGAGGGCCGGCCTTCGGGCCGGCCCTTTGCAATTCCGGCTTAAGGATAATTCATGCGCCACTTCGTCACCGCCTCTGCCCTCGTCCTGCTGCTGGCCAGCTCCGCCTATGCTCAGGACACTGCGCCTTCTCCCGCCACCCCCAGCGAGCTCGAACAAAGCGGCCTCACGCCACCAACCGTGCTCTCCGAAGGCTATGCGGCCGACGATCAGGACGTGCTGGTGACCAAGCTATTGGGCCAGAAGGTCTATACTTCGGTGGCGGACAATGCTCGTGAGGTCGGCACCATCAACAACATGGTCATCACTTCGGGCATGGGAATTTCCGCCGTGGTAATCGGCGTCGGCGGCTTTCTGGGCATTGGCGAAAAAGACGTTGCGGTCGACTTCGCCGAGCTCACCTGGGCCGAGCGCGAGGATGGCACCCGCCGCTGGGTGCTTGAGACCACCGAGGAAGAACTCTCCGAAGCTCCTGCCTTCATCTGGACCGACAGTGAGGAATCCACCGGCAAGCCCGCCCTCACCACCCAGCAGGAGCAAAACCAGCTGGTCGACGGCAATCCCAACGCCACACCTGTCGCCCCCTCCCTCACCACTGACCAGCCCGAGCGCCCGATCATCACCACGACGCCCGACCGTTCCGGCCTGACCAATGTCGACCAGGCCGATCTCAGCGCCGACGAGTTGCGCGGCATCCCGGTTTACGGCCTCAATGACGAGCAGATCGGCACCATCAGCGATGTCGTCCTCACGCCCCAGGGTAATTCGGACGCCATCATCGTCGATGTCGGCGGCTTCCTGGGCCTCGGCGCCAAGCCAGTCGCGGTCGGTTTTGAAAACCTGACCTTCTCCTCCGACACCAATGGCCAGCGCTACCTCTTCCTCAACACCTCCCGCGATCAGCTCGAAACCCAACCCGCCTACGACCCGCAAACTTATGAAGCTGAACGCGCCACCCAGCGCATGGTGATCAAGCCGTAAACGGCGAGGAGCGACGCGGACTTAGGCGCCATCCAGCGGGTCGTTCCCGCGCAGGGGGAGAAGCGAAATAGGACCGAGCAGGGTGGGGTATGCCTCCACCCTGCTCGATGCCCCAGACACCCCCTAAACTTCCCTCGAATTCCGCGCTACCATCTCGCCATGTTCCGCCACATCCTCCTCATCGCCACCGCCTTGCTGGTCACCCTCACCCCCGCCATCGCCAAGCCAATTCGCCTCATGGTCGAATTCGCCAAGGTCGTCACCGATCCCCTCTCCGGTTTCGACAACCTGCAGATCGAGCTCACCCCTGCCAGCCAGCAAGCCATTGCCGAGTTCACCACCGAACATGTCGGCAAGACCATCGATGTCAGTATCGACGGCAAGATCATCAATTCTCCCACGATCCAGTCCCCCATCCTGGGCACCAGCATCATGCTCAGCGGCCCCTATTCGGTCCACGAACTGCAATTGATGGCCAACCAACTCAGTGCCAAAACCTCCACCGTCGAAATCGACCTCGCCAAAAAGCAGCGATAGGGTGGTCTGCCCCAAAAACAAAAAAGGCCCGCATCAGCGGGCCTTCCTCCATCCATCCAAAACCATCTCAGTTGCGGAAGCGCAACCGGCCGATTTCGTCATATTCGGCCTGCTCGACCTTGAGCTGGTCGGCGGCTTCGCGCTGGTGTTCGCGCTGGTCGAGTAGCTCGACCTTTTTCAAATCTTCGATGGCTTCCGCCAGGGCGTCCTGCGCCGTTTCGAGCTTGCTGCGCATATCGGTGGCCGAGGCCAGCAGATTGTCGCGCCGCGCCATGGCGGCCTTGGCAAAGGTGGAATAGGCGAAATGGGCCACGTCCGAAATGCCGGTCTTGGTCTGCTCGATTTCGATCTGCTGGTCGAGTTCGCCGGCCATGCGCTCGAAGTCGTTGACCATCATTTCGATCTGGCTGACCTGGCGGCGCTTTTCGTCCACCTGGAACTTCTTGAGCCGTATGAGGCTCTCGCTGCGCGATTTCAAGACCTGTACTCCTTACACATCAAGTCAGTTCCAGGGCCAATACACAGCCCCTTCAGACCGCTGCGCCTGCCTCGGCCACAATCGCCTCGAGCATTTTATAGCCCTCGGCAATTGTCGTCGTCTCTTCCCGGCTCTGGCCCAAAAAAGCCTCAAGCGCGGGATAGACAGCAATCGCGCGGTCCACTTTCGGATCTGACCCTTTCCGGTAAGCCCCCAGCCGGATCAGTTCCTCCATGTCCGAAAATATGGACATGAGCTCGCGCGCCTTGGCCAGGACCGGTCGCACATCGACCGGAACGCACCCTGGCATGGTGCGCGAGATGGACCGGAGCACGTTGACTGCCGGGTAACGACCCCGTTCGGCAATCCCGCGCTCCATCACGATGTGCCCATCCAGAATACCGCGCACGGCGTCCGCAATGGGCTCATTGTGATCATCACCTTCTACCAAAACGGTAAAGAGACCGGTAACAGAACCCGTTGTCGGCGTTCCCGGGCCGGCCCGTTCCAATAATCGTGGCAATTCCGTGAAAACCGTGGGCGGATAACCCTTGGCCGTCGGCGGCTCCCCGATGGCGAGGCCAATTTCGCGCTGCGCCATGGCAAAGCGCGTCAGGCTATCCATCATGCACAGCACGCGCTTGCCTTGGTCGCGGAAGAATTCACTGAGCGCCAGGCTCATATAGGCCGCCTGCCGCCGCATCAGCGCGGCCTCGTCGGACGTGGCCACCACCACCACGGCATTGGCCAGCCCCTCCTCGCCCAGATATTCCTGGATGAATTCATGCACCTCGCGGCCGCGTTCGCCGATCAGCCCGATCACCGCCACATCCACATTGGTGTTGCGCGCCAGCATGGACATCAGCACGGACTTGCCCACCCCAGAGCCCGCAAAAATGCCCAGCCGCTGCCCCTCGCACACGGTGGTAAAAGTATTCAGGCACCGCACCCCCAGGTCGAGCGGCTCGCCTACCCGCACCCGGTCATGCGCCAGCAGTGGATTTTGCTGCAGCGGATAAGCTACTGCCCCGCGCGGCACCGGCCCCTTGCCATCGATCGGCTCGCCATTGGCATTGATCACCCGGCCCAGCCAGCCCTCCGATGGAAAAGCCGCCCCGTCATGGCGCTGGAACACTGCCTTGCAGCCCAGCCGCACGCCCGCCAACTGCCCGAACGGCAGGCACAGCGCATGCCCGCCCTTGAAGCCTATGATTTCGGCGGCCAGATGCTCGCCATTGACCGTCTCGATTTTGACGCGCCCACCCACGCGCAATTCGCGCACGGGCCCGACGATTTCCATCAACAGACCCTGCACGGATTTCACTCGGCCGAACACTTCGACATCGTCGATGGCATCGATGGCTGAAATCAGCGCCTTCATCGGTTCAGACCCGTTCATCACTGTGGCAGGACATGGTTTCCGCCGCCGCATTTGCAGCTGTCGCCGCGAATCAGATGGTAACGCAACGTTAAGCAAAAAGCTGTATTCCCAGTGTCGGGGCACTCCGTTTGCGCCGTGCCGCGCACCCCGCCCTAAACCCCTGACATAGCCGTGATTGCGCGAGTCGACAGAGTCGCTTGCAACACCTTCTTAAACCATTTTCTTAAGAAAAATTGATAGAATTAACCGTTAAATTTCAATAACTTAAACTTAATTCATCCTAATGCCGTTTGCGTATTGCAGAACCGAATTAAACTTTGTTAACTATTTGGGCTTAGGGTTCAGTCATATCCAGTAGGGTTGGACATGAGGCGGCAGCCACCCGCCGGACCTCATGTGTTCCAGCAGGAACGAATGACAAGGGGAATATTAATGCGGGTACTCCTTATTGAGGACGACAGCGCAACTGCGCAGAGCATCGAATTGATGCTCAAGTCCGAAAGCTTCAACGTCTACACCACCGATCTCGGTGAAGAAGGCGTCGATCTCGGAAAACTCTACGACTACGACATCATCCTTCTGGATCTGAACCTGCCCGACATGAGCGGTTACGAGGTGCTCCGCACCCTCCGCGTCGCCAAGGTGCAGACCCCGATTCTTATCCTATCCGGTCTTGCCGGTATCGAGGATAAAGTGCGTGGCCTCGGCTTCGGTGCCGATGACTACATGACCAAGCCGTTCCACAAGGACGAGCTGGTTGCCCGCATCCACGCCATTGTCCGCCGCTCCAAGGGCCACGCCCAGTCGGTCATCTCGACCGGCGAGCTGACCGTCAACCTCGACACCAAGACCGTCGAAGTCCAGACCCAGCGCGTGCACCTGACCGGCAAGGAATACCAGATGCTGGAGCTGCTTTCGCTCCGCAAAGGTACCACGCTCACCAAGGAAATGTTCCTCAACCACCTTTATGGTGGCATGGATGAGCCCGAACTCAAGATCATCGACGTGTTCATCTGCAAGCTGCGCAAGAAGCTTTCCGTTGCAACAGGCGGCAAGAACTATATCGAAACCGTCTGGGGCCGCGGCTATGTGCTACGCGAGCCCGACGAGAGCGAAGCCTATTCCGAAAACGTCGCCTGATCAGCCGCTGCGGGCGACCGCATCGCCCACTGCGACAATTCACCAGCCCCGTGCGACAGTGTCGCGCGGGGCTTTTGTTTGCCCCCTAAGCTAGATTCTCCGTTTCAAGACGGAGAACAGCATGGCCAAGGCTTTTCGCTATCCGCCGGATGGCGCCCTGATGCAATATTATGGCCCGGGCGACTTTCTCGACAGCCAAAGCGTGCCCCTGCCCCATCCCGCCCCCGATGCGGCCGAGCTGACCATCGCCATTTTCTTCAACATGCCCGGCTGGGCGCGCATGCTGCTCGGCCTGCGCAATCTGCTGATGACCCCGTTCGGCCTCAAGACCGGCAGCGAAAGCGACATCGCACCGCCCACCATCGAGCAGATCAATAGCTGCAGCTATTCCGGCATTTTCGCGGTCCATTCGGCCACCCCGACCGAGGTGATCCTGGGCACTGATGACAAGCATCTCGACTTCCGCGTCTCGATCCTTAAGGACGAAGCCGCCGATTGCGTCAGCCTGAGCACCTGGGTGCGCCCGCATAATCTGTTCGGCCGCGCCTATCTTACTGTCATCTATCCCTTCCACCGTCTCATCGTTGCCCGCTGTCTGGCCAATGCACAAAAGCTGGGCCTGACGGTCCCGGACTGACGCCCGCCACAAAAATCTACGCGCTGCCGTCGAATTTGCCATGGACCATTCGTTGTCTTCTCAGAACGCCCAATCTGAGGAGATATCCATGTTCCGCACCACAGCCACGCTTGCCGCCACCATCCTGCTGACATCAGCCGCCTTCGCCCAGTCCGCGCCCAAGGCCGATACGGTCGAAGTCAACGGCATGGAAATGTACTATGAGGTCTCTGGCTCCGGCGACCCACTGGTCGTGCTGCACGGCGCCTATATGAATATCCCCAGCATGGGCGAAATCATCCCCATGCTCGCCAAGACCCACACGGTCTATGCGCTGGAATTCCAGGGCCATGGCCGCACGACCGATATCGATCGCCCGATCACCTATCCCAATCTGGCCGATGACGTGGCCGCCTTCATGGATTCCGTCGCGCTCGATAAGGCTGACGTGTTCGGCTATTCCATGGGCTCTGCCGCCGCGCTGCAACTGGCCATCCGCCACCCCGAAAAGGTCGATCAGCTGGTGCTCGCCTCGGTCGCCTACGATGTTTCCGGCTGGCAGCCGGCCTTCACCGCCTTCATCCCGCAAATGGCGCCGGAAATGTTCCTCGGCACGCCGATGGAGGACGAATACAAGAAGCTGGCTGTCAACGAGGACGGCTTCCGCGCGCTGGTTGAAAAGCTCATTGCGCTCGAAAAGGAGCCCATGGCCTGGGAAGCTGACGTGAAGGCGCTCAAGACCCCCGTCCTGATCATTGCCGGGGATGCCGATGTCTCCACCCTCGAGCACAATGTGGCGCTGTTCCGCCTGCTGGGCGGTGGGGAAATGGGCGATATGGGCCAGCCCCTTTCTGCCTCGCGTCTCGCCATCCTGCCGGCCACGTCGCACACCGCCGTCATCAATCAACCCGAGCTGCTGCATGCCTTTATCGAGCCCTTCCTCAAGGGCGAAACGCCTGCCGGTTTTATGCCGTAACCCTTTGGAAGAACAAAGAAATGCGCTTCATGATCCTTGTCAGAGCCACGCCGGAAAGCGAGGCCGGCGTCATCCCCTCCGCACAGGCCTTCGCCGCCATGGACCAATATAACGAGGCCCTGATCGATGCCGGAATTATGCTGCACAACGAAGGACTTATGGCCTCTTCCAAGGGCACGCGCCTGCGCTTCGACGGCGAGGGGATCACCGTCACCGACGGCCCCTTCACCGAAACCCGTGAATTGATCTGCGGCTTCTGGCTTATCGACGTCAAATCCCGCGACGAAGCCCTGGCCTGGTGCCGCCGCATCCCATTCGAGAATGGCGAAGAAATCGAACTGCGCCAGGTGTTTGAGACGGCCGATTTCCTTGTTAACGCCGTGGCTTAGCTGATTGCGGACTCATCCCGGCGCGAGCCGGGATGAGTCGGTGGGAACTTCTTCGTCTCCGGCTTGCGCCGTTCACCTCATCCTGCTTTCATCCCGCCATGACCAGCCAGTCCGAAACCCACAGCGCCATCACCGCCGTCTGGAAGCTCGAACAGCCCCGGCTGATCGCGGGCCTGACGCGCATGGTGCGCGACATTTCGCTTGCCGAGGAACTGGCGCAGGATGCCCTGGTCATTGCGCTCAAGACCTGGCCTGACAGCGGCGTGCCCAAGAACCCCGGCGCCTGGCTGACCCAGACCGCCAAGCGCCGGGCCATCGATTATTTCCGTCATAAGAAAATGGCCGCGACCAAGCTGGTCGAGGTCGGCCATGGCATTGAGACCGATATTCCCGACCAGATCGAGACGCTGCACGACGCCCTGGACGACGATGTGGGCGATGATCTGCTGCGGCTGATCTTCACCTCCTGCCATCCCATCCTGCCGGCGGAATCCCGCGTGGCGCTTACCTTGCGCCTCTTGGGTGGTCTCACCACGGAGGAAATTGCCCGCGCTTTCCTCGCCGCCGAGCCCACTATCGGGCAGCGCATTGTGCGGGCCAAAAAGGCCATTGCCGACGCCAAGATTCCCTTCGAAGTGCCGCGTGGTCCCGAGCGGGCCGAGCGGCTCGCTTCGGTGCTGGGCGTGCTCTACCTCATCTTCAACGAAGGCTATTCCGCCACGGCCGGCGACGATTGGATGCGCCCCCAACTCTGCGAGGAAGCCACGCGCCTGGGCCGCATACTTGCCCGCCTCACGCCCGACGAGCCAGAGGTGCATGCCCTTGTGGCGCTTATGGAAATTCAGTCATCGCGCCTTGGCGCCCGTACCGATGCCAAGGGCCATCCCATCCTCCTGCAGGACCAGGATCGCGCCCGCTGGGACCAATTGTTGATCCGCCGCGGGCTTGCGGCGCTTGCTCGCGCGGAGGAACTGGATGGCGCCAATGGCCCCTATGCCCTGCAAGCTGCTATCGCCGCTTGCCATGCCCGGGCCCGCCATGCCCAGGATACCGACTGGCCGCGTATTGTGGCGCTTTATGCAACGCTTGCCCAAGTAACGCCGTCCCCCGTCATAGAATTAAACCGCGCCGTCGCCATTTCCATGGCGGAGGGACCGGCGGCGGCTCTGGCTTTGATCGACACGATCAAGGATGATCCGGCCCTCAAGAACTATCATCTGCTCTATGGGGTGCGCGGGGATATGTTGAGCAAATTGGGCCGGCATACCGAGGCCATGCTGGAGTTCCGCCGCGCGGCGCAACTCACTCATAATGAACGAGAAAAAACCTATCTGCTCAACCGCGCCGAGGCCGGTTAGGCGGCCAGATGCGGTTCGAATTTGGATTCGAGAATCCGCCGGTCGAAGGGTTTCATCATGTAGTCGCTGGCGCCGGCCTTGAGCGCCATGGCAATGGCGCCGATGTCGTTTTCGACCGTGCAATAGACCACATGCGGCTTCTCGCCACCGACATAGGCCCGCAATAGCTTGAGGAATTCCAGCCCGCTCATGATCGGCATTTGCCAATCGAGCAGTATAGCGTCCGGCATTTCCTGCCGGCACTTGTCGAATGCTTCCTGCCCGTCTTCGGCTTCTTCGACGATATAGTCGAGGTCTTCCAGAATCCGGCGCGCGACTTTGCGCACGACAGTGGAATCATCGACGATCAGGCAGGATTTCATGTCCGGGCAAGCTCCGCAGCGGCTGACACCTCGTGCACAATAGCGTCACTCCGCTTAGGAATTGGTTAGCGGACTGTTGTCATTGAGCGTCGGCAATGGCCGGTTTGGGGATCGCATTGAGGAAGAAGCGATCATTCTCGAGCCCGATGGAAATTTCCATGTCGGTCATGCGCGCCAACAGCCCCGTATAGAACGGCTGGATGCCCCGTGCGTCGACAAAGCCCTCCTCGGGAATACCCGACAGCAGGCCGGCCGAACCGGACGGCACCAAAGTCTTCTGCCGCTTCTCGGGATCGCTCCTGGAGGTGAACTCAAACTTCTCCTGGCCGGCTTCGCCGGTGATCGAGGCCGTCACCTGCCCGCCGCGCGGCACCGAGCCGGCAGCGATCAGCAGCATGTTCATGAACAGCTTGGCCTTGTGCTTGGGCAACAGGATCAGCGGCACATTCCATTCAAGATCGGCCTTCTCGATTTCGAACAGGATGCGGGCGACGCGCTCGCATTCGCGGGTGTCGATATCGGTGCCCGAGGTCGAGGAGGCGCCATAGGCCAGTCGCGCAAATTCGAGCTTGGCCCGGCTCTGCTTGGCGGCGCTGGCGATCAGATCGCGCGCGCCTTCGGCCATGTCGCCCTGATTGGGATCGCCCAGCACCTCAAGCCCGTTGCCGATCGCCCCGATCGGGTTGATCAGGTCGTGGCAAACCCGGCTGCACAGCATGGCGGCCAGATCGGTGGCCTTGAGCTCGATGATGTCAGCCATGAAAGTCTCCGGAAAGCGGCAGGGAATCACTACAGGGAACATTAGTGATGGATGGGCTTTCGCACTACTGCGCCGAGAGCGTTTTGGACAGAACCTGCCAATTCTCTTCGGCTTTGATCGCTGCGGCGTCTGGCGCCAAGAGGAATGCTTCGCGATTGCCGGGGGAATAGAACAGGTAGAGCCGCTGCTTGAAGACGGTGTAGATGCGCGGATCGCTGTCGGACAGAAAGCCCCGCGCCATGGCCATGGCGCCATGACCGCCGAACTGGGGGGCATAGGTTTGGGGGGAACGGCTGAAGATGTCGCGATTGGCCATGGTGGCGAAATTCCACGCCACCCCTCCCCAGGAAAATTCGATATCGCCCCGCCCCTGCAGGGGCGCCGGTTCGGTAAAATAGGAGACGGGGTCCATGCCAAAAATGGCGATGCCGGTCAGCGGATCGGTGACGATGGAGGTGACCACCGACTGCGCCTGCACTGCCACAATACCTCCGCAAACCGCCGGGAAAAGCGGCAGAACAAAGGCAAGCATGGTTAAGATTTGTTTACAGCTTTGCTTCATCATCGAGCCATGATCGGCGCGTCTTGTGCAGCCGAAAGCGGATTTTGGGTAACAAACCTTAAGGTCCTCGTAATTGCGGCCGCGCCGCCTGCCAGGAGTTCGTCCCATGCTCAAGCGCATCCTCGTCAGCCTTGCTTTGCTCGCCAGCATGCTGGTCCCCGTCACGGCCTTCGCCCAGGGCTCGCTCAGCGACAGCTATTCGGGCGAGGAACTGGTGGAAAGCGGCAAGGAGTTCTTTGGCTCCACCTCGCAGGGCCTTGCCTCGCTGGTGGAACGCGCCGTCAGCCAATACGGGCTGCCCAATGGCTATATTCTGGGTGAAGATGCCGGGGGCGCGCTGTTTGCCGGCGCCCGCTATGGCGAAGGCACCGTCTATACCCGCAATGTGGGCCAATATGCCGTCTATTGGCAGGGCCCCTCGATCGGCTTCGACATTGGCGGCGACGGCTCCAAGGTGATGATGCTGGTCTATAACCTGTCCCAGATTCAGGACGTGCTGGGGCGCTATGCCGGCGTCAACGGCTCCGCCTATGTGGTGGGCGGTTTCGGCATGACGGTCATCAAGCGCGGCAATGTGGTGATGGTGCCAATCCGCTCGGGCGTGGGCGCACGGCTGGGCATCAATATCGGCTATCTCAACTTCACCAATGAGCCGACCTGGAACCCCTTCTGATCGGGCTTGCTCTGGGCAATTCGCCGCCAGGTTTTTCCTTCAGACGCATTCAAGAATACGGCGTCATCCCGGCGAAGGCCGGGATCCATGCTGTGAAGCACCCACGAATGTCGGTGTCGGTGGAGACATGCGGACATGGATTCCGGCCTTCGCCGGAATGACACGGTGGGTGATGCGAGTCCGCAGAACACTTCCACTGCAGGAGCCTTGTGGGCCGTCTGGCGATTTGTGCGACCCTGCCCTTACAGAGCCAGCCATTGCTTGATCTCCGGGCGGCCCAGCACCGCGCCCATTTTGGCCTCCGCATCGGGCGCGCCCAGGTCGAGCGGCAGGCGGGTGGGGCCGCAATCGACGCCGATGACCCGGAACGCGGCCTTCATGCCGGGTAACACACCGAAATCCAGCAGGGCCTCGACGAAATCCTGTGACACTTGCTGCAGCGCTTGCGCGCGTTCCACCTGGCTGGCGCGAACGGCCTGGTCGATCGCCACATAGAGCCTGCCCAGGATATTGTAGGTGGTGCCGATGCCGCCATCGCTGCCCAGCATCGCGGCGGCGGCATAGATTTCGTCAAAGCCATAATAATAGAGCTGATCCGGCCGCTGCCGGCGCAGGCGGGCATATTTGAACAGGTCGGTGGAGGTGAACTTGATCCCCGCCACATTGGGCAGTTCGAGCAGACGGACCAGGAGTGGCAGCGGCAGTGGCCGGCCGGTGCGCAGGGGAATTTCATAGACGATCAGCGGCAGGTCCGTTGCGGCCGCCAGTTCACGATAATAGGCGTAAATTTCCTCGTCGGAAAATGGATAGGCATGCGGCGGCAGCGCCGAAAGCCCGTGATAGCCCAACCGCCTGGCATTGTGCGCCAGGGCAATGGAATCGCGCAGATTGGCCATGCCGACATGGGCGATCAGCGCGGCTGCCGAACCGGCGGCGCTTTCGGCCACCACCCCTTGCTGGGCCAGCAGCTCGTCGCGCGTCAGCAGGCCCGATTCCCCACTGCTGCCACCCACATAAAGCCCTGCCAGGCCCTGGCGCAGCACATAGCCATTGATATTGCGCTGGCGTTGCGGATCGAACTCACCCCCATCGCTCAGGCCGGTCATGAGGGCGGCGAACATGCCCGACAGGCGCTTGGTCATTTCCGTTGATCCTCCACAGCAGCCGATCTGCCGGCCGCTTCTTTTTTTGGCAGTCTGCCGCGTCTCGCCCCGTCAATTCAAGCTTTTCTGACTGGGGCTTTTGCCGTCGCCATGCCAATGTCCCGCGCTATCGACATCTGCCCGATATAGCCTGGGATTCGGTCCCCGGGCCGTGACGGAACCGCACAAACCCGTTAGGGTTAATCGGGAGCGAAGATAGCGATGGCTGGGCTTTGCTGCCACAGAGAGAGCAGCTCGACAAGGAATGAGCAGACGCGCATGGCCTCGGATTACGCAGGATGATGATCGAGAACATCATGTATTTCGCCCTGGGGCTGCTGCTTGCCGTGCTGGTGGGGCTGATCGTCATGCCCGCGGTGTGGAAGCGCGCCGTGCGGCTGACCAAGCGCCGCATCGAGGCCGCCACACCCATTACCATGGCCGAATTCCGCGCCGACAAGGATCAGCTGCGCGCTGAATTTGCCCTGTCGACCCGCAAGCTGGAAATGAATGTCGAGGCGCTGCGCAAGCGGCTGGCCGAACAGCTGAGCGAGGTCAACCAGAAGCGGGCCGACCTAGGCGGGGCGCTGCAGACCGAGCGTGACGAACATCATGCCATTGTCGGGGAACTGCAAGCGCGCGAAGCCGAGCTGCGCAGCCGCATTCTCGAGCTGGAGCGCGAAACCACCGATCTGGCGCAGCAATTGCGCATGCGCGAGCGTGAACTGGCGGCCAGCAAGGCGGCGTTGACCAGCCAGCCCGAGCCATTGGCCGAGACCGAAGACACGCTGACCACTGCCGAAGCCAGCATTGCCAGCGCCGAAACCCGGCTCAATGCGCTGCTGGCAGAAACCAGCGCCGAGCCGCCTCTGGCGGAAAAGCTGGACCTCGAAGCCGAGGCGGACACTTTGCGCCAGCGGGTGCTGGCCGTGCAGGCGAGCATTCTGGCCGATTGGGGTAGCGAGCGGGCGGACGAAGCCCAGTTGCGCGAAAAACTCAACGATATCGCCGCCCGCGTCAGCCGGGTGGTCTATGCCGCCGACCATCAGGCGCCTCAACTGTCCGCAACGCAGGAAGAAAGCCTGTTCGAACGCGTGCAGCGCTTTGCCGATGATGGGGAAAAGCTGGAAATGCTGCCCAAGGCCAAGGGCGGCAAGCGGCGTAGCTCGGTGGCGGACCGGTTGACGGCGCTGAAGGAAATCCAGGGGCGGTAGGGCGCCCAATTTCGCACAAGCACGATGTCATCCCGGCGGAGGCCGGAATCCATGCTGAAGGCTATCCGGCCATTCAGTGTGGGAGAGAGCACAGCATGGATTCCGGCCTGCGCCGGAATGACACCGTGGGTGGGGTGACACGGTGGACACAACCTATGCCGCCCCGACGACGCTCCACCGGCACCTGGGTTGGGTAGGTCTGGCGACGATGACCTCTGCCCTACTCCGTCCCGATCACCACGCTGCGGGTCAATTCGCCGGTGGCCTGGTCGAACAGGCCCAGCGTGGTCACCCCATCCACCGTGTAGGTCACATTGATCGCTCCGTCGGCCACGAGGGCCGAGACAATTGCGGCGCCAGCCGGTATGGCAACGCTCTCGGCGACGGCGGGCGGGGGGGCGTCGCGCATCACGCGATAGACAAGCGCCAGGGCAATCGCCATAAAGCCGAGCAACAGAATGCTGATTGAAAACCGGAACGAGCGGCGCGCCTTGCTGAGCGCAGCCTGCGCCTCGGGCGACAATGGCTCGTTTACATAGGGGCCATCGGGCCCAGTCTCGTTAGGATTGCTCATGGCCGAAAATACCGAAGAAGAATTCGAGGGCGAGGCGGTCGAGATCGTTGTCGATGAAACCCTGGCTGGCGGGCGGCTCGATGCCGTGCTGGCCAAGGCCCATCCTGTGCTGAGCCGTAACCGCCTCAAGGACCTGATCCTGAACCAGGCGGTCAGCATCAATGGGGCAATTGTCAGTGAGCCCAAGTACCGCGTCAGCGCGGGCGAGACAATCATTCTTGTCGCCCCGCCCCCCGAAGATCCCGAGCCGCAGCCCGAAAACATCCCGCTCGACATCCTTTATGAGGACGATCAGCTCATCGTCATCAACAAGCCCGTCGGCATGGTGGTCCACCCCGCGCCGGGCAGCCCTTCGGGCACGCTGGTCAATGCGCTGATCTATCATTGCGGGGCCTCACTGCAGGGCATTGGCGGCGTACGCCGGCCAGGCATCGTGCATCGGCTCGATCGCGACACGTCCGGCGTGATGGTCGCCGCCAAGACCGAACATGCCCACAAGCATCTCTCCGATCAATTCGCCGATCATGGCCGCACCGGTCCGCTGCACCGCGCCTATATCGCCTTTGTCTGGGGTTCGACCGAAACCGCCAAGGGCACGGTGGATGCGCCGCTGGGCCGCGACGCCAATAACCGGCTCAAGCAAACCGTGCGCAAGGATGGCCGCGAGGCGATCACCCATTATTTCGTCGAAGCGCGCTTCGGCGATGTGGGCTGGGACATTACCCGCGTGCAATGTCACCTCGAAACCGGCCGCACCCACCAGATCCGCGTGCACATGGCCCATATCAGCCATCCGCTGGTGGCCGACGCGGTCTATGCTTCGGGCTATGCCACCAAGATCAATAAGCTCCCCGCCGAAGTTGCCGGGCCGATCCAGGCGCTGGGCCGGCAGGCGCTGCATGCGGCTGAACTTGGCTTCGAGCACCCGACAAGCGGCGAGGAAATGTTCTTCGAGGCGCCCCTGCCGCCGGATCTGCAGGCGCTGGAAGATGCATTGGAGCCCTTCAACAAGGCTTTCGCGCGCTAGCGCGGCGCCCGATTTTGGTGTAAGAACAACCTCACGCAAACGCTACTGCCCGGCGCCTAGCGCCCGGCAACCATTGCATATTTGTAACGTTCCTTACCAACTCGCGCTCTTACAATCGCGAAGACGATACCTATATATGCTTTACGTCCGGGGAGTATGCCGAAATGGATATTCCGGGGGACTGATCCGCCCGCGCCATGCGTTGAACGGCGCTGCTACAATCGCATTTTTCGCAATGTAGCGGCAATCCGGCGCCACTAGCGTGGGGGATATCAGGAAAGGGGTGCATCCATGGCCCAAACAAATTTGCCAGTCCTTTCAGCCGAAGGTGGGCTGAGCCGCTATCTTCAGGAAATCCGCAAGTTCCCCATGCTGGAACCGGATGAAGAATACATGCTCGCCAAGCGCTACAAGGAGCACGCCGATCCCGGCGCGGCCCAGAAGCTCATCACCTCGCACCTGCGCCTCGTGGCCAAGATCGCCATGGGCTATCGTGGCTATGGCCTGCCCATTTCCGAAGTGATTTCGGAAGGCAATGTGGGCCTGATGCATGCGGTCAAGCGCTTCGAGCCGGAAAAGGGCTTCCGCCTGGCCACCTATGCCATGTGGTGGATCCGCGCCGCTATTCAAGAATATGTGCTGCGCAGCTGGAGCCTGGTCAAGATCGGCACCACCGCCGCGCAAAAGCGCCTGTTCTTCAACCTGCGCAAGGTGAAGGGGCAGATCGCTGCGCTCGATGATGGGAGCCTGCATCCCGACCAGATCAAGCAGATCGCGACCACGCTCAACGTCACCGAAGACGATGTGGTGTCGATGAATGCGCGCCTGTCGGGCGATGCCTCGCTGAACTCGCCGATGCGGGCCGACGAGGGCACCTCCGAATGGCAGGATTGGCTGGTCGACGACACGCCGAGCCAGGAAACCACGCTGGGCGAGAGCGAAGAATATTCCGAGCGCATGGGTCTATTGACCAATGCCATGGACGTGCTCAACGAACGCGAGCGCGCCATCTTCAACGCCCGTCGCCTGCAGGAAAATCCGGCAACGCTGGAAGAGCTGGCCCAGCAATATGACGTCAGCCGCGAGCGCATCCGCCAGATCGAAGTCCGCGCGTTTGAAAAGGTGCAGGACGCCGTCAAGGAAGCCGCCCGCAGCGCTGCGTAAGCGTGTTTCGGTGAAGTGATCAAAGGCGGGCCCGGTGCCCGCCTTTTTTGTGCCTACAAATTCGCTCGCACCATGTCCCACAGCCGCGCCTTGCCCAGGATCAGCAGCCAGGGCGTATCATCGGCGGGGGCGATCTCGACGCGGCCGCCGAGCCCCGCATTGGAGGTGCCCAGCCGCCGGCCCGGGGCCAGCGTCAAGCCGTTAAGCGGATAGAGCAGGCCGTCGGAGTGGGTGAAGCTGACTTCCGCCAGCGGATAGATCGATACCCGTTCGCCCTTGGCGGCTTGGAAGCTGAACGGGCCAATCATGGCCAGCGCCACATCGACTTCATCGACCAGCAGCAGATGGCGGTTGGGCGCAAACTTGTGCATGGCATTGAGCGCCGACAGAGTGTGGTCGAGCCGCTTGCCGGTCATGCCTAGGGCCAGCGTCACTGGCGCCGTTGTTGAATAGAGCGCTTTTTCGAAATCGGTGGTTTCCTGCTCGGCCAGATGGATCACCCTGGTGCGGCGCTCCCAGCCGGCGCGGTCCGAGAGGGAATCGAGGTCTCCGATGATCGCGGCGGGCACGAGACCCGCCGCCCCGATCGCGTCGCCCCCGCCATCGGCGCCGACCAGGGCCACGCCGCGCCCTGCCAATTCGACCAGCAAAGCCGGGTCCACCACCCCGCCGCCGACAATGGCCAATGGGCCGTCAAACACGATGGGCAGCCCATCCGCGCCGCTCACGGAAGTCTCTTGCACTGTCACAATTCTCACATTAAGTCTCAGGCGTCTCGCTGGGGTGTTCCGGGTTTCCGGAGCTGAGAATTACCCATTGAACCTGAACCAGGTCATGCTGGCGGAGGAAGTTCGAGATGGCAAGAGCGTCTCGTTGCGCCTCGGCCATTGACACCTGTCCCTTCACCCATGACCGCATGAACCGATGAAGGGATGACCTCATGGTCAAATCCACCTCTCTGGCGCTTGCGGTCCTTGCCGGGCTGTTCGCAGCCCCGGCATTCGCCCAGGACGTGCCAAATCTCAAGATTTACACCTATGACGGCTTCGCCGCCGAATGGGGCCCCGGCCCCGGCCTGAAGGCCGGCTTTGAAGCCATTTGCAAATGCACGGTGGATTTCGTGGCCGCCGACAGCTCCATCGGCACGCTGCGCCGCGTGCAGCTCGAAGGTGCCACCACCGAAGCCGATCTGATCGTGGGGCTGGACACCGCCATTGCCGGGGAAGCGCGCGACACGGGCCTGTTTGCCGAGCACAATTTCTATTTCGACGAACTAACCCTGCCCTATGGCTGGACCGACAAGAATTTCGTGCCCTTCGACTACGCGCATTTCGCCTTTGTCTACGACAGTGACAAAGTCGCCAATCCGCCCAAGTCGTTTGAAGAGCTGATCGCCATGCCGGACGATTTCAAGATCGTCATTCAGGACCCGCGTTCGGCCACCCCGGGCCTGGGCCTCGTGCTGTGGATCAAGGCCGCCTATGGCGACCGTGCCCCCGAAATCTGGGCCGGCCTCAAGCCGCATATCCTCACCGTGACGCGCGAATGGAGCGAGAGCTACAATCTGTTCCTTGAGGGCGAGGCCGACATGGCGCTCTCCTACACCACCTCGCCCGCCTACCACATTGTCGAGGAAGATGACGACACGATCAAAGCCGCTTTGTTCACGGAGGGCCATTTCGCGCAGACTGAAGTGGCCGGCGTGCTCAAATCCTCCAAGCATCAGGACCTGGCTTTTCAGTTTCTCGATTATCTGACCTCGGCCGACGCGCAGAAGATCATCCCGACCACCAATTGGATGTTCCCGGTTGTCGATCTGGGCGGCGAGTTGAACCCGGCGTTTAGCGCATTGCCACAGCCGGAAAAGACGCTGACGCTGCCGGAGGCGGAGATCGAGGCGAACTCGGGCGCCTGGATTGATGAGATGCTCAAGGCGATTCAGTAGAGGCCGGCGCGTGGGGCAAATAGCCATGGCCATTCTGCCCCGCCGCCCTGCGCGCATTGCCGCCGCCGCTGCCCTGGCCCTCGCTATTGCCATCCTGATTGCCCTGGTGCTCTGGTCCATCTTCAGCGCGGCGACCGATCAGGCCAGCGGCGCCGGGCGGGTGGATATTGCTCACCTGCTGCGGATGACCTCGATCCAGGCGGGGCTGACCACATTGCTCTCGCTGACGGTGGGCATGGGGCTGGCCTGGGCGCTGAACCGGTTGCGCTTTCCCGGGCGCGATCTGGTGGTCGGGCTGTTCGCCTCGGCCATCGTCACCCCCGGCATGGTGGTGGCGTTCGGCCTGCTCTCCATTTGGGGGCGCAGCGGCTGGATCAATCAGGCGAGCAACGCCCTGTTCGGCACCTCGATCGGCAATCCCGCTTTCGGGCTCTCGGGCATCCTGTTTGCCCATGTCATTCTCGATGGCGCCTTTGCCGCCCGCATCATGCTGGCCCGGCTCGATGCCATCCCCCAGCCCCGCCTCAAGACTGGGCAATCGCTCGCCCTCTCCGCCTGGCAGCGTTTTTCCATCATTGATTGGCCCGCTTTGCGCGGCACCCTGCCGGGGCTGGGCGCGATCATTTTCCTCCTCGCCTTCACCAGCTTTCCCATCGTGCTGCTGCTCGGCGGCGGGCCGGCCAACCAGACGCTGGAAGTTGCCATCTATGCCGCCGTCCGCCAGGATTTCGACCTGCGCGCGGCGGTCCTCTTGGCCCTGACGCAGATTGGGGTTTGCTCCGTGGTCATCCTGATCGCCTCGGCGCTGGCGCCCATCCCAACGAGCCTTGGTCCGTCCACGACGCCAAGCTGGCGCGATGGCGGCGCCGCGCGGCTGCTGCAAGCGATAGTCCTGATCCTGTGCACCATCGCCTTCGTGCTGCCCCTCGCCTCGGTGCTGATCGATGGCGTGCTGGGCGGCTTCGGGCGCTTGCTGTCGCAATCGGCCTTCTGGTGGGCGGCGCTGTCCAGCCTGGTCATCGGCACCAGCTCGGCGCTGCTGACGCTGGTGCTGGCCCTCACGCTCGCCATGGGCCGGGGCGCTACGAGCAATGGTGTGATCCGCACCCTTTTGGGCATGCCGGCCTTTGCCTATCTGGCGGTGCCCGCCGTGGTGCTGTCGCTGGGCTTTTTCCTGCTGGTCCGTAATCTGGGGGTAGCCCCCACGCTGGCCGCCCCTTACGTGGTCATTCTGGGCAATAGCCTCTTGGCTTTGCCCTTCGCCATGGCCACGCTCGGCCCGCCCTTTGAGGCCCTTGCCCGCACGCGCGGCAAGCTGATCCGCTCGCTTGATCTGTCCGGGTGGCGGCAATTCATGACTGTCGAGTATCCCCTGCTCGGCAAGGATATCGGCGTCATGCTGGCGCTGGCCTTCTGCTTTTCGCTGGGCGATCTGGGCGTTATCGCCCTGTTCGGCACGCAGGATTTCCAGACCCTGCCTTTGATGATGTTCCGCGCGCTGGGCGCCTATCGCGGCAATGATGCAGCCGCCATTGCGGCCATCCTGCTGATTGGCACGATCATCGCCTTTGTCGGCCTGCCCAAGCTGTTCGAGAGGATCGCCCATGCTGCGCGTTGAAGACCTGACCTTCACCCATGTCGGCCAATCCACGCGCTATCGCTTCGACATGGCAGCGGCGGCCGGGGAAGTCACCGCCATTTCCGGCGCCAGTGGCTCGGGCAAATCGACCCTGCTCGACCTGCTGGCGGGCTTCCTCACACCGCTGTCCGGCCGTATCGATTTGGACGGCACCGATCTCGTGCCGCTGCCGCCCGAATCCCGGCCGGTCTCGCTGCTGCTGCAATCGGATAATCTGTTCGACCATCTCACGGCCAGCCGGAATGTGGCGCTGGGGCTGCCGAGTGGGACGGGGAAAGCCGCAGTCGCCCCAGAGGTCGAGACGGCGCTGTCGGAAGTGGGCTTGGCTGGGCTTGGGCAGCAGACCGCGTCGACGCTGTCCGGCGGGCAAAAGCAGCGCGTTGCGCTAGCGCGAACCTTGGTGCGCAATCGGCCGATCGTGCTGCTGGATGAGCCGTTTTCGGCGCTCGACGACAAGGCGCGCGCAGCGACGCGGGAATTGGTCAAGGCGCTGACCGTGGCGCATGAGTGGCACACGATTTTGGTTAGCCATCATATGGATGACATCACCGCCATTGCCAGCCGGCGCTACCGGCTGGAAGCGGGGGAATTGGTGGTTGAGGGTTAGGGAACCCCTATCTGCCTCCTTCCCCTTGTGGGAAGGGATTGAGGGTGGGGCGCTGAGGTCACCGCCCACATTGAGTTCGGGGAGGGTGTAGAACCCCCACCCTAGCCCTCCCCACAGGGGGGAGGGAATTGGATCGGGGCTCTCAGTCTATGGCGGCTAGCCGCCCCAGGTGGTGAACACTTTCTGGAACAGCGCCTGGGCCGTGTCGTCTTTTTCGAGCGTGATGATCGCGTTGCGGCCGGTGCCATAGACCACGGCCAGGTCGATCCATTTGCGGTTTTCGAGCAGGTCGGTGTTGGTCGTGGCGTCGGTCGCGGCCGCGCTGAGGGCGAACAGGAACGAATTGCCCACGACGCGGGCCGAAGCGCCGACCAAAGGTGTGCCGGGGACCAATTCCTCATTTTTCAGCAACACACCGGGCAAGCCGGCAATAGTGCCGCCGATAAAGCTGTCGCTGACCTGGAAATTGACTTCCATGAGGTGGCTGGCGGGCAGGCTCGGGTCGGCATTCTTGCGAATGATCAGCTCGACGCCCAGATTGCGAGCCGGAATGCTGGCCTTGCCGATCAGGGTGGGCAGGCCAAGCTCGTCCGTGCCCTCGCTCCAGGCGATGGTGCCCGAGAAGGGCACGGCACCGGTGCGGCCATCCTGCGAGGCTTCGAGCAGCAGCGATTGGCTGCCGGCCAACACGGCCGGATCAACGGATGCCGCCGGATCGGTCGCGGCAACGCTGGTATCCTCGCCCGGCAGGCGTTCTTCGGTCTTGACCTCGCCATTGATGCCCGGCAGCGCCGGCTGGTCGGCATTGGGCACCACCGGCTCAGGCGTCGGCTCAAGGCGATCTTCGATTTCAAGGCCCTGCAGCAGCGCGCCGGTCGGCTCGGCGGCGGGGGTGGTCGCGGTATTGCCGGGTCCGGTGGGATTGTCGGCGGTGTTGGCCGGCGCATCGCCGGCCGAAGGGGGCGACAAGGTGGGAGTGAGGGTTTGCGGCGCCGTGGCGGCCGTCTCGGTCACATTGGGCTGAGCCTGACCGAACATCTGGTCCAGATCCACATAGCCCTCGCGCCACGCCCAGAAGCCCGCGCCGCCGACACCGGCGAGCAGGATGGCAAACACCACGAGGAAAATCGTCAGCCCAGCGCCGGAACGCGCCTCGGGCCGTGCGGCGGCAAAGCCGGCATCGTCACTGGTTTCCTCTGTCTCGGCCGGGGCCATGGCAAAGGCGCCGCGCTCGGCGGCAGTATTTTTCTCGCGCTCGGGCAAAGCCGGGCTCGGCTCGCCGCGCGCTTCGCGATCCAGCACTTCGATGGCGGTGGCCATGGCGCTTTCGGCTTCGCGCGGATCGCTGGTGGCTGGTTCGACCTCCACTTCACGAACGCTGGACAGCGCGGTTTCGACTTCGGCACTGTCGTCCGTGGCAGGGCGGACCACTTCGAGCGGCACGATGACCTGCTGGCGCGCCAGGGCCTGGTTGCCGGCCGATGGCTCGGCCCGGCTGCGCAGCGCCTCGCTGGTCGAATTGGCGGCAAAGGGCAAGGGCTCGCGCCGCACTTCAAAGCTCGGCGACTTGAGGGGCGCTTCGAGCGGCCGCACATTGGAAGCGCCTGGCAGGGGCGAACTCGGCCCGCTTTTGGTCGCCTCAGCGCGCGCCACGATGGAGGGGATCGGACGCACATCCGGCTTGGGCGCTTCGGGCTCGTCCTTGGCCGGCTCCACGCTGACCGAACTGCCGCCTGCGGACGCCGCCTGCTCGATAATGTCTTCGATCGAGGTGACGGTTGCAGTCTTTGGGGCTTCGACGGGTTTGGGCGCTTCCAGCGGCTGGGTGGGCAGGATGATGGCCGGCGGCGGTTCGACCGCTTGAAGCGGCGCTGGCTCAACCGGCTCGGGCGGCGCTGGTTCGACGGGTGCGGGAGCCGGTGCGATCACCGGCTCGCTGCGGGGCGTGGGCTTATAGGCAAACGACGTGTCACGGCCCAGCGAGATGACGGCCTCGCTGGCCTCCTGTTCGACCTGGCGGATGCAATCTTCGAGCTGCAGCCGGTGCTGGGTGATATCCCGCGCCGGCAATGGCGGGGTGATGGCGCGCAATTGCCCCACCAGGGCCGAACGCGCCTTCTCATACACCGCACGGCGTGCGGCCCCGTTATTCTCCGGCAGCGCCGAGATGGCCCGGCGCAACAGCTCTTTGTAGTCCGCCATTGGTTACTTGGTACTCACAATTTGCAGCACGTGTTGTAACAAAAAAACTCAGTCTTGGAATGGGTCAACGACAAGGATGGTGTCGGCGCGTTCGGGGCTCGTCGACAGCATGGCAACGGGGGCGCCGATCAGCTCTTCAATATAGCGCACATATTTGACCGCCTGGGCCGGCAATTCGGCCCAGCTGCGCGCACCGGCCGTGGTGCCCGACCATCCCTCCAGCGTCTCATAAATCGGGGTAACGCGCGCCTGTGCTCCCATTGAGGCAGGCAAGTAATCAATTCGTGATCCATCCAGCTCGTAGCCGACGCAGATCTTGATCTCCTTGAGCCCGTCCAGCACGTCCAGCTTGGTCAGCGCAATGCCGGTAATGCCCGAGGTCTTGACGGTCTGGCGCACCAGCACAGCATCGAACCAGCCGCACCGGCGCGGCCGGCCGGTATTGACGCCCACTTCCTTGCCCACGACGGCCAGGTGACGGCCAATATCGTCATCGAGTTCGCAGGGGAACGGGCCTTCGCCGACGCGGGTCGTATAGGCCTTGGTGATGCCCAGCACATAGCCGATGGCGGTGGGCCCGAGGCCCGAGCCCGCGGCGGCCTGGCCGGCAACGGTATTGGAGGACGTCACGAACGGATAAGTGCCGTGGTCATTGTCGAGCAGAGCGCCCTGCGCGCCCTCGAACAGGATGCGGGCGCCAGCCTTGCGCTTGTCGTCCAGCACCTGCCAGACGCGATCCATGAAGGGCAGGATTTCGGCGGCGACCGAAGCCAGCTCATCGTAAATCTTCTGCGCTTCGATTTCGACCAGGCCCATGCCGCGGCGCAGCGCATTGTGGTGGCCGAGCAGGCGCTCGATCTTGGGCATCAGCGTTTCGGGTTCGCTGAGATCGATCAGGCGGATGGCGCGGCGTCCCACCTTGTCTTCATAGGCCGGACCGATGCCACGCTTGGTGGTGCCGATCTTGAGGCCCGAATTGGAATCTTCGCGAATCGCATCGAGTTCGCGATGCAGCGACAGAATCAGGGGCGCATTGTCGGCAATGCGCAGGATTTCGGGGGTGATCTTGACCCCCTGCCCGCGCAGCTTGGCCATCTCCGCTACGAAATGATGGGGGTCCACCACCACGCCATTGCCGATGACCGAAAGCTTGCCCTGTACCAGGCCCGAGGGCAGCAGCGCGAGCTTGTAGCTCACCCCGTCGATGACCAGCGTGTGGCCAGCATTGTGGCCGCCATGATAGCGCACCACCACATCGGCACGCTCGCTGAGCCAGTCCACGATCTTGCCTTTGCCCTCGTCGCCCCACTGCGAGCCGACGACAACCACATTCGCCATAAAAGTCTTCCTCAAGAGAGCGCAACCGGCGAGGGCCGGCGCGAGCTGCCACATCCATCCAACACTTGGACGTCTGTCCTCCGGGCCACCTTTGTCGAGTTTAAACGCGGCCGAATAACTGATAAGTCCGACTGTCCTTACATCACCCGGGCGACGATGACAAAGCCGCTAGACACCGAAAATCGCGGCATTTCCGCCCGGCTGCTCGATCAGCCCTATTTGCTGCTCATTCTGGCCCCTTTATTCTGGGGCGGCAATGTGGTTGCGGCCAAGCTGGTAGTGGGCGAAATCGACCCGTTTCTGCTGCTCGCCGCCCGCTGCCTGGGCGCCACTTTGTTCATCCTGCCGTTTTCCTGGGGATATTTACGGCAGGATTGGCCCGTCATCCGCCGCACCTGGCCCTTGCTGATGGCCTTTGGCGCAATCGGCTATGCGCTGTTCAATGTGCTGCTCTATGTCGGCCTGGGCACCACGACGGGGGTCAACGCCGCCATCGTGCAGGCGGCTTTGCCGATGATGATCCTCGCCGCCAATTTCATCGTCTTCCGCGCCCGGGTGAAACCGCTGCAGATCGCCGGCGTCATCATCGCCATCATGGGCGTGATGCTGACCGCAACCCATGGCGATCTCGGGCGCATTGTTGGCCTCGACATCAATATCGGCGACGGCTTCGTGATCCTGGCGTGCCTCGCCTACACCGCCTATACGCTGGCGCTCAAATACCGGCCCAATGTGCATATGATGAGCTTCATGGCGGTGGCCTTTTCCGGGGCTGCATTGACCGGGCTAGTCATGCTGCAGCTGTTCGGGCCCGGCCTCGTATCGCTCGCCACCATTCCGCAAATGTCGCCAATGGTCTGGGCCGTCATCGCCTATGTGATGATCTTTCCGTCCATGTTCAGCCAGGTGTTTTACGCCCGCGGCGTCGAACTGGTCGGGCCCAACCGCGCTGCGCCCAGCCACAATCTGATCCCGGTGTTCGGCGCCCTGGGCTCGGTGCTGGTGCTGGGCGAGCGGCTGGAGCTCTACCATTATCTGGCCGCCGCCATCATCGTCGCCGGCATTGTGCTGGCCGAATGGTCGGCGCGGCGGAAGGCTGTTTAGCAAGCCTCACAAAAAAGGCCGACGCTTGCGCGCCGGCCCTAGCATTCCAACATTCCCAAAGACTAGAACTTGAGCGCTTTGGCCTGCTTGACGCCTTCCAGGGCGGCGATTTCGGCCAGTTGCGGTTCGGTCAGCGTGCCATCGATGGAAACCAGTGCGATAGCGTCCGACCCCACTTCGACCCGGCCCAGGTTGAAGTTGGCGATATTGATGCCAAGCGTGCCCAGCAGCGTACCCAGACGGCCGATATGGCCGGGCTTGTCCTCATTGGTCACATAGAGCATGGAGGGGCTGAGTTCGGCCTCCATATTGATGCCCTTGACCTGGATGATGCGCGGCTTGCCATTGGCGAAGACCGTGCCGGCAACGGCGCGTTCCTGCCGCTCGGTCAGCACTGTCAGGCGGATATAGTTCTCGTAGGCGCCCTGCTGCTCGCGGGTGACCACTTCGACATTGACGCCACGATCCTTGGCCACCTGCGGCGCCGAGACCATGTTGACTTCGGCCAACAGGGGCTTGAGCACGCCATGCAGCGCCGCGGCCACCATGGGACGCGTGTTCATGCTCGCGACATCGCCCTCAAACTCGATCTTGACGCCCTGGATCGCCGTTTCGGTCAATTGCCCGGCAAACGAGCCCAGCACTTCGGCCAGCTTGATGAAGGGGGTGAGGCGCGGCGCTTCCTCGGCCGAGATGGACGGGAAGTTGAGCGCATTGGTGATTTCGCCGGTCATCAGATAGGCCGAAATCTGCTCGGCCACCTGCAGCGCCACATTTTCCTGCGCCTCGGTGGTCGAAGCACCCAGATGGGGCGTGCAGATCACATTGGGCAGCTCGAACAATGGATTGTTCTCGGCCGGCTCAGCCAGGAACACGTCAAGCGCCGCGCCGGCAACCTGGCCGGACTTGAGCGCATCATACAGCGCTGCCTCATCGACCAGACCGCCACGGGCGCAATTGATAATGCGCACGCCCTTCTTGGTCTTGGCGAGGGCTTCGGCGCTGATGATATTGCGCGTCGCGTCGATCAGCGGGGTGTGCAGCGTGATGAAATCGGCCCGCGCCAGCAGCTCGTCCAGCTCGACCTTTTCGACGCCCATGGTCTGGGCGCGTTCCGGGGTCAGGAAGGGATCGAAGGCAATGACCTTCATCTTGAGGCCCTGCGCCCGATCGGCCACGATCGAGCCGATATTGCCGGCGCCGATCAGGCCGAGTGTCTTATTGGTGACTTCGACACCCATGAAGCGGTTCTTTTCCCACTTGCTCGCGCGGGTCGAGGCGTCGGCCTCGGGCAGCTGGCGGGCCAAAGCCATCATCATGGCAATGGCATGCTCGGCCGTGGTGATCGAATTGCCAAAAGGGGTATTCATCACGATGATCCCCTTCTTGGTGGCGGCGGGGATATCGACATTGTCGACACCGATACCAGCCCGGCCGATCACCTTGAGATTGGTGGCGGCAGCGATGATCTTTTCGGTGATCTTGGAGGCCGAACGAATGGCCAGGCCATCATACTGGCCGATGACTTCGAGCAGCTTGTCCTTGTCCTTGCCCAAATCGGGCAGGTAATCCACCTCGACGCCATTATCCTTGAAGATCTGGACGGCGGTGGGGCTGAGCTTGTCGGAAACGAGAACCTTGGGCATTTGGTAATCCCTGAGATTTGAAGAGTTTATAGTGGGATACCCCCTCCTAGCCTCCCCCTGATAGGGGGAGGGACAGCTCCGCGTTCCGGGCAATATCGTGCCAAAAACTCGATCAGCTCCTCCCCCTATCAGGGGGAGGTTGGGAGGGGGTATGGAGATTTAAGCAGCGACGCTCAGCGCAGCCTTTTCCTCGGCAAAGGCAAAATCCAGCCAGGGCACGAGGGCCGCCAGATCGGACGCTTCCACCGTCGAGCCGGCCCAGATGCGCAGCCCGGAGGGTGCATCCTTATAGGCGCCGATATCATAGGCGACGCCCGCCTTGTCGAGCCGGGAGACGATGGCCTTGGCAAAGGCCGCCTGCTTGTCGGCATCGAGCGCGGTCACGACTGGATCGACAATCGAGAAGCATACCGACGTGTTGGAGCGGTTAGCCGGGTTCTTGGCCAAAAAGTCCACCCAGGGGGTCGCCGCGACCCAATCGGCCAGCACCTTGAAATTGGCATCGGCGCGGGCCTGCATGGCACTGAGGCCACCCAGCGATTTACCCCATTCCATGGCATCGATCGCGTCCTCGATGCAGATCATCGAGGGCGTATTGATGGTGGCGGCCTCGAACACTTCCTCAAGCAGCTTGCCGCCCTTGGTGAGGCGGAAAATCTTGGGCAGCGGGCGATCGGGCTTGAAGCTTTCGAGCCGTTCGACGGCGCGGGGCGACAGGATCAGCACGCCATGGGCGGCTTCCCCACCCAGCGCCTTCTGCCAGGAGAAGGTCACCACATCGAGCTTGGCGAAATCCAGATTCTGCGCAAAGGCCGCCGACGTGGCGTCGCAAATGGTCAGGCCTTTGCGATCAGCAGCGATCCAGTCGCCGTTCTCGACGCGCACGCCAGAGGTCGTGCCGTTCCAGGTGAACACCACGTCACGGTCGAAATCGACCTGGGTGAGGTCGGGCAGCTCGCCATAACCAGCCTTGAGAATGCGTACATCCTCGAGCTTGAGCTGCTTGGAAACGTCAGTGACCCAGCCCTCGCCAAAGCTTTCCCAGGCCAGCATATCGACGCCGCGCGCGCCCAGCATGGACCACAGCGCCATTTCGACAGCGCCCGTATCGGAAGCCGGCACGATGCCGATGCGGTAATCCGCCGGCACTTGCAGCAATTCGCGAGTGAGATCGATGGCGCGCTGAATGCGGGCCTTGCCGGGCTTGGAGCGGTGCGAACGACCGACCAGCGCATTGGCCAGCGCTTCAACCGTCCAACCAGGACGCTTGGCACAGGGGCCCGACGAAAAATTCGGATTAGCCGGTTTCACCGCCGGCGCGGTCAGGGGCATTGCAGCCATCTTCAGCGACCCTCCCAGGTCTATGCGTCTCGCGTTAGGGCGAGATGTCCTGAGGCGGGAGATACGCCCGCAGGAGGGTGGCCGTCAATGAGTCTTTTGCGGGGGGTGCGTGCTGCCTTACCCCTGAAGCCGCCCCGCTTTCATTTCCTGGGCCAGGTGGCGGCAGGCGCGTACGGTCAGGGCCATGATGGTGAGCGTAGTGCCCGCCACGCCACTGCTGGCAAAGGCGCTGGCGTCGGTGACGAAGAGATTGGGCACGTCCCAGCTCTGGTTGGAACCATTGAGCACCGACTGCTCGGGCGAGCGGCCCATCCGCGCGCCGCCGGCCTCGTGGATCGCGGCGCCCATGACCATGGTCTTGGTGAACATGCGGCGGAACAGGAAACGGCTCAGCGGATCGGCATCGGGATAGGCGCCGCGACCCTTTTCGACCAGGCCCAGGGGCGAGCCGATAAATTCGAGCTCACCGCCGGTTTCCTCGACGATTTCGGTCAAGGTATCCAATTGCGCGGTCAGCGTGGCCTCGTCGGCGGCACCCATCTTGCAGCGGATATGCGGCACGGCAATGCCCCAGGCGTCCTTGCGCTTGGGATCGATGGTGACGCGGTTGTCGGCCGTGGGCTGCATGACGCCGAAGCCGAAAAACGACAGCCGCGCATTGCCCGAGGAACCAGTGGGATAGCGCCCGATCGAGCCCTGGAAATTGAACTCGCTCGCCGCCATGCCGTCCTTGCCGACAAAGCGGGGCACGAAAATGCCGCCTGACGGACCATAGAACGGGTCCGGCGGCGCGGTATCGGCGCTCGCGGCGCCCTTGGCCTTGGGATAGGAGCCGGTGGCGATGCAGGGCAATTGATCCATGAAATAGCGGCCCAGCGTGCCCGAACTATTACCCAGCCCGTTGGGGTGGCGGGCCGAGGCCGAGTTGAGCATCAGGCGGATGCTCTCGACCGGGGAGGCGCACAGCACCACGGCCGAGGCGGTGATGGTGCTGCGCTGGCCGGTCAGCCGGTCGATGATTTCGGCGCCGATGGCGCGGCCGGTCTGCTCGTCGGTGAGCACCTTGTGGGCAATGGCATTGTAGCGGATATCGAGATTGCCGCTGGCCATGGCATCGCGCAGCGGACGCAATATGCGGGTCGGTTCCGGCCCGATATAGCGCCAGGTGATCACCCGGCGATCCGGCCATTTGCCTTCAAGATCGGCCTTGAACAGCTGCTCGGCCTCGGTCAGCCGCGCCTCATGGGTATAGACGCTGTCGGGCTGGGTCGGGACATTGTCGTCGCGGCCGTAGATTTCGAGGCACCGCTCTACCTCTTCGTAATAGGGCACCAACTCGTTGTAGGAAATCGGCCAGTCCTCGCCGCGCCCGGTGCGGCTGCGTGTCTTGAAGTCGTCGTCGGTCCAGCGCAGCAGCGCTCGCCCGAATGTATGGGTGCGCCCGCCGGCCTGGCGGCCGCGGATCCACACGAAAGGGGCATCGGGCGGGGTCGTATAGGGATGCTGGCGGTCGTTGACGAAGAGATTGCGCATGCGCATGTCGAAATAGGCGGCGCGGGCCTGAACCCCCTGCCCGCTCAGTGTCGCCTTGGCCCGTTGCCACAGATTGATATCCGATTGCCGGATCTTGTTCTTGACCTCGAAATCCCTGGGGCCGATTTCCGGCCCTGCTTCCAGCAGCACGACCTTGAGGCCCTGGGCGGTCAATTCGCGGACGGCAAACGAGCCCGACGCACCTGAGCCGATAACCATCGCGTCGAACTGGGCTTTAGACATCTATCGGCTTTCTGTGATGGGGAACTAGGATGGATCGGGCAGCAGCGCGCGCACGCTTTGGCGCAGCACCAATTGGCAGGGCACTTCGGTCCGCAGGGGTGGGTTCGGGAGTTCGCCAAGGGCCATGTCGATCACCAGATCGACGGCGCGCCGCCCCATTTCGGCGGTGGATTGCTGCACCGTGGAGAGGCTGGGCGTCATGAAGGCACCCACGGCCGCGCCGTCGAAGCCGACCACCGAGACATCGCCCGGCACGCTCAGCCCGCCATCGACGACGGTTTTGATAAAGCCGATGGCGGTGTCGTCATTGGCGCAAACCACGGCGGTCGGGCGCTCCTGCGGCGGCAGGGACAGATAAAGCTGCCCGGCGTTGATGCCGCCGCTGAAGCTGAAATCCCCCTGCATGGTGCTGAGGTCATCCGGCGCGAGGCCGCTACGCTGCAGGGCGAGGCGCACGCCCTTGAGGCGTTCGACGTCGTGGTAATTGTCCGGTCGGCCGTGGATGTAGACAAACCGGCTGTGGCCCAGGCCGGCTAAAGCCTCCACGGCCTCCCCGATCGCCGCGCTGTCATTGCTGATCACGCTGGGCACGTTCTGCGCGCTCATGTCGAAATGCAGCGAGACCAGCGGCAGCCCGGCCTGCAACAGGTTGCGATCCCCGATGCTGGGGACAGGCGTGGCCATCAGCAACACGCCCGATATCGTGCCGCCAAAGGCCAGCGCCAGAATATGCTCGTCGGTCTGGGCTTCGCGGGACACATTGGCGATAACCAGCGAATAGCCCCGCGCCGTCAAGGCTGCAGCCGCCGAGCGCAGCACTTCGAGCACGGTCTGGGAGGCGCCGATATAGAGCTCGTCGGGCAGCACGATCATGATGGTGCGGGTCTGCCCGATGCGCAGATTGCGCGCGGTCTGGTTGACGATATAGCCCAGCTTGCGGGCAGCAGCCTCGACCTTGAGGCGGGTCGGCTCGGCGATTCGTCCCGGCATGGTCAGTGCGCGGCTGACCGTGGATGGCGCCACCCCGGCCTCGCGCGCCACATCGGCAACGGACGGTGCAGATATCCGGTCAGGCGTTGGTTTTTTGCTCATCGCTGTCCCTCCTCCGCCCTTCTTGCCGGTAAAAATCGTGTGCCGTCAAACACGTAGCTTAGCCTAATTTTGGTGCAGTTTTTCCGCTTGCGCACCAAAACGCCATGTGCAATCAATATCGCGTTGGCAATCGATTGCCAATCCAAAAACATTCAGATCGATACAACAAAACGCCCCAATTTTTTTGCCGGCGTCGAGTAGGAGCGCGCCGTGACGCTGAACGCCAAAATAGACATGGCAGTTGATCTTGTAACTTTCTTCCACCCTGAATTCTGGGGTGTTGGAAATCACGGCGACATTCTTGCTTTTGCCGAATCAAAACCTGAATTGTTCTGGAACAAAATTCTCGACACTGTCGCGGCAGCCGGGCTGCGCGGTATCGAGCCCACCTTTTCCCCGTTCAACTGGCAGCATGCGATCAAGACTTTCGGTTCCGTTGCCGGGTTTTCCCGGGCCATGGAACAGCGGGGGCTGACGCTGGCCAGCGGCTTCTTTGCCGATCTCGAACATGGCAGCGACATTGCCGATCCGGCGGTCCGCTCCAAGCTGTTCGATCTGGTCAAGGCTTATGCCGAAGTGATTGCGGCCTGTGGTGGCGATGCCATGGTGGTGGGCCTGCCGATGCGCCGCACCCGCGACGCCGAGCCGCCGCTATTTGTCGACCTGCCCTATGCCCAGCGCATTGCCGAGGTGATCAACAAACTGGGCGCGCTGACGCTGCGCCAGGGGGTCAAACTCGCCCTCCATACCGAGGCCCATTCGGTGTTCTGTACCTCGCGCGATGTCGATCTGTTCATGCTGTTGACCGACCCGCTCTATGTCGGCTTCTGCCCTGATGCCGCCCACCTGCTGGGTTCGGGTGCCGATCCGGTCGTGGTTACCATCCGCCATATCGACCGGCTGGTCGTGGCGCATTGGAAAGACGCCACCGGCGTCATGCCCTTCGATATTCCCATCGATGCCAGCATCCATGACAGCCACCAGGCCTATTTCTGCCGCCTGGGCGCGGGGCGCGTGGATTGGCCGGCCTGGGCGCGCATGTATCGCGACCACAATATTTCCGGCTGGGCCGTCCTTGAACTGGATGCCGCCGCCGACCCCCTGTCCGAAATGATCGCCTCACGGCAATTCGTCGAGACCACTCTGCTCCCCATTATCGGCTAAAGCGCGACGGCCCGCCCGCTCGCTCTGTGCAAGGAAGGACTACCCCCAATGCGTCTACTCCTGCCTAGTCTCACTGCCCTGCTGCTGGTTTCGGCCGCCCAGGCCCAGGACCTCACCGCCGAAGTCGCCCATTCCTGGACGTCGGGTGGTGAAGCCGCCGCGGTCAAGGTCATCTCCGATGCCTTTACCGCGCGTGGCGGCAAATGGGTCGACTGGTCCGTGGCTGGTTTTGAAAGCGCCAACGCGGCCTATATCAGCCGCTTGCTTGCCGGCGATCCGCCGACCGCCAAGACTGCCGTCGCCGGGCCCGAAGTTACCGAACTGATCGCCCAAGGGTTGATGAACGACATCGACACCGCCTTCCACACCGCTGTGCCCGATGGCGTGGTGCCCCAGGTGGTGCTCGACGCCATCACCGTGGACGGCAAGGTCTATATGGCGCCCACCGGCATGCATGCGGGCAGCTGGATGTTCTATTCCATGCCGGTGTTCGAAAAGGCCGGCATTACCGAAGCCCCGACCAGCTGGGACGAATTTTTCGCCGCTATGGACAAGATCAAGGCGGCGGGCCTGGTGCCGATCGCCTGGGGCGGCCAATCCTGGCAGGAAGGCATCGTCTTCCATGCCGTGGTGCTCTCCACCATTGGCGCCGAGGCCTTTACCCGGCTCTATAAGGACAGCGACCTGTCGGTCATCGACACGCCCGAATTTGCCGAGGCGGTCAATGTCTTTGGCCGCATGCGCGACTATGTCGATGCGGGCGCCGCCGGCCGCAACTGGAACGATGCTACCGCCATGGTGATCCGTGACGAAGCCGGCGTGCAATTGCTGTCCGACTTCATCAAGGGCGAATTCACCACGGCCGGCGAGAAGCCCGGCGTCGATTATGGCTGCGCCCTCACCCCGGGCACGGATTCGCTGATCTTCCTCGCCGATGCCTTTACCTTCCCCAAGACCGGCAATGCCGACGAGGACAAGGCGCAGGCGCTGCTGGCCGAAACCATACTTGACCCCAAGGTGCAGGCCGATTTCTCGGCGCTCAAGGGCTCGCTGCCGATCCGCACCGATGTGGACACGTCCGGCCTTGATGCCTGTGCGCAAAAGGCCGTCGAATTGGTCAAGCAGGACAAGATCGTTCCCGACGCCGCCATGACGCTCTCGCCCGCCATCAATGGCGGCTTCAAGGATGCCGTGGGGGCCTTCTTTGCCGATCCTTCGATGACCAGCGAAGCCTTTATCGAGCAATACAAGGCCGCTTTCGCCAATGGTTGATCAATCGGGCGCGCGCTCCATTGCGTCACCCCCCGCCCGACCCAAGGCAATCGGCAGGCTTCGCCTGCCGGTGGCCGCCATGGCGGCGCTGACGCCGGCCTGGCTCATTATCCTCCTGGTTTATCTCGGCACCACCGTGTGGACGGTGCAGATCTCGCTGACCAAGTCGCGCATGCTGCCGTCCAACGAGTTTGCCGGGCTGTCGCAATATCAGCGCCTGTTCGGCACCGCGCGCTGGTCCAATTCCATCGAGAACGTGCTGACCTTCGGCGTGGTCTATGTGCTGGGCGCCATGGTGGTCGGCCTGCTGCTCGCCATCGCCATCGATCGCCGCGTGCGCTTTGAAAGCGCCTGGCGCACCATGTTTCTCTATCCCTATGCGCTGTCCTTCATCGTCACGGGCCTGATGTGGCAATGGCTGATGAACCCCGAAATCGGCATTCAGGCCACCGCGCGCGCCGCGGGGCTGGGCTGGTTCACCTTCGATTGGACCACGCGCTCGGACATGGCCCTCTATGCGGTGGCACTGGCCGGCATCTGGCAGAGCGCGGGGCTGGTCATGGTGCTCATGCTGGCCGGGCTGCGCGGCATCGACGCCGATCTCTGGCGCGCCACCCGCATCGAGGGCATCCCGATGTGGCGCACCTATTTCACCATCGTGCTGCCCCAGCTTGGTCCCTCTGTGGCGACCGCCTTCATGCTGCTGACCATGGGCGCTGTGCGCACCTTTGATCTGGTGGTGGCGCTGACCAATGGCGGCCCCGGCCAATCCACCGAAGTGCCGGCCAAGTTCATCATGGATAGTCTCTTCGCCCGCCAGGATCTGGGCCTGGCCACAGCCGGCGCCACCGTGATGTTGTTCACCGTGATGGCCGTCACCATTCCCATTCTTTATGCGCGCGATATCTGGACGCGCCGCCAGAACGGAAGGCTCTGATGCGCGATCCCTTTCCCGCCACGGCCCGTGGCCAGCGCCCGCAACGGCTGACCACTGCGCGCATCGGCCTTTATGCTTTTCTGCTTATCGCCGCGCTGTTCTTCCTGCTGCCGGCCTATGTGATGATCGTCACCTCGTTCAAAAGCATGGGCGAAATCCGCTCGGCGCAGATCTTTGCCCTGCCGCATATGCTGGACTGGTCCTTCTGGCTCAAAGCCTGGTCGAGCGCCTGTGCTGGAGTGAACTGCAACGGCGTCAGCGTCGGCTTCTGGAATTCGGTCAAGATCACCGTGCCCGCCACCATCCTGTCGGTGCTGCTCGGCGCCGTCACCGGCTATGCCCTCTCATTCTGGAAGCCGCCGGGCTCCAAGCTGCTGTTTGCCGCCATCACCATTGGCGGTTTCATCCCGCTGCAAATCTTCCTCTTTCCCATGGTGCGCGCCACCGCGGCCCTCGGGCTCTATAATTCGCTGGGCGGCATCGTGCTGGTGCATGTGGTGTTCGGCCTGCCGCTGACCACGCTGCTGTTCCGCAATTACTATGCCGCCATTCCGGTGGAGCTGTTCAAGGCGGCGCGCGTCGACGGGGCCGGCTTCTGGCGCATCTTCTTTGCGCTGATGCTGCCGCTGTCGCTGCCCATGCTGGTGGTGGCCGGGCTGATGCAGATGACCGGCATCTGGAACGATTTCCTGCTCGGCCTGGTCTTTGCCGGCCGCGACAATCTGCCCATGACGGTGCAGCTCAACAATATCGTCACCACCACGACCGGCCAGCGGGAATACAATGTCCATATGGCCGCGACCGTGCTGACCGCGCTCGTTCCGCTGGTCGCCTACTTCGTCTCCGGCCGCTGGTTCGTCCGCGGCATCACTGCCGGTTCCGTAAAAGGTTAGCTGCCATGCCCGTTCCCGTTTCCCTGCGTTCCGTCGCTATCGGCTATGGCAGCACCGCCGTGGTCAAGGATTTCGATCTCGAAATCGCTGCCGGCGAATTCCTCGTTCTGCTGGGGCCGTCGGGCTGCGGCAAATCCACCCTGCTCAATGCCATTGCCGGCCTGTCCGATCTTTCGGATGGCGAAATCTGGATTGGGGAGCGCAACGTCACCTGGGCCGATCCCAAGGATCGGGGCATTGGCATGGTGTTCCAGTCCTATGCGCTCTACCCCAATATGAATGTCGAAAAGAACCTCAGCTTCGGGCTGCAGGTGGCCGGCATGGCCAAGGACGAGATCGCCCGCCGGGTCAAGCGCACGGCGGCAATCCTGCAGCTCGAGCCCTACCTGCAGCGCCGCCCGGCCGCGTTGTCCGGTGGGCAGCGCCAGCGCGTGGCAATCGGGCGGGCTTTGGTGCGGGATGTCGATATCTTCCTCTTTGACGAACCGCTCTCCAATCTCGACGCCAAACTGCGCACCGAGTTGCGCGTCGAAATCAAGAAGCTGCACCAGGAACTGGGGAGCACGATGATCTACGTGACCCATGACCAGGTGGAGGCCATGACGCTGGCCGACCGCATCGCCATCATGCGCGATGGCGTGATCCAGCAATTGGCCAGCCCGCGCGAAATCTACCACCGCCCGGCCAATCTGTTCGTCGCCGGCTTTATCGGTTCACCCGCCATGAACCTGATCTCGGGCACGCTGCTGCCCAAGGCAGGCAAGACGTTCTTCCGTTCGGAACTGGGCACGTTCGAGCTGCCCCAAGCAGCGGCGCAGGCCGGTGAGGAACGCACCACCATCGCCGGGTTGCGGCCCGAACAGATTGTGCTCGGCACGGCTTCGGGCCTGCCGGGCTTTGCCGCCAAGGTCAGCGTGATCGAAGCCATGGGTCCCGACACGATCCTGTGGTGCGAGGCCGAGAGCGGCGTCTTCAGCGTACGCATGCCGGGGGATTTTGTCGGGGCGGTTGGCGACAGCGTGACGCTGGGCCTCGACCTCGCCACTGCGTCCTATTTCGACAGCGCCACCGGCAAGCGGCTTTAGTCGGGGGTCACCGCCCCGCTGGCGAGATCCACCTTGAAGCGCGTGGCGGGCAGCCGGGTGCCATAGCGCACCATCATGCCGAAAAACCGGCCCAGCTGCCGCTCGACCGATCCCTCCGGCCAGTCGCGGCCGGCAAATAGTGCGGCGAGATCGGCATAGGCGGTAAGGCGGATGGCCCCGATATCGGCCAGCACCAGATCGCTGGCCTTGCGCAGCTTGTACCAATCCACCACTGCCGCCATGAACGGCAATGCCGCCATGTCGGGCGCCAGCCCGCCGCCGGCCAGTTGGGCCAGTGCGCCAAGATTGACGCTTTCGACCATGCGGCGCAGGTCCTCGGGCCATTCGCGCGGCAGGTAGCGATCGCGTACCAGTAGATCGAGATGCCGGCTGATGAAGCCGAAATGATCGCCTGCCGCGCGCAGCCCCTCATCGTCATAGCCCGTCACCGCACATTCGGCGGCATAGCGGGCAAAGCCCACATCATAGCCGGCCACATCGCGCAGCATCACGGTGTCGACCTGCAGCGTTTCCGCCGACAATTCGCAGAGCTTATAGGCCGGCGGAAACGCCACCGGCGCCGGCACCGCCAAATTGAGCAGATAGCTGCTATCAGCGGCGAAGCGCGCCGTGTCGTTGATATGCCAATGACCGCTGAAATGCAGCTTTACCCCCGCCTGGAGGAACGCTTCCGACACAGCCGGCGCGGGCATGCGGCGCGCGAATGTGGTCTTGCCGAGCAGGGCCAGTTCTTCGTCAATCGTGCCATTGAGCGGATCGACCATCGGATAGTGCGAGAACACCACCAATTGCTTGCCCAATTGCTGCGCCCGAGCGGCAACATCGGCGGCCCAGGCCAATAGATGCGGCTTGAGCTCCAGCGCGGCATTCCAGCCCGCCTCCGAGCAATCGGCAAATCCGTCGCCTTCGGGGCGATAGATATTGGCGTCGAGCGAGAGCAGCCACAGGCCCGGCAGCGGCTCCACCAGATAGGAGGCGTCGACCATGTCCACGCTCTGGCTGCCGTCTTCTGAGGTTGCGGTATAAAGCCGGCTGGCCAGCGCATCGTCGCTGCCAAAGGGGCTTTCCCAGTGGATATCCTCGGCGTGCCGCATGAAGCCCATCTGGCCCAAGGCGGGCAGCACGCGATCGTAACCGCCGGCAAACATGGCGTCGGTCACCACTTGGCCCGCGGCCTGCGGATCGCTTGCCGCACTATCGCTGGTCACCAGGTCATAGCGCCCATCTGTGCGCAGGATGCGCTTGGATTGATGCCGCCCGGCGCGGGCGAACAGGTCGTGATTGCCCACCGTCATGAAGAAGCGCATGCCGAACCTGGCCATGTAGCTCTCGAGCAAAGCCACGACGCCATCCACCGCATAGGCCTGCCCGTCATCGGTCAGATCGCCCACAATGATGACCGTCTTGATGCCATCGGCGGCAATCTGGTCGAGTGCAGCGCGGAAGGCCGGCGCGCTTTCGTTGAACACGCGGGTGGATTCAGCCGTGTCGATCAGGCTGCGCAGGAACAGCTGATCGCCGGCCCCGGTGAACCCGGCATCATGGAAATGCGGGTCGGCAATAACGGCAAAACGCATCACGCTGGCTGGCCCTGCCGGGCTTCCCAAATCCATGCCGAAGCCGGATCGGCGGTTTCCATGGTCTGCTCCAGCGCGACGTTCATCTTAGTCAACTCCAATGCAAAGCCGTCTTTGCACGCGCGTGCAAAATGGTCAATGCAGAAGCGGCGCGCAGGGCAAAGCGCGTGGAAAGAGTGGGGAACACTTGCGCCGTTGAGGCATTGGTCCCTGGAGTTTTTCACGGAGGACAACCATGCCCGACCGCTTCACCATGCAGGATCCCCGCCACCAATATCCTGCTCCGCCCTTTCCCGCCCAGCCACAATCGCCCCCAGGCATTGTGGGCAAAATGGAGCCGGCGCCGGATCATGGCGAGGAGAGCTATGCCGGCTTTGGACGGCTATTGGGTCGCAAGGCGCTGATCACCGGCGGCGATTCGGGCATCGGACGAGCGGCCGCCATCGCCTATGCCCGCGAGGGCGCCGATGTGGCGATCAATTTCCTGCCCGAGGAGATCGAGGACGCCAATGAGGTGATCGGCTATATCGAAAAGGCCGGCACCAAGGCCGTGGCCCTGCCCGGCGATATTTCCAATGAGCAAACCTGCCAATCCATCGTCGCCGATGCTGTGGAGCAATTGGGTGGGCTCGATATCCTGGTCATCAATGCGGCCCGGCAGCAGGCGCGCGAATCGGTCGAGGAGGTCACCTCGGCCGATTTCGACAAGACGCTGAAGACCAATCTTTACGCCCTGCACTGGCTGGCCCGAGCCGCGACGCCGCATCTGCCGCCGGGCGCAGCGGTGATCACCACCACCTCGATCCAGGCCTATGAACCATCGGCTCACCTGCTCGACTATGCCACCACCAAGGCCGGCATCGCCGCCTATACCAAGGCGCTGGCCGAACAGCTGATCGAAAAGGGCATTCGCGTCAATGCGGTGGCGCCTGGTCCGTTCTGGACGGTGCTGCAGCCCAGCGGCGGCCAATTCCCCGAAAAGGTCAAAACCTTTGGGCAGGACAGCGCCTTTGGCCGGCCGGGACAGCCGGTCGAGCTGGCGCCGATCTATGTCCTACTGGCCTCCCAGGAAGCCAGCTTCATCACCGGCGAGGTGTTCGGGGTCACCGGCGGCAAGGGCATCGCCTAGCATGGCGCATGAGGAACCCTGGTATCTCGATGCGGTGTTCTATGCCATCGACGTCAAGCGGTTCGCTGACGCCGATGGCGACGGCATTGGTGATTTTCCCGGCCTGACCAGCAAAATCCCCTATCTGTCCGATCTGGGCGTGACCTGTATCTGGCTGCTGCCATTCTTTGCCTCGCCCGGCCGGGACAATGGCTATGACGTCAGCGATTATTATCGCATCGATCCACGGCTGGGCACGACCCAGGATTTTCTCGATTTCCTGCATGCAGCGGGCGAGCGCGGTATCCGCGTGATCATTGACCTCGTCGTCAATCACACCTCCGACGAGCACCCCTGGTTTGAGGCGGCACGGCGCGACGAGCGCTCCCGGTTTCGGGATTATTACGTCTGGAGCGGGGAGGCACCGCCCGTCAAACCCGACGATCAGTCGGTCTTTCCCGACGACGAGCCCACGATCTGGACCTATGACCAGGTCGCGCATGCTTTTTATTATCACAAGTTCTATCGCTTCCAGCCCGATCTCAATACCGGCAATCCGGCCGTGCTCGATGCCATCGAACAGGTCATGGACTATTGGCTGTCGCTGGGGGTCGCCGGGTTCCGGCTGGACGCCATTCCCTTCGTCATCGGCCAGAACGGGTTATCCTCGGCCGATCCGGACAATCCCGATGGCGTGCTGCAACGGTTCAACACCTATATTCAGGACCGCCGTCCGGGAGGTCTGCTGGTGGGCGAGGTCAATTTGCCGCCCGCCGAAACCGGGCGCTATTTTGGCCAGGGCGACCAACTCGACCTGCTCTTTAATTTCCTGTTGCCCTGCTACGTCTTTGCCGGGCTCGCCACTGAACAGGCCGGGCGCATTTCCGAGGCACTGGACCTGTTGCCCGAGCCGCCGCCCGATTGTGGCTGGGCCAATTTCCTGCGCAATCTGGACGAGCTGGATTTCTCGCAAGTGCCGTCCGATGTCAGGGCGGAGGCCTTTGCCGCCTTTGCCAAGGACCCCAAGGCCGTGGTGCATGACCGGGGCATCAGGCGGCGCATCGCCCCGATGCTGGATGGCAATCGCCAGCGCATCGCCATGGCGCTGAGCCTGACCCTGTCGCTGCCCGGCGCATCCGTGCTGGTCTATGGCGATGAAATCGGCATGGGCGACGATCTGTCCCAACCCGACCGCGTGTCGGTCCGCTCACCCATGCAATGGACCTCGGGCAAAAATGGCGGCTTTTCCAAAGCCGCGCCATCCAAGCTCATCCAGCCGGCGATTGACGAAGGGCGCTTTGCTTATCGCCACGTCAATGTTGCGCAGCAGGCAGACGATCCGGCCTCCCTGCTCGGCCAGGTCAAGGCACTGATCCGCGCCAAGCGCGGCGTGAGCAAACTGCTGCGCGGCCGCGCCTTGCCGGTATCGAACGACAATCCGGCAGTGCATGTCCGGGCGGTTGGGGATGGCGTCAATCTGGTGCTGCTCGCCCATAACCTGTCCGGCCAGAAGCAGGATATTGCGCTCGGCTTCGGCGAGCATTTCTCGGCCCAGCTATCCGACCTGCTTGGCCGGGACACGTTCGATGTCCACGACACATTGGCCTTGTCCCTGCCACCCTATGGCTATCGCTGGCTGCAAGGCGCCAAGCGGAATTGGCCCGCTTAGGAAACCGCTGCCATCAAGGCGCGTTTAGCTCAGGCAAGACGAAGAGGTGAAAACCATGACCACCGACTTCACGCTGCTGGCCAAGGTTCTGGTCGACCAGCATTATGCCGCGGGGCCCGATCGGCTCAAGGAAGTGCTGGCCCAGGCGCTGGCCGAGGCATCGGCTCCCGCACAACCGGACGGCCAGCCGCGCGAGCGATTGCTGGCCGAGGTTGCCGAACTCGAAAAGACCTCCCAGCGCGGTTCCGAATAGGGCGGCCCCGACCGCCGGCGCATGCAGCCACCGATCATACAGCAAGCGCGGAACGCTCCGCCGCGTCCGCTCGTTTATGGCTGCATTCCCAATTGGATAACCCGCCATGACGTCTCTCTTCGGCCCCCGTCTTGAGGGCTCGGCCACCGAATTCCACCTCTGGGCGCCCAGCGCCAAAACTATTGAAGTGATATTTCCCGACAGACCGCCTGTTGCGCTCGATAAAGGCGAGAAAGGATTCTGGTCCGCGCGCGTGCCCGATTGCGGCGCCGGAACCCGCTACAAATTCCGCGCGGGCGAGCTGGAATTTCCCGACCCTGCCGCGCGGCAGCAGGATGGCGGCACGGCAGGCTGGAGCATTGTGTTGCCTCCGTTACAGCCGAGCGGCCGCGACCAGCCGCTGCGGCCCTGGCATGAGACCATTCTATGCGAAGTACATGTCGGCACGGCTTCCCCCGAAGGCACCTTCCGGGGTCTGGCCAACCGGCTTGAGCATTTCCGTGATGCCGGTTTCACCGCGCTCGAAATCATGCCGATCAACGCATTTCCGGGCACGCGCAATTGGGGCTATGACGGCACGCTGATCTTTGCCCCGGCCGAGGCCTATGGCAGCCGGGATGAGCTGCGCCAACTGGTCGACCGCGCCCATGAATTGGGGCTCTGCCTGATCCTTGACGTCGTCTACAATCATTTTGGCGATTTCGACAATTTCATCCAGCGCTATGCGCCGGAATGGTTCGACGATGAAGTCGAAACACCCTGGGGCCCCGGCATCGACTTCACCCACGAGATGGTCCGGCAATTCTACTACGAAAACGCCCGCATGTGGCTGGGCGAGCTGGATTTCGACGGCCTGCGCTTTGATTCCGTGCATGAGATGAAGACTGCCGCGCGCAGCGTGTTTCTGAAAGGGCTCGCCAAATCGGCCCGCGCGGTCAAAAGCGATGCCAAGCTGATCATCGAGAACATGGACAATATCGCCTCCTGGCTCGACCGCGGCCAGCGGGGACGGCCGCTGGACTTCTCCGCGCAGTGGAATGACGACATTCATCACGTGCTCAACTACCTCGTCACCGGCGAGGACAAGAACGGCTATGCCGACGGCTCCAAGGACGCCATAGCCGACCTCGAAAAGGGCCTCGCCGACGGTTTCGTGCATGATGGCGAGGCGGATGGCGACAGCGACGGCACAACCCGGGGCGAACCGGCCAGCCGGCTGCCGCTCGATGCCTTTGTGTCCTATGTGCAGAACCACGACCAGATCGGCAATCGCGCGGATGCCAAGCGCCTGCCGGACCGGATCAGCGCCGAGAAGCTGGATTTCCTGCATTTCGTGGTGATGCTGGCGCCGCAAATCCCGCTCTTCTTCATGGGCGAGGACGCCCATCTGCGCACGCCCTTCCCGTTTTTCATCGATCTGCCCGAGGCGGCCGCCGCACCCAAACGGGCGGACCGCTATAAGCAGATGCGGGAAACCTTCGAGGAAAACGTCAGGGATGGCGGCCTGCCCGATCCGAATGCGCCCGAGACCTTCCACAGCGCCAAGCTGGATTGGGCCGATTATGCCAATCCTGAACGCCTCGCGGCGCTGGAGCGCTTCCGCAAGCTCGCGTCCTGGCGGCGCAGCCTGCTCTGGCCGCTATCGGCCACGCTATGTCTTGACGCGCGCACCGGCCGGCAGGACACCGCCATCGTCGTCAGCTGGATTTTCGAAGCCGGGGTGCTGACCATGGCACTCAATGCTGCGGACCGGCCGGCCGATATTGCCTGCGTCATTGCCGGCCCGCCTGTCGCTACCGGCGAATTCTCCCAGCAGGGGGAGGTTTTGCGGCTGGGAGCGTGGAGCGCGGTATGCTGGTCCTGGCAGCGCGATCCCTAGATCGCGCGCAAATCCGGCAGCACGTGCGCCCCGAATGCCTCGATAAATTCGGGCTGGTTGCGACCCACGCAATGCAGCTGCACCGCCGTGACGTCGAGCGCCATGAGGTCGGCGAGCCATTGGCGGTGCCGGCCCAGATCGGCTGATACCGCCACGCAGCGGCGAATGGCGTCTTCGGTGACGAGACGCGCCACCGTGTCAAACTCGGAAGGCTGGCTGAGCTTCCAGCTGACATCGCCACCGGCCGCGACCGGCCCCCATTGGTCCAGCGCATTGGCCAGGGCCTCTGCTTCGGTGGGCGCCCAGGACAAAGCGTGTTGCAGATGCACGGGCTTGCCCGCGCCGCCATTGCTGCGAAATGCCTCGAGCACCGTCCGCACGGTCGCGATGTCCCCGCCCATGGTCAAGAGGCCATCGGCCCAGCCGGCCACGAAAGCCGCCGTTTCCGGGGTGACGGCCGCGCCATAAAGCGGCAGCGGTTCGGCGGGCCGCGTATAAAGCCGCGCTTCGACGACATCCACCCGTCCCCGATGGGTCACGGTCTCGCCGGCCAGCAGCGCCCGCATCACCGCGACGCATTCGAGCAGATGCGCATTGCGCTCCGCCTTGTCGGGCCAAGCCTGCCCGGTAATCGCCTCGTTGAGCGCCTCGCCGCTGCCCAAAGCCAGCCAAAGCCGGCGCGGAAACAGCTCAGCGATAGTGGCAGCGGCCTGGGCCAGAATGGCGGGATGATAGCGATAACCCGGTGCCGAGATGATGCCGAAGGGCAAATCTGTAGCCTGCATGGCCGCGCCCAGCCACGACCAGGCAAAACCGGACTGGCCCTGCCGTTCGCTCCAGGGATGGAAATGATCGGAGGATTTTGCGCAATCGAACCCGGCCGCCTCGGCTTGCCGGACGTAGTCGAGCAGGGCTGAGGGCGAGAATTGCTCATGCGAGGCGTGATAGCCCAAAGCCGTCATATCGCCTCCTCCCGCCAGAACTCGAACAATTCCTCGGCGCTGGTAATGCTCAATTGCACCTGGAAGCGGCTGCGATAGATGCCGATCATGGCGTCATGGGTGGCGTCGGCCGAACCGAACAGCGCATCGAGCGGCAATATCACACGATAACCCAGATCAATGGCGCCCAGCACCGTGGCCAGCACGCAGACATCGGTTTCCCCGCCACTGACCACCAGAGTGGTTATCCCGGCCGATTGAAGGAAGCCGTGCAAATTGCCGGCCAGCCAGGGCGAATAGATGGACTTGTCAAAGGTCCGCGCCGGGGGCACGAACCGCTTGAGCGGCGGAGTGAGGTCGATCAGCTCGGGCGGCAATTTCTCGCGCGTCATGTCGGGCCAGCGCCGGTAATAATCCTGCCAAGCGCCCACGGCATGGGCGGGCGTTTCCGGGGGCACGAAGCGGGTGAAAATGGTGCGCTCGGCCGATCGTTCCACCAGCATTTCCACCGCCGGCAGCACACGCTTGAGCCATGGGGCGTACCAATCGGTTTCCTCGGCAAACAGCGCTTGCATGTCGACGCAAATATGAGCCCAGCGGCGATCCAGTTCGCGATCCAGCACCATCGATCTCCGCTAAACCATGCCGGGGTCAGGCATCGCGGCTGGCCTCGGTGGCGCGGGCCAGTTCGAAGACTTCGTCCTCGCTCAATGCCGCGCCCGCCGGCTGCAACTCGCCCCATTCGGGACGCCACAGATCATCGCTTTGCAGCGTCACCACGATCTCGGCAAAGCCGTGCAGATCCTTGGCGGCCTGCGCCGCGTCGAACGCTTCGGCGACGGAGTGATAGGTCACCTCATCGGCGTCCACATCACCCCGCGATGGCCACCATACGGCCGCCAGAATGGCGCCCGCCGCGTCGCGTTCGATGCCGATTGTGACGGCATCGGGGGCGTCTTCCCCCTTGGCTATTTGCCGGAAGCGTTGCATCGCATCCTCCTGTGCCCAGACAAGGGGGAACCCCGCTGTTTCGTTCCCGCGCTCGGCTAGTTCGCCTCCTCGGAGGCCGCGAAGCCGCCTTCGTCGCACATGGCGATGGTCAGGTTTTCGAGATCGACCGCTCCGGCCTGGGCGCTTTGATCAGCGGCAGCTGCATCGGTTGCCGGGGCTTCGGTCATCGTGGTTTCCGGCGTCTGCGTTCCGGTCGTGCCCTGCTGGTAGCGCAACTCGTCGCAGCGCTCCTGGATGGCGTCGACCTGCTCGGCGGCTACGGTCTGCCCGCCGATGACATGCTCCTGCGCCATGGCCAGGGGGGAAAGGCCCAGGCTGGCAGCAAGGGCAATGGATGCAAAAGTGCGATGGGTGCGCATGATCTGTCTCCTCATTGTTTGGAGCAGGACCAACGCATTGCCCGGCCCGGATGTTGCGCGAAAACCGTGGGCCTGGTCGGCGGCCTGCATGCAACCTTCCCCACGCCAGCGCCGTTGGCCTCCTACAAAGCTTCGTGCAAAACGGAGGATTCCGGATGGCCATTGCCCATCGTATTTCGACCAATCTTTTGACCCGCGACATTGCCGCCAGCACCGAATTCTATCGGGCGCTCTGCGGCTTCCGGCAGGTGCATACCGAAACCTGGTATGTGGTGCTGGCCACCCAGCCGGACAGCCCCTTTCAGCTGGGCCTGATCGACTGGGTCAGCGAATTCGTGCCCCGCGCCGCACGGGGCGTGGCCCAGGGTTCGTATCTGGAAATCGTGGTCGATGATGTTCCTGCCGCGGTTGATGCGATCCGCCCCTTCGAGGTGGAGATCATCGAGGAACCCGTGACCTTCGGCGAGCAGGTTCGTGCGGTGATCCGCGACCTGGACGGCCACGTGATCGACCTGACCACGCCGCATGCGCGCTACGTCATTCCCCCGCGCAAGGCGGTGGGTTAGCCCGGAACAAGGAGGTGAAAACCTTGTCGCAAAAGAACATCTTTACGCGGTTTGCCGGTGGCGTTTCCCACGCAGCCGGCAAGCCTCTGACCTTCGGCGTCGCGTTACTGGGCGTCATCGTCTGGGCTGTATCCGGCCCGTTCTTCGGCTTTTCCGAAACCTGGCAATTGGTGGTCAACACCAGCACCACGATCATCACCTTCCTGATGGTCTTCGTGCTGCAGAACACCCAGAACCGGGACAGCGAAGCCCTGCACGCTAAGCTCGATGATCTGATCCTGGCCAGCAAGGCGGCCAAGAATGCCTTTATCGGCGCCGAACGGCTCAGCGAGCATGAGATCAAGCAATTGCATCAGGATCTGGAACAGGCGGCAAAAGGCGCGCCGGACGATGTGGATCAGCCCAAGCGCAAAGGCACCACCCGCGCCAAGGTCTCGCCCGCGCCTTAAATGGCGCTATTTGCGCGCTGCGTCGTCATTGTCCAGCGGCTGCTCCAGCCGCTTACCGCGCGGATTGTTCACCGGCCGGCCCAGATCATCGATATTGTCATCCGCCGGCCGCTCGCCGCCATCCAGCCCTTGCCGCAGCAAGGCATCGGCATCGCGCTGGCGCAGGCATTTGTCGAGCGCCGCAAACCAATATTCCTTCTCGCGCCCAAAGGGGCGGCCGTCATTTTCCCAGAGGAAATAGGCCGTGTCCCGCACCGCCGCCTCGAAATCTCTGTCTACCCACGGATCATTGTCGTCAGCCATTCTGCCATCCTCCGGTTGAGCGGGGAACACTCCACTAGAGCAATGCTCGGGAGCCGCATTAGTTCAGCCGGGATAAGCTATGATGGTACCGAAAAGTCCAAATCGGGTGCTGCGGCAGCACGTTGACATTTTCTCAAGTCAATGACAGCCTTCCCCTCGAGTGAGCCGCACCGCAACGATCGATGCTCCTCACTGTCTAGCGTCGTGTCTGTTCCTGCATTGAGGTCACCGGAGGGGGTGATGCAAGGAGCGTGGCCATGCCTATGACCAAAGTGCGAAATCATGGCCGTCCAGGTCCGCTCGTTCACGGCGGATGCTTGCCGGCCGTTGCACCGCGATCTCTCCCGCCGGATGGAAGGTGAGGGATCATGATCGTTGCCGTCATTATGGTGGTTATCGTCGTCGCGTCGGTGGCGTTCCATGTCTTCAGCCCATGGTGGTTTTCCCCCCTGGCATCGAACTGGGGCTATATCGACAACACTTTGGTTTTGACCTTTGCCATTACCGGCGCGGTGTTTGCCGCCGTCGTGCTGTTCGTCGCCTATTGCCTCTATCGCTTCCGCCATCAGGAAGGCCGGAAGGCCAGTTACGAACCCGAAAACAAGCGGCTCGAAGGCTGGCTGACCGCCCTCACCGCCGGTGGCGTCATCGCCATGCTGACGCCGGGCCTGTTCGTGTGGGCGCAATATGTCGAAGTGCCCGATACCGCCACCGACATCGAGGTGATCGGCCAGCAATGGCTGTGGAGCTTCCGCCTGCCCGGCGCCGACGGCAAGCTGGGCGCCGCCGACAATCGCCTGATCGGCGGCGACAACACGCTGGGGGTGAGCCCCAATGACCCGCTGGGGCAGGACGATCTGCTGATCGAAGGGGGTGAACTCATCCTGCCGGTCGACAAGCCGGTCCGCTTCCTGCTGCGTTCGGTCGATGTGCTGCACGATTTCTACGTGCCCGAATTCCGCGCCAAGATGGACATGATCCCCGGCTCGGTGACCTATTTCTGGGTCACCCCCACCAAGACCGGCACCTATGAAATTCTGTGCGCTGAACTGTGCGGCGTCGGGCACTCCTATATGCGCGGCACCGTCACCGTGGTCACCGACGAAGAATACCAGGAATGGCTGACGTCGCAGTCGACATTTGCCAGCCTGTCCTCCTGAAGCAGGGGGTGTTGAAGCGCCAGGCCGCATAAGACGGCCGCACTTCAAAGAGGAGAGTTGAGGAGGAATTTATGGCCGACATCCCCCATGACGCGAGCGCCACGGTACCGCCCGCCGAACTCGAGGAGATGGAACTTTACCACGCCCATAGCTGGTGGACGAAATACGTCTTCTCCCAGGATGCCAAGGTCATTGCCGTGCAATATGCGGGGACAGCGCTGGCCATCGGCTTTGTCGCGCTGGTGCTGTCCTGGCTGATCCGCCTGCAACTGGGTTTTCCGGGCCTCGTCGAATTCATCGACGCCGACCGCTATTACCAGATCATCACCATGCACGGCATGATCATGGTGGTGTACCTGCTGACGGCACTGTTCCTGGGCGGCTTCGGCAATTACCTGATCCCGCTGATGGTGGGCGCCCGGGACATGGTGCTCCCCTATGCCAATATGCTCAGCTTCTGGCTCTATTTCGTCGCGGTCATGCTGCTGGTGATCAGCTTTTTCGTGCCGGGCGGGCCAACCGGGGCGGGCTGGACGCTTTATCCGCCGCAAGCGATCCTCTCCAATACGCCGGGCCAGCAATGGGGCATCATGCTCATGCTGGTGTCGCTGATTATCTTCATCATCGGCTTCACCATGGGCGGGCTGAACTACACCGTGACGGTCTTGCAGGCGCGGGCCCGCGGCATGACGCTGATGCGGCTGCCGCTGACGATCTGGGGCATTTTCGTCGCCACCGTCATGGCGCTGCTGGCCTTTCCGGCTTTGTTCGTCGCCGCCGTCATGATGCTGTTCGACAAATATCTGGGCACCAGTTTCTTCATGCCGACCCTGGTCGAAATGGGTGAGCAGCTCAGCTATGGCGGGGGCAGCCCGATCCTCTTCCAGCACCTGTTCTGGTTCTTCGGGCACCCCGAAGTCTATATCGTCGCCCTGCCCGCTTTCGGCATCGTCTCGGACCTGATCAGCACCCATGCCCGCCGCAATATCTTCGGCTATCGTATGATGGTTTGGGCCATTGTAGGCATTGGCGTACTCAGCTTCGTGGTGTGGGCGCACCATATGTATGTGAGCGGCATGAACCCCTATTTCGGGTTCTTCTTTGCCACCACCACGCTGATCATTGCGGTGCCGACGGCCATCAAGGTCTACAATTGGGTGCTGACCCTTTGGCGGGGAGACATCCATTTCAATCCGCCCATGCTGTTTGCCCTGGGCTTCATCGTCACCTTCGTCAATGGCGGCCTGTCGGGCCTGTTCCTCGGCAATGTGGTGGTGGACGTGCCGCTGTCGGACACCATGTTCGTGGTCGCCCATTTTCACATGGTGATGGGGGTGGCGCCGATCCTGGTGATCTTTGGCGCCATCTATCACTGGTACCCCAAGGTCACCGGCCGGATGCTGGGCGACGCTATGGCCAAGTTCCATTTCTGGGTCACGTTCCTCGGCGCTTATCTGATCTTCTTCCCCATGCATTATCTGGGTTTGATGGGGCTGCCGCGCCGCTATTTCGAGACCGAAGGCATCATGATCATGCCGGATTCGGGGCACAGCCTGAATGCCTTCATCTCGATCATGGCCTTCATCGTCGGCTTCGCGCAGTTGGTCTTCGTGTTCAACCTGATCTGGAGCCTGCGTCACGGCCGGCCATCCGGCCCCAATCCCTGGCGCGCCACGACGCTGGAATGGCAGACGCCCACCACCCCGCCACCGCATGGCAATTGGGGTGAGCACCTGCCCAACGTCTATCGCTGGGCCTATGACTACAGCGTGCCCGGCGCCAAGGAGGATTTCATCCCCCAGAACGAGCCGGGCAGCGTGACCAAGGGAGACCCGGCATGAGCGCCATTCTGGGTTTCATCGCCATTCTCACCCTGATCGTCGGTTGGTGGCTGTCGCGCCAGGGCCTGGCAGTCAAACCTTGGCTGCAGGTCGACCAGGCCGGCGGCGTGGCGGCGCCCAATCCGGCTCCCTATGCGCCGGCGCAGGTGGGGCTGGGGGTATTTCTCGCCGTCGTCGGCTCGCTCTTTGCCCTGCTGATCACCGGCTATCTGCTGCGCTCCGAGGGGCTGGACTGGCGGGATATGCCGCTGCCCTGGATCGTCTGGCCCAATACGTTGGCGCTCGTCGGCACCGGGCTGGCGCTGGAATGGACGCTGCGGGCGGCCAATCGTGGCGACAGGGGCATGGTGCGAACCGGTGTGCTCGCCGCCATCGGGCTGGCGCTGCTGTTCCTGGTCGGTCAGTTCGTCGCGTGGCGCATGCTCGCTGCCACAGGCAATTTCGTCAATTCGGGGCCGGCCGACAGCTTCTTCTATCTGATGACGGCGGCGCATGGCCTGCATGTAATCGGGGGCATGTTTGCCCTCGCCGGCACGTTCGAGCGCATCCGCCGCAATGAGCGCGCCGAACGGATCAAACTGAGCGTGGAACTCTCCGCCACCTATTGGCTGTTCATGTTGCTGATCTGGGCGCTGCTGCTCGGCGTCCTGTCCGGTTCGGCCGGTGACTTCCTGGCCTTTTGCGGCCAGATCCTGTCCCAAGGAGGAATGCGATGAGCGATCCTGCAGTGACGCCGTCCCACGAGCCCCCGACGCGCCTGCCCGGCTGGCGCGGCATCGCCGCCGACTGGTCCTCCGACCAGCGTTCGTTCAAGACCGCCTCCTGGGGCAAGGTGATGATGTGGGTGTTCCTGCTCAGCGACACCTTCATCTTCGGCTGTTTCCTGCTGTCCTATATGACGGCGCGCCTGTCGACGACCGTGACCTGGCCCAATGCCAGCGAGGTCTTTTCGCTGGAAATTGCCGGCCATCACATGCCGCTGCTGCTCATTGCCATCATGACCTTTGTGCTGATCACCTCGAGCGGCACCATGGCCATGGCGGTCAATTACGGCTATCGCCGCGATCGCAAGAAAACCGCCCTGCTCATGCTGCTGACGGCTCTGTTCGGGGCCATGTTCGTGGGCATGCAGGCCTTTGAATGGAGCAAGCTGATCTCCGAGGGCGTGCGCCCGTGGGAGAACCCGTTCGGCGCCCAGCAATTCGGCGCCATCTTCTTCATGATCACCGGCTTTCACGGCACCCATGTGACCATCGGCGTCATTTTCCTGCTGATCGTCGCCAGAAAAGTCTGGCGCGGCGACTTCGACACCGGCCGCCCCGGCTTCTTCACCGCCCGCAAGGGCCGCTATGAGATCGTCGAAATCATGGGCCTTTACTGGCACTTCGTCGATCTGGTGTGGGTCTTCATTTTCGCCTTCTTTTACCTGTGGTGATTGAGATGAGTCATTCTGCGACCGCTTCCACAACGCCCGTGCCGAGCCATGATGAAAGCCAGCAGCATCCCATCCGGCTCTATCTGGTGGTCTGGACCTGGCTCTTCATCCTCAGCGTCGGCTCCTACATGGTCGACATATTGCAGTTCCAGGGCCTGTTGCGCTGGGGCCTGATCGTGGCGCTGATGCTGCTCAAGGCGGGGCTGATCGTCTCGATCTTCATGCATATGCGCTGGGAGCGGCTGGCGCTGAGCTACGCCATCCTGGTGCCGCCGGTGCTCATCCTGGTCTTTGTGGCACTGATGGCGCTCGAGGCCAATTACACGCAGCTGACGCGGGTGCTGTTCCTCAATGGCGGCACCTAGCTCAGGGCCGCAATAGGCCCTCGATCAATTGGCGATAGGCTTCGGTCGCGCGTTTGGAAATCGCCACCGGGTCGTCCGCATTGGCGATCCATTGCGCCGCATAGCATGACGCGCCGGTGACCATGCGGGCGGTGGCTTCGGTGTCGATGTCGCGGATCACGCCATCTGCCAGCAGAGCATCAAGGCTGGCTTTCATGGTCATGATGCAGCCATTGGCGCTGGGCCAGGAGGCGGGATCACCCAGCACGGCCGGGCCGTCGCGCAGCAGGATGCGCCCGATCTCGGGCTCCAGCGCCATTTCGATATAGCCGATCCCCTCCTCGACAAAGCTCTCCCACCGGCTTGGCGCCTTGGCGGCACGCTCTTTCAGCCGTTCGTTCATTTCCCCGTCGATCTGGTTCACGACGGCCTCGAACAGCCCCTTCTTGTCGCCAAAATGGTGATAGAGCGCCCCGCGCGTCAGCCCCGCCGCCGCGGTGAAATCGTCCATCGAGGCCTCGGCATAGCCCAGCGTGGCAAAGGCTTGCCGGCCCGCGGCAATCAGCTTGGCGCGGGTTTCGACGATCATCTCGCTGCGGGTTCTGCGGGTCATAGCCATACCTATTCACATACGCGTCGAATGTCAATTGACATACGTTTCGTATGCGATTACCTAATTGTCATACGCCACGTATGTGAAACCTGCTGTGGCATTTCATTAATGTCGAGGACGTTCCCAAATGTCGAACCCCTATGCAGAGATATTCAAAGCCCCCGGGGCCAAGGCATTCGCCAGCGCCGGATTTTTTGCCCGCATGCCCATCGCCATGGCACCCATCGGCATTGTCGCCATGCTGTCCCAAACCCATGGCGAATACTGGCTCGCCGGCGCCGTCTCGGCGACTTATGCGCTGACCAATGCCCTGCTCGCGCCGCAGATTTCGCGCGTGGTCGATCGGCTTGGTCAAGCCCGGGTGCTGGCGCCCACCACGGTCATTGCCATCATCGCCTTTGCCGTGCTGATCTTCGCTGCCAATCGGGGCTGGCCGGCCTGGACGTTGTTTGCCGCAGCGCTTGGCGCTTCGGTCATGCCCAGCTTTCCCGCCATGCTGCGCGCCCGCTGGAGCGAATTGTTCCGTGACCGGCCCGAACTGAACACCGCCTTTGCCTTTGAATCCGCCGCCGACGAATTGGTCTATATTGCCGGCGCCTCGCTCTCGGTGGGCCTCAGCGTCGCCCTATTCCCCGAAGCGGGGCTCGTGGTCAGCACGCTGTTGCTGGCTCTGGGCGGCTTCGCCTTCATCGTGCAGCGCTCCACCCAGCCCAAAACGCGCAGCAGCGCCGAAACCTCCGGCGCCTCCGCCATCTGGCAGCGGCCGGTGCAGATCATCACCCTGGCCCTGATCTTCGTCGGGGCCATCTTCGCCACCGCCGAAGTCAGCGTCGTTGCCATCACCGAGGCCTGGGGTCAGCCCGGCGCGGCGAGCCTCGTCATCGGTGTCTATGCCGTCGGCTCCTTTGTCGTCGGGCTGATCATCGGCGCGCTCAATCTCAAAATGCCGCTGGAACGGCAATTGGCTATCGCGCTCTCCGTACTGGCCATCACCGCGGTGCCATTGCTCTTCGTGCAGTCCGTGCCGCTCCTGGCCTTGGCGATCTTTGCCAGCGGCGTGGCCATCTCGCCGACTTTCATCACCGCTTTCGGGCTGGTCGAGCGCCGCGTTCCTGCGGCCATCCTCACCGAGGGCATTACCTGGGTGGTCACCGGCATCGGCATCGGCATGGCGCTGGGCGCCTTCCTCACCGGCTGGGTGGTCGACACCTACGGCCCCGCCAACGGCTTCTGGGTCTCGGTCATCGCCGCCGTGCTGGCCTTTGCCACCATCCTGCTGGGGCAGAAAACCTTGGCGGGCGATGCCGATTGCCCGGGCGCCCACCCGCAAGCTGCCGAATAGGTCCGCAAAGCGCCAACGCATACCAGCATCCGAAATCCACCCCTTGCCCCGCGGGACGATCAATGCCTAATCTGTCCCCATGCTTGATCATCCGTCCGCACCAAGTCTGTCTCCCAGCGTTCCCATGGACGCCTTGAGCGAAGTCCTGCAGGATTTTCGTTTGAGCGGAGTCAATTATGGCCGCTGCGAATTGCGCCATCCCTGGGGCATCACCTTTTCCGAACAGCCCCTGCTGCGCTTCCATTTCGTCAGCAAAGGCCCGTGCTGGCTGCATACCGAGGAGCATGGTTGGCAGGAATTGCGCGATGGCGATCTCGTGCTTTTGCCCCAAGGCATCGCACATCGCCTCGCCAGCGCGCCCGACGTGCCCTGCACCTCGATCAAGACCTGCCAGGTCAAGACCTTTGGCGGCAATGTCTGCGAAGTGCTGCATGAGGGGACCGGGGAAACCAGCACGCTGTTTTGTGGCTCGATGGCGCTGGGCGCTCGTGCGATCCATCCGCTGCTCAATTTGATGCCCACCGTCATTCGCGGCTGCGACGTCGCCGCCAAGGATCCACTGGTCGCGCCCTTGCTCGCGGCCATGACGGCCGAAGCCGGCCAGCCGCGCATGGGCGGCGCCACCATTCTGTCGCGCATGGCGGATCTGCTCACCGCAAGGCTGATCCGCTGCTGGGTCGATTGCACCAGTTCCTCCACCACCGGCTGGCTCGCCGCCATCCGCGATATCCATGTCGGCCGGGCACTGGCCGCCATGCATCGCGACCCGGGCCGCGGCTGGACGGTGGAAAGCCTGGCCGCTGTCGCCGGGCAGTCCCGTTCCGTATTTGCCGAACGCTTCAGTGCATTGGTGGGCGAAGGCGCGGCCCATTACCTGACGCGCTGGCGCATGCAACTGGGCCAGGAATGGCTGGGCCAGGGCGGCCTGACCGTTGCCGAAGTGGCCATCCGCCTGGGCTATGAATCGGAAGCTTCGTTTGCCCGCGCCTTCAAACGCACCACCGGCGCTTCGCCTGGCGCGGTCCGGCGAGAGCTTTCCAGACAAACGGACATGGAATTCGGATTTTAGGACACATATCGTCCGACCGGCCTCGTCTATGAAGTTTCTCCAATTCTGGAGACTCTTCTATGACTGACACAAGCATCCCTCTGGACGGCGTCGCCTCCGCGCCAAGCCGCTGGAGCACCAGCACCTGGCTGGCCGTAGTTTCCATGGCCGCCGCGACCTTTGCGCTGGTCTCCGCCGAATTCCTGCCAGCGGGCCTCTTGACCCCGATGGCTGCCGACCTGGGCATCAGCGAAGGCACCGCCGGCCAAGTCGTCACCGCCACAGCTAGCGTCGGCGCCGTCGCGGCACTGTTTGCCAATTCCGCCATCGGCAAGCTCAACCGCAAGACGGTGCTGGTCGGGCTGAGTGCCCTAGCCATCGCCTCCAATATCCTGGCCGCTATGGCCACCGATTTCTGGCTGCTGCTGCTCGGTCGCGCCGGGCTGGGCATTGCGCTGAGCGGCTTCTGGTCGCTGTCGGCTGCGGTCGTCGCCCGGCTGGTCGGCGTCAATTCGCTGGGCCGGGGCATGTCCATCATCTTTGTCGGAGTGTCGCTGGCTACCATCGCTGCCCCATCCATCGGCGCCCTGCTCAGCGACTGGATCGGCTGGCGCACCGCCATGGCCGCAACGGCCGGCGCGGCCGCCATTGCCATGCTGCTGCAATTGGTCAGCCTGCCCAGCCTGCCCGCCGGCGAAGGCACCCGGCTTGGCGACGTATTCCGCCTGATGGGCCGCCGCGGCATTCAGCTCGGCATGCTCGCCGTGCTGCTGCTGGTCACCGGCCATTTTGCCGGCTTTGTCTATGTACGCCCCTTCCTCGAACAGGTCACCCAATTGCCTGCCAGCGCCGTCGCCTGGGCCCTGCTCGGCTATGGCGTTGCCAGCGTCATCGGCAATATTGCCGGCGGCCGCATGGCCGATACCAATATCCGCGCGGCTTTGGCCACGACCGGCACGACGCTGGGCATTGCCGCCCTCGCTCTGGTGCTGTGGGGCAGCCATACCGGTGCCGCTTTCGGCTTCGTAGCCCTCTGGGGCTTTGCCTTCGGCACGGCGCCCATCGTGTTGCAGACCAATCTGTCGCGTGCCGCATTGGATGCCCTTGAGGCATCCGGCAGCCTCATGGTGGTCTGCTTCCAGGTCGCCATCGCCGTGGGCGCGGTGGTCGGCGGCTATATCGTGGATGGCCTGTCGGTTGCCGGCCCGCTCACCCTGGCCGCGGTTCTGTCCGCGCTGACCCTGGTGCTGGCCATACTGCAGCCGCGCAGCTAAAAGCGCCGGTGGCCGGCAGCATTCCTCTGCCGGCCTTGGTGCACACTCAGCCGCGCTGCGCCCGCAGCCAGACCAGCATGTCGCCCGGCGCCCGATTGTCCCACAGATGGTAGGGCACCAGTCGGGCGGTATCGGCCACAATGTCAGGCGTCTGCTCGGTATAGAGCTCGTCACTGGCAATCACCTCGCGCAGCACCGGCAGATCAATGGCGATAGCCCGGTTGAGATCGGGAATGACCGCCGTTTGCGAGCGGCCAAGGCCGTCACCCAAGAGGATCGAATTGAGCCCCACCGGGTTGTCGGTGCCTTCGAGGCAATAGACCAGCGGGCCGCGCATCACAGCAACCCGGCCGGCATCCTGCCGTACCTTGCCATTGGCCCGCAGGGCACGCGGCACCAGCGGCAGGTCGAGCGCCACAACGTCACCCGGATTCCACAGCCGCTCGACCCGGGCATAACCCTTTTCGGTGATGGCGCCGAGATCGATGCTTTCCCCGTTGACGGCCAATGTCGCGCCCTTGGCCCAGGCCGGAATGCGCAGTGACAGCGCGAATTGGGTCGGCTGGTCGACGCCGATAGTGAGGCGGATGGCGCCATCCCAGGGATATTGGGTCTGCTGGTTCAGCGTAACCCTGGCGCCAGTGCCAAGCTCCAGCCGCGCAGTGCTTTCGCCATAGAGATGCACGGCAACTTCGTCCTTGGCCACACCATACATGTAGGAGCCGATCGAGGCGACCAGCCGCGCGATATTGGGCGGGCAGCAGGGGCAGGTATGCCAGGTCCAGCGATGATGCTTGCCGGTGCTTTCGAGCGGGTTTTCATAAAAGAACGTCTTGCCATCGCGCGACAGGCCGGCAATGGCGCCATTGTAGAGCGCCTGTTCCATGATATCGGCATAGCGCCGGTCGGGACCACGCCCCAGCATGCGATTGGCCCAGAACACCAGGCCCACCGAGGCGCAGGTCTCGGCATAGGCGGTGTCATTGGGCAGGTCGTAATAATCGGTGAAGCCCTCGTTTGAAGCCGCCGGGCCGATGCCGCCGGTGACATACATCTGCTTGCCGGTCAGATCGTCCCACAGGATTTCGAGCGCGTCGGTGAGGCTGTCATCATTATATTCGGTCGCGATATCGGCCATGCCCGAATAGAGATACATGGCGCGCACGGCGTGGCCGACCACCTTTTTCTGCTCGCGCACCGGCAGATGGGACTGATTGTAGCCCAGCGTATCGTGCTGCGCGCTCTTGGTGTTGCGCCCCTCGCGGATGGCTTCCTCGATGAAGAAATTGGGCTTCTGGCCGCGCTCGTCGATGAAGAATTTGGCGAGGTCCATATATTTCTGCTCGCCAGTGACGCGGGCGAGCCGCACCAGCGCCAGCTCGATTTCCTCATGGCCGCAATAGCCGGGAACCTGGCCCGGCCCCTTGCCGAAGCGGGCCACCAGATGGTCGGCCATGCGGCTCATAATATCGAGGAATTTGCGCTTGCCGGTGGCTTGGTAATAGGCGACGGCGCCCTCGATCATGTGGCCGGCGCAATAAAGCTCGTGGAAATCGCGCAGATTGGTCCATTTCCATTCCGGCTTGATGCGCTGGAAGAAGGAATTGAGATAGCCATCCGGCTCCTGCAGCTTCTCATAGAGGTCGATAATCGCGTCGGCCCGCGCCTCGAGTTCCGGATTGGGCTTGCGGTAAAGCGAATAGGCGATGGTCTCGATGGATTTGCCCAGGTCGCTGTCCCAGAACATCTGGGCCGAACCGAGCCAGCCGATAAACGGGATAACGACGCCCGGGCTGGGCGCGCCGATATCGATCTGTTCGAGCATGCGGGCTTCGACGCAGCGGTCGAGCAAGGTGGCGGCGGTATGGTCGCATACTGCATCCTGCCAATCGCCCCAAAAGCCGGAGACGTCGACGCTGGGCACGGGCAGCGGGCGGAATTGACGATCTTGAGCAGCAGACATTTTGAGCTTTCCGATGGTTGGATCAAACAATTGGCGCCGGGCCGGCGCGTGTGGCATTGCCTCAGCCTGACTGGCGCAGCACCAATTGGCAGGGCAAGCGCCGGATTCCGGGCGCGACCTCTTTGCCCTCGGCCAGCGCCAGAATGGTCAGGCCGGCCTCGCGGCCAAGTTCCCGCAGGTTCATGTCCACGCTGGTAAGGGGCGGCCGCGTTGCTGCGGCGACGATTTCCCAATTGTCGAAGCCAACGACGGAGACATCGTCGGGCACCATGACGCCGCGTTCACGCAAGGCATCGACCACGCCGCGGGCAATCTGGTCATTGCCGCAAAAGATGCCGTCAGGCGGGGTGCCGGCGCCGTCCCAGAGCCGGGCCACGGCCTCATGCCCCCAGGCCTCGCTCCATTCGCCGTGGTGGATTTCGGCCTGTTCGCCAACCACGGTGCGATAGGCCTGGGCGCGCACCTGTACCGAAGCAAAACTTTCCGGCCCGGTAATGTGGACGATGCGGCGGCGGCCACGGCTGGCCAGCCATTGCACCGCCTCGCACGAGCCCTGTTCATCATCGGATATGAAGGTCACGCTATCGTCCGGGCCCTCGGTAAAGGCATAGACGACGGGCACGGGCAGATTGCTTAAATCGACCGGCAAGCGCCGATCGACCCGCCGGCCGGAAGCGATAATGCCATCGACCTGTTTGTCGAGCAGCGCATCGACATGCACCTTGGCCAGCGCCGCATCATCCTCGATGGTGCAGAGGAAAACCGAGACGCCCCGGTCGACCAGGGCTTCGGAAACTCCGGCCATCAGCGGCAGCGTGAAGCGGCCATAGGTGTCGTTGGTCAATAGGCCAATGGTGAAGCTACGCTTGCCGAGCAGGCCCCGCGCCATGGTATTGGGGCGAAAGCCGAGCTGGGCTGCAACCTGTTTGACCCGCTCGCGGGTTTGCTCGGTCATGCGGCCGGTATCGTTCAGCGCCCGCGAGGCCGTAGCAACGCTGACGCCCGCGGCAGCAGCCACGTCATAAATTCGCGTCCGCTCGATAGTTTTGACCGGCTCCGACACGATAGCCTCCGCCTGCGCAAACGTTTGCTCATTTGCGCAAACGTTTCTCATTTCGACCCTCAGCCGTCAATCGGCAAATTCGGCTCGCGCCAATTAGGGCTGGACCGGCGGCAACTCGTCTTCGATGTGGATGCGGATGATTTCGTCAAAGCTGGTTTCGGCACGGAAGCCCAGCGCCAAGGCGCGTTGGGCATCAAAGGCTTGGGGCCAGCCGGCAACGATTTTGGCAATGACTTCGTCAGGCTGGCGGCGGATCAACTGGGTTGCCGCCGGACCGGCCACGCGCTGCAGCGCCGCGATCTGTTCGGCCACTGTCACCGACAAGCCCGGCATGGTCAGATTGCGCCGCTGCCCCAAGGGCGCGGTATCCATCTGCGCGGCATGCAGCAGGAAACCCACCGCCGCCCGCGGGCTGGCAAACCAATGGCGCACGCTGTCATCGACCGGCAGGATCGCTTCCATTCCCGCCAGCGGCTCGCGGATAATGCCGGAGAAGAAGCCGGAGGCGGCCTTGTTGGGCTTGCCGGGCCGGACGGCGATGGTGGGCAGGCGAATGCCCACGCCGTCGAGAAAGCCGCGACGGGAATAGTCGGCCAGCAGTAGTTCGCAAATCGCCTTCTGGGTGCCGTAACTGGTGAGCGGAGTATGGTCCTGGCTGTCCCCGATCACGGCAGGAAGCGGCTCGCCGAACACGGCAATGGAGGAGGTAAACACCACACGCGGGCGATAGGGTTGTCCGCTGAGCCGGATGGCTTCGAACAAATGCCGCGTGCCATCGAGATTGATGCGGTAGCCTTTTTCGAAATCGGCTTCCGCCTCACCTGAGACAATGGCTGCCAAATGGAAGATCAGGTCGGGCCGGGCCTCGAGCAGGAGCGCGGCGCTGCCGGGCTCGGACAGATCGGTGGCGATGGTGTCGATCGGAAGCGACGCCGCCGGCTTTTCCGGCGCCACGATGTCGGCCAGCGCCAGACCCTCGATCGGCTGGCCACCCACCTGCCCCGCCGCCAGCAGCGCCGCAGTCAACTTGCGGCCCACCATGCCCGCCGCACCAATCACCAAAACCTTCATAGCGTCCTCCTGCCCCGCCCATGGTAGGGGCGATTCTGGCGCAGAGGGTAAAAAAATCGGCACCCGAAGGTGCCGATCTGACTTCTGTCGGTGCAAGGGACGCTTAGTTGAAGCGGTAGCGAACCGTGCCGCGCACTTCATGGGCCCAGACATTGGCGACGCTATAAGGCAGCAATGGCTCGTCATTCTCGACGGAATTGATGTAGAGAGCGCGGTAGCCGATATCGGCAACGACCTGACCGAAATCGTAGCCAACGCCGACCATGCCGGCAGCTGCGAAGCTGGTATTGTCGCCCCGCGTATCGGGCAGGCCCGGACCGTGGCTGATCACGTTGTTGAGCGCCACACCGGCGCCTGCGCCGACATAGCCAAAGGCACCGCCGGCTGCGCCATAACCGCCGCCGCCCAGACCGAAGTCATAATAGGCGTTGGCGAGCAGGATGGTGGAGCGCAGTTCCAGCTTGTGCTGGCCATTGGCGATATTGGTCGAGCCGGAAATGGTGGTCGACAGCTCATCATTGGCGAGATAGTCGGCGGTCACGTCGAAGCGCAGGCCGGTACCGGTCTCATAGCCGACGCCCGCGCCGACAGAGTAGCCGAAGCCCCAATCGTCAGTGGCGAACACCGTGTCCGGGACGCCGCTGGGATGGCTGACTTCCTTGGCCCACAGCCCGTTCCCACCGGCGCTGCCGCGCAGGTAGAAGGCGCCCTGGACGCCATAGTCCACGTCAGGAACGTCGATGACCGGCGGATAATAAGGCATATCCGCGGCCAGTGCCGGGGCAGCCACAACAGCGGCTCCAGCCACCATGACCGCAGCGATGAGCTTGTTCATGAAATTCGTCCTTAGGTTGCCACGACATGAGTCGATTGTTGGCAAATATCGGACAACTTTCTTAAAACCCGATTAACCTAAACTTTTAACCGTAACAGCAGTAGAGACCGGCCCGACAACTGTTGTCGGAAGTCAGGCGACCTGCAGGATCGCTGCCTCTACCTGGCCGACCACGGTCGAGACCAAGGCGGCATCGTCGGCTTCGCCCATGACGCGAATGACGGGCTCCGTGCCCGAGGCGCGGACGACGAGGCGCCCGCCCTTGCCCAGCATAGCCTGGCCATCGGCGATGGCCTGGATGACCTGCTTGTGCTCCAGCGGCTTGCCGGACTTGAACTTGACGCTGCGCAACAGTTGCGGGACCTTTTCGAAGCGGGCGCAGATTTCCGAGATGGAGCGCTCCTGCTGCTTGAGCACGGCGAGCAATTGCAGCGCGGCGACAAGGCCGTCGCCCGTCGTGGTGAAATCGGACAGGATGATGTGGCCCGATTGTTCGCCGCCCACATTGAAGCCCTTGGCGCGCATGGCTTCGAGCACGTAGCGATCGCCCACCTGCGTGCGTTCCAGCGTCAGCCCCAGCGAGAGCAGATAGCGTTCGAGGCCCAGATTGGACATGATGGTGGCGACGATCCCACCGCCCATCAGCATTTCGCGCTCCATCCAGCTCTGGGCGATCACCGCCATGAACTGGTCGCCATCGACCACATTGCCCTTTTCATCGATGATGATGACGCGGTCGGCGTCGCCATCCAGCGCAATGCCAATGTCGGCGCGCATCTCGCGCACCTTGGCGGCCACGGCGTCGGGCGCGGTGGAGCCGACCTTGTGATTGATATTGTAGCCATCGGGCTCGACGCCGATGGTGATGACCTCGGCGCCCAATTCCCACAGAGCGATGGGAGCGACCTTGTAGGCGGCCCCATTGGCGCAATCGAGCACCACGCGCAGGCCGGACAGGTCGACATTGCGCGGCAGCGTGCGCTTGGCATATTCGATATAGCGGGTGCGGGCTTCCTCGTCGCGATGGGCGCGGCCGATATTCATGCCATGCGCCAGAAGCTTGCTCGTGTCGCTATCGATCAGCCGCTCGATTTCCAGCTCCAGCTCGTCGCTGAGCTTGTAGCCATCGGGGCGGAACAGCTTGATGCCATTGTCGTCATAAGGATTGTGCGAGGCCGAGATCATGACGCCCAGATCCGCGCGCAGCGAGCGGGTCAGCATGGCGACAGCCGGGGTCGGCATCGGGCCGAGCAGGTAGACATCCATGCCCACGGCGGTGAAACCAGCGGTCAGGGCCGTCTCGATCATATAGCCGGAGCGACGGGTGTCCTTGCCGATCACCACGCGATTGCGATGGTCGCCGCGCACGAATTTGGTGCCGGCAGCCATGCCGACCTTCATTGCCAGTTCGGGGGTAAGCTTGCTGCCATTGGCGAGGCCGCGAATACCGTCCGTGCCGAAATATTTCCTGACCATGATCTGCCCTCACACTCGTATCGAGCGTTGATTCTATCGTTCAACCGTTAAGAGCGCTTTTCGGCGGAATAACGGTGAAGATCAAACGCAGAAAGGCCGCCCTGCGGCGACCTTTCCAATTTTCCTGCCTAGCTTAGCTGCCCGGCTGCGGCTCGAGACCCGTCTCGGGCGGTGCATCGGGACGTTTCTTGCCCGATTTGCCGGCCGAGGGCACACCCGTCGCCTTGGGCGCGGAAGGGCCATTGTCATCCGGGCGAACCGGCTGCTTGCCTTCCATCAGGGCGCGCAGCTCATCGCCGGTCAGCGTCTCATATTCGAGCAGCGCCTGGGCAATCGCCTCCCACTCGTCGTGGTAGGTGGTCAGGATTTCCTTGGCCGAAGCCTCGCCATCCTCGATCAGCTTGCGCACTTCCTGGTCGATGATGCGCGCGGTGTCGTCACTCATGTTGGTCGACTGCGTCACCGAGTGACCCAGGAACACTTCCTGGTCGCTCGACTTGTAGCGGACGCGGCCAAGCTTTTCGCTCATGCCCCATTCCATAACCATGGATCGGGCCAGGCTCGTTGCCATCTGGATATCGCCAGAAGCACCCGAGGTAACCTTTTCCGGGCCGAACTTGATGATCTCGGCCTCGCGGCCACCGAACAGCATGGTGAGGCGCGCCAAAGCCTTTTCACGGGAGAACGAATAGCTGTCGCTCTCGGGCAGGGTCATGACCATGCCCAAAGCGCGGCCGCGCGGAATGATCGTCGCCTTGTGGATGGGGTCGATGCCCGCAACCTTGAGCGCGATGATGGCGTGGCCAGCCTCGTGATAGGCGGTCAGCTTCTTCTCGTCCTCGGACATAGCCATGGTGCGGCGCTCGGCGCCCATCATGATCTTGTCCTTGGCGTCTTCGAACTCGGCATGGGTGACGAAGCGCTTGTTGCGCCGCGCTGCCATCAGGGCCGCTTCGTTGACGAGGTTCATCAGGTCCGCACCGGAGAAACCGGGGGTACCACGGGCGAGAACCTTCAGATCCACATCGGGGGCCAGCGGCACCTTGCGGACGTGAACCTTGAGCACCTTTTCGCGGCCCGACACGTCGGGATTGGGCACCACGACCTGGCGGTCGAAACGGCCGGGACGCAGCAGAGCGGGGTCCAGCACGTCAGGCCGGTTGGTGGCAGCGATCAGGATGATGCCTTCATTGGCTTCAAAGCCGTCCATCTCGACAAGCAGCTGGTTTAGGGTCTGTTCGCGTTCGTCGTTACCACCACCGAGCCCGGCGCCACGCTGGCGACCGACGGCGTCGATTTCGTCGATGAAGATAATGCAGGGCGCATTCTTCTTGGCCTGTTCGAACATGTCGCGAACGCGGGACGCGCCGACACCGACGAACATTTCAACGAAGTCCGAACCCGAAATGGTGAAGAAGGGCACATTGGCTTCGCCGGCGACCGAACGGGCCAGCAGCGTCTTACCGGTACCCGGAGGGCCCACCAGCAGCACGCCGCGCGGAATACGGCCGCCCAGGCGCTGGAACTTGCCGGGATCGCGCAGGAATTCGACGATTTCCTCGAGGTCCTGCTTGGCTTCGTCCACGCCGGCAACGTCTTCGAACGTCACCTTGCCATGGGTTTCGGTGAGCAGCTTGGCGCGCGACTTGCCAAAGCCCATCGCGCCGCCACGGCCACCGCCCTGCATCTGCCGTATGAAGAAGAACCAGACGCCGATGATGACGATGAACGGCAGCCAGGAAGAGAGCAGGATCGACCAGAACGGGCTCGATTCGGGGGCGCGCGCGGTAATCGACACGCCCTTGTCTTCGAGGCGATTGATCACGTCGGCGCCATCGGGCAGCACGGTTTCAAAGCGCGCACCGTCATTGAGCACGCCAGACACCACATTATTGGTGATGGTGACGGACTGCACGCGCCCTGCTTCCACATCGGTGACGAACTGGCTGTAGCTCTTGTCGGAGACCGAAATTGAGCGGGTCGACGACTGGAAGACCTGGAACAGGCCCATCAGCATGAAGAGTATGACTAGCCAGATGGCGAAGTTGCGGAAGTTTCCGTTCATCAATCCTGTCCCGGAGAAGCCGGCCCAAATGCAGCAGCCAGCAGTAAGGCCGAATGTATGTCCGGCAATGGGGCGTTACAAGGGCAAGACCTGCGGCCCTTTGGGCGCTCCGTCCAGTCATAATGTCGCGATTGGGTTAATACGCAATGGCGAAGCGGAAGGTTCCACAGGGGCGTGGCGATACGCCGCCCGGCTGGTGCCGACGGTTTTGGCAGTGAGCGGCGATGGCGAGACCGGCGTCTCTAGGGTTTGGTAGATGGTGAAACGTCGGCCTCGCCATCGCGCCGGGATTTTTCACAGGGCCGGATGAGCTTGCCTTGTTATGAGGCGAGCCGTCGTACCTCTGCGTGGCCGGAGCGACCTCCAACCCACGGCATTCACCCAGCCCATCCACTCGTCATGACCGCGCTCTGGCGGGGTGATGGGAGGGATAGTGGCATGAGGTGATGGGGGTGGGGATAAGAAGGATAAAGTGAGGCTCTTCGCTCTTCGCTCTTCGCCGTCCCAATCACAATGTCATTCCCGCGAAAGCGGGAACCTCTGTTTGCTTGCTTCGACATCCCGAAACGGAGGTTCCCGCTTTCGCGGGAATGACACCGTGGGGAATGGGTAGGTTGGCGCAAGCGGCGAGTGACCCTCGGGTCGAGCCCGAGGGAGGCGGTGGGGAGGAGGGATTGGGAGCAAGCCCCGAGATTGCTCAACCAGTCACCGTGTCATTCCGGCGCAGGCCGGAA
>UCAU01000004.1:0-46474 GCA_900470445.1 Hyphomicrobiales bacterium | reverse complement strand
GGCCATCCCGGCGCTGGATGGTTGCGGGCCGCCACGGACTTGGATTCCGGCCTGCGCCGGAATGACACGGTGGGTGGTACGAAGCAGGTGCATCACACCCCTCAATCGATCAGCAATTGCACCTTGATGCGATCGTCGAACGACCAGCCGCCCAGTGAGAGGACGCCGCCGGCGGCGTCCCGGACGATGGGGGCGGTGCGGATGGCTTCGGCGGGAGCGGTGACCTTGAAGCCCAGAAATTCTTCGAGCCGGTGGCGAGGCAGGTAATCGGCGACGCTGGCGGTGAGATCGCTTTCACCCGAGCCATTGATGATGAGAAAGCGTTCGTCCCAGACCAGTTCGGCATGGGGGCGCAGGATCGCGTCGGGCGGCACGGCGCGACCCGGCTCGCGGGCGATCACCACGGCCTCGTCCTTGAGACGGATGACGCAGCCCAGAACGGTGGTGGATTTGGGCAGAGCCCCGTCGGCAATCGATTGGCGCAACCGTTCGACCTGCCCCAAGGCGCGCGGCTTTTGCCGGCCGCCGACAATATTGAGCACCCGGCCGAGCACACGCACGGAAATGGCGGGGCTGAGCCCGACAAAGCCGGCCAGCTCGATCCGCGCCGAGCCGAAGCCATCTAGCCGCACCATGGCGGCAAAACAGCTCTCGGCCATCTGCGCAATGGCCGCATCGGCTTCGGCCATGCGGTCGGCAAAAACCGCGAGCGCCGCGGCGTCGAGCCCCAGGCTCGCCAATTGCGGCAGAGCCTTGCGCCAGCGCACGCGTTCATAATGCTCGTCACTATTGGACGGGTCTTCGGCCGGTACGAAACCCGCTGCATCCACGATTGCCCGCAGAGCCGCCGGATCGATATCGAGCAGCGGGCGGTGCACGATTATGCCCTCGACCACAGCCATGGCCGACATACCCCTGAGGCCCTCGATACCGCTGCCATGGGCCATGCGCATCAACACGGTTTCGGCTTGGTCGTTGCGATGATGGGCGGTGAGCAGGACGGAAATCCCATCCTGTGCCATGGCGTTGCCGATCAATTGGTAGCGGGCGATCCGGGCCGCTTCCTGCAGGCCGGCCACGGGCTTGGTCGCGCTCCATTTGAGGCCGGTGGCGGCGACGCCCAGCTCTTTGGCCGCAGCGAGTACCATTTTGACTTCGGCGGCCGCCTCGGGGCGCAGACCGTGATCGACCGAATAGACGTGCAGAATGGGCGCGTTGTCGCGGGCGCTGGCCCAGCTATGGGCCAGCAGCAACAGCGCCAGGCTATCGGCGCCGCCGGACACGGCCAGCCCGATCGCCTGTTCCCCGGCGACGGCAGCAAAGAGCTGGTCCAGCGCTGCCGCGTCGTCGAGGCTGGGGGTCAAGCGGGCGGGCATTCGGCCTTGGTCTTTTCCTCGGCCAGGCGGCCTTTGACGGCATCGGGCAGCGTGGTGTAGCGGCGATCGACTTCGGCAAAGGTGCGGCAGGCGGTTTCGCGCTCGCCGGCGCCCGACAGCGACATGCCCAGCTTGAGCAGCAATTCAGGCGCTCGCGGATTGTCCGGCGCCTTCTGGAAGGCATTGAGCAACACATCGGCGGCTTCGCTATAGGCCTGGCGTTGCAAGAGGGCATCGCCCAGCCAATTGGCGGCGTCGGTAACCTGGGGATTGTCCGGGTACAGCTCGATGAACTGGGTGAACTGATCCTCGGCAAAAGCGTAGTCGCCGCGCGCCAGGGCCTCGTAGCCGGCGCGGAACTGCGCGTCGGCGTCGGGATTGTCCGAGGGGCCGGCGGCCGGATCATAGGTCAGGTCCAGCGGCTCGCCCGTGGTCAGGTCCGTACCACCGGTGCGGCCGGTGCCGACCAGCGGATCGTTGGAATTGCCCAGATCGTCCATTGGCGCGCTGCCATCGTCGAATGTGGGGTCGAATTCGGTTTCGCCGGGCAGCGGCTGCACACCCTGGGCGGGAATATCGGTCAGCGGCACATTGGATTCGTCAGCGGGGGCCTGCGGCGACACCGGGGCCGGCGTCGCGCCGCCCTGCTGGGTCGCCGCATCAGGTTTTCCCGGCGCACCGCCTTCGAGCGCCTGGAAGCGCGCAGCGTTTTCCTCGCTCTGGCGCTGCACCAGCGTCTGCATCTGGGTGAGTTGGAAAGTCAGCCCCTCGACCTGGCCATTGAGCGAGCGGATCTGCTCCTCGAGCTGCTGGATGCGCAGCATCAATTGGGCAGTGTCGCTGGCCTGGGCCAGTAAAACCGGCGGCGTCTCGTCGCTCAGCGTGCGGCCCACCAGAGCCGGCGGGGTCGCCATCAACCCGGACTGGGCGACAGCCGGGGCTGCCACGCCGAGGGCCAGCGCCGTCGCCAGCACCAGTCGCGCCTTCAAATGATTGGTCGTCGTCAAAGCAATACGCCTCCAAACGCGTCGTGACTGCACGACGCACCATGAACCTTTGGAGGCCAGGCAATAAAGGCCAATTTTGGTCAAAAGAAAGCGCCCGGGCCCTTTTCGGGGCTCCGGGCGCTCTTGCCTCCAGTTTGCACTGGATCGCTTCGGCCCTGCCAGCGGCAGGGCCGGTTTTGTCTTACTGGACCACGGTGACCGCGCGGCGGTTCTGGCTCCAGCAGGAAATGTCGTTACAGATGGCCACCGGGCGTTCCTTGCCGAAGGACTGGCTGGTGATGCGCTGGCCATTGACGCCCTTGGAGGTCAGGTAATTGACCACGATGGAGGCGCGGCGAGCGCCCAGGGCGATATTGTATTCACGGGTACCGCGCTCGTCGGCATGGCCTTCGATCATGATGCGGTAGTTCGAATATTGGTTGAGCCAGGCGGCCTGCTTGTCCAGCGTGGCCATGGCGGTGGGGGTGAGGTTGCTCGAATCGGTTTCAAAGAACACGCGGTCACCGACCGAAACGAGGAATTCCTGCTGGCTGCCGGGGGCGCCGCCGCCGGGGCCCAGATTGCCGACACCGGTCGGCATCGCATTGGGGGTGCGGGAACAGGCCGCAATCGCGACGACGAAGAGCAACATTGCGAATGCGCGCAACGCGGTGTTGAGGGGTGCGGAAATGGCCAATGGAGGCTCCTGAAAGGCTTACAATCTTAAGCACGGCATTTACCGCGCTTATTCTTAAGACCGCGTTTGCGTGTCTGGTTAATGTTTGCCTATCGGGGCACAAATGTGGCGGAAATCCGGGCTTTTTCGTGATGGTGCAGATTGGCCACAGCGGCGATGGCCGATCACGTTAAGGTTAAGTGGGGCAACACGAAATCACTTTCGTGCCGCCCCAAACACTTAAGCCCGCAGGCCCGACCAGGCCGGATCCGATGCATAACCATCCGTCGGGATGGTCAAAAGATTGCGGCCCCAGATATCGATGCTCATCAGGCGCGGGCCGTCATTGCCGCCCGGATCCTGGAAGAACATGATGACGCGGCCATTGGGCGCCCAGGTGGGGCCTTCGGCGTGGAAGCTCGAATAGAGCATGCGCTCGCCCGAGCCATCGGGGTTCATCACCCCGATATTGAACTGGCCGCCGGATTGGCGGGTAAAGGCGATCAGATCGCCACTGGGCGACCAGACCGGGGTGGAATAGCTGCCCTGGCCGAAGCTGATGCGCTGGGCGTTGCCGCCGCTGGCGCCCATCATATAGATCTGCGGCGAGCCGCCGCGATCGCTTTCGAACAGGATGCGGCTGCCATCGGGCGAATAGGAGGGGCCGGTGTCGATTGCGGCGCCCGAGGTGAGCTGCATGGGCTGCCCGCCCCCGGTGCTGACCGAATAGATATTGGTGGCGCCGCCCTGCTCGACCGAGAAGGCCACCGTGCCGCCATCGGGCGAAAAGCGCGGCGCAAAGGTCATGGCCCCCACCGCGGCCAGCTGTTGCTGGCGACCGGTGGATAGCTGCAGCAGGAAGACCTGCGGATTGCCATTGGCGAAATTCATATAGGTGACCATGTCGCCATTGGGCGAAAAGCGCGGGGTCAGCGCCATGGAGCTGCCATCGGTCAGATACTGCGAATTGGCGCCGTCCTGATCCATGATGGCCAGGCGCCGCACGCGATTGGCCTTGGGGCCGCTTTCGGCCACATAGATCACGCGGGTATCGAAATAGCCGCCGCCGCCGGTCAGGTTGGAATAGATGGCGTCAGAAATGATATGGCCGACCCGGCGCGAGGAATTGGGATCGGTATTGTAGCTGCTGCCCACCACCTGGGCGCCCTGGCGGGTGTCCCATACGCGCACCGAGGACGAAATCTGCCCGCCGCGCTCGACGGCGCCCATCACCAATGCGTCCACATTGGCGGTGCGCCAGGTGTTGAAATCGGGCGTGGCATTCACATCGCCCACCTGCACGGGGAGCGAAGCCGGATCAAGCGGCTGGAACAGACCCGAACGGCGCAGATTGTTGCGCACGATCTCGGCAATCTCGCGCCCAAAGGTAGGATCGCTCGAGGCAAAATCGGGAATGGCGATCGGTAGGGGCCGGAAATTGGCGCCCTCGACCGTGATATTGAGCTGGGCACTGGCCTTGGCGGCTGCAGCCATGGCAATGCCGCCGGCCAGACCGAGCTTGAGGGCGTTGCGCCGGGTGAGAAGGGTCATTTCAGTCTCCATTCCTGCCGTTCGTTGACAATGGTGCCAGACAAAGGCGCTTCCAAGATGTCACGGACGCAAAGTGACGTTGATATTCTGCCATTGGTCATAAGTGTTTGCCGAGAGCATGCTGTAGGGACCGCAACCGGCCACCGCGCTCACCGCCTTCTGGGCGATGCCGATGGCTTCGGGCTGCTGGCTGACCGAGACGATGCGCGGCACATCCGCCAGCGAGCCATCCTGCTTGAGCCGCATATTGACCACGACTTCGGCCCCGCTCGCCTCTTCATTGGGCAGCAGATACCAGCACTGCTTGATCTTGGCGACCAGCGCCCCGATCTCCGTCTGGCTCAGCGTGGCCGAGGTGCCGGTGGTGTCGCCCAATGTGGGTGAACCGCCCTGCCCGGTCGTCGCCCCGGTCGTATTGTCCCGATTGATGATCGACGAAATGTCGTCCGCCAGCGCGGAATCGAGCTGGGCCGGCTGCGGCGGATTGGGCTGCGGGTTCGGCGCCGGTGTCGCGGGCTGCTGGGCCGCAGCCTGGCGGCGGCGTTCCTCTTCCTCGCGCCGGCGGCGTTCGGTTTCGGCGGCGGCAAATTGCTGACGCAGTTGCGCCAGATTGCTCGGCCGCGCCGCCGGTGTCGGCGCCGGAGGCTGGGCCGGAGCAGGCGTCGGCTCGGGTGCCGGTGTCGGCTCGGGGGTCGGCGCGGGCGTGGGTTCAGGCACTGGCTCGGGAGCCGGCGTCGGTACTGGCGCAGGTGCGGGCGTTGGCTCCGGCGCAGGCTGCGGCCGGGTTGCGGGCGTCGGTGGGGTGGGAGCGGGCTCGGGTTCCGGCGCCGGTTCAGGCTGGGCCGCCGGTGGAGGCGGGGTCGGCTCTGGCTCGGGTTCAGGCTCCGGCGGCGGTGGCGCGGATTCGGGCGCGGGCGCGCTATTGGTCACCGGCATGGGCGTGGGCCTATCGGCCGGCGATGGGGTTTCCTGATCGCGCTCGGTATTGCCGGTGGGCTGGGCCAGTTCGGCCGGCTGGTCGGATTCGGCGATGGCGGGGGTCTGGGTATCGACCACTTCGCTGTCGAGCGAGCCCATGCGGATATTGTTGAAATCGCTGACCGGCACCAGATCGACCGCAATGGCGTTCTCGACCGTGGTCATCGGCTCCGCCAGGCCCAGATTGATGAGGCCGATGGTCAGAACCGTGACATGTGCGACGATCGAAACGATGAGGCCGGTGCGCATGGGGCTGGCCTATTGATCCTGCTGCTGGGTGATAAGGCCGATCTTGGTGAAACCGGCAGCCGACAGCATCCCCATGACCCGCATCACCGAGCCGTAATTGGCCGTGGTATCGCCACGCAGGAAGATGCGGTCTTCCGTGCCATTGGTCGCCAAAGCCGTCACCGTATTGATCAGGTCGGCCTCCGCCACCACGTCGTCACCGACATAGATGGTGCCTTCCGGCGTCACTGCAACGGTGATCGGCTGGGTCTGGCTGGAGAGTTCGGCGGCCGCTGTCTTGGGCAGGTCGATGGGCACGCCCGATGTCATCATCGGGGCAGCCACCATGAAAATGATAAGCAGCACCAGCATCACGTCGACCATCGGCGTGATGTTGATCTCGCTCATAATCGCCTTGCGGCCGCGACGGCGGCGGCGTCCGCCCCCGCCTCCACCGCCAGATGCTACACCCATTCCCATATCAGCGGCTCCGTGCTTCGAGCTGACGGCTGAGAATGGTCGAGAATTCGTCGGCAAAGCCTTCCAGCCGGCCGATCATCTTGCCGGCATCGGCGGAGAGCTTGTTGTAGGCAATAACGGCCGGAATAGCGGCAACCAGACCAATGGCGGTGGCGAACAGCGCTTCGGCGATCGGCCCTGCCACCACAGCCAGATTGGTGTTGGAGGACGCGGCAATGGCGGTAAAGGCATTCATAATGCCCCAGACCGTACCGAACAGGCCAATGAACGGGCCGGCCGAGCCGACCGTTGCCAGGAAACCAAGGCGCTTTTCCAGCGTCTCGCTCTCGCGGGCAATGGCCACGTCGAGTACCTTATCGAGGCGTTGCTGCATGCCCACGAAGGAGGCCGCATTCTGCTCGTGGCTGCGCTTCCATTCCTTCATTGCTGCAACAAAGACCGCGCCCAAACCGCCGGTCGCCTTCTCCGATTGCTGCTGATAGAGTTCCTCCAGCGACTGACCCGACCAGAACACGCGCTCGAAGCGGTTCATCTCGGCCTGGGTGCGGCGATAGGTGATGGTCTTGTCCACGATGATGGCCCAGCACCAGATCGAGGCGCCCAGCAGCCCCAGCATGACCGCCTTGACGATCCAGTCGGCCGCCCAGAACAGTCCCCAGATGGACAAGTCGGCGTGTGGAGCAACAGCTCCAACAGCATCCATGGCTTCCATGAAGTGATCCTTTTCGGCCCGGTCTACATGCCCGACCCACAGGCCACAGGCGATGGGGTCGAAATCTGTCAAAATTAAGAGAAATGCCCCATTTGCCGGGCTTTGGAGCGCGGCGAACGGGATCAGTGTCCCTTTGCCGCAATTATGGTCAAGGAGTAGTTAACAAAGAGAGTCAGCGCGGCCTTTATCGCCTAGCCCCGCTAGGCCTTAGCGGCGAAGCGCGCGACGAGTTCGCGCGGCAGGCGAGCCGCGCCACCGGCGGTTTTGATGGCGACGACAACCACATTGGCGCGGGTCAGCACGGTCTGATCACGTAAAATTGCCTGGGTGAGTGTCAATCGTGCACCAGTAATCGCGCCGATTTCGGTCGTCACCGTCAATAGATCATCGATATGGGCGGCGCCATCGAACTGGATGTCCATTGAGCGCACGGCAAAGGCAATGCCCTGCGCCGCGAGTTCGGAATGATGAATGCCCGCATCGCGCAAGAATTCGGTGCGGCCGCGCTCGAAGAATTTCAGATACGCCGCATAATAGACATTGCCCGAAAAATCGGTGTCCTCGTAATAGATGCGGATGGGAAAGCGATGCTGGGTCAAATTGGTCCATCCCTGCCCAGATCGATGACCACGATCTCGGACTTTGTGCCGAACCGGATCGGCCAGCCCGAAAATCCCAGGCCCGAAGACACGATCAAATGGCGATCCTCTTCCACAATATGGCCATAGACATAGCGGCTGCCATAGCGCGAAGGAACCACCGGCGTCTTGCCAAACAGCTTGACCTGCCCGCCATGGGTGTGGCCGGACAAGGTCAGCGCGACCCGGCCGGGGACATCCGGAAAGATATCGGGCTCATGCGCCATCAGCAGGACCGGATCGGCAGTGGATATCTGCGCCAGGGTGCCATCCAGGTCGGCAATGCCGTCGCTGCGGGCAAAGCGCCGGTCCCGCTTGGGCGCGAAGGCGAATTGATCGCCCAGGCCAGCCAGCCAGAAGCCGCGCCCGGCATGATCCAGCCGGACGGCGCGATTGATATAGACCGGGATGCCGGCGGCTATCAGCGCCCGTTCGGCCTCGATCGGCCCATGCGCCAGATCGGCGCGGCGATAGCCGTCATAATCGTGATTGCCCAGAATGGCATGCACGCCCAGCGGCGCCGACAGAGCGCCCAGATGGGCTGCCCAATGGGCTGCATCCATGGGGCGAGAAAACCGCGGCCCGCTGACGTAATCGCCCAGTAGCAGGATGATATCGGCGCCCAAGCCATTGGTTTGGCGACAGAAGGCGTTGAATTGCGCTGGGCCCGTCCAGGGCAGGCAAGCATGCAGATCGGTCAGCACGGCGATGCGCAATGGCAGATCGCTGGGCCATTGGGGCAGTTCAGGCGCATAACGCGTGACGTGCAGGGTCAAGTGAGCATTGGCCTGCGGCTCACGCCTCCGGCTCCTCGAAGAGACTCGCCTGCATGCCGACAAAACCCTGCGGCACGGCCCGGCCCATATGCTGGAAGGCCAGCCCGGTGAGCATGCGGCCGCGCGGGGTGCGCTGGATGAAGCCTTGCTGGATGAGATAAGGCTCGACGATTTCCTCGATCGCGTCGCGCGGCTCGCTCAACGCCGCCGAAATGGTTTCGACGCCCACCGGGCCGCCATTGTAGAAATCGGCAATGGTGGTGAGATAGCGCCGGTCGAGCTGATCGAGCCCGCGCGCATCCACATCAAGCCGCAACAGCGCCTTGTCGGCCAGCTTGCGATCGATCTCGGCGGCGCCATCCACCAGCGCAAAATCGGTGACGCGGCGCAACAGGCGCCCCGCGATACGCGGCGTACCGCGCGAACGGCGGGCAATTTCCAACGCGCCATCGGGCGCCATGGGCATGCCGAGCAGCCGCGCCCCACGCGTGACGATCTGCACCAACTCCTCGGGAGTATAGAAATTGAGCCGCACCGGAATGCCGAAACGATCCCGCAAAGGCGTAGTGAGGAGGCCCGCCCGGGTGGTGGCGCCGACCAGGGTGAATTTGGCCAGATCAATGCGCACCGAGCGGGCGGCGGGCCCTTCCCCGATGATCAGATCGAGCTGAAAATCCTCCATCGCCGGATACAGGATTTCCTCGATGGCCGGATTGAGCCGGTGAATTTCATCGATGAACAGCACATCGCGGTCTTCAAGATTGGTCAGCAGCGCCGCCAAATCGCCCGCCTTGGCAATGACCGGGCCGGACGTGGCGCGGAAGCCCACACCCAATTCGCGCGAAATGATCTGCGCCAGCGTCGTCTTGCCCAGGCCCGGCGGCCCTACGAACAGCACGTGATCGAGCGCCGCCCCGCGTTGCTTGGCGGCCTGGATGAACACTTCAAGATTAGCCCGCGCCGCCGCCTGCCCGACAAATTCGGCAAAGCCGGAGGGGCGCAAGGACACATCGAGCGGATCATCGCGCCCGGCAGCGGGGGAGGTGAGGTCGGTCACGCGAGCAATTCCATTCCCGGTATGCGTTTGGCCGCCGTTTTGTCGAATGTCATGGTGGCGGCACAACCGGCCCGTGACGCGATCTCGGCAATGAGCACATCTGCCAATCCGAAGCGATGAGCGGCGGCAGTGTCGACAGCGGCGAGAACAATGTCCCGCGCTTCGACAGCAAAATCTGCGCTGTCGAGCAGCGCCATGACCGCTTCCAGAATTGCCTGGTGCGGGTAATCGTAAGTTCGCCTGAGCAGCCACGCCAGTTCCGCGATGACCACGAGGCTGACAAAGGCGGGATCGGATGGCGTCCGATCGGCAAAAAACCGGTTGGCAAGCTCCCGCTGTCTATCGTCGTCATCGACAAACAGCCGGGCCAGAATATTGGTATCGACGCCAATCATTCTCTCGTTGCCCGCCTGAACCGCTCGGTGACAGCTTCGGCGATGGCGTCGTCCATGTCCTCGATCGTGACGTGACGACCGTTAGGCGGCTTGCCCAGAAATCCGGCCAGGTCGACTGCGCGCAAGGTCTTGGGCTTTACCACCGCAGTCCCATCCTGTTCGTTGACGATCCACTCCATCAAGGTGCCCTCCTTCAACTTGAGGAGCGAGCGGACTTCCTTGGGGACAGTGGTCTGCCCCTTGCTGGTCATTTTGGACCGGGCCGAAATTTTCGGGTGTTCATTCATGTCCGCCTCCAAATTCCTTACTTTTTAACATAGTAAGGAATGGCGCTATTCGCAAGGAATCAACTGCTCAACTCCCGCAGGCCCAAGCGGATCAGTTTTTCGGTCGGGGTATCGTCGCCCTCGCGCGCCACGATGCGGGCCAAAGCGGCCGAGGCCTGGGCGCTGGAATAGCCCAGATTGACCAGCGCGGAAACGGCATCGGCCACGGTGCCTGCCGCGCGGCCTTCGCCGAGCGCGGTTTGGAGGCCCAATGTGCCGGCATCGATCCCCGATCCGGTGGGCACCTTGCCCTTGAGTTCGGTGACGAGGCGCACGGCCAGCTTTGGCCCCACACCATTGGCACGACCGATCATCGCCTTGTCCTGCAGGGCAATGGCGCTCGAAATTTCGGAGGGCGACAGGGCCGACAAAATGCCCAGCGCGACCCGGGCGCCCACGCCCTGTACCGTCATCAAAAGGTTGAACCAGGCCTTTTCGGTTTCACTGGAAAAACCATAGAGCCGGATCATATCCTCGCGCACGATGGTTTCGATGAACACGACAGTGGCTTCGCCCACGCGCGGCAAGGCCTGCAGCGTGCGGCTCGAACAGAAGATTTCGTAACAGACCCCGCCGACATCGATCAGCGCGAAATCGTCGCCAATGCTGTCGACCAGGCCCTTGAGCTTACCGATCATGCCAAAGCCCTCAGCCGCTGCTGCGATACCCGGTGATGGGCATGGCAGATGGCGATCGCCAGGGCATCGGCAGCGTCGGCGCCTTTAAATTGCGCCGCCGGCATGAGGGTCCGCACCATCAGCTCCACCTGCCCCTTTTCCGCGTGGCCGGTGCCCACGACGGACTTTTTCACCAGATTGGCCGCATATTCGGCAACCGGCACGCCACGGGCCGCCGGAGTCACCAAGGCGATGCCCCTCGCCTGCCCCAGGATCAGCGCCGAACGCGCGCCCTGATTGACGAAGGTTTCCTCGACCGCCGCCTCGTCTGGCGCGAACTTGTCCAGCACCTCGCCCAACCCGGCGAACAGCACGGCGAGCCGGTCGGCCAGCGCGCCATCGGTGGGCGGCATCAGCGTACCGGCCGCCACAAAGCTCAGCCGATTGCCCTGCGTTTCGATCACACCCCAGCCGCAGCGGCGCAGGCCCGGATCAATGCCAATGATTCGTACGCTCGCATTCATGGCTTCATCCTTAGTGTGGCCGGCCCAACTTACCAAGCCGAATGTGAACAAAGCGGCAACAAAACCCGGTGGAAAACCGGGGAAAGATAAAATTGCAGCTAAGCTCACAAGACCATGTTCAACAGCGCCTCCTAGTCTCGCGCTTGGGAATGCAAGGACGAAACAGATGACCGGACTCCACCGGAGCCTCCCCAAGCGGGCCTGGGCTCATGTCTATCGTGTGACCGGAGGGATCGTCGCCGTTTCAATCGTCATTTCGATCATTCTGACCAACCTCTTCATGGAAGTCCTTTCGAACGGCGTGAATGTGCAGGGGCTGGCTGTCTCGGTGATCATGCCCATCGTGCTGGGCGGCCCGATGACGTTTTTCCTTGTGCTCAAGCATGAGCAATTGCGCTTCGCCAATGAGCAGCTCGCCCATATGGCCACTGTGGATTGGCTGACCGGGTGCCTCAATCGCGGGGCCTTTACCGGCAGGGTCGCCACTTATCTCGACCGGCGCAACCAGCGCCCCGGAGAAGGCGGGGCTTTGCTCATCGTGGATGCGGATGATTTCAAGCGCGTCAATGACACGTACGGCCATCACAATGGCGACGAGGCCCTGCGGCTAATGGCTGGGGCCATCCGCGGCGCCGTGGGACGGCATGACCTGGTGGGACGACTGGGCGGCGAAGAATTCGGGATCTTTCTGGCGGGTGCCAATCTCGATGCTGCCGACACGGCGGCCGAGCGCATCCGGCAGGCCGTCAATGCCATCGTCTTTGCCCCGGGCGAGGCGCCCTGCCCGCTTTCGGTCAGCATTGGCGGCGCCGCCTATGTCAACCGCACCCGCTTCACCGATCTTTATCGCCTCGCCGACCAGCGGCTCTACGAAGCCAAGAATACCGGACGCGACCGCGTCGCTATCATGCAGGCCGCCTGACCATGGAACACCTATTGCACACCTGACCGAACGGCATTTCCCAGCAACTGATTTTCCTCAGCAGCGAGTTTTTCATGCTTCCTTCCAAGACCTTGACTGCATTGCAAAGCTGGTCGGGCGTGGCACGCTCGACCCTTTTTGGGACTCTGGCTTGTGTCGTGGTGTCGGTGGTGTTCAACGCGCTGTTCTTCGATGATCTGGGCACGCGCGCCTTGCACCGCTCGCTCATCAGCGCCACGGTGCTGCCGGTCATCCTTGGCTTGCCGCTGTTCTGCTATGTCAGCCTCAAATTGCGGGACCTGGCCACCACCAATAGGCGCCTGGGCAAGGTCGCCCGCACCGATAGCCTGACCGACTGCCTCAATCGTGGCGCCTTCACCGCCAAGGTTGCGGCCCAATTGGCTAAAAGCCAGAAACACCCGAGCGGCGCGCTGCTGATGATCGACGCCGACAATTTCAAGGCCATCAATGACCTGTTCGGTCACGATGCCGGCGACGAGGCGCTGACCATCATCGCTCGCTCGATCCGCGCCGTGCTGCGCAGTGGAGATCTGGTGGGCCGCATGGGTGGCGAGGAATTCGGCGTCTATCTGCCGGGCGCCGATATGCGCGACGCCGAAGTGATCGCCGAGCGCATCCGCCGCTCGATCAACCTGGCCGTGTTCCAGCCACACGGCCGGCTACGCTCGCTGTCGGTCAGCGTCGGCGGCGCCGTGTTCGACCAGCCCACCAGCTTTTCCGAACTGTTCCATATCGCCGACCAGCGCCTCTACGGCGCCAAGCAGACTGGCCGCAATCGCGTGACCATCGCCCATGCCAGCGATTATCCGGTGCTCGACCTCAAAATCGCATAAAAAAGGCGACGCCGCAGCGCCGCCCTCAAAATTTCCAGCTCGAACCGGCCTCAGCCTTCGAGCTTGGCCATGTCTTCTTCGCTCATCTCGAAATTCGAATAGACGTTCTGCACGTCATCATCTTCTTCGAGCGTCGCGATCAGCTTCATCAGCGTCGCGCCCTTTTCGGCGTCGATCGGCGTCTTGGTCTGCGGCTCCCAGATCGCCTTGACCGATTCGGCCTCGCCCAGCACCTTTTCCAGCGCCGCGGCAACTTCCACCATCGCCTCGAACGAGGTGTAGATATAGTGGTTTTCCTCGTCGCTCTCGACGTCGTCGGCGCCCGCTTCGATGGCCGCTTCCATCACCTTGTCTTCAGAGCCGACCTTGGCCGGATAGGTGATTTCGCCAATCTTGTCGAACATGAAGCCGACCGAATTGGTTTCCCCCATCGCGCCGCCATTCTTGGAGAAATAGGAGCGGACATTGGAAGCGGTGCGATTGCGGTTGTCAGTCAGCGCCTCGACGATGATGGCGACGCCGCCGGGGCCATAGCCCTCATAGCGGATTTCATCGTAGTTCTCGCCATCGCTGCCGATCGCCTTCTTGATGGCACGGTCGATATTGTCCTTGGGCATGGACTGGGAACGGGCATTGGTCACCGCCAGTCGCAGACGCGAATTGAAGGCCGGGTCGGGCATGCCCATCTTGGCGGCGACGGTGATTTCGCGCGCCAGCTTGGAGAAAATCTTGGAGCGCACCGCGTCGGACTTGCCTTTGCGGTGCATGATGTTTTTGGCGTGGGAATGGCCTGCCATTCGAAACCCTCGGAACAGTCGAACTTTGAATTTGGCCCGCTTATAGGGGCAGGCCACCCAAAAATAAAGCGCTAGCCGAAGTCGGGCTCCGCCTGGGCCAGCGTGCCGCCAAGGCGCAGCGGCAGCACCCTGCGAGCAAGGCCCGTGCGCGGATCCGTCTCAACCGCGGCGCCGCACAGCGTTGCCTCCCCCTCGGCCGGAGTAAAGCGGCCATTGGGAATGCCGGTGAGAAAGCGGTTGAGCGGTTCATCGGTTTCGCTGCCGATGATGGAATCGAAATCCCCGCACATGCCCGCATCCGCCATCAGCGCCGTACCGCCGCGCAGCACGCGATGGTCGGCCGTGGGGATATGGGTATGGGTGCCGACGACGAGGCTGACCTTGCCATCGAGAAACTGCCCCATGGCCTGGATTTCCGACGTGGCCTCGGTGTGAAAATCCACGATAATCGCATCAGCCTGCTCGCCCAGCGGACAAGCCGCCACCGCGGCTTCCACGGCCCGGAACGGATCATCGGCCGGCCCCATGAAGACACGGCCCAGCGCATTGATCACCAGCACCCGATGGCCATTGCGGCCCTCGACAAACATCGCTCCACGCCCCGGCGTGCCCGGCGGCATGTTGATGGGACGGATCAGCGTCGTCTCGCGCTCGATATAGGAAATCGTCTCGCGCTGGTCGAAGGCATGATCGCCCAGGGTCACGACATCGGCCCCGGCATTGCGGATGGCATTGAAATGGGCCTCGGTCAGGCCCTTGCCATGGCTGGCATTCTCGCCATTGACCACGACAAAATCAAAGCCATAGCGCTCGACAATGCCTGGCAGGCGTTCATTGATCGCGTCGCGGCCGGAACGGCCCATCACATCGCCCAGAAACAGAAACTTCATTGGCCGGCGCCAAAGCGGCGAAGGCCTGTTTCGGTGATGATGGCATCGAGCGGAATGTCATGCGCTTCGCGCGGGAGTTGGGGGAACTCCTGAGCGGCAAAGGCGAGCCCGATCAATTGCGGTTTCTTGGTCATGCGCACGATAGTCCTGTCGTAATGGCCCTTGCCATATCCCAGCCGTGTGCCCGTGCTGTCAAAGCCCAAAAGCGGGATGAGCATGATATCGGGTTCCACCACCGGCGCCGTTTCGATCGGCGCCAGCGTGCCGAAGCCGGACGGATAAAGCGCTTCGCCATCCTGCCAGAGCCGCATGGTCAGCGGCTGATCGCCTTCGGTCACCGGCAGGCAGACGGGCTGGCCCGAATCCATCAGGCGCACCAGGATTGGCCGGCAATCGAACTCGTCGCGGATCGGCCAATAGCCGGCCACGATCCAATCGGCATCGAGCGCGAAACTGTCAAAAAATGCTTTGGCCGCGGTTGCGGCGGCCTCGGCGCGGATATCGGCCGAAACGGCGGCGCGGGCGGAGCGCGCCTTGTCGCGCAACCCCGCCTTGGCGTCTTCGATGTAATCGTCAGCCATGCGCGCCGCTCGAAACAAAACTAGGTGCCACCCTGGCCGTGGGATATGCGATCCCGGGAACCTACTTTACGTAGGTGGGCGCCGTATATCTAAGCCCAGGGGCTCAGTCAGGGACAGCTCCCATGAGATCGTTAAGGCCCCGGGGATATTGTTATCCACACGCACCGGGCAGCACCAGAGATATAGGCGCTTCAGCGGCCGGGTGCAAAGGGGGGAATTAGATTTGATCCTGCCAATCTTGCGATTGATCCAGAACGCGGCCGACCACGACAGCATCATCCTCGATGACGAAAATAATCACGTGGGACTGATGGAAATGTGCTCGCAGCGGCCTGCTATGCCCCTCGCGCACTGATACGGCCAATGGGTTTTCCGCGATAAATTTCAGAGCGCTCAGCAGCCCATCCCGGTATCTGTCGGCCTGCGCCACGCCAAACTGGCGCGCGCTTTGCTGATAGATCGATTTGAGATCGCGGCGGGCAGGTTCGGAATATCTAAGCCGCATCATCGCTCGCCAGAAACTCCCGGCGGGCTTCGGCAAAAATTTCCTCGGCGCTCAGATCGCTGATGCCGCTGGAAAAGCCTTCTTCGATCAGTCTTTCGAATTCGGCCTTTTTCTTCATCATCTCTTGGTGGTGCCGGATCAGATCGCGCACATAATCGCTGGAATTGCCGTAGCGGCCCGTCTCGACCTGGGCCTCCACCCATTCCTTCATCGCGTCGGGCAGCGAAACATTCATCGTGGCCATGGGCAGTCTCCTTCCCATCCAAAATAGGCCAATTGGCAAACTTTGCCAAGACCGGTGATTTTACGGCCCTCCCCTTGCCGCGTGCTGCGGGCGACCCCACTATCCCACGCGCTGTTGCCGGGTTCCGTTCATGATTGCCCAGATCCTCATCGTCATTATTGCCGCCATCGCCGTCACTGTCTTTGCCGAGCGGCGCGATATCCAGCCGGCTTTGCTGGTAGCCATGGTGGGGCTGGCCGCCTCGTTCATCCCCGGCATGCCGCGGCTGGAACTAGAACCGGAGATCATTCTCGGTCTGGTGCTGCCGCCCATGCTGTTCTCGGCAGCGGCCGATTTTTCGTTTTTCAGCTTCATCAAGCGGCTCGGCTCGATCGTCAATCTGGGCGTGTTCCTCGTCGTGGCGACGACCTTTGCCGTGGCAGGTGTTGCCAGCTTCGCCATTCCCGGCATGACCTTTCCCGTCGCCCTGGTGCTGGCCGCCGTGATCGCGCCGCCCGACGCGGTCACCGCCATTACCATTGGCCGCAAGGCAGGCTTGCCCTCAGGTTTGATGACGGTGCTCAAGGGCGAAAGCCTGATCAATGACGCGGCCGCGCTGACCCTCTTCGCCGCCGCCGTTGCAACGGTGGCCGGCACACCCGCCTTTATCGACAATCTGACGCTCTATTTCATCTATTCGGCTATCGTCGCCATCATTGTCGGCGTGGCTTTGGGCTGGGCCGTGCAATCCTTCCGCGTCCGGCTGAGCAATCCCTCGCTTGCCACCGTGGTTTCCGTACTCACCCCGTTCGCTGCCTATTTGCTGGCCGAAGAATTGCATGCTTCCGGCGTTATCGCCGTGGTCGCGGCCGGGTTCTCGCTGGGTCATAATGCGGCGGCCGTCAGCTATGCCGAGCGCATGCAGGAGCGCCAGTTCTGGCGCACCATCGATACGCTGCTGGAAACCTTCGTATTCGCCTATATCGGCCTGCAATTGCGCTTCGTGATTGACGACGCCCAGGGTGCCGGCTTCGAATTGCCCGAGCTGCTGGCTATTGCCGGGCTGATCCTGCTGGCCACCATTGTGGTGCGCTTTGCTTGGATTTACGGCACCGCCGTGCTGGGCCGGCTGCGGCATCGCGGGATCGAAAAGCGACTCCAACACGTCAAGGCGCCACGCGGTCGCCGCTTCGAATTGCTCGCGCCCTTCAGTTGGAAAGAAAACCTGGTCCTCTCCTGGAATGGCATGCGCGGCGTGGTGACCCTAGCCGCCGCAGCCGGTACTCCGCTGCTGACCGCCAGTGGCGAGGAATTCCCGTGGCGCGACGCCATATTGGCACTGGCCTTCCTGGTCACCATCGGCACGCTGCTATTGCAGGGCCTCACCCTGCCCTGGCTGATCAAGAAGCTCGACGTGTCCGATCCGCGCGATGCCGAGCACGAGCAGCAACAGCGCAATCTGGCCCGCTCACTGTCGCTGGAGGCTGCCAATAGTGCGGTGGACGATTATCTGCGCGACAACGATTCAGAGGATGACCGGCGGCTTGGCGAGATGATGCGCCGTCGCATGCCTGGCAACCAGAAGCTCGCCGGCACCGACCGCAATCTCGACCGCGCCAAAATGCTGACGCTCAGCCAGACCATGCTCGCCGCGCGGCGTAACCGGCTGATCGCAGCGCGCGATGCTATGGAGCTGGACGATAGCGTGGTGCGCGAAATGCTCGAACAGATGGATCTGGAACAGGCGGTGGCCGACAATATGCAGAGCAGGATGCGCTAGCCCTGCGGCAGCGGCGCCGTTTCGTCGAGGGCCACTGCCGCCCCTTCAAGCGCCCGGGCGGCATCGCCAAGCTTGGCCGCGAATTTGTGCTCCAGCGCCTCATATTCGGCGGCAACTTCCTGGCCGGCCCGCGTCAGCACGGTCACCTCGGTCTCGAGCGCCTTGATCTTGCGTTCGGCTTCGGCCAATTCGTCGACGACCGCGATGCCGGCCATGACCGTCAGGCGATTGTCGCCGATTTCGCCGACTGCGCCCTTGAGCGCCTCGACTTGGCTGTTGAAGCGCTCGGCCAGCCCGATCAGGTGCTTTTGCTGGCCCTCTTCACAGGCCATGCGATATTTGCGGCCATTGATCTCGACATTGACTTCAGGCACCGGTCTACTCCGCCTTGGCCAGCACGTGCCGGACCGTTTCCATCGCCTCGACCAGGCGGCGCGACACATCATGGGCGCTGTCATCAAGACGCTTGGCCCGCGCCGAAGCCTTGTCGAGTTCGGTCGCCAGCCGCGCCCGCTCCTGCACCAGCCTTTGGGTATCGACCTCGATACGATTGAGCTGCCGCATCCGCGTATTGAGATTTTTGACGCTCTGATCCAGTCGCGCCATGGCCCGGTCGAACCGCGCCGTCGCAGCCGTCAGCCCATCTTCAAGTTCATTATCGCTCATCGCCGTCAATGCCTTTCCGGCTCATCGGGCCCCTGCCGAATCCTGCCTCAGCCATGCCGCCAATGCAACCACTGCGCCAATCCGCCGTCATTGACAGGCAATCCTAACCTGTTATGCCTCGAACCGCCTTTTGGGAGGAGGCGCCCCACGCCTCTTCTCCCCAGTTTTAGAGCAATTCAAGAGAGCGGAAGCCGCGATGACGAATACAGCCCAGCAGAACGATTTGGCCAATGCGATCCGGTCCCTTTCCATGGACGCCGTCGAAAAAGCCAATTCCGGCCATCCGGGCCTGCCCATGGGCTGTGCCGATATCGCCACTGTGCTGTTCACCAAAGTGATGAAGTTCGATCCTGCTGACAGCAAATGGGCTGACCGCGACCGCTTCATCCTCTCGGCCGGCCACGGCTCGATGCTGCTCTATTCCAGCCTCTATCTGCTCGGCTACGAAGACATGACCCTCGACCAGGTCAAGAACTTCCGCCAGCTCGGCAGTAAAACTGCCGGCCACCCCGAATATGGCCACGCTACCGGCATCGAAACCACCACGGGCCCGCTCGGCCAGGGTCTGGCCAATTCGGTCGGCTTTGCCGTCGCCGAAGCCAAGCTTGCTGCCGAATTCGGCTCCGATATCGTTGATCACCACACCTGGGTGCTCGCTGGTGACGGCTGCCTGATGGAAGGCATTTCCCAGGAAGCCATTGCTCTGGCCGGTCACCTCAAGCTCAACAAGCTGACGGTGATCTGGGACAATAACTCGATCACCATCGACGGTGCCGTGTCCAATTCCGACAGCACCGACCAGATCGCCCGCTTCAAGGCGGTGCAGTGGAACACGATCGAGATCGATGGCCACGATCAGGACGCCATCGAAAAGGCGCTGCTTGCGGCCAAAAAATCCGACAAGCCAACCCTGATCGCCGCCAAGACCACGATCGGCTTTGGTGCGCCCAAAAAGGCCGGCACCGAAAAGGTGCATGGCGCGCCGCTCGGTGCCGAGGAATTGGCTGGCGCAAAGGCCGCGCTCGGCATCACCTACCCGGCTTTCGAAATCCCCGCTGAAATCCTGGCCACCTGGCGCGCCGCCGGCACCCGCAGCCAGAATATTCGCGGTGAATGGCAGTCCCGCCTCGCCGCTCACCCGCAAAAGGCCGAGTTCGAACGCCGCATGAAGGGCGATCTACCCGCCGCATTCAAGCCCGCTATCGACGCCTTCAAGAAAAAGCTCGTTGAGGACAAGCCAAAGGTCGCGACCCGCAAGTCGAGCCAAATGGCGCTGGACGTGATCAACGCCGTGCTGCCCGAGACCCAGGGCGGCTCGGCCGACCTGACCCATTCGAACCTGACCAATACCAAGGAAATGGTGCCGTTCCAGGCCGATAACTACCTGGGCCGCTACATGATGTACGGCATCCGCGAGCATGAAATGGCCGCCGCCATGAATGGCATCGCGCTGCATGGCGGGCTCATTCCCTATGGCGGCACATTCATGGTCTTTACCGACTATGCTCGCCCCTCGATCCGCCTTGCCGCGCTGATGGAAGTGCGCTCGATCTACGTCATGACCCATGACTCGATCGGCCTGGGCGAAGACGGACCGACCCACCAGCCGGTGGAACACCTGACCGCACTGCGCGCCATTCCCAACCTGCTGGTCTTCCGTCCGGCCGATGCCGTCGAAGCACTCGAATGCTGGCAGCTGGCGCTGGAATCGACCCATGCGCCGTCTATCCTGGCCCTGTCGCGCCAGAACCTGCCGGCCCTGCGCACCGAATATCAGGCCGAAAACCTGTCGGCCAAGGGCGCCTATGTCATTGCCGGCGACAAGAATGCTGACGTCGTGATCTTCGCCACCGGCTCGGAAGTTGCCATCGCCGTCGAAGGCCAGAAGCAGCTCGCCGAACAGGGCATTGCCGCCAAGGTCGTGTCGGTGCCCTCGATGGAATTGCTGGCCAAGCAGTCCGATGCCTACAAGGCCGAGCTCTACGGCAATGCCAAGGCGCGTGTCGCCATCGAAGCCGGCATCGAAATGAGCTGGAGCAAGCTGCTCGGCGACAAGGGCCGCTTCATCGGCATGCATAGCTTCGGCGCTTCCGGCCCGATCGACGCGCTCTATGATCACTTTGGTATTACGGCCAAAGCCGTTGTTGAAGCCGTCACCGCACAGTTGTAAGAGAGCCCCGCCTCCCTTTTCCACCTCCCACCTTTGAGGAGCCTCCTATGGCAGTTCGCGTCGCCATCAATGGTTTTGGCCGTATCGGCCGCAATGTTCTGCGCGCCATCATCGAATCCGGCCGCACCGATATCGAAGTCGTTGCGATCAACGACCTCGGCCCGGTCGAAACCAATGCCCATCTGTTCCGCTTTGACAGCGTGCATGGCCGTTTCCCGGGCACGGTGACGGTTGATGGCGACACCATCGATGTGGGCCGTGGCCCGATCAAGGTGACTGCGGTCCGCAATCCCGAGGAGCTGCCGCATGCCGCCATGGGCGTCGATATCGCTCTGGAATGCACCGGCATCTTCACCTCCAAGGAAAAGGCCGCGCTGCATCTCAAGGCCGGCGCCAAGAAGGTGCTGATCTCGGCTCCCGGCGAAGGCGCCGACCTGACCGTGGTCTATGGCATCAACCACCAGAAGCTGGCCAAGGAGCACATCATCGTCTCCAACGCCTCCTGCACCACCAATTGCCTGGCCCCGCTCGCCTATGTGCTGAACGAGACCGTCGGCATCGACAAGGGAATGATGACCACCATCCATTCCTATACCGGTGACCAGCCGACCCTCGACACCATGCATAAGGATCTCTATCGCGGTCGCGCTGCGGCGCTGAGCCAGATCCCGACCTCGACCGGCGCTGCCAAGGCCATTGGCCTGGTGCTGCCCGAGCTCAAGGGCAAGCTGGACGGCGTCTCGATCCGCGTGCCGACCCCGAACGTGTCGCTGGTGGACTTCAAGTTCATCGCCAAGCGCAACACCACGGCCGACGAGATCAACGAAATCGTGCGCAAATATGCCGATTCCAGCCTCAAGGGCATTCTGGGCTACACCATCCACCCCAATGTCTCGATCGACTTCAATGGCGACAGCCATTCCTCAACCGTGGCGCTAGACCAGACCAAGGTGATGGACGGCAATTTCGTCGCCGTGCTGTCCTGGTATGACAATGAATGGGGCTTCTCCAACCGCATGGCCGATACCGCCGTGGCGCTGGGCAAGACGCTCTAAGTTTTCGCCTGCATTGCATTAAAGGCCCCGTCGCTTAGCGGCGGGGCCTTTGTGCTGCTGACAGCTTTTGTCATATCGATTTGTTCTGTGACGATCAGGAGGGCCTCGCATGGACAAGATCGATTTCAAGACCGAGCTGAAACACCTCTACCAGCCCGGCTCCCGGGATTTTGTCTTTGTCGATGTGCCCGCCATGAACTTCGTCATGGTCGATGGCGAGGGTGACCCCAACACAACCGAGAGCTACCGAGTGGCCGTGGAATGGCTCTATTCGGTGAGCTATGCCATGAAATTCGCCTCCAAGGACCTGGGCAGGACTATTTCGTGCCACCGCTGGAAGGCCTGTGGTGGGCCGATAATCCCGGTGATTTTCTCGCCCGCAACAAGGCGAACTGGCACTGGACCATGATGATCATGGTGCCCGATTTCATCACCCGCACCATGTTTGACGCCGCCGTCGAGAAATCTGCCGAAAAATTGACCGAAGCGCCGGCCAGCCTGCGGCTCGAGACCCTGGACGAGGGCCGCGCCCTGCAAATCATGCATCTGGGCAGCTATGATGACGAAGGCCCGGCGCTGGAGCATCTGCACGAAGTGGAAATGCCGGGGCGCGGGCTGACCTTTAATGGTCATCACCACGAAATCTATCTCAACGACCCGCGCAAGACCGCGGCCGCCAAGCTCAAAACCATCCTGCGCCAGCCGGTCAAACCTGCCTGAGCGCTTGCCAGCGCGGTCCCCGCGCCCCTAATCTTCGCCAAATCCAACCTGTCCCCGGGATACCGCATGAGCCTAGACCGATCCATCCGTTGGCGTGGTCTTGATCCGGTCAGCCTTGAGCATTGTCACGTCATCTCGACCCCGCGCGACACCCGCATTCGCGGCGCCATCGTCACGCCTACCTACGGCCTGTTCTACCGCATCAAGCTGGACGATACCGAGCAAGTCCGTACGGTCAGGCTCGAGCGCACCGATGGGGCAGTGCTGGAGCTATTTTCCGACGGCGCCGGCAATTGGTCGGATGACCGGGCCGAACCGCTGCCCAACCTAGCGGGCTGCATCGACATCGATATCTGGCCGACGCCGCTGACCAATTCGCTTCCCATCTGGCGTTCCGAATGGACCATCGGCACGCCGCAACGCTTCGCCATGGCCTGGATCGATGGCGACGAAATGACAGTGCAGCGCAACGAGCAAATCTATACCAAGCTCGATCCCAGTCATTTCCGCTTCCAGGGCGCCAATGGCTTCGAGCGGGTGCTCGAAGTGGATGGTGACAGCCTGGTCGTCGACTATCCCGGCCTGTTTGCGCTGGCGCCCTAGTCGTCATCGCAGAGTCATCAAATCACCCCAAAATCGGCCTCGTTCATGTCGTTGGGGCGAGCAACCATGTTCCAGATCATGCGGCACATCTTTGCAGGCCTGCCGATTGCGTCGGTCCTGATCGGCTTTGCCGGGCAACCTGCCGCTCTCGTGGTGCCGCCCGCGCTCACCGCCGGGTTCGTACTGATCCGCGACCGTATCATCCGCCGCCGCGTGGGCCTTGCCGCCTGGCCCAGCGATGGCTTTGCCCGCCATGTGCTGGTCGATGACCTGGGCTGGCTGCTGTTCCTGACCTTGGCCGGCCTGCCGCTCTTCTTCATCGGCGCATTGCTGCGCGGCGTGCTCATTGCGGCCTGACACTGCAATTTTTGCCGCCCCGGCTTCCCCCTCCTCTCATGCTCTGCTACGCCACGGCTGATATTTCTCCGGAGGCCCGACTGTGACCGCAACCTTCAAGACCCTCGACGAACTCGACCTGACCAACAAGCGCGTGCTGCTGCGGGCCGACCTCAACGTCCCGGTCGCCGATGGCAAGGTTAGCGACGCCACCCGCATCGAGCGGCTGGTGCCCACCATCCGCGAGATCGTCAAGCATGACGGCAAGGCCATCCTGCTCAGCCATTTCGGCCGCCCCAAGGGCAAGGTCGATCCTGAATTCTCGCTGGAGCAGGTCTGCTCCGCCGTGGCCGACCAGACCGGCCACCCCGTCGGCTTTGTTGCCACCGACTGGAACGATGTCAGCGCCGCCAAAAAGGCCATCGACGCCGCCCCTGCCGGCTCGGTCCTGGTGCTCGAAAACACCCGCTTCCATCCCGGCGAAGAAGCCAACAATCCCGAGCTGGCCCGGCGCATGGCCAGCCTTGGCGATGTCTATGTCAACGACGCCTTCTCGGCCGCCCACCGCGCTCATGCCTCCACCGAAGCGCTGGCGCATCTGTTGCCGGCGGCGGCGGGCCTGGCCATGCAGGCCGAGCTCGAAGCCCTCGAGGCAGGCCTGGGCAAGCCGAAAAAGCCGGTGGTCGCCATTGTCGGCGGCGCCAAGGTCTCTTCCAAGATTGATCTGCTGGAAAACCTCGTCACCAAGGTGGATGGCCTGGTCATCGGCGGCGGCATGGCCAATACCTTCCTGCATGCCCAGGGCCATGGCGTGGGCAAATCGCTGGCCGAAAAGGACCTGGCGGAAACCGCTTTGCGCATCATGGACAAGGCCATCGATAGCGGCTGTGCCATCATCCTGCCCATCGACGCCGTGGTTTCCTGGCATTTCAAGGCCGATAGCCCCACCCGCCTCTATGGCGTTGACGCGATCGATCCCGACGGCATGATCCTTGATATCGGCCCCTCCTCCATCGAGCGCATCACTGGCGCCATCGACGATGCCCATACCGTGGTCTGGAATGGTCCCATGGGCGCCTTCGAGATGAACCCGTTCGATGCGGGCACCGTGGCCATCGCCAAACATGTCGCCAAACGCACCCATGACGGCAAGCTGGTCTCGGTGGCCGGCGGCGGCGACACGGTTTCCGCCCTCGCCCATGCCGGCGTCAAGGACGCCTTCACCTATGTCTCCACCGCCGGCGGCGCCTTCCTTGAATGGATGGAAGGCAAGCCCCTGCCGGGCGTGGAAGCACTGAAGAAGTAGGCAGACATGCCTCATCCGGTGGTCGCTCCGACGCTGACGACCGAACGGCTGACGCTGCGCCCACAACGGCGCAGCGACTTCGATCTGCTAGTTGAGCTCTATACGACCGATCGCTCACGCTTCGTCGGTGGCCGCAGAGCCCCAGCCGTCGTTTGGCGGGACTTCATGAACTCGGTGGGCCATTGGCCAATCTGTGGCATGGGCGGTTGGGCGATCGACATTACAGCGACCGGCCAATGCATCGGCGAAGTCGCCGTGTGCCGACCTCCAGAATATCCCGAGACCGAAATCGGCTGGGTGCTGTTTGAAGGTTTCGAACGGCAAGGCTTTGCCCTCGAGGCGGCAAAAGCCGCCCGGGACTACGCGCGCCTGACGATCGCTTCACCAAGTCTTGTGTCCTACATCGACCCCGACAACGCCCCCTCGATCAAGCTCGCTCAGCGGCTGGGCGGCCAATTGGACAAGACGGCCGCAACGCCGAATGGTAATGCGTGCCTGGTGCTCCGCTATTGGTAGGAGCGCAAGCCATGCAACTGGTCAGCATCGACCATTCCGAGCTTGGCGGCGCGTTGGCAAGGCAGGCCCAAGACCTGCTTGATCTGGCATTTCCCGACATGGCCGGACAATATTACCAGAGCGAGATACCCCGGAAGCTCATTCTGCTGCTGGATGATGACACGGTCGTGGGGCATCTCGCAGCCTATATCCGACAGGTGAGCGTCGGCGGAGAGCCCATGGAAATTGGAATGCTGGGCGGCGTTGCCATCGCGCCGAACTATCGCGGCAAGGGGCTGTCAAAACGTCTCATCGCAGCGGCACACCAGTTCCTGGTCAACGTCAATATTGGCTTTGCGGTGCTCTTCGCGTTCGAACCCGAACGCTATCTGTCATCGGGCTATCGCCGCATGACCACGCAAACGCGGTTCACCGAGCACGGAGAAATCAAGCAGTTCGTCTACCGCGGCGGCATGGTCACTGAGCTTGGTGATCGACCATGGCCCGACGCCCTGCTCGATCTAAAAGGGCCCACGGTCTAGTCTACCATACAAGATACATCTTTCGTCTAATAACCCTAGGTCTAATCGAAGCCGGCGTGACGAAAGTCTAATCTGCCACCAAGTTCACCACTTGAGGCTGATATCCATGACGAAGTCGCTTAACGCCATCGCGCAGAAATTGATGGAATCCGGCAAGGGCATCCTGGCTGCCGACGAATCCGAGGGCACCATCGGCAAGCGTTTCGCCAAGATCAACCTGCCCAATACGCTCGATCTGCGCCGCGATTATCGCGAGATGCTGTTCCGCTCGACCAATGCGATGCAGAACTACATTTCGGGCGTCATCCTGACCGAAGAGACACTCGAGCAATCCGCCGCCGATGGCACTGCGTTCCGCGCCATCCTGGCCGATGCCGATGTCATCCCCGGCATCAAGGTCGATCGCGGCACCTTCCCCATGCCCGGCGATGGCGGTGAAAAGATCACCGAGGGTCTTGATGGCCTGCGCCAACGCCTCGCCCGTTATGCCACCCTGGGCGCCGGCTTTGCCAAGTGGCGCGCCGTCATCACCATCAACGACATCGCCCCCACCCGCAACAATATCCGCGCCAATGCCCATGCGCTGGCCCGCTATGCCATTCTCTGCCAGGAAGCCGGCATCGTGCCGGTGGTCGAGCCTGAAGTGGTCGGCGACGGCGAGCCGGGCAACCATTCACTGGAGCGTTGTGCGACCGTAACCGGCGAAGTTCTGGAAAACGTGTTCAAGGAACTGCGGCTCGCCGGTGTCGATCTCTCCGGCATGCTGCTCAAGCCCAACATGGTGCTGCCCGGCATCAATTCGCGCGATCGCCCATCGGTTGAGGATGTGGCCAAGCGCACGGTTGAAGTGTTGCGCGAGCATGTGCCCGCCGCCGTGCCCGGCATTGCGTTCCTATCGGGTGGGCAGACCGACGAAGAAGCCACCGCGCATCTGTCGGCCATGAATCGGATCCCCGGCAAGCCTTGGCCGATGACCTTCTCCTATGGCCGCGCCTTGCAGAACGTTGCCCTGCGCACCTGGGCCGGCCGCCGCGAGAATTTCCCCCAGGCGCAGGCCGCCTTCAGCCACCGCGCCCATATGAATTCCCTGGCGGCGCTGGGCACCTGGACGGGCGAACTGGACCGCGCCGCCTGACATAAAGTTCCCTGCGACGTTCTCCCAGTCGCATCTGAAATGCGCGCCTCCCTCCCGGGGCGCGCATTTTCTTTGCGCGAGCCCTGCCACTTCGCCTATTGCAAGAGCCGTCCCTTTTGTCGCCAAAATGGCGATCTATTGAGCACGCGCGTCGAGTATCCGGAAGCCATGGCCCCTCAGCTTTATCTCATCACCCCCGCTGCCGCCGATCCGGAAAGCTTTCCCGCTCTCCTGATGAGCGTATTGAGCGCCGCCGAAATCTCCGCGCTGCTGGTGCGCCGGGGCGACTTGGCCGACGCGGCCTATGCGGCGCTTGCCGGCAAGATCGTCAATATCGGCCAGGGCGCCGGTTGTGCGGTTCTGCTCGAAAACGATGTGGCGCTGGCCAAAAAGCTCGGCGCCGATGGTGTGCACGTCACCACCGGCAGCAAGGACGCCAAGGCCGCCATCGCAGCGCTCAAGCCCGCGGCCATTGTGGGAGCCGGCAATATCACCAGCCGGCATGACGCCATGACCATGGGCGAGCTCGACGTTGACTACGTGTTTTTCGGCCCATTGCACGGCCCGACTGACGCCGCCACGGCCGATCTGGCGCAATGGTGGGCCGAGACCTTCGAAATTCCCGCCGTGTTCAGTGATCCGGCGGCGACCACCGGGCTGCATCATGGCGCCGAATTCCTCGCCCTTTCGGACTCCATCTGGTCCGCCCCTTCTCCGGCCGCCGCCATTGCCGCGATCGCCGCTTCGTTCGAGGAAACTGCATGACCCGGCTGCTCCCCGCCATCGCCCTGCTGCTGGCGCTCGCCCCCCTGCCCGCCCTGGCGCAGGACGAAGCGGCCGAGGCCATCAGCAGCGAGGTCTTCGGCCCGCGCGCCAATGTGGACTATGCCTTCGGCGCATTTCAGCGCGGCTATTTCCTGACGGCGCTCGAATATGCCCTGCCGCGCGCGGAAAAGGGCGATGCCGCCGCCCAGACGCTGATCGCCGAAATCTACGCCAAGGGCCTGGGCGTGACACAGAATGATGAAAGCGCCGCCAGCTGGTATCAGCTGGCCGCCAACAATGGCGGCGTGCTCGCCATGTTCGAGCTGGCGCTTTACTATCAGGATGGCATCGGCGTACCCAAGAACCGCGCGCGCGCCGCCGATCTGTTCAAGAAATCCGCCGAGGGCGGCTATATTCCGGCCAAGTACAACCTGGCTTTGCTGCATGTCGAAGGCATCTATGCCTCGCCCAGCCTCACGGAAGCGGCAAGCCTGATGAAGGAAGCCGCCGACGCCGAATTGCCCGAGGCGCAATATGACTACGGCACCATGCTGATCGAAGGCGCGGGCCTGGCGCCCAACGAGGCCGAAGGCGCCAAATACGTCAAGCTGGCGGCCGAGCAGGACCTGATCGCCGCCCAGATCGATTACGCCACCCTGCTCTATCTCGGCCAGGGCGTGGAAAAGAATGTCGAGGAAGCTGCTAGCTGGTATCAGCGCGCTGCCGAAGCGGGTAATGCGGTGGCGCAGAACCGCTATGCCAAGCTGCTGGCGGTGGGCGAAGGCGTGCCGCTCAGCCTCGAGGACGCGGCCATGTGGCGCGCTTTGGCGCGGCGCCAAGGGCTGTCCGATCCATCGCTCGACCGGCTGCTGGTCTCCATTCCCAGCGACCAATTGGCCAAGGCGGAGGAGCGCGCCCGCTTCTGGCCCTCTACCCCGCCAACCGCCGAAACCATTGCCACTATTCCCACCACGACGCCGGCGCCGCAGGACGGCCCTCCAGTGCTGCCGGCCCCCACCGATCCGGACGAAGCCCCCGCCGCGCCTGCCGGACAAAGCAGCGATCCGGCGCCCCAACCGCAAAACCCTTGAACCTTTGGGCATTCTGGGGCAATAAGCCCGCCACACACGGGTTAAGCGCAGCGGGTCGTCATTCGGCCTCATGATGAGCCTGTCGAACTCCTGATCGAACGGGCATGGCGCGCGGATCCGGCATTTCGGCAAGCCCAGGATGAGGTTTGTTGCCAGCCGGCCCCGTCGCCCCACAGCGAGAAAAGACTTTCTTCATGGCCAAGATCAACGGCAACGAAATCCGCCCCGGCAATGTCGTCAACCACCAGGACCGGCTCTGGGTCGCGGTCAAGGTCGATCACGTCAAGCCCGGCAAGGGCGGCGCCTACGCCCAGGTCGAACTCAAGGCCATCCTTGGCGGCACCAAGCTCAACGAGCGCTTCCGTTCGGCGGAAACCGTGGAAACCGTCGAACTCGAATTCCGCGACTTTACCTATCTTTACGAGCAGGGCGACAGCCTCGTATTCATGGATCAGGACAGCTACGAGCAGGTCGAACTGGCCAAGGACTTCGTCGGCGAGCGCGCCGCGTTCCTGCAGGACGGCATGAAGATCACCCTCGAAATGCACGAGGAAACCCCGCTCGGCATCAAGTTCCCGGCCAACGTCATCCTCGAAGTCACCGAGGTTGATCCGGTGCAGAAGGGCCAGAGCGTCTCCAGCCAGTTCAAGCCGGCGATCATGTCGAATGGCCTCAAGGTCATGGTGCCGCCCTTCATTGCCGTGGGTGAACGCATCGTCGTCGACACCACCGAAGCCACTTACATGCGCCGGGCAGACTGATCATGGCACGTTCCGCAATTCTCAATGTCATGGTTTCAGCCGCGATCAAGGCTGGCCGTTCGCTGACCAAGGACTTTGCCGAGGTCGAAAACCTGCAGGTGTCGCGCAAGGGACCGGCCGATTTCGTCTCCAAGGCCGATTTGCGCGCCGAGCAGATCGTGTTCGACGAACTCAAGAAGGCCCGTCCCACCTATGCCTTCCTGATGGAAGAAGGCGGGGAAGTCACCGGCACCGATGGCCAGCATCGCTGGATCATCGACCCGCTCGATGGCACCACCAATTTCCTGCACTCGATCCCGCTCTTTGCCGTCGCCATCGCGCTGGAACGCGCCAACGAGATCGTGGCTTCGGTGATCTACAATCCGGTGCTGGACGAGCTCTACACCGCTGAAAAGGGCGGCGGCACCTGGGTCAATGATCGTCGCCGCCTGCGCATTGGCGGCCGCCGCCACCTGGCCGACGCCGTGGTCTGCACCGGCATCAAGACCCAGGGCACTTCCAACGACTCGTTGCAGCTGCGCCAGCTGGCCGCCATCAATCCCGCCGTGGCCGGCATCCGCCGCTCCGGCTCGATTTCCATGGACCTGGCCTGGCTCGCTGCCGGCCGCTATGACGCGGTCTGGGAAGCCGGGCTCGCCCCCTGGGACGTGGCGCCGGGCCTGCTGATGGTCAAGGAAGCCGGCGGCACCATTTCCGACTTTGCCGGCAGCCCCGGTTCGGTCTGGAATGGTCAGGTCGTGGCCGGCAATGAAGCCCTGCATGCCGCACTGCTGAAGCAACTCAGGCCGATCCAGTAACGACGAATCTGCAGCGGCCCAGGCTTGCATCTTGCCCGCCCGCTGCGCATCTATGCTGCCGGAGGCGTTTTCTCATGGCAGTGCCCACGCTCTATGAATGGATCGGCGGCATTGAGCCGTTGCGCCGTCTGACCGCCGAATTCTACCGCCGCGTGCCCGATGATCCGGTGCTGGCGCCGGTATTCGCCCATATGGCGGCGGACCACCCCGAACATGTTGCGCTGTTCCTCGCCGAAGTGCTGGGCGGCCCCGAGCTTTATTCGCGCGAACATGGCGGCCATCCCGAAATGGTGCGCCATCATCTGGGACGGCATCTGAGCGAGGTCATGCGGCGGCGCTGGATCGGCCTGCTGCTCGATACCTATACCGATCTGGGCCTGTCGGCCGATCCCGAATTCGCTTCGGCACTGGTTGGCTATCTCGAATGGGGATCGCGGCTGGCCGTCATCAATTCGGCGCCCGGCGCGAGCGTGTCCGAACAGGCACCAATGCCCAAATGGGGCTGGGGTGAAACCGGCGGTCCCTATATTCCCAAAGCCGACTAGCCGAGCGGCAGCAGCTCCTCGAACCAGTTCATATCCTCAAAGCTGCAGAAGGCCGGTGCGCGCAATTCCAGCACCGGCGCCTGCACGCGGATCATGGCTAGGGCATCGTCCAGCATATCCTGCCAGCCGGGCAGCGCCGCTTCGTCGAACCAGTCGATCAGATAGGAGAAGGTGATGTGGAATTCGTAGCTGTCGTGGTCGGGGTGCCGATAGCCCAACAGCGCCGCCAGATCATTGCGCCAACCAGCCATGGCGCGGCGATCGGCTTCGGTAATCCCCTGCACCACCAGCCCCGTGGGCAGCGCCCGGACGGCTTCCACCGCGAATGCCGTCCCGCCCGCATAGGGCGCCAGCCGCTCCAGCATCAGCTCGGTCATCGTATCGACGGGCGTATCGAGCGACACGCCCATCGGCCAATAGGTCGGCTCGCGGCGGGTTTCGATAATGCCCTGGAACAGCGTCATATGCAGGCTCTCCGCCGCCGTGAAGGCCAGCTGGCGCGCTTCGGGCATGTCGAGATAACGCTGCCGCGCTGCACGCAGGACGCGCTCGGTATCCGAGCCTTCCTGCAGATGACACACCACGGTATTGCCCCGCTCAGATAGGAAAATGCCGTCCTTGTTATAGCGCTGGCCCAGATGGCGCGGCGCGGCGGGACGGTGGGTGCGGGAAAATGCCTGTAGATCGGGCGAGATCATGGCCAGGGACATGGCGGGCTCCGGATAAGGTTTGCTGGCACAGCGCTATCCGCCCTAAACGAAACCTCTGTGACAGCGAGCCAACACACAAACCTTTGTCATTGCCCTGCCACGCTGCACTGACTAGTCTTGGCAGTGATTTGCGCGCATGAGGCAAGGTTCCGGCAAAGATGACGCAAGGCTACGATCCATACCATCTCGCCAGCCCGACTGTTTACCTCATCAAGATCGTGATTTTTCTGGTGCTGGTGGCGCTGGTTGGGGCGATCTTGTTCACCACGATCGTCACCTTCTTCTGGGCCAATCCGTTCATCAACTCGATGATCTTCCTGGCCCTGTTCGTCGGCATTTTCCTCAGCTTCCGCCAGATATTCCGCCTGTTTCCCGAGGTGAAATGGGTCAATTCGCTGCAGGACGGCAATGTCACCAATGTGCGCCCGCCCGTGCTGCTGGCGCCGGTGGCGGGCCTGCTGCGCGAGCGGATCGGGGAAGCGATCATTACGCCCTCCTCCATGCGCTCGATCCTCGATAGCGTCGGTAACCGGCTCGATGAAGCCAAGGACACCTCGCGCTATCTCACGGGCCTTCTGGTGTTTCTGGGCCTGATGGGCACGTTTTACGGCCTGCTCGAAACCGTCAGCAGCGTTGCCGGCGTGATCAATTCGCTCGACGTGACCAATGGCGATAGCGCCGCGCAATTTTCGAGCCTGCGCGAGGGCCTGTCGGCGCCGCTGGCCGGCATGGGCACCGCGTTTTCCTCCTCGCTATTCGGTCTTGCCGGCTCGCTCGTGCTGGGGTTCCTCGACCTGCAGACCAGCCAGGCGCAGAACGCCTTCTATACCGATCTTGAAGACTGGATGACCTCGATGACCGAGCTGGACCATCCGGTGTCGGCCATGCAGGCCAATGCCGGCGGCCCCGAAATGCAGGCCATGTTCGACAAGCTCGGCAGCTCGATGCAGAACCAGAATTCCTCGCAGAACGCCATCCGCGCCATGGCCGAACTGGCGCGCGGCATTGATGGGCTGGTCAAGCATATCCGCACCGAACAGGACGATCTGCGCAAGCACATTACCGACCAGGCCGAGACCAATCAGAAGCTGCGTGAATTGATCGAGGCCGTGCTGTCCCAGGCAGATAGCGAGCGGCGGAACTAATGCCAGGAGCCCGCTCCCGCCGGCGCATCGAGGCCAATTACTGGCCCGGTTTCGTCGACGCCCTGTCGAGCCTATTGCTCGTCATCATCTTCCTGCTCTCCCTGTTCATGCTGACCCAGTTTTTCCTGGGCCAGGAATTGCAGGGCCGCGACACCGCGCTCTCCCGGCTCAATAGCCAGATTGCCGAGCTCACCGACCTGCTGCAGCTGGAGCGTTCCAATTCCGATGACTTGAACTCCCAGATCGCCAATCTGACGGCGACGCTCGCCACCGCCCAATCCGACAATGCCGAGCTGACGGGTCAGCTTTCGGGCATCGGCGCGGGGCTGGCGGGTAAGGACGAGACCATTGCGGGCCTGCAATCCGAACTGGCGGACGCCCAGGACCTGTCCGACGAGGCCAATGCGCAGATCACCCTGCTCAATCAGCAATTGGCCGCGCTGCGCACCCAGATCGGCGCGCTGGAGAATGCGCTCGAGGCGTCCGAAAGCCGCGACACCGAATCGCGCACCCAGATCGCCGATCTGGGCCGCCGCCTCAATCTGGCATTGGCTCAGCGCGTGCAAGATTTGAGCCGCTATCGCTCCGACTTCTTCGGTCGCTTGCGGCAAATCCTGGAAGGTCGTGCCGATGTGCGCGTTGTCGGCGACCGTTTCGTGTTCCAATCCGAAGTGCTGTTCGATCCCGGCCAGGCCGATATCCAGCCCGGCGGCACACCCGACCTCGATGCCTTGGCCGCGGCCATATTGCAGCTCGAAACCGAAATCCCACCTGACATCAATTGGGTGCTACGCATTGACGGGCACACCGACAAGCGCCCGATCTCCAATGCCCGCTTCCCCTCGAACTGGGAACTGTCAGCTGCCCGCGCCATTTCGGTTGCGCAATATCTGGTGACCAAGGGCGTCTCGCCCAACCGGCTGGTCGCCGCCGGCTTCGGCGAATTCACCCCGCTCGACCCCGCGGATAGTGACGAAGCCTATCGCCGCAACCGCCGCATTGAGTTCAAGCTGACCGAGGGGTGATATCCTAAGCGAGATCGTCCAAGCGGAACTGCAGCCGCGCCAGCTCGGCATAGCGGCCACCCTTGGCAACCAGCTCGTCATGGGTGCCCTGGTCGATGATGTGGCCGGCGTCCAGCACCAGGATCTTGTCGGCATCGCGGATGGTGGCCAGCCGGTGGGCGATTACCAGCGTGGTGCGGCCCTGCATCAGATGTTCCAGCGCTTTCTGCACCAATTGCTCGCTCTGGGCGTCCAGTGCACTGGTCGCCTCGTCGAGCAACAGGATCGGCGCATTCTTCAAAATCGCCCGGGCAATGGCCAGCCGCTGCTTCTGCCCGCCCGACAGCATCACCCCGCGCTCGCCGACAATGGTGTCATAGCCCAGCGGCAGGTCGGTGACGAAATCATGCACCAATGCAGCCGTGGCGGCCGAGATCACTTCGGCATCGCTCGCATCGGGTTTGCCGAAGCGGATATTGTCGGCAATCGTGCCGGCAAAAATGGTCGGCTCCTGCTCGACATAGGCAAAGCGCTGCCGCAGCTCGCTCAGCCGCACCTGCCGAATGTCGATACCATCGACCAGGATGGCGCCACTCTTGACGTCGTAAAAGCGCTGCAGCAGCGACAAAGTGGTCGACTTGCCCGAACCCGAGGCGCCCACCAGGGCCACGGTTTCCCCATGCCCCACGGTAAAGCTGAGATCGGTCAGCACATGCTCGTAGCCGCCGGTATCATAGCCGAAATTGACTTGCTCGAATGCCACGGTGCCCAGCGGCGGATTGGGCAGCGCCACCGGCTTGGCCGCTTCGGTAATGCTGGGTTCGGTATCGAGGATTTCGGTCAGCCGCTCGGTGGCGCCGGCGACCGTCTGCAGGGTGCCCAGCACTTCGCTGACATTGGTTAGCGCGCCCGAGGCCATCAGGGCATAGACCAGGAACTGCGCCAGTTGGCCGGCGGTGACAGTGCCCTCGAATACCGAACGGGCGCCCCACCAGACCAGGAACACAATGGCCGCCGAGCCGAGGAAAATCACCATGCCCACCAGCACCGAACGGGCGGCGAGGCGCTTGGTTTCGGCCACATAACTGGCTTCGCTGCGCTTGCCGTAATGGGAGGACTGCGCATCTTCCTGGGTGAAGGATTTGACCGTGCGGGTGGCGCCCAGCATTTCGGTGGCCATGGCGGAGAGATCCGCCAGCGCGTCCTGGGTGCGGCGCGACATGCCGCGCAGGCGCCGCGAATAGGCGATCAGTGGCAGCAGGATCAGCGGCGCCGCAATGACTACAGCAATGGTCAGCACCGGGCTGGTCAGCAGCATCATGATCAGCGCGCCGATAATGGTGACGATGGAGCGCAAAGCCAGCGTCATGCTGGAGCCCACCGCACTGCGAATCGTGGCGACGTCGCCATTGAGCCGGCTGGTCAGCTCACCCACCCGATGGGTATCAAAGAAACGGGCATCCAGCGCCAGCAGGTGCGAAAACACCGCCTGGCGCAGATCGGCCAGCACGCGCTCGCCAATGACCGAGATGAAATAAAAGCGCAGCCCGCTGGCAATGGCCATGACCAGTGCGATGGAGACGATCAGCCAGCCATAGCGGCCGACATTTTCCAGGTTCTGCTCGACAAAGCCCTGATCGATCGCCCCGCCCAGCATGGCGGGAATGGCCAGCGAAGAAATCGCCGAGACGAGAAGAAAGAGAATAGCTAGAACCAGCCGCCACGGATAACGCAGCACAAAGGGCATGAGGCGCCGCAAGGGTTGCAGCTTGCGCGGATTCATATTGGGCGTTTCGAGTAGTTTTTCGGCCCCGGTCGGTGCCTGGGTCGCCTGATCTGTCATCGCTCGGATACGCCACTCTGGTGGAGTTGGGGTCCGGAAGAGCCCGGGCCGCGCTGCGGCTTCGATATAGGCGCTGCCCGAAATGCCCGCAACAGCTTTGTCCCGCGCAATTTTGCCACGCCCATACCCTTGCAGACCGGGCCTGCTTTCTGTATGAAGCCGCCAACACCAGTTTTAGATGCTCTCCGGGCGCCACGGCGCCCGTTTGATTTGAGGCGATACCGATGAAGGCTGATATCCATCCGGACTACCACACGATCACTGTGGTCATGACCGACGGCACCAAGTACGAAACCCGTTCGACCTACGGCAAGCCCGGCGATACGCTGCAGCTCGACATCGATCCCAAGACCCATCCGGCCTGGACCGGCGGCACGGGCCAGCTGCTCGACCGCGGCGGCCGCGTCTCGCGCTTCAAGGAGCGCTTCAAGGGCTTGGGCATCTAAGCCAGTCCTTCTCGGAATTCGAAAAGCCCGGCCTTGTGCCGGGTTTTTCTTTTGCCGGTAAGCCCTTATCCTCGTGCAGGATTTGGGGGATCGCCATGCGCGCCTTGCTATTTGTCGCCGCTGCCGTGTTTGAAATCGGTGGCTGCTACCTGGTCTGGCAGGCCCTGCGCCTCGGTCAGGTTTGGTATTGGGCGCCGGCTGTGGTCCTGCTGGGCCTCTTCGCCTGGTGCCTGGCCTTGACCGGAACCGACAGCGCCGGCCGGATTTTCGCCGTCTATGGCGGCGTCTACATCGCCGCTTCGGTGATTTTCATGGTAACGATCGAACGCGTCCGGCCCGATCTCTGGGATATTGCTGGTGTGCTGATCTGCCTATTGGGTGCGGCCGTGATCTATTTCGGCCCGCGCGGTGCCTAGGCCCGCCCGAACGCGGCCTTGAGGCGCGCCAACTGATCGGCAATACCATTGGCGACGCCGATATCGAGCTCGGGCAGCTTGCCACGTTCCAGCGTATCGAACTGCATCACCCGGTCGAACAGGCGGTCGCCCTTGTCGATGTAATCGCGCAGGGGCGCGGGCAATTGGGCATAGCCGGGGCCGCCGCGTTCGGATGGCGTGGCGGAAAATTTGACCTTCTCCTTTTCGGAGCGGGCATTTTCCTTGGTGATTTCGCCTTCATTGACCGCGCGCTGCAGCAAGAGCCAGGAGGCCAGCTGCATCAGCCGCGTGGTCAGGCGCATCGATTCGGTAGCGTAGAGAAACGAGGCTTCGCGACCCAGGATGCGACTATCGCCACGGCCCTCGCCATCGAGATAGGCCGCAACCTCCTCGATCAGCGCCATGCCTTCGCGATACAGCAGGTCGAACCCGCCGGACGCTACGATGCGTGGCCCGATGGCAATCGCCTGGCCCTTTTCGCTCAGTTCCGTCACGCAACCTCCTCGCTCATTGTTCCATGCTAGGCGCAAACGCTGCAAGCGTCACCCGCCACTTCGCATCAAGCTGAAAAGAGCTTTAAGAACATGATGATAGTGACGATAAAACGGCCCTGAAAAAGAAAAAAGAGCCGTAAGAACGGCTCTCGAAGTTAACAGGGAGGCGTCAAACAGAGGGAGAAACCACTCTGAAAAATTCAGAAGAACCTGAATAATGAGAGGTTACCGCGCAAACATTAATTGCCGGTTAAAGCGTGGCGATTTCTTAACCCTGTACGTTTGCGGAGCGTTGACCGCTCCGCTGGTTAGAACTTGAACACCGCATCGGCCGCCTTGCGCGTGGCGCCGCGCGCTTCGATGGCCGCGCGCAGCCGGACGATCTCGGCCTCGAGCAGCCCGATGCGTTCGCTCAATTCTTCCACCGACATGGTATCGATCGGCATGCCCACTTCGTGGCGTTTTGGCTTGCTGACTTCCTCGTCATCCATGCTCAGCCTCCTGTTGTTTACCCCATAGGATAGCGCACCGCTCTTGCCGGACAAGATCACTTCGTCCAGCATATCGCCATGACGTTACCCGACAGCATGACCGTGATCGCCATCGCCAGCCCCGGCGGCCCTGAAGTCTTGACGGCACGACAGCAGGAATTGCCCGGGTTGGGCGCCAACGATGTGCTGATCCGGGTTGCGGCGGCCGGTGTGAACGGCCCCGACCTGGCACAGCGCCGTGGCCATTACGATCCGCCGCCCGGCGCCTCACCCCTGCCCGGCCTCGAAGTCGGCGGGGCGATTGCGGCCATCGGCGCGGAAGTCACTGGCTGGCAGCTGGGCGAGCGGGTGATGGCGCTGACCAATGGCGGCGGTTATGCCGAATATGTCGCGGTGCCGGCCGGCCAGGTGCTGCCTGTGCCCGACCATTGGCTTTTGACCGAGGCGGCGGCGCTGCCCGAAACCTGGTTCACCATCACCCAGACCTTGGTGATGCGCACCGGGCTTACCGCGGGCATGAGCGTGCTGGTGCACGGCGCCGCCGGTGGCATTGGCGGAGCGGCCATCCAGATCGCGACGATTTTAGGCGCCAAGGCCATTGCCGTGGTCTCCTCGCGCGAAAAGGCGGACTATGCCCGCGAACTCGGGGCCGTGGTGGTAATCGACTATACCAGCGAGGACATCGCTGCTCGTGCATTGGCGCTAACGGACGGCAACGGCGTTGACCGCGTGGTCGATATTATCGGCGGCGCCATGGCACAAACCAATATCGCCGCCTCGGCGCGGGGTGGGCATATCGTCCAGGTCTCGACGCTGGATGGCAGCAAGGCAGAAGTCTCGTTGGGCCTGCTGATGGCCAAGCAATTGACGCTGTCGGGATCGACGCTGCGGCCGCAGTCTGCGGAATTCAAGGCAAGTGTCGCGGCGCGTATCCGGACCGATTTATTGCCGGCACTGGCGGCGCCAGGATTCCGCCGGCCGCGCGTGACAAATTTTGCATTGGCGGACGCGCCAGCGGCGCATGCGGCCATGGAGGCGCGACAGCATATCGGCAAGATCGTGCTGGTGACGGCGTTTGGGGCAAGGTTGTGATCTCTACCCCATCACTATAGTTACAATCTCATTGCAGATTGGCCGAGCAAGCCATATATTAGGCATCTGTTCCCCTCAGCAATGAAGCACGAGGCGGAGCGGTCCGGAGGAATACCGGCCGCGCCACGAGGAGTTATGTATATGACCCAGCCCCTGTTGATGCCCAAGGCGACCGCCGTTTGGCTCGTCGACAACACTGCGCTGTCATTCGAGCAGATCGCGGCCTTTTGCACGCTGCATCCGCTGGAAGTCCAGGGCATTGCCGACGGTGACGTCGCAGGCGGGATCATGGGTGTGAACCCGATCCAGAACGGCCAGCTGACGCGCGAGGAAATCGAAAAGGCCGAGGCCGATCCCAATTATCGCTTGAAGCTCAGCGAACCCAAGGTGCGTGTCGCCGCGGCCAAGCGCAAGGGCCCGCGCTACACCCCGATTTCGCGCCGCAACGAACGCCCCAATGCCATCAAATGGCTGGTTCGCAACCATCCCGAGCTCAAGGACGCGCAGATCATGCGTCTTGTCGGCACGACCAAATCGACCATCGAGTCGGTGCGCGAATCGACCCACTGGAACGCCGCCAACCTCACCGCCATGGACCCGGTTACCCTGGGTCTGTGCAGCCAGATCGACCTCGATCTTGAAGTCAAGCGCGCCTCCAAGGGCGGCCCTGGCGTGGATGAAGCCGATGAGGGCACCACCCTGATGACGGCCGAGGAAGCCATGGCCCGCTCCGGCAGCCGCAGCAATGCACCGGCCGAAGACGGCGAATATGCCGAAGGCGACCACCGCCCCCATCACAGCCCGGCCCAGGAAGAGTTCGACGCGGATTCCGTCTTCGCCAAGCTCAAGTCGCTCAAGAGCGATACGGATAATTAAGGCCGGTTTGGGCTTCAGGTTTGATGAGAATGAGACCCCCGCGCGCGGGGGTCTTTGTTTTTGGGGCTGTACGAGTTGCCCACCAGACCGATCACCCCTCAATGTCATTCCGGCGCAGGCCGGAATGACACGGTGGTTTGTTGGGACATGGCATGCAAAACCCGATGCCTCAAATTCACGTCACCAGTGACAATACCTCGACAGCGCCACTTCCCCGTCCCATGATTTGCCGGCGCTGCTTTGTGAGAGATCCCGGTCGTTGGAAAACAACATCTTGCTGGCCATTTTCGTTCTGCTGGCTGCCAGTGTCGCGCTCGCGCCGCTGGCCAAGGCGCTGGGGCTGGGCACGGTGCTGGGCTATCTCGCCGCCGGCATTCTGATCGGTCCTTATGGGCTGGGACTGGTCTCCGATAGCGAACTGATCCGCCAGATTGCCGAATTCGGCATCGTCATGATGCTGTTCCTGATCGGGCTTGATCTGCAGCCCTCCGAAGTCTGGCGCATGCGGCACAAGGTTTTGGGCCTGGGGGTGACGCAATTGGTCATCACCACGGTGATTCTGGCCCTGGCCTTGCTGGTGGCAGGCTTCACGCTCAACACCGCCATCATTATCGGGCTGGCACTGTCCATGTCCTCCACGGCCATAGCCATCCAGTCGGCCCAGCAACGCGACATCACCCGCACCGATGCGGGGCGGGCGAGTCTGGCCGTGCTGCTGGTGCAGGACGTCGCCGTCATTCCCATCTTGGCGGCCATTCCGCTGCTGGCCGTGTCGGGCAGCCGGCACGCCGTGCATGTGGAACTGGACCACGCGGTGCAAGCCATTGCCGACCCCCTCGATTGGGTGACCCCGCTGATCCTGATTGGCGCCTTTATCGGCGCCATCGTCGCGGGGCGCTATTTGGTGCGCCCGATACTGGGCTATGTGGCGCGCACTGGAGTACGCGAGGCGTTTACCGCTCTGGGATTGGCCATCGTGTTTGGCGCCGCGCTGCTGACCCAGCTTGAAGGTCTGTCCCCTGCTCTGGGCGCCTTTATCGGCGGCGTGCTGCTGGCCGATAGCGAATATCGCCATGAGCTCGAAAGCAATCTCGAGCCATTCAAAGGCCTGCTGCTGGGACTGTTCTTCATCTCGGTGGGCATGTCCATCGCCTTTTCGGTGCTGTGGTCCGAGCCGCTGCGGCTGCTGGCGCTGGTAGGCGGCTTTGTCGGGGTCAAGATCGCTGTGATGTTTGGGCTCGCCAGCCTGTTCCGCATGCATCTGGCCGATCGGCTGCTGCTGGCAATCCTCTTGAGCCAAGCAGGAGAATTCGCCTTCGTCATCCTGCAATTTGCCCAGAGCGCCGGAGCCTTGAGCGCCGAGGATCATGGCCTGCTGGCAGTGGCGGTGGCGCTGTCCATGGCGACCACGCCGCTGCTTCTATTGGCTTTCGACCGGCTGGTGGCGCCTCGGCTCGATGCACGCAATACCCGCGACAGCGATGACATTACCGAGCATCGCAAGATCGTCGTGCTGGGCTATGGCCGCTTCGGTCAGATCATCACCCGCATGCTGCGCGCCCAAGGGTTTGAGACCACCCTGATCGATGACGATCCGGCCCAGATCGACCTGGTGCGCAAATTCGGCGTCAAGGTATTTTACGGCGATGGCTCGCGGCTTGATCTGCTGCATGCTGCCGGCGTCGGCCAGGCCGAGCTGGTCGTCGTGGCGGTGGGTGGGGCCGATCGGATTTTGGACATTGCCCGCAAGGTGCGGCGGCATTTCCCCGATGTGACCATTGCCGCCCGCGCTATCGATCGGGGCCATGCGCATGAATTGATGGCCATGGGGGTGGAAGTTTTCGAACGCGAGACGTTCCTGTCGGCCATTAGTCTCGGCGCCAAAGTGCTGGTACAATTGGGGGTGGCGCCGATCGATGCCCACCACATGGCACAGGCCTTCGAGCGACACGACAATCAATTGCTGACTGATTCCTTCGCCGTACGCGAGGACGAGGACGCCTATGTCGGCATGGTGCGCCAATCCATGAGCCTGCTCAACGAAACCATGGAAGGCGACGAGCCACCCGCTCCGTTCGACAAGAAGGACTCGCCACGGGGCGAATAGCGCGCTAGCCATTGAGACCTACCGCCTCCTCCCACCTGCCGGAATGCCCCAAATGTTCGATCCCTATTTCGTCACGATCGCCGCGATCGCGGTGCTGATCGTTGGCCTCTCCAAGGCTGGTCTCTTGGGCAGTCTGGGCATGGTCGGCGTGCCGCTACTGAGCCTGGTCATGCCGGCCCGTGATGCCGCGGGCATGATGCTGCCGGTGCTGCTGGCCATGGATATCATCGCCGTCTGGACCTATCGCAAGGAAGTGGACTGGCGCATCATCCGCATCATGCTGCCCGGCGCGGCCATCGGCACCATTGCGGGCTGGGTGCTGTGGTCCTTTGTCTCCGACGATGCCGTGCTGCTGTTTGTGGGCGTCGTGACGCTGCTGTTCATCCTCGATGCCATCCTGCCCCTGCGCAAGAAGCTCGAAGGGCTGCACCCGTCAAAGCCTTGGGGCGTTTTCTGGGGCGGCTTTGCCGGCTTCACCAGCTTTATCAGCCATACCGGCGGCCCCCCATTCCAGATCTATGTGCTGCCCCAGCGCCTGTCGCCCGCTATCTATGCCGGCACCACGGCGGTGTTCTTCGCCATCGTCAACACGGCCAAGCTGGTGCCCTATTTCTTCCTGGGCCAGCTGAACCTGCACAATCTGACGCTCTCAGCCTCGTTGATTCCCGTCGGTCTTGCCGGCGTACTCATCGGGGTCTGGCTGGTGCGCCGTATCTCCATGGTCTGGTTCTACCGCATTGCCTATTGGCTGGTCTTCATCCTGTCGCTCTACATCATCTGGAAGGGCGCGACGGGGCTGTTTGGCGGGGCCTAGCGAAAAGGCCAGGCGCATAGACACCCGGCCCTCTTGTCAGGCTAGATCAGCCCGCCAGCAGATCAGCGGACCATCTTCGGGATCGTAGCGCTCGCCGGTGCGGCTAAAGCCATTGCGCTCCAGCACGCGCTGAGACGCAATATTGTCCAGCCCGGTTTCGGCGGAGACGCTAGTGACGCGCTCGTCCGTGGCGGCCCAGGCCAGCAGGGCTGCGACGGCACCGGTGGCGTGCCCCCGCCTTTGGCGCGCTGAGGCGATGCCGTAGCCGATATGGATTTGTCCATTCTCGGGCATGCGGGTGATCGAGGTGAGGCCCACAATCTCGCCCTCTGCCACGATCATCCAGGCGGACGGCGCGAACTGGTCGCGGATGGTCTGGGCCAGCCCCGCCAACATGTCGAGCACCGGCGGCGGCGCCAGTTCCACATCGGCAGCAAGGCGCAGATTTTGTGGAGCTTTGCCCGCCATCAGCGCGGCAAAGTCGCCTTCATTGGCCTCAATAAGCATGTGTGTTCTCTGGCCAACAAAAAAGGGCCGCAGCCGTGTGCTGTGACCCCTTCCGTTCCTGTTTGAGGAACAACGCCGCTTTACTGTGAACTCGCCGCGTATTTGTACAATTCGTCCTTCACTTCGAGTTTTTTGCGCTTGAGTGCGCTGATCGCCATCTCGTCATACCGTGTGCTTTTGATCTCGGCCTGGATCTGGCGATCCAACTCCTGGTGGCGCCGTTCCAGCGCCGCAACATGGCCTTCAGTCGTCATAACAACTCCTTGAAGCTTGGTGGACATCCCGATGGTCACAAATAATTCACGCTTTGTCGACCACCTTCCGCTGACCTTTGGAAATCTGGTGCAAAACCTATTGTGATCGGTTAACCAAGGGTGAGGGTTGAGGGCCGGGGAAGCATTAAATTCGATGTTGCCATTAACCAGAGAGCAGGAAGCCAATCTTGGGCTGGAGCTGGCCACAAAACGCCAGGAACACTCCGATCTCAATGCGGCGATCGATACGCTGACTCAATCCCATGTGGCCGATCGAATGCTGCTGCAGCGGCTGAAAAAGCGCAAACTTCAGCTCAAGGATCGCATCGTCCAGCTCGAGAATATTTTGCTGCCCGACATCATCGCCTGAGGCTTCGCCGCGCTTGTTTTGTGGCGGCAATTGGGCTAATTCCCCGTTTTGCAACGACCGATAGGGATCAGGCCTTTGCTCACCAAGCCTTCCGTTGCCATCGTCATGGGCAGCCAGTCCGACTGGCCCACCATGCGGCTTGCCGCCGAAACCCTCGAAACCCTCGAAATCGAATATGAGGCGCGCATCGTCTCGGCGCATCGCACGCCCGAGCGCATGGTGGAATTTGCCACCAATGCCCGCGCCGAAGGGTTCAAGATCATCATCGCCGGCGCCGGTGGGTCGGCCCATCTTCCCGGCATGATCGCCGCCATGACGCCACTGCCGGTGTTTGGCGTGCCGGTCAAGTCCAAGGCGCTGAACGGGCAGGATAGTCTGCTCTCCATCGTGCAGATGCCCGGTGGCATTCCGGTGGGCACGCTGGCCATTGGCGAACCCGGCGCCATCAATGCGGCGCTGCTGGCCGCTGCCGTCCTGGCTTTGTCCGATGAGGACCTGGCCGACCGGCTCGACCATTACCGGGCTCAGCAAAGCGCGCGCGTGCCCCTTTTCCCCTCCGACACCGAGTAATTTCGTGGCCCCTGACCTCTCCGCCCTGCCCCCCGGCAGCATGATCGGCATTCTGGGGGGCGGGCAACTGGGCCGCATGCTCTCGCTGGCAGCCAGCAAATTGGGCATGCGCACTCATATCTATTGCCCCGATGCCAATAGCCCCGCTTTCGAGGTGACCCCACACAAGACAGTGGCCGCCTATGACGACGAAGCGGCGCTGGCCGCCTTTGCCGATGCGGTCGATGTCATCACCTATGAATTCGAGAATGTGCCGGCTGCCACCGCCGAATTCCTCGCTGCGCGCAGGCCGCTGCGGCCCGGCGCCAAGGCATTGGCCATCTCGCAGGACCGGCTGGCGGAAAAGGGCTTTCTGGCCAGCAAGAACATCCCCGTGGCGCCGCATCGCGCTGTCGAGACGCTGGCGGAGCTCGAAGCCGCAATCGAGGCCCTCGGCTTACCCGCCGTGCTCAAGACCACGCGGCTTGGCTATGACGGCAAGGGGCAGCGGGTCATCCGCGAACGGGGCGAGGCCGCAGAGGCTTTTGCCGCGCTCGAGCCCAAGCCGCTGGTGCTCGAAGCCTTCGTGCCCTTCGAGAAGGAAATCTCGGTGGTCGTGGCGCGCAATCTGGGCGGCGAGGTCAGAAGCTTCGACGCCGCCGAAAATGTGCACCGCCATCATATCCTTTTCACCAGTACCGTGCCGGCCGACATTGCGCCCGGGCTGGAAAAGCACGCCGCCATGCTGGCCAAGGTGATCGTGGTGGCCCTCGATTATGTCGGCGTGCTCGGGGTCGAGTTCTTCGTCGTGCAGGGCGAGCGGCCCACGCTAATGGTCAATGAGATTGCCCCGCGCGTACACAATTCGGGGCACTGGACGGAGGCTGTGTGCCTCACCGACCAGTTCGAGCAGCACATCCGGGCGATCCTGGGCTGGCCGCTGGGCGACCCGGCGCGCCTGGCTGACGTGGTGATGGAAAACCTGGTGGGGGACGAAGTTTCTATCGTGCCCAGCGGGATCGATGGGAATACGCAGCCGCATTTGTACGGCAAGACGGACATCCGACCGGGGCGGAAGATGGGGCATGTGAACAGGATTGTGCGGGGGTAGACGCTACCTGGCGAGCCAATTCCGCAGCGCCACCGCCACCGCGGCCGGGTTCTCCATCGTCGGCAAATGCGCGCTATCGGGAAACACCACCAGCTCCGCCCCAGCAATCCCGGCCGCCATTTCCTCGGCCATGGCGCGTGGTGTCAGCACATCCGCCTCGCCCACGCCCACCAGCGTCGGCACGGTGATCGCCCCCAGACTCGGGCGGGAATCGACTCTACCGAGAATCGCCGTCTGCTGGCTTATATAAGCCTCCTGCCCAACGCGCTCCGACATCGCCTGCACTTCATCGGCCAGCGGCGTACCCTGATGCTCTGGCGTCAGCAGCGACGCCAGCAGCGCCCGCGACACGCCGATGAACTTGCCCAGCTTGATGCTCTCGATCCCCGCCCGGCGCTTGGCGCGGCGTTCTTCGTCATCGGGGCGGGCGCTGGTGTCGAGCAAAGCCAGATGGGTGACGCGCTCGGGCGCCTGCCGCATGATCTCGAGCGCCACATAACCACCCATGGAGAGGCCCGCCAAAGCGAAGCTTTCCGGGGCTTTGGCCAGAGTGCGGGCGGCCATGGCAGCGATGGAATCGTCCTGTGTCAGGTCGGCGACCATCGGGGAAACCGCCTCGCCCATCGCCGCCAATGGGTCGCGCCACAGCCGGCTATCGCATAACAGACCGGGCAGCAGCACGAGATTGCGGGTCATTCTGATCTCCATTATTCTGGATTTGCTCTCAAAACTGCGCCGGCCAGGTGGCGGGAGCAAGCCCGGACACGGGTTTGCGCGGTTTTTCTGAGCGTGACAGTGGACAAGCCCCCGAGCTTGGGCTATAGACCCACCCACGGTGACTGGCTCTGCTGGTCGGCGGCGTGGTTGTTTTGGCCCCGCTGCTTCCATCCAAACACATTGTCCAAGCTTCGAAAGGGCGGTTGACCTTTGCAAGTAGTCGTTCGCGATAATAACGTTGATCAGGCGCTGCGCGCGCTGAAGAAAAAGCTGCAGCGCGAAGGCGTCTTCCGTGAAATGAAGCTGCGCAACTACTACGAGAAGCCCTCTGAGAAGAAGGCTCGCCAGAAGGCCGAGGCCGTGCGCCGCGCCCGCAAGCTGGCTCGCAAGCGCGCCCAGCGCGAAGGCGGCCTGCCCGCTCCGACCACGACGCGCCCCGGCGCTCCGGTCCGTCCGAGCGCAGCCAACGTTCGCAGCTAAGAGCTGCAACGCAGAATTTGAAAACGCCGTCCTTCGGGGCGGCGTTTTTGTTTTTGGGGCTTTGACATGTGCGTGGGGCCGCCGGACGTCCTCAACCCCAAGGTGTCATTCCCGCGAAAGCGGGAACCTCCGTTTGCTTGGAGAGCCCGGTTCCCTGAGTTCTCAAAC
>UCAU01000035.1 GCA_900470445.1 Hyphomicrobiales bacterium | reverse complement strand
AGGCTAGGAGGGGGTACTCCGATGCCCGCCCCATCAACCAACGACAGCCAAAATCCCTCCCGCAACGAGATCGCTGCCCCGGCGTTTCCCCTCCCCCAACATGACCAACCCATTCAGCTCCAGTTCATCGCCAATGGTGTTTTATGCACTCACAGGCACAGAGGTGCTTAACAGGGAAAGGAGTTCAACAATGGCTTTGAGAACCAAACTCATCGCTGGCGGACTGGCGGCTTTTGCAGTGCTTGCAACCGCTACGGCCGCTATGGCTGCCCCGGCCTATGTCACCAGCAATGTCAATGTGCGGTCCGGCCCCGGCACCGGCTATGGCGTGGTCGATACACTGCGCCGTGGCGAACAGGTTGACGTGCAGCAGTGCCGCGGCAGCTGGTGCTATATCGAGAAGCGCGGCCCCGATGGCTGGGTTTCCGCCAATTATCTGAGCGCCGGCGGCAATGGCGGCGGTTGGGACAATGGCTGGAACCGTCCGCCTCCGCCCCCGCCGACCTGGAACCCGCGTCCCCCGCGTCCGCCCCACTGGGGTGGTGGCTGGGACCGCCCGCGCCCGCCCCATTGGGGTGGTGGTTGGGATGGCCGCCCACCGCGTCCGCAGCCCATCTATCCCGGTAATCCGGGTGGCGGCAGCGTCTGCTTCAACGGCCCCAACGGTTATGTCTGCATGGGCAACTAGCCCCAACAACAATAACGCCGCCCTCCGGGGCGGCGTTTCTCATTCGTGGCCCGGCAGGCTCGCCTCGGCCGGCACGGCCACCTTGCGCATCCGCTCCCGCGCCATGACCACCAGCCCCGCCACCACGATGATCCCCGCCCCGATCAGCGAAATGCCGTCGATCCAGTGCCCGAAGACCAGGGCGCTGAGCACGATCGCCCAGGGCAGCGAGAAGTAGTTGAAGGGCTGCAAGACGCTGGCCGGCGCCATCGTCAAGGCATAGGTCATCAGCCCATGGCCGGCGCAGGTGGTGGCCATGACCACGACGACCAGCGCAAAATCGGCCCACCCCATCGGCTGCCAGAAGAAACAGCCGACAAGACCGGACAATACGAGCCCAACCACCGCGGCATAGGTCATGCTGGTGGCGGCGCTGTCGTGCGCGCTGACTTTGCGGGTAATGACGATATAGAGCGCATAAAGCGTCGCCGACGCCAAAGCGAACAGCACGCCCCAATCGAGCGGCAAACCGCCGGGCCGCACGATGACCAGTGCACCGGCAAAGCCGACCCCGACGGCAACAAACCGGAAGATGCCAACCTTTTCGCCCAGAATGGGAATGGCGAACAGCGTGACCAATAGCGGATAGATCACGGTGATGGCTTGCAATTCGCCCAGCGGCACGGTGCGCAGCGCCAGGGCAAACAGCCAGATATCGGCCATCAGCAACAATCCGCGCAGCACCTGCCATGCCGGTACCTTGGAGCGGAATGCCTGCCGCAGCGGCGCTTGCCGCATCACCATCACCAGCGCAAAGACGGCAAAGCCCCAATAGCGCATCATGGTGATCTGAAAGCTCGAATAGTCCTGCACCAGGATTTTGGAGATCGCGTCCTGCACGCCGAATACGGCAATGGTCACGAGGGTGAGGAAAATGGCGCGGCCGACGAGATTGCTGCGCCCGTCAAGGGCAGTAACGGACATGAATGGGGTCGCTGACGGTAATTTGGATTGCCTGAGCAACCTGAGTTGCGCTCCGACTCGCTGGCCGGAGCGCAAGCACTATCGAATTGCTTAGCTCTTGGCAGTAGCCGATTTGACCATGCCGGCAATGGCGGTCAGGATGCCGCCGCCGACCAGGCCCGTTGCGCCCTGGCCAACCAGGGCACCGATATCGAGCCCGCCTGTCGCGGCCCCGGTCGCTGCCGCGGCGGTCGCGCCGCCAACCAGCCCGCTCAGCCCCGGAATGAGGCTTGCAAGCCAGGTGCCGGCCACACCACCGACGGCGCCGGCAATGGTATTGCCGGTCGGTCCGAGATTGAGGCTTTTGACGATCTGGCCGATCACATTGCCGCCGGCCCCACCGGCGATCAGTTGCACGAGAATAGGTACGATGACTTCCATAGTGTCCCTCTCCTATACGCCGTGCGAGCCCTCCGCCCCACGGACAATCAACAATCTACTGCTGTTCGTTGTGCAACAAAAAGACAAGCCTACTGTCTAATCCTGTCAGTATGACTGCGCGATTAGAGCCAACCAATATGAGCGCTTTCCCCCTTGTACGCGGAGATTGATGTGCCCGCCCAAAGCGGCCTATGGTCCCCCAAAAGCACCGAATCCGGCCCCAATGAGCAATTTCACACCCCCATCGCCGCATGTTCCCGTTGCCCTGGTCACCGGCGCGGGCGAACGCATTGGCGCCGCCATCGCACTGGCCCTGGCGCAGTCCGGCTATGCCGTCATCGCTCATTATCGGCGCAATGCCGATGGCGCCCAGCGAGTCGTCGCACAAATCGAGTCGGGGGGTGGGCGGGCCATGGCCATCCAGGCCGATCTGGCCGATCGCAGCCAGCGCGCGCATCTGGTGGCGGACGCCGCCCGCCCTTTCGGCCCGCTGACCACGCTGATCAACAATGCCTCGATCTATGAGCGCGACAGCGCCCGCGACCTTGACGAGGCGCTGTGGGATGCCCATTTCGCCATTCATGCTGAGGCGCCCGCCTTCCTGTCGCGCGATTTCGCCGCGCAACTGCCCGCAGGCGTATCCGGCAATATCATCAACATCATCGATGAACGCGTGCTCGATCTCTCCCCCGCCTATTTCAGCTATACCCTCAGCAAATCCGTGCTCTGGACCATGACGCGCACCCTGGCCCAGTCGCTGGCCCCCGCTATCCGCGTCAATGCCGTGGCGCCCGGCCCCGCCGTCGCCCCGCCCGCCATTCCCCAGGACAAGTTCGACCAGCGCCGCGCCGAACTGCCCCTGCAAACGGCTGCCGATGCCAATGGCATTGCCCAGGGCGTCATGGCCATTCTGGGCCTGGCCAGCATGACCGGGCAGATGCTTGCCCTTGATGGCGGCGAACACCTCGAATTTCCGGCCCATCGCCGGCCGACCCCACGATCATGACCGACGACATCGCCACCACGCCCCCACCCAGCGGCCACGAAGTCATCCGCGCTTTCGTGCGTACCCTGCCCGCTGCCCCCGGCGTCTACCGCATGCTCGATGCGGAAGGCGAGGTCATGTATGTGGGCAAGGCCCGCAATCTCAAAGCCCGCGTCACCAATTACACCCGGCCCGAAGCGCTCGAAGTGCGCCTGCAACGCATGATCGCTTCCACCGTGACCATGGAATTCGTGCGCACCGAGACCGAGTCCGAAGCGCTGCTGCTCGAAGCCAATATGATCAAGCGGCTCAAGCCGCGCTTCAACGTGCTGCTGCGCGACGACAAGAGCTTCCCCTATATCCTGATCGCCACCGATCACGAGGCGCCCGAGCTGACCAAGCATCGCGGCACCCGCCGCCGCAAAGGGCATTATTTCGGCCCCTTCGCCTCGGCCACCGCCGTCGGCCGCACCATTGCCAGCCTGCAAAAAGCCTTCCTCCTGCGCAATTGCTCGGACAGCTTCTACGCCGCCCGCACCCGCCCGTGCCTGCAATTCCAGATCAAGCGCTGCGCCGCCCCCTGCACCCGCGAAATCAGCCTTGAGGGCTATGGCGAGCTGGTCGAGGACGCCCGCCAATTCCTCTCCGGCAAGTCCAGCGCCGTGCGCAACCATCTGCAGGCCGACATGAACCAGGCCGCCGAACAGCTCGATTTCGAGCGCGCCGCCCTGATCCGCGACCGCCTATCCGCCCTCGCCTTGATCCAGAGCCAGGGCGACGGCACCGCCAAGACCGTCGAGGAAGCCGACGTCTTCGCCATCCATCACGAAGGCGGCCAATTCTGCGTGCAGGTCTTCTTCTTCCGCGCCTTCCAGAACTGGGGCAATTACCCCTATCGCCCCCGCGCTGACGCCACCCTTTCCGACGCCGAAGTGCTCGAAGCCTTTATCGGCCAGTTCTACGAAAACCGCACCCCGGCCCGCCTCGTCCTGATCAGCCACGAGCTGGCCGAACCCGCCGTCATGGAAGAAGCGCTTTCCACCCGCGCCGGCCGCCGGGTCTATATCGAACAACCCAAGCGCGGCGAAAAGCGCGACCTGGTCAATCACGCCCTCAACAATGCCCGCGAAGCTTTGGGCCGCCAGCTCGCCGAAGGCGCCACCAACCGCACCCTGCTTGAAGGCGTCGCCAATTGCTTCGGCCTCGACGAGCCACCCCGCCGCATCGAAATCTACGACAATTCCCACATCTCGGGCACCAATGCGATCGGCGCCATGGTCGTGGCCGGCGAGGAAGGCTTTTCCAAAAAGCACTACCGCACCTTCAACATCAAATCCGACATCGCCGCCGGCGACGATTTCGGCATGATGCGCGAAGTGCTGACCCGCCGCTTCACCCGCCTCGCGAATGAAAGCGATGCTGAAGCCGACGAGGTCGAAGATAGCGGCATGCCCGATTGGCCCGATGTCGTCTTCATCGATGGCGGCGCCGGCCAGCTCAATGCCGTGCGCGAGGTGATCGCCCAGCTCAACCTGCCCAAGGACGTGACCTTTATCGGCATCGCCAAGGGCGAGGAACGCGATGCCGGCCGCGAAAAATTCTTCATGGAAGGGCGCGAAGCCTTCATGCTCCCCCATCGCGATCCGGTCCTCTACTACGTCCAGCGCCTGCGCGACGAAGCCCACCGCTTCGCCATCGGCACCCACCGCGCCAAGCGCAGCAAGGCCCAGATCAAGAACCCGCTCGACGAAATCGAAGGCATCGGCCCCACCCGCAAACGCGCTCTCCTCAACCATTTTGGCTCCGCCAAAGCCGTCGGCCGCGCCAGCCTCCTCGATCTCGAAGCCGTCCCCGGCATTTCCAACGCCATGGCGCAGCTGATCTACGATCACTTCAATCGCGGATGATCTGCGTTCCAGCCGCAGAAATACATATTGCGCGTGGCAGCAGACTGTCGAAACCGGCCGCCGTCATTCGTCGCAACGATGAACGCACCGGAGAAGACCTATGAAGTTCATCACCTTCGTCCACACCACCAATGCCGCCGAAGCCGGCCCACCACCGCCCGCCTTGACGCAGGCGATCATCGCGCTGGGCATGGAAGCCGGTGCCGCCTTGGTGGAAACCGGCGGCATGTCCGATACCGCCACCGTTAGGGTCCGCCGCAGCCAGCTCATCACCGACGGTCCCTTCGCCGAAACCAAGGAACTCATCGGCGGCTACGCCATCTACGACCTGCCCACCGAGGCCCAGATCGTCTCTTGGGCCCAGCGCTTCGCCGACCTTCACCGCCAGCATTGGCCCCAGTGGGAAGGCGAAATCACCATCCAGCAACTGCATGGCTTCGATATGCCGGGGTGAACCCCGAACATCTTCTCATCCCAAAGTCAGAGTCGACAAAGCCCAAATCCCGCGCTACATCTCCTCCCATGATCTCCGTCGCAACCATCTCGTTTTGGTATTTTAGCTATCCGCTCCCGGCGGAGGCTATTGTGCGCTTGATCTAATCTCACCAAGAGACGACCAAACCCGAAGCCAGCCGCCCGACCCACGAGGCGGCTTTTTTGTTGGCCGCTGTCGAGCAAGACACACCGAGGAACCGACAAATGCTCAAGACCACCGATGATCTGCGGATCAATTCCATCACCGAGCTGACCACCCCCATCGAGGTGATGCGCCAGCATCCGCGCACCGACGCGGCCACGCGCACCGTCATCAGCGCCCGCCATGATCTGCATAATATTCTGGCCGGCCAAGACGATCGTCTCGCCGTCGTGGTCGGCCCCTGCTCGATCCACGACACCCAGGCCGCCATGGATTACGCGCAGCGACTCGTGGCGCTGCGCGAAACCCTTGGCGACCGGCTTGAGATCATCATGCGTGTCTACTTTGAAAAGCCCCGCACCACTGTCGGTTGGAAGGGCTTGATCAACGACCCCAATCTCGACGGCACCTTCGACATCGACACCGGGCTGCACACCGCGCGCGCCCTGCTGCTCGACATCAACAACCTCGGCCTGCCCGCCGCCTGCGAATTCCTCGACATGACGACGCCCCAATACATTGCGGATCTCGTCAGCTGGGCCGCTATCGGCGCCCGCACCACCGAAAGCCAGATCCACCGCGAGCTGGCCTCGGGCCTGTCCTGCCCGGTCGGCTTCAAGAATGGCACCGACGGCAATCTGCAGATCGCCCTCGACGCGGTCAAATCCGCCAGCCAGCCGCACCATTTCATGGCCGTGACCAAAACTGGCCGCTCCGCCATAGCCTCGACCACCGGCAATGAGGACTGCCACGTCATCCTGCGCGGCGGCAAGGTGCCGAACTACGACGCCGCCAATGTCGAAGCATCAGCCAAGGCCGCCGCCAAAGCCGGCGTGCCCGCCACCATCATGATCGACGCCAGCCACGCCAACTCGTCCAAAAAGCCGGAAAACCAGCCCCTGGTCCTGGCCGATATCGGCCACCAACTCGCCGCCGGCGACCGCCGCATCATCGGCGTCATGATCGAGAGCAACATCGTCGCCGGCCGCCAGGACCTCGTCCCCGGCCAACCACTGACCTACGGCCAGTCCATCACCGATGGCTGCATCGATTGGGACACCACGGTCACAGCGCTGCAAGCATTGGCCGAGTCGGTAACCCAGCGCCGCGCGGCCACCAATCAGGCGGTCGCATAATATCGCAGTCGACACCCCCCCTCGCGGGGGGGATCAAGGGAGGGGGGCGGAGGCCCGAATATCGGGGCTCTCGATACCCCCACCTAACCTCCCCCTGATAGGGGGAGGGACCGTTCTGTGCTGGTTGTGCGATCCAACCCCTATTCCAACGCCTTCCGCAAATTCCCACCAGCGGCCTCAAGCGCCTTGCCCGCCGCCAGCACATCGACGCCCTTTTCCAACATCACCGTCGCCAGCTTGATGCTGCCATCGGCAATATCCAGCGTCTGCCGCGCGGTGTCATAATCCGCCCCGGTCAATGCCGCGACCATCTTGGCCGCACGGTCCACCAGCTTCACATTGGTGGGCTTCATCTCCACCATCATGCCGCGATAGACAAAGCCCAGCTTGATCATCACGCCGGTCGAAATACAGTTGAGCGCCGCCTTCTGCGCCGTGCCGGCTTTCATGCGGGTCGAACCGGCGAGGAACTCGCTGCCGGTCGCCAGCAGCACGGCAATGTCGGCGACCTCGCCCAGCTTGCCGCCGGGATTGTTGAAAATGCCGATGGTCAGTGCCCCGGCCTTGCGGGCATGCACCAGCCCCGCAATGGCGTAAGGCGTGCGGCCGCTGGCGGCGAGGCCAAGCACCACGTCATTGGGGCCAACCTGCACCCTGTCGAGATCCGCCTGCGCTAGTTCTTCGCTGTCCTCGGCCCCTTCGGCTGCCAGCGTCAGTGCGGTCGAGCCGCCGGCCATCAGCGAGAGGGCGCGCTCATAAGGCCAGTTGAAGGTGGGCGGCAATTCGGCGGCGTCCTGCGTGGCGATGCGGCCCGACGTGCCCGCGCCCATATAGATCAGCCTTCCGCCCTTGGCCAAGCGCTCGGCACCCCGATCGATCGCTTCGGCCAAAGCGGGCGCGGCGGCCTGCACAGCGGCGATGGCGGCGAACTGCCCTTCGAGGATGCCAAGCACCAGGTCGCTACTGCCCCAATCCTCGATACCGGCAAAACGCGGGGAGGCGGATTCTGTGGTGCTCATGGAATAACCTTTTTGTCGGAACGCCGTTCGGCTGTGCATAGTCCGGCGATTTTTGCTTTACACATTTCACCGGCTGGTGAATGATATTGGTATTGAATTGGCTTTCAAGTGGTCTTGTACAGACCGGGTGAGGATATATGGCACGGTTGTCGCTGCGCGGCATCAAAAAGCGCTTCAAGGCAACCGAGGTCTTGCATGGCATCGATCTCGATATTGGCGACCGCGAATTCGTGGTGTTCGTCGGCCCGTCCGGTTGCGGCAAGTCCACTTTGCTGCGCCTGATCGCCGGGCTCGATCCGATCAGCGACGGCGAATTCACCCTCAATGAAAAGCGCATGAACGACGTGCCGCCCTCCAAGCGCGGCATTGCCATGGTGTTCCAGTCCTACGCACTTTATCCGCATATGGACGTCTATGAGAACATGGCCTTCGGCGCCCGCCTCATGGGGCTCGACAAGGCCGAGGTGGAGGCCCGCATTGCCGAAGCCGCCCGCATGCTGCGCCTCAACGAGCTGCTGCAGCGCAAGCCGCGCGAACTTTCGGGCGGCCAGCGCCAGCGCGTCGCCATCGGCCGGGCGCTGGTGCGCAAGCCCGAAGTCCTGCTGCTCGACGAGCCTTTGAGCAATCTCGACGCGGCCCTCCGCTCGGAAGTGCGGCTCGAAATCGCCAAGCTGCACCGCGATATCGGCGGCACCACCATTTACGTCACCCATGACCAGGTCGAGGCCATGACCCTCGCCGACAAGATCGTGGTGATGAATCGCGGGCGGATCGAACAGGTCGGCAGCCCGCGCCAATTGTTCGAAACCCCGGCCAATACCTTTGTGGGCACCTTTATCGGCTCGCCAAAAATGGCGCTGATCGATGTTACGGCCCAAGGCGGCAAGGTCGGCATTGCCGATGGCGGCGCGGTGTCGATGGCGGCTCCCGCCGGCGAAACCGCCTTCAAGCTCGGCGTGCGGCCCGATGCGCTCAAGCTGATGCGCGGGTCCGGCGAGGGCTTTGCCGCCAGCGTCGTCTATGCCGAATATCTGGGTGACAACGCCTATGTCTATGCGCGCCTCGCCGATGGCACGCTGGTCAGCGTGCGCACTGAACCCAACGATCTCTACGTGCCCGACGAGGCGGTGACCATCTCGGTCGACCCAGCCCAGGTACACTTCTTTTCCGCCGCGGATGGACGGCGGCTGACAGTTTAGCGACGACATTCAAGGAGGGAACTATGAACAAGACTGCAATCCGTATCACAGCGGGCCTGGGAGCACTGCTAATCGCACTGCCCGCCATGGCCCAGGACCTGACATTCTGGAGCTGGCGCCAGGAAGACCGCGCCCAATATGAGCAGTTCATCGACACGTTCGAGGCTGCCAATCCGGGCATTACCGTCACCTTCGAAACCTTCGAAGCGGCCAATTACAACACCATCCTCTCCACCGCACTTGCCGGTGGCACCGGTCCCGACCTGATGATGGTGCGCGCCTATGGCGGCATGGAAAACGTCGCCTCGGCCGGCTATCTCGAACCGCTCTCGACAGAAACCATCCCGGCTCTGGCCGATTTCGCGGATACGGCGCTCGCCGCCGAAACCATGCGCTCGGATCAGAAGCTTTATGCGGTGCCCTTTGCCAGCCAGACCCAGCTGGTCGTCTATAACAAGGGCATTTTCGACGCCAATGGCATCACCGAACCCCAGACCTGGGACGAGCTGCTTGCCGCCGCGAAAAAACTCAAGGACGCGGGCATCATGCCCTTTGCCAATGGCACCGCGACTGCCTGGCAGAACGAAACCATCGTCTTCGATCTGACCTCGTCCATCATGGGCAAGGGCTTCTACGACGATCTGATGGCCGGCAAGGCCGACTTCACCGACGCCCGCTTCGTCGAGGCGCTGACCGCGCTCAAGGACATCACCCAGTATTTCCCCGATGGCTTTATCGGGCTGGACTACCCCTCCGCCCAGCAGCTGTTCAGCTCGGGCATGGCGGCAATGTTCGCCGGCGGCTCCTATGAGCTGGCAACCTTCGCCACCCAGAACCCGGATCTCGAACTGGGCGTCTTCGCCGCCCCCGGCAAGACTGCCGAGGACGAAAAGCTGGTCGGCCTCTATTACGATGGCGGCTATGCGGCCAATGCCAACGGCGCCAACAAGGAAGCCGCGCTGAAGTTCCTCAACTTCGTTGCCAGCCAGGAATTCGGCCAGGCTTTCGCCAATAGCCTCAATAATATCTCGACCATTCCGGGCGTCACCTTCGACAACCCGCTGCTGGCCGAAGTCGCCGAGCTGAACAAGTCGTCCATCCCGTATCTGATGCTGGTCCACTTCCGCTATGGCGAGCCTTCCGGCTCGGTGCTGCTGCAGCAGGAAGTCCAGAAGCTGCTGGCTGACCAGACCACGCCGGAAGCTGCCGGTAAGGCAATCACCGACGGCCTGGCCGCTTGGTACGAGCCGTTCAAGAAGTAATTGATCCGGCCTCTCCCTCCTGTGGGGAGGGGCCAATATTTCACGCTTGGCCCACCGCCATCCGAACTGCGAGAATTCAATGCCCCAATTACGGATGACTGGACGTGGCCTCTGGATCACGGCGCTGCTGGTGCCGCCGCTGGCCTTTGTGGCGCTGTTCATCGTCTATCCGATCGTGGCGGCTTTCGCTTATGCCTTTTTCGACTGGAACGGCCTGCTGCGCGGGGAATTCAGCGGCCTTGCCAATTTCCACACCGTGCTGTTTGTCGAGCCCTATGCCAGCTGGACGCGCAACGCCTTCACCCACAATATCATCGTGTTTTTCGCGCTGATGGTGCTGCAAAACGGGCTGGGCTTTATCCTCGCCTATGCGCTGTGGCGCGAATTGCCCGGTGCCCGTTTCCACCGCGTCGCGGTGTTCCTGCCCGTCGTGCTCTCCACCATTATTGTGGGCTATCTCTTCAAGCTGTTCCTCCACCCGCTGTTCGGCGTGGTCAATATCAGCCTGCGCGGCATGGGCCTGGGCTTTATCGCCCAACCGTGGCTGGGGCAGGATTCCACCGCGCTCTGGGCGCTGATCGTTGCCAATGCCTGGCACATGGTGGGCTTTCCGACGCTCGTCTTCCTCGCCGGCATGCAGCGCATTCCCACCGAAATGCTCGATGCGGTCCGCATGGAAACCCAGAGCGAATGGGTCAAGATCACCAAGATTGTCTGGCCGCTGGTCGCCCCTAGCGCCACCATCGTCTTCACCCTGCTGTTCGTGGGCGCGTTCAACTGGTTCGAACTGCCCTATATCATGGCCGGGCTCGATGGCTCGCCCTATGGCTCGACCGACGTTTTGGGGCTTTATTTCTATCGCACCGCCTTCGGCAATGTCTCCTCCGGCCAGCAGGACTTTGGCCTCGGTAGCGCCCTGGCCGTGCTGATCTTTGTCTTCATCGCGGCCATTGCCAGCGTCATTACCGTCCGGTTGCGGGCCCGGGAGATCCAGATTTGAGTACCGCCACTATCAATTACGACCGCCGTGGCCTGCTCGGCACGCTGGGCCGCGATGGTCTGCTCCAGATCATCCTGATCGCCAATACCGTGATCATGCTGATGCCCATCATCATCATGGTGTTCTCGGCCTTCAAGACCACGCCGCAGATTTTCCAGTCGCCCTTCGGCATTCCCGATTTCACCAATGTGGTGAACTTCGTCAAAATCTGGAACGAAACCAATTTCCTGCGCTACCTGCTCAATTCCTTCATCGTCACCGGCGCCTCCATGGCGCTGATCCTGACGCTGGGGACCATGGCCGCCTATGCCATTGCGCGCTACGAATTCTGGGGCGCCGGCTTCATCCTGATGTTCTTCCTGGCGGGGCTGACCCTGCCGCTCAAGCTGGCCATCATCCCGCTGTTCATGCTGATGCGCGATCTCGGGATTCTCAACAATCAGCTCAGCCTGATCTTCGTCTATACCGCCATGGGCCTGCCCACGACGGTGTTCATCCTCACCGGCTTTATCCGCACCCTGCCCAATGAACTCGAGGACGCCGCCCGCATGGATGGCGCCAGCGAAGCGCGCATCATGTGGTCCATCATGCTGCCTTTGGTGCGGCCCGCCATGGTCATTGCCGGCATTCAGAATGTCGTGCCGATCTGGAATGACTTCTTCTTCCCGCTGGTGTTCATCCAGCGCGATAATCTCAAGACCCTGCCGCAGGGTCTCACCACGTTCATGGGTGAATACACCACCGATTGGGGCGTACTGTTCTCGGGCCTGACTCTGTCGGCGGCACCGATCATCATTATCTATATCGTGCTCTCCAAGCAGTTCATTTCCGGCATGACTTCGGGAGCCGTCAAATGAAGCTGGTCAAAGGTTCGCTGATCGTTTCCTGCCAGGCGCGGGCCGACAATCCCCTGCATGGCCCGGCCTTTATGGGCGCCATGGCGCTGGCCGCGCGCGATGGCGGTGCCCTGGGCATCCGTGCCAATGGCGTGGCGGACGTGGCGGCGGTCAAGGCGGCAGGCCTGCCGGTTATCGGCATCGACAAGGTGTTTTCGCCCGACGTGCCGGTCTATATCACCCCCTCCATCGCCGCGGCCGACGCACTGGCCGCAGCGGGCGCCGATATCATTGCCTTCGACTGCACTCAGCGTCCCCGCAAGGGCGATGCGCCGGCAGAGATCATCCGCCATATCCGCGACAAACTGGGCCTCGAAGCCTTTGCCGATATCTCGACGCTGGAGGAAGGCCTGCTCGCCGCCGAGCTGGGCGCGACTTATATTTCGACCACCCTGTCGGGCTACACCGAATATACCAAGCCCAAGCCGGACCTGCCGGACTTTGCGCTGATCGAAGCGCTGGCCAGCCGCGTCAGTGTCCCCGTGGTTGCCGAAGGCCGTTTCAACACGCCCGAATTGGCCCGCCGCGCGCTCGATGCCGGCGCCTATGCCGTTGTGGTGGGTACCATGATCACCAATCCGCGCGAAATCACCAAGGGTTTCGCTCGCGCTATCGCGGCCGCCCAATGAGCTTTCTCGGCGTCGATATCGGCGGCACTGCCTCGCGCTACGTGCTGGCCGACCTCGATGGCACGGTAATCACGCGCGGCTCTGCCGGCGGCGCTACCGGGCATATCTTCAATCCCCTCGAGCGCGACAAGCTGGTGGCCGTACTGCAATCCATCGCGGCGGCATTGCCCGCTGGAACAATGCTCTCCGCCGCCTGCCTCGGCATAACCGGCCTGGGCGACAAAATCCGCGACGAAGCCGCCGCCCTGATCGGCGACCATCTTTCGCTGCCCGCCGGTTCAATCCGCCTCACCGACGATATGGAACTGGCCTATCGCGCCGCTTTCGCGCCGGGCGCGGGGCATCTTATCTCCGCCGGCACCGGTTCCATTGGCCTGCATGTCACCGCCGACGGCCAGATCATCCGTGTCGGGGGCAGGGGGCTGCTGATCGACGATGGCGGTTCCGGCACCTGGATTGCTCTCACCGCGCTGGATCGGCTCTATCGCGGAATCGACGAAACCGGCTCCACAGCCCAAGCTCAAATCCTGGCCGACGAACTCTTCACCGCCATCGGCGGCAGCGATTGGGACAGCACCCGCGCCTATATCTATGGCAGTGATCGCGGTCGCATCGGTGCCCTCGCCCAAGCCGTCGCCCGCGCCGCCATCAAGGGCGACGCATTGGCGCTCGATATTCTCACCCAGGCCGGCAAGGAACTGGCCCGCCTCGGTCATGCGCTGGTGGCGCGGGCAGGGCATCTGCCCATCGGCTATGTCGGCGGCATTATCGATCTGCACCCGCAAATTCGCCTCAGCCTCGCCGATGCCCTGCCCGATGAAGTCCTGCTCTATCCGCGTCTCGACGCCGCTGCCTTCGCGGCACAGTGGGCGCGCGGCTGAAAGCCATTGCCCAAGCCGCCCCGTTTGCCTAAGGGTGGCGCCATCGCAACCGGGATTCACACACCATGACCGGCAAAGCTTACGTCGTCGATGAACTGATCTCCGCCAAGGCCATTGCCGCCCGCGTCGAAGGTCTCGCCCGCGAAATTTCCGCCCATTACGCCGATACCGACAAACTCGTCGTCGTTGGCCTGCTGCGCGGCTCCTTCATCTTCATCGCGGATCTGGTGCGCGAGCTGGACCTGCCGGTCGAGGTGGATTTCATGGAGGCGTCGTCCTACGGCAATTCGACCGAATCCAGCCGCGAAGTGCGTATCCTCAAGGACCTGCGGGGCGAGATCGAAGGCCGCGATGTGCTGGTGGTCGAAGACATTGTCGATACCGGCCACACATTGCGGCACGTGCTCGACATCCTGGGCACCCGTCACCCCCGCCGTATTGAAGTCTGCGCCCTGCTCAACAAGCCTTCGCGCCGCGAAACCGATGTGAAGGCCCGCTGGGTCGGTTTCGATATCCCCGACCGCTTCGTTGTCGGCTATGGCATCGACTATGCCCAACGCAATCGCAACCTGCCCCATATCGGGGCGGTGCGGTTTACCGAATAGGGGCCTAAGCCACCACCACCCGTCGTCCGCGCCGCTCGTTCCACGCCAGCATCAGCCCTGCCGCCACCACCAGCAGCGCGCCGTAATAGACCATCTGCGTCGGCTCCTCGCGCCAGAACAGATAGCCGAACACAAAGCTCCAGATCAGCGCCGAATATTCCACCGTCCCCAGCACGCTGGCCGGCACCAACCGCGCGGCATCGACCAGCAGATATTGCGCCGTGCCGCCCACCAGGCCCGTCGCCACGACCATGACGATCTGCGGCGTGCTCATGCCCTGCCAGAAGGGCAGTGATACCGCGCCCATCACCAGCACATAGAACAGGTTGAGCGAAAAGATCTGCACCAGCGAACTTTCGGTCTTGGAGATCGTCCGCATCAGGATCATGGCCACGGCCCAGCAGAGTGCCGCCGCCAGCACCAGCATGGCGGGCAGGCTGAGCCCAAGCCCCGCCGGGTTGCAAGCGACGATCACCCCGAAGAACCCGATGCCCGCCGCGCCGACCCGGGCCAGCGTCAGCTGTTCCTTGAGGAAAATCACCGCCAGGATCGTGGTCAGCACCGGTGCGAAATAATAGAGCGTCGTCATCTCGGCCAGCTGCAATTCGCGCCCCGCCGTATAATACATGCACCACGCCGCCAGCGTCAGAATGGCCCGCAGCAGCATCATGGATTTGTTGGGTGACGCGATCAGCCCGCGGATCAGCTTACCCCGCCCGAAGATGAGACACAGAGCGGCAATCACCACGCTACGCGTGAACAGGATCTGCATCACCGGCAGGTCATAAATCACGCCCTTGACCAGCGCGTCATGCACGGCAAACAGCGAATAGGCGAGCGTCCCCAACGCCATGCCCTTGAGCGAGGCGACATCGGCAACATGGGGCATGGATTGGGCGGACACGGCGGTGAACTCTGGGCTCGAAGCTGCCGCATCTAGCTGGATTTGAGGGGCCCCAGCAAGGGGGCTTTTAGGGTCTTCGCCGCTTGCGCGGCTCTCTCCATTCATCGTCATCGCCCGGCTTGTCCGGGTGATCCATCTCTCAACGGGTGCGGCGGCAATGGATTGCCCGGACAAGCCGGGCAATGACGGTGGAGCTTGGCTTGCTAGAGCGCCGCGAAGTCTTCAAGCCCCCCCGGGGCTACTTCGTCCACATGCCCCGCATCTGCGCGCCGATATCGATCCGCGCCGGACCCGGCGACAGCCCCTCGATATGGGCCGGTTTCACGGCCGGCCACAGCACGTCGTCGAACAGCACGCTCATCGCGCGCGGAATGAACCGGCTGCGTTGGGCATAGATGTGCCGGTCGCCATATTGGCTCTGCTGGGTCACGTAGAACCGCTGCGGCGTGATCACATGCAGCTCGTCCTTGGCGCGGGTCATGGCCACATAAAGCAGCCGCCGCTCCTCCTCCAGCTCATGGGTCGAGCCGGTCCCCAAATCCGAGGGAATGCAGCCATCCACCACATTGAGCACGTGCACCGATTTCCATTCCTGCCCCTTGGAGGAATGGATGGTGGACAAGATCAGATAGTCCTCATCCCGGCTGGGTACGCCCGACTGGTCCGAGGTGGCATCGGGCGGATCTAGCGTCAATTCGGTCAAAAACCGCTCGCGGCTGGGATAGCCAGCGGCAATCTGCTCGAGCTGGATAATATCGGCGACCCGCACCTGGGCGTCCTCGTAAGTCTGCTCCATCAGCGGCTCGTACCAGAGCCGGGCATAGCCCAGTTCCAGCGGCCAGCTCGCCTCCCGCCGGGCCAATCGGCCGACCAGATCTACCAGCCCCGCCCAGCCCTCGGCCGCCCGCAGCGGTACCGGCAATTCTGCCAGCGCCTTGACCGGCTGCGGCGCGGCGCTCATCGCGTCCAGCACTTTGCCCGCCGAAGCCGGCCCGATCCCGGGCAGCAATTGCAGTACGCGGAACCCCGCCACCCGGTCACGCGGATTTTCCACCCAGCGCAGAATGGCCAAGAGGTCCTTGATATGGGCGGCATCCAGAAATTTGAGCCCGCCGAATTTGACGAACGGGATATTGCGTCGCGTCAGCTCGATTTCGAGCGGCCCCGAATGGCTCGAGGTGCGGAATAATACCGCCTGCTGCGTCAGCGCCGTGCCGCCCTCGCGCGCCTCCAAAATCTTGTGCACGACATAGCGCGCCTGATCGGCCTCGTCCTTCACCGTCACCAATTGCGGCTTGGCGTCCGATTGCCGTTCGGTCCACAAATTCTTGGTGAAGCGCTCGCTGGCCAATTCGATCACCGCATTGGCCGCGGTCAGGATCGGTTGGGTCGAGCGATAATTGCGGTCCAGCGTCACGATATCGGCGGGTGGGGTGAAGGCTGAAGGGAAATCGAGAATATTGCGTACCGTCGCCGCGCGGAACGAATAGATCGATTGCGCGTCATCGCCCACCACGGTCAGCCCATGGCCCTCGGGCTTGAGCGCCATCAGCACGCTCGACTGCAGGCGATTGGTGTCCTGATATTCGTCGACCAGCACATGATCGAACCGCCCCGACACCTCGGCGGCAATCGCCGGCTCGGCCATCATCCCGGCCCAATAGAGCAGCAGATCATCGTAATCGAGCACGTTCTGGGCCTGCTTGGCCTCGACATAGGCCTGGAACAAGGTGCGTAGCGGCTCGCCCCACATGGCGCACCACGGGAATACATTTTTCAGCACCTCATCCAGATCACCCTGCGCATTGACCACGCGCGAATAGATGGCGAGACACGTCCCCTTGGTCGGAAATCGGCTCTTGGCATCGGACAGGCCGAGTTCATGCCGCACCAGATTCATCAGGTCGGCCGAGTCTTCCCGGTCATGAATGGTGAAAGCCGGATCAAGGCCCAATTGGCTGGCATGCTCGCGCAAGAGCCGCGCGCCAATGCCGTGAAACGTCCCCGCCCAGGTCAAGGCATCGGTCAGCGCGCCCGAGGATGTGCCCAATACCTTGCCGGCAATCCGCTCTACCCGGCGGCTCATCTCGCCGGCCGCCCGGCGTGAAAATGTCATCAACAGAATCCGGCGCGGATCAGCGCCATTGACCACCAGATGGGCCACACGGTGGGCCAGCGTATTGGTCTTGCCCGATCCCGCCCCGGCAATCACCAGCAGCGGGCCGGGATTGGCCTGTCCCACGCCATGCTCCACCGCTCGCCGCTGTTCGGCATTGAGGGCGTCGAGATAGGTGGCGGGGGCTGTCGAATCGCGCAGAGCAAGCATGGCCGCACGATGCCATCTTTCCCCTTTTGTTCCAATCGTCGCGATCAGCCCAGCAGCTGCCGCATCGAATTCGTGATCTCGGCGTGATGATAGGGCTTGGCGAAGAACATGCTGCCATCGGGCAGGTCGTCGGCCGTGACCGCCCGGTGCCCCGAGGTCACGATGATATGCACCGGCGGCCAGCGGTCACGAACCGCGGCGGCGAGCTTGAGCCCATCCATGCTGCCCGGCATGTCGATATCGGTGAAGATCAGCCGCACCCGCGCGTTCTGCTCGAGAATGGCAATGGCCTCGTCGGCATTGGCCGCCTCCAGCACCACAAAGCCTTCATCCCGCAAATGGGCGACGATGCTCATGGCGACCAGAGGTTCGTCTTCGACGACCAGTATCGTGACGTCCGCTGAGGTCATACCCCAGGCTCCCAAAAATGCGAGCCAGCGCGTGGCCTCGCCGCAAACCAACGGGCATCTCTGCCTTTCGATCCAGCTGAACTCATCACAAACAGTGGATAAATGGCGATTTGATCGCTGTAGCCCCGGCAAAAATGACGAGTTCCTATGCAGAACAGGACTATTGCGCTTGTTTTAGGCACGGGGGTAACTAGCGCCAATGTCCAATGCCGCGCTGTCCATCCTGATCATCGACGAAAACCGCATTCGTGCCTCGATCATCGAGAGCGGGTTGCGCGAGGCCGGGCATGAGCGCGTCACCGTGATCCACGACGTCAACGAGGTTGCCCGCACCATCCAGGCGTCGGCACCCGACGTCATCGTCATCGATCTCGAAAATCCCCAGCGCGACACGCTCGAGCACTTCTTCTCGCTGTCCCGCGCCATCCAGCGGCCCATCGCCATGTTCGTCGATCGCTCCGATGGCGCCATGATCGAAAAGGCCGTCGAGGCCGGGGTTTCCGCCTATGTGGTCGATGGCCTCAAAAAAGAGCGGGTCAAGCCCATCCTCGATATGGCCATTTCCCGCTTCAACGCCTTTTCCCGGCTGACGCGTGAACTCGAACAGGCGCGCAGCGAACTTGAGGACCGCAAGATCATCGACCAGGCCAAGGGCATTCTGATGAAGACCCGGGGGCTCAGCGAAGCCGATGCCTATAGCCTGCTACGCTCCACCGCCATGAACCAGAACCGGCGCCTGGTCGATATTGCCCAAAGCCTTGTGACTGCCGCGAGCCTTTTGGGGCCGTAGGAGATAACATGTCCACCACCCAACTCACCGCTGGCTTCCTGCCTCTGCTCGACAGCATCCTGCTGGTGCTGGCGCGCGAGAAAGGCTTTGCCGAGGACGAGGGGCTGGACCTCACCCTGGTGCGCGAAACCAGCTGGGCCAATATCCGCGACCGCGCGGCGCTCGGCCATTTCGACATTGCCCAGATGCTGGCGCCCATGCCGCTGGCCGCAAGCCTCGGGCTGACCCCGCTCGGCATGCCCATGATCGCGCCAATCGTGCTGGGCCTGGGCAATAATGCCATCACCGTCAGCGATGCGCTTTGGCAGGCCATGGCGGGGCAGGGCGCGCCGGGCAATCTTGATCCGGCGCTGACCGGCGCGGCCTTGGCCAAAGTGGTCAAGGCGTCGCCGCGCAAGCTGCGCTTTGGCGTCGTGCACCAGACATCCTCGCACAATTACGAACTGCGCTATTGGCTGTCCGCCAGTGGCATCACGCCCGACCAGGACATCGAAATCGTCGTGTTGCCACCCCCTCTGCTGCCCGATGCGCTGGGCAGCGGTGGCATTGATGGTTATTGCGTGGGCGAGCCCTGGAACAGCATCGGCGTTGTCACCAAGGGCGGTCACATCGCCACGGTCAAGGCGCTGATCTGGCAATCAAGTCCCGACAAGGTCGTGGGTATGCGCGCAAGCTGGGCGGGTCAGCATCCCGACCTGGTCGCTGCCATCATCCGCGCCGTCTACCGCGCCGGTCTGTGGTGCGCCGATCCGGCCAATCGCCATGAAGCGGCGACCATCATGGCTGGCGCTTCCTATCTCAACAACGCTCCCGACATCGTCGAGCGCGCGCTGACCGGCATGCTCGATATTGGCGGCGGCGTGTTGCGGCAGGTGCCCGATTACTACATCCCCCATGCCAGCGCGGCCAACTTCCCCTGGAAGAGCCATGCCCTCTGGTATTATTCCCAGATGGTGCGCTGGGGCGAAGTCGCCGCCAGTCCGGGCAATGCCGAGATCGCTGCCGCTTGTTTCCGGCCCGATCTCTATCGTGCCGCCCTCGCGCCGCTGGGTGCGGCTTTGCCACGAGCCGATTTCAAGACCGACGGCGCCCATGCCCAGCCCTACGACACTCCCGCCGAAAACGGTCCGCTGCTCATGGGCGCCGATCGCTTCTTCGATGGCGGGATATTCGATCCCGAGACGCTGGATGATTACATCGCCAGCCAGTCGATCACGCGCTGACTCTATTTTAATCACAACATGACGTTGCGCGTATTTTAGGCGAAATGGCGCAGATTTGACCCGTTCCAAACTGCGCGCCATGCCGCAAGCCAAATCGGATAAAATCCTAATCCACTGAATTTACAGGACAAAGTGCCAACAGCGCGACTTGGCACGCTTCCTGCAATGTCTGCTGTGAAGGGGCGTTCGCGCCCTCAAAAATGGCGTCCAATGACGGGCGTCTCAGGCAAAGCTGCCAACAGGTTCGTTTCCGGTCCCCCTCCGACCGGCGCGGTGCCCGTTGGCAGCTTTTTTGTTTTTCTCTTGCAGCTGGAGAATTCGATGACGCTAACGACCACCCGCCGCAGCTTTCTCAAAGGGGCAACGGCCACCGCCGCCACCCTGCTCGCGGCCAAGGCTCTGTTCCCCTCCGGGGCCTTTGCACAGGGCCCCGGCCCTGAAGTTACCGGCGCCAAGCTGGGCTTCATCGCGCTCACCGATTCCTCCCCGCTGATCATCGCCAGCGAAAAGGGCCTCTTTGCCAAGCATGGCGTGCCCGATGTGCAGGTGCTCAAGCAAGCCAGCTGGGGCGCCACCCGCGACAATCTGGTGCTCGGCGGCGCCGCCAATGGCATCGACGGCGCTCATATCCTCACCCCCATGCCCTATCTGATGAGCGCGGGCACCGTCACCGGCGGCACCCCGCTCCCCATGTCGATCATCGCCCGGCTCAACCTCGACGCGCAGGCCATCTCAGTCAGCCAGGAATATAAGGATGCCGGCGCCGGGCTGGATTCCTCGCCCCTCAAGGCGATCTTTGCCGAGCGCAAGGCGGCGGGCAAGGAAGTCAATGTCGCCATGACTTTCCCTGGCGGCACCCATGACATGTGGATGCGCTATTGGCTGGCCGCGGGCGGCATCGATCCGACCAAGGAAGTCTCCCTGATCACCGTGCCGCCTCCGCAAATGGTCGCCAATATGAAGGTCGGCACCATGGATGCCTTCTGCGTCGGCGAGCCGTGGAACGAGCAGCTGGTCAACCAGAATATCGGTTTCACCGCCACCACCACGGGCGAGATCTGGCACCACCACCCCGAAAAGGCGCTCAGCCTGCGCAATGATTTCATCGAGGCTAATCCCGTCGCGACCCAAGCCATCCTGATGGCGGTGATGGAAGCGGCTCAATGGGCCGATGCCACCGAAAACAAGGAAGAACTGGCGCAGATCCTGGGCAAACGCCCCTGGTTCAATATCCCCGCCGCCGACGTTGCGGGGCGCCTCAAGGGCGATATCAATTACGGCAATGGACGGCTCGAAACCGCCACCGGTCTCGAAATGAAGTTCTGGAAGGACCACGCCTCCTATCCCTTCAAGAGCCACGACGCCTGGTTCCTCACCGAGAATATCCGCTGGGGCTATCTGCCCGGCACCACCGACATCAACGCCTCGGTCGATGCGGTCAATCGCGAAGACATCTGGCGCGCCGCCGCCGCGGCCCTCGGCATCGCTGCCGCCGATATTCCCGAAGGCACTTCGCGCGGCGTCGAAACCTTCTTCGATGGCAAGGTCTTCGACCCCGCCAACCCCTCGGCCTATCTCGATAGCCTCGCCATCAAGGCAATGGTCTGACCCCAACTTGGTGCGGGGCCAGTCCCCCGCACCCTTTCCCGGCATTGCCCCGAAAGGATTTTCGCCCATGTCCGCCAATGTTCAGCGCCTCGCTCCGGCCGCTACCTCCGAAGCCAAGACCGCAGCCGAGGTGTTCGCCCTGCCCATGCCCGCTGCCCGCCCCGGCTCCTGGTCCAAGACGTTGGCCAGCATCGCCGCCAATGTCGTGCCGCCGCTGGTGGTCATCGCGTTGATCCTGGTCATCTGGCAAATCCTCTGCGCCACGCCTGGTGCCTCGCTGCCCGCACCCAGCCAGGTATGGGCCGAGGCGGGTGAGTTGATCGTCAGCCCCTTCTTCGACTACGGCCAGGGCGATATCGGGCTGGGTCTGCGTGTGCTGACCTCGCTGCAGCGCGTCGCCATCGGCTTCGGCATTGCCGCGCTGGTCGGTGTCACCGTGGGCGCCGTAATCGGTCAATCGATCTGGGCCATGCGCGGGCTGGACCCCATCTTCCAGATCCTGCGCACCGTGCCGCCCTTGGCCTGGCTGCCGCTCTCGCTCGCCGCCTTCATGGATTCCGCGCCCTCGGCCATCTTCGTGATCTTCATCACCTCGGTCTGGCCGGTGATCATCAACACCGCCGTGGGCGTGCGCAACATCCCGCAGGACTACCGCAACGTGGCGCGCATCCTGCAGCTCAACCAGATCGAGTTCTTCTTCAAGATCATGATCCCGGCCGCCGCTCCCTACATTTTCACCGGGCTGCGTATCGGGGTGGGCCTGAGCTGGCTCGCCATCGTCGCCGCCGAAATGCTGACGGGCGGCGTCGGCATCGGTTTCTTCATCTGGGATGCGTGGAACAGCTCGCGCCTCTCCGACATCATCGTGGCGCTGGTCTATATCGGGGTCGTGGGGTTCATCCTCGACCGGCTGGTAGCGGCCATCGGCGCCTTCGTCACCCGCGGCACATCAGCCAACTGAGGAGCCCTTTCATGACCTATCTCCGCATCGAAAACGTCGACAAGCACTTTGACCGTGGTGGCGTCCGCTCCGAAGTCCTCAAGGATGTCAGCCTGGATATCGCCCAGGGCGAAGTGATCTCGATCATCGGCCATTCCGGCTGCGGCAAGTCCACTCTGCTCAACCTGATTGCGGGGCTGACCGAAGTCTCCTCCGGCGGCATCCAGCTCGAGGGCCGCGAGGTCAACGGCCCTGGCCCCGAACGCGCCGTAGTGTTCCAGAACCATTCCCTGCTGCCCTGGCTTACCGTCTACGAAAACGTCAACCTGGCCGTTGCCAAGGTGTTCGGCAAAACCAAGACCGGCGCCGAGCGTCATGACTGGATCATGCAGAACCTCGATCTGGTGCAGATGAGCCATGCCAAGGACAAGCGCCCCACCGAGATTTCCGGCGGTATGAAGCAGCGCGTCGGCATTGCCCGGGCGCTGGCCATGCAGCCCAAGATCCTGCTGCTGGACGAACCCTTCGGCGCGCTGGACGCCCTCACTCGTGCCCACCTGCAGGATGCGGTCATGGATATCCAGAAGCGACTGGGCTCCACCATGATCATGATCACCCATGATGTGGACGAGGCCGTGCTGCTCAGCGACCGCATCGTCATGATGACCAACGGCCCCTCTGCCCGCATTGGGGAAATTCTCTCCGTGCCGCTGGAGCGTCCGCGCGATCGCATCGAGCTGGCCGGCGACCGCACCTATCTCAAGTGCCGCGAAGCGGTGCTCAAATTCCTCTACGAACGCCACCGTTTTGTGGAAGCTGCTTAGAACTGCCTATAAATTAGTCTTGCCCATATTGTGGGCATATTGATGCCCAATTGAGCCGTCCCATCGTTCCATAGCTTTTACGGGCGGGTCGGGCGCTTTCTTCAAGGCCTTGCAGTTAAACGATAAATTCTGACGATCCGCACTTGGCACGCTTCGTGCAATGTTGACGGCGAAGAGGCGCCTCCCGAGGTCGCTTTCACAATCGATGTCCAATGACGGGCATCATCCCAGGCAAAGCTGCCAACTGTTCTTCGCGCGGTCCCCAACCGACCGCGCCGAACCGTTGGCGGCTTTTTTGTTTTCGAGCGTGCAGACGGAGCTATTCCAATGACCAAGGACCAGGCGGGCGGACGCCCTGCGCTCATTGCCGAACCCACCCGCGCCCTGAGCGTGTCGACCATCGCCTTCACGGTGTGCTTTGCCGTGTGGACCATCTTTTCGATCATCGGCGTGTCGCTCAAGGAGCAGCTCGGCCTTTCCGAAACCCAGTTTGGCCTGCTGGTGGGCACCCCGGTGCTCACCGGCTCGCTGGTGCGCGTCGTGCTCGGCATCTGGACCGACCGCAAGGGCGGGCGCCTCGTCTATACGCTGACCATGCTGGCCGCCGCGCTTGCAACCTTCCTGCTCGCCTTCGCCCAGACCTATGAGCAATTGCTGCTGGCGGCGCTCGGCGTGGGTCTGGCCGGCGGCTCGTTTGCCGTGGGCGTTGCCTATGTCTCGCGCTTCTATCCGGCCGACAAGCAGGGCACGGCGCTCGGCATTTTCGGCGTCGGCAATGTCGGCGCCGCGGTCACCAAGTTCACCGCACCCTTCGTCATGCTGGCCTGGGGCTGGCAGTCGGTGGCGCTGATCTGGGCCGGGGCCCTCGTGCTCATGGCCGCGATCTTCTGGTTCACCACCAAGGACGATCCGGTCACCATCCGCCGCCGTACCGAGGCCTACACGCCCAAGAGCCTGCTCAGCGAGTTCGAGCCGTTGCGCAACCCCCGGGTGTGGCGCTTCGCGCTCTACTATTTCTTCGCCTTCGGCGCTTTCGTTGCGCTGACCCTGTGGCTGCCGCGCTACCTGATCGGTGTCTACGGCTTCGATATCGCCACCGCCGGCATGGTCGCGGCCTCATACTCCATCCCCGCCAGCGTGTTCCGCGCCTATGGCGGCACGCTCAGTGACAAGGTGGGCGCCCGCGTCATCCTCTACTGGACCTTTGGCGTATCGCTGCTGGCCACGTTCATCCTCTCGCTGCCCGCCGGCGATTTCGTGGTGCAGGGCATTAATGGGCCGGTCGCCTTCCACTTCGCCATCAGCCCCTGGGCCTTCATCGCACTGGTGTTCGTGCTCGGCTTCTTCATGAGCCTGGGCAAGGCCGCCGTGTTCAAGCACATCCCGGCCTATTACCCGCAGAATGTGGGCGCCGTAGGCGGGCTGGTCGGCATGATCGGCGGGCTGGGCGGGTTTGTCCTGCCGCTCCTGTTCGGCGTCCTCAACGATCTAACCGGTATCTGGTCGAGCTGCTTCATGGCTCTGTTCGTCCTGGTCGCCATTTCCCTCATTTGGATGCACACGGCCATCCGGCGCATGGAACGCCGGCAGACCGTGACGCAGCCGGCCTGAGCCTTATGCAAGGAGACCCCCTCATGCAAAAGACCGAAAAACTCGTTATCATCGGCAATGGCATGGCGCCCGGACGGGCCCTCGAAAAGCTCTTCGAGACCGATCCGACCCGCTACAGCGTCACCATTTTCAACGCCGAACCACGCGTCAATTACGACCGCATTATGCTCTCGCCGGTCCTGTCGGGTGAGAAGTCCTTCGAGGACATCATCATCCATGGCGATCACTGGTACATCGAAAACCAGATCATGCTCTACAAGGGGCATAAGGTCGTCGAGATCGACCGCGAAAACCGCATCGTGCGCTCCGAGCAGGGCGCCTCAGCCGAATACGACAAGCTGATCATCGCCACCGGCTCGGTGCCCTTCATCATCCCCGTGCCCGGCCACAAGCTGGCCGGCGTGCTGACCTATCGCGATCTCGACGATGTGCACGCCATGATGCTGGCCGCCAAGGCGCGCGGCCATGCGGTGGTCATCGGCGGCGGGCTGCTCGGGCTCGAAGCCGCGGCCGGCCTGATCAATCAGGGCATGACGGTCACCGTGCTGCATATCGCCCCCACGCTGATGGAGCGCCAGCTCGATCCGGCTGCAGGCTATCTGCTGCAGAAGGAGTTGGAGCGTCGCGGCATCCAGGTCATCACCAAGGCCAATACCAAGGAAATCACCGGCACCGACCGCGTCGAGGCCGTGCATCTGGATGATGGCACAATCATCAAGGCCGATATCGTCGTCATGGCCGTCGGCATCCGTCCCAATTCGGGCCTCGGCAAGGAAGCCGGTCTCGCGGTCAATCGCGGCATCGTCGTCAACGACCAGATGCAGACCTCCGATCCCGCCATCTATGCGCTGGGCGAATGCGCCGAAGTCGGCGGCACCTGCTATGGCCTTGTCGCCCCGCTCTACCAGCAGGCCAATATCGTGGCCGCGCATCTGGGCGGCGATCACGGCGCGGCCTTCGTGCCGCAATATACCGCCACCCGCCTCAAGGTCACCGGCATCGATCTCTACTCGGCCGGCGATTTCGGCGAGGGCGAGGACCGCGAGGAAATCGTGCTGCGCGACGCCAATGCCGGCGTCTACAAGCGCCTGATCCTCAAGGACGACAAGATTATCGGCGCCGTGCTCTATGGCGAAACCGCCGACGGTCCCTGGTTCTTCGACATGCTCAAGAACAAGACCGACACGCGCGAAATGCGGGACACATTGATCTTTGGCCAGGCCTATCAAGGAGGGTCCCCACTGGACCCTATGGCGGCCGTTGCAGCATTGCCGGATGAGGCAGAGATTTGCGGCTGCAACGGCGTATGCAAAGGCAAGATCACCGGCGCCATCACGGCCAAGGGCCTGACCACGCTCGATGGCGTGCGTGCCCACACCAAGGCTTCCGCCTCCTGCGGTTCCTGCACCGGGCTGGTCGAGCAGCTCCTGCATGCCACTTTGGGCGATGCCTATAATCCCGCCGCCGTGCAGCCCATGTGCCCCTGCACCGAATATGGCCACGACGACGTGCGTCGCCTGATCATCGCCAAGGGTCTGAAATCCATTCCCGCCGTCATGCAGGAACTGGAATGGAAAACCTCCTGCGGCTGCGCCAAGTGCCGCCCGGCGCTCAACTACTACCTCGTGGCCGATTGGCCGGGTGAATATGAGGATGACGGCCAGTCGCGCTTCATCAATGAACGCGTCCACGCCAATATCCAGAAGGACGGCACCTATTCGGTGGTTCCCCGCATGTGGGGCGGCATGACCAATCCCAAGGAATTGCGTGCCATTGCCGATGTGGCCGACAAGTTCCACATCCCCGCCGTCAAGGTCACCGGCGGTCAGCGCATCGACTTGCTCGGCGTCAAAAAGGAAGATCTGCCCGGCGTCTGGGCTGATCTCAACGCCGCCGGCATGGTCTCGGGCGCCGCTTACGCCAAGGGACTGCGCACGGTCAAAACCTGCGTCGGCTCCGACTGGTGCCGCTTCGGCACCCAGGATTCCACGGGCCTGGGCATTCGGCTCGAAAAATTCATGTGGGGCGCCTGGACCCCGGCCAAGGTCAAGCTCGCCGTCTCCGGCTGCCCGCGCAATTGCGCCGAAGCCACCTGCAAGGATATCGGCGTCGTCTGCGTCGATTCCGGCTACGACATCCACTTTGCCGGCGCTGCAGGTCTGGACATCAAGCCCACCGAATTGCTCTGCCATGCCGATACCGAGGACGAAGCCCTCGAGATCATCGTCGCGCTGACCCAGCTCTATCGCGAGCAGGCCCGCTATCTCGAGCGCATCTACAAATGGGCCAAGCGCGTCGGCACGCCCTCGATCCTGGCCAATGTGGTCGCCGATCGCGACAAGCGCCGCGCCTATTACGAACGCTTCGTCTATGCGCAGACTTTTGCGCAGATCGATCCCTGGGAAGAACGCGTCAACGGCAAGGACGCCCACGAATTCGCCGCCATGGCCGAATTCGGCATGCCGGTCGCAGCGGAGTAATTGATATGACCGACTGGATCGAAATCGGCGAGATCAACGCCATTCCCCGCCGCGGCGCCCGCTGCGTCAACACGCCAAGCGGCAAGATCGCGGTGTTCCGCACCCAGGAAGACCAGATCTTCGCCATCGAAAACCGCTGCCCTCATAAGCACGGCCCATTGAGCGAAGGCATTGTCCACGGCGCCTCGGTCACCTGCCCGCTGCACAATTGGGTTTTTGACCTCGCCACTGGCCAGGCTCAGGGCGCCGATGAAGGCTCGGTGCGCACCTATCCGATCGACGTCATCGACGGCCGCATCTTCATGGCCGCCGAAGCTGCATTGGTGGCAGCGGAGTAGGGCGGGGATGACCACCACCCGCACCACCTGCCCCTATTGCGGCGTCGGCTGCGGCGTGCTGGCCACCCCGCAGCCCGATGGTTCCGTCACCATTGCCGGCGACCCCGACCACCCGGCCAATTTCGGCCGCCTCTGCTCCAAGGGCTCCGCGCTGGGCGAAACCCTCTCGCTCGATGGCCGCTTGTTGCATCCCGAAATCAACGGCGCCCGCGCCACTTGGGACGACGCGCTGGCCCTTGTCGCTACCACCTTCCAGAATACTATCGCCGAGCATGGCCCCAATTCCGTCGCCATCTATGGCTCGGGCCAATTGCTCACCGAGGACTACTACGTCGCCAACAAGCTGATGAAGGGCTTTATCGGCTCGGGCAATATCGACACCAATTCGCGCCTCTGCATGGCCTCCTCCGTCGCCGGCCATAAGCGCGCCTTCGGCTCCGATACCGTGCCCGGCAATTACGAAGATCTCGAACTGGCCGACCTCATCGTGCTGGTCGGCAGCAATCTGGGCTGGTGCCACCCCGTGCTCTACCAGCGCATTGTCGCTGCCAAGGCAGAACGCCCCGACATGCGCGTCGTGCTGATCGATCCCCGCCGCACCGTCACTGCCGACATTGCCGACCTGCACCTGCCGGTCCAATCCGACGGCGATAGCGCTCTGTTCGTGGGCCTATTGGCTCACCTGTCCCGCAACGGCGTCACCGCGCCCGCTTTTGTTGCCGACCACACCTCCGGCGCGGAAGCCGCGCTGCTGGTGGCCGAAGATTGGCCCATCGCTCGCGTCGCCACCGCCACGGGCCTGTCCGAACACGCCATTACCCTGTTCTACGATTGGTTTGCCCGCACCGAAAAAACCGTCACTGTCTATTCCCAGGGCGTCAATCAATCGGCCTCGGGCAGTGACAAGGTCAACGCCATCATCAATTGCCACCTGCTGACCGGCCGCATTGGCCGGCCGGGCATGGGCCCGTTCTCGGTCACCGGCCAGCCCAATGCCATGGGCGGTCGCGAAGTCGGCGGGCTCGCCAACATGCTGGCCGCCCACATGGATTTCACCCCCGAGGCGATCGAACGGGTAGGGCGCTTCTGGGGCAGCGACAATGTCGCCCAAAATCCCGGCCTCAAGGCCGTCGATCTCTTTGCCGCCATGGCGCGGGGGCAGATCAAGGCCGTCTGGATCATGGCGACCAACCCGGTCGATTCCATGCCGGAGGCCGACGCCGTCCGCGCTGCGCTCGCCGCCTGCCCCTTTGTCGTCGTCTCCGACATGTCGGCCCGCACCGATACCGGCGTCGTCGCGCATGTGCGCCTGCCCGCCGCCGGCTGGGGTGAAAAGGACGGCACCGTCACCAATTCGGAGCGCCGCATTTCGCGTCAGCGGCCCTTCCTGGCAGCGCCCGGCGAGGCCCGCCCCGATTGGTGGATTGTCAGCCAGGTCGCCCAGCGCATGGGTTTCGGCGTCGCTTTCGCCTATGCCGGCCCTGCCGACATCTTCGCCGAACACACCGCCCTCTCTTCCTTCGAAAATGACGGCGCGCGCGACTTCGATCTCACCGGCCTGCTCGGCGCCGACTATGACAGCCTCGCCCCGACCCAATGGCCCATCCGCAGCAAATCGGCCTCCCGCATGTTCGGCACTGGCGCCTTCTACACGCCCGATGGCAAGGCCCGCTTCGTGCCTGTCCTGCCGCCACCGCCCTTTGCCCCGGCGCCGGGCAGCTTCATCCTCAATACCGGCCGTGTGCGCGATCACTGGCACACCATGACCCGCACCGGCAAAGCCGCGCGCCTCTCCGCGCATTACGCCGAGCCTTTCGTTGAAATTCACCCCCAGGATGCCGAGGCGCTCAACATCCGCCGCGCCACCCTGGTGCGGCTCAACAACAATCACGGCACCGCCATCGTGCGCGCCCTGGTCACCGACAGGCAGCACCGCGGCCACGTTTTCGTGCCCATGCACTGGACCGATCAATTCGCCTCCCATGGCCGTGTCGATGCCTTGGTTACCGCCAAGGTCGACCCGGTTTCGGCCCAGCCCGCCCTCAAAATGGCACTGGTTCATGCCGAGCCCGTCGCCGTGCGCCTCTATGGCTTCTTCGTCGCCGCCCATCGCCCATCGCTCGACACATCAGACTATTGGGCCATAGCAGAAGCCCCCGGCGGCATGCGCGGTGAACTCGCCTGGTTCGAGGAACCTGCCGACTGGGAAGCGTGGCTCCGCGCCGCCTTCGCCCTGCCAGAAACCATCCGTGTGCTCTCCGCCCTCGATACCCGCTCGGGTCGCCGCAGCTTTGCCGTCATGGACGCCGGCAAGCTGATCGCCGCGCTCTACACATCGCCCGATCCGGTGCTGGTCTCGCGCCAATGGGCCGTGGGCCTGCTCACGGCGGATAAGCTCGATGGCTCGGCCGTCCTTGCCGGCCGGCCCGGCGCCGACATGCCCGATAGCGGCGCCATTGTCTGCTCCTGCTTTTCCGTTGGGATCAACACCATCGCCGCCGCCGTCACCGGGCAGGGCTGCACCACCGTCGAAGCCGTCGGCGCCTGCACCAAGGCGGGCACCAATTGCGGCTCCTGCCGCGCCGAAATCAGGGGGATCATCGATGCACATCGTCTCGCCGCTGCCGAGTAAGTCGCGTCCCGACCGCATGGCTCCGCTCGCCGTGCTGCCGGTATTTTTCGGACTTGAAGGCAAGCGCGTGATCGCCATTGGCGGCTCCGAACCCGCCACTTGGAAGATCGAACTGCTCGCCGCTGCCGGTGCCCATGTGCAGGTGCTGGCGCCCATCGACGAATGGTGTGACGAGCTGATCGCATTGGCCGAAACCGGCGCCTCGGCGGGTACGATCAGCCTGGTCGATTGCCATTGGGCGCCCTCCGACCTCTCCGGCGCCGCGCTTGCCGTCGCCGATATCGAGGATGACGCAGAGGCGCTCGCCTTTACCGAGGCCGCTCGCGACGCCAGCGTGCCCTACAATGTCATCGACCGGCCCGAATATTGCCAGTTCCAGTTCGGCGCCATCGTCAATCGCTCGCCCGTCGTGGTCAGCATTTCGACGGCCGGCGCCGCCCCAATTCTCGGCCAGGCCGTACGCCGCCGCATCGAGACATTGCTGCCGCAAACGCTATCCGACTGGGCGCAGCTGGCGCAGGATATTCGCGGCAAGGTCATGGCCGCGCTTGAAGCCGGCCCGCAGCGCCGCGCCTTCTGGGAACGCCTCGCCGACCGCGCCTTTGGCGACACGGCGCCCACACCAATGGACAGCGATATCGCGGCGATCAGCGCCGCCCCTGCCACCGGCCGCGTCACTCTCGTCGGCGCCGGACCCGGCGATGCGGACCTGCTCACCATCAAGGCTGTCCGCGCCCTCCAATCCGCCGATGTCATTCTGTTCGACGATCTGGTGTCTTCCGAAGTCCTCGAACTAGCCCGCCGCGAGGCCAAGCGCATGCTGGTCGGCAAGCGCGCGGCGCGGGAAAGCTGCCGCCAGGAAGACATCAACGCCATGATGCTGACACTGGCGCGACAGGGCAAGCATGTGGTCCGGCTAAAATCCGGCGATCCAATGATTTTCGGCCGTGCCGGCGAAGAAATCGAGATGCTCGAACGCCACGGCATCGCCGTTTCCGTGGTCCCCGGCGTCACCGCCGCTCTGGCCCTCGCCAGCCGTCTCGGCGTCTCGCTGACGCATCGCGATCACGCCCAATCCGTGCGCTTCGTCACCGGCCATTCGCGCCAGGGCGTGCTGCCTGATACGCTCAATTGGCAAGCCCTATCCGACCCGGCCACCACCAGCGTCTACTACATGTCCCGCCGCACACTGCCGGCCATCGTGGCCCAACTGCAAGGGCAGGGTATGTCGATGGCGACGCCCGCCATTATTGCCGGCAATGTCGGTCGTGCCGATGAGCAAATCTGGCGCGGCACGATCGGCCAAGCCGTCGCCGCCGTGACCGATTTCCCGCTCAGCGCCCCAACCATTTTCGCCGTTGGCGACGCCCTACACCGCGCTGCGCTTGGAACTGCTGCGGGCGACGACCCGCGGGGTGACGACGAAATGCTCGGCCTCCGCCCTTCCGCGAATGCGCTCGATTACCAGGCGGGCTGACTGCAGGCCCAGCAATTCCCCGGACTGATCCACACTGGTCAGCCCGTTCTGCGCGAAGTCGCAATACATCGTATTGTCATAGCCCACGATCGCCAGGTCCTGGGGGATGCGCAGGCCCAGTTCGGTCGCCACGCTGATGACCTCAAGCGCGATGAAATCGGTCCAGCAGAACAGCGCCTCGGGCTTGCTCGGTCCCTCCAGCAGCCGCCGCGCGGCGATCTGCACCTCGCGCAGCGTCTGCGGTGCACGGATGATGTTGATATTCTCCCCCAGTCCGTTCTCGATCATTTCGCGGCGATAGCCCAGTTCCCGCTCGGACAGAATGGTCGAGGTGGTGGACGCCAGGCTCAGCATGGCGATGTTGCGAAAACCATTGGCCAGCAAGTGCTTGACCACGAGGCGCGCGCCCAGCTGATCGTCATTGTTGACCGTGTCGAACAACTGGCTGGTCTCGGCATGGTGTCCGATTGTCACCAGCGGCTTCTGTTTGGCGATACTGCCCAGCCGGTCCATGTACTCGGTGGTGCCGATCATGATGATGCCGTCCATCTGCCGGTCGATCATCGCCTCGACCAGCGCCTCTTCGGCCAGTCCCTGCGAATGGCTGGTCCCCATCATCAGCTGGTATTGCGTGCGCTCCAGCGCCGAATTCACCCCCGCCAGAATGTCGGCAAAGAACGGGTTGCGAATATCGGGCAGCACCAGGCCCAGCGTATAGGTCTGCCCGCGCATGCCCCGCGCTGAAGCCAACGGCCGATAGTTCAGTTTGTTCATCGAGGCGCGCACCTTGCTGCGCAGCGACTCACTGACCCCATAGGCCTCCCGCAACACCTTGGAGACGGCCGCGACCGAGACGCCGGCATCCTCCGCGACCTCCCGGATTGTCACGCGGTCGTTCTTCTTTTCCGGTTTTGCTTCAGCCATTCAAATGCCTTTCAGCCCTTCAAAATCGGGCATTTCCCCTTGTGTCATTATTCGGTGCGAACGCCTATTGCCAAACAAATGAAAATGTAGAACGCTATACGTAGAACAGTACACACTCGGAAACTACCGAGCCAGAGGAGAATGCCATGCACGATATCCGGGACAAGCACGCGCCGAGCCAGGCTCATGCAAACTGGGTCGCGCAGATGGTCCACCCCCTGGCCGACCAGGGCGTGGAAACCCCCGCGTCCTTCATCAGCAAGGATTTCGAGCTCTCCGCCGTCACAGGCGACGAGACGTTGCGCATCAGCGCGCTGGGCCTTTATCGCTGCTTCATCAACGGCAAGCGCGTCGGCAATGATCTGCTGACGCCCGGCTGGACCAGCTATGACGCCCGCCTGAGCTACCAGAGCTATGCCGTGGCCGACCTGCTGGTGCCCGGCCGCAACCACATCGAAATCTGGCTGGCCGATGGCTGGCTGCGCTCGCAGATGATGTGGGGCGAGCACCCCATCTTCAACACCTGGGGCGACAAGATCGCCGCCATTGCCGAGCTGCGCAGCGGTGGCGCGGCTCCACTGCTCGTCACCGATGCCAGCTGGCAGAGCGGCGAACTGCCGATCCGCAAATCCGGCATCTATTTCGGCGAGGTCTTCGACGCCCGCATTGCGGCCAAGGTGTCGGCCGGCACCGAAGCGCTGTCCTTCGATCCCGCCATTCTCATCCCGCATGAAACCACTCCGGTGCGCGAACTCGCCCCGCTGCCCGTGGTTAAATCCTGGCCCGATGCCGAAGGCCGCAACGTCTACGATTTCGGCCAGAACATGGGCGGCTACGTCGCCTTCACGGTCACCGGCGATGCCGGTGCCACGGTCAGCATCGAACATGCCGAAGTGCTCGATCAGGACGGCGCCTTCTACAACGGCAATTACCGCACTGCCGCCGCGCGCATCGACTACACCCTTTCCGGCACCGGCGAAGAGCAATACCGGCCCCATTTCACCTTCCAGGGCTTCCGCTATGCGCGGGTCACCGTCACCGGCAATGCCCGCGTCACCGCCATCGAAGCCGTGCCGATCAGCTCCGTTACCGAAGCCAAGGCCAGTTTCACCTCCGGCAATCCCCTGGTCGACCGGCTAGTGCTCAACACGCTGTGGTCCCAGCGCGCCAATTTCATCGAAGTGCCCACCGATTGCCCGCAGCGCGACGAGCGCCTGGGCTGGACCGGCGACGCGCAGGTCTTTGCCGGCACTGCCTGCTATCTGGGCGACAGCCACGGCTTCCTGACCAAGTGGATCCGCGACGTCATCGTGGATCAGCGCCCCGATGGCGCCGTGCCGCACGTCGTGCCCGATCCGACCCGCCAGCAGCCCGAGCACTATCCTGGTTTCTTCGGCAGCACCGGCTGGGGTGACGCCATCGCCATCGTGCCCTGGCAGCTCTATTTGCATTATGGCGACGCCAATATCCTGCGGGAGGCGCTGCCCGCCATGACCAAATGGGTCGACTTCGTCTGGTCGATCAGCGATGGCCCGATCGTCAATCCACCCCGCTTCTGGGGCGGCCGCGGCTTCTCCTTCGGCGATTGGCTACAGCCCAAGGGCCCCTCGGCCAAGCCGCTGCCCACCATTGGCGACGATGCCGCGGCGACCATTTATCTCTTCATCACCAGCACCCTGGTCGGCCGCATCGCCACCATTACCGGCGACACGGCCTTGGCCGCTCGCATGGCGAAAATGGCCGCCGAGGTGAAGGCTGCCTTTGCCCGCGAATTCATCACCGCCTCTGGCCGCCTCTGCTACGACGACCAGACCTCCTATGCCCTGGCATTCCTGCACGACCTTATCCCGGACGAGCATGTCGAAGCGGCCAAGCGCTATTTCAAAGCGACCATTGCCCGCGCCGAAGGCCGTATCGGCACTGGCTTTATCGGCACCCCGGCTTTGCTGCCGGCACTGGTTAAGATCGGTGAACCCGGCCTTGCCGCCTCGGTGTTCCTCCAGGAAGAAGTGCCCGGCTGGCTCTACCAGGTCAAAAAGGGCGCCACCACCATCTGGGAGCGCTGGGACGCCATCCAGGCCGATGGCTCGATCTACAATCCGCAGATGAATTCCTACAATCACTACGCCTATGGTGCAGTCTGCCAATGGCTGTTCGAAGGCGTCGCCGGCTTCCAGCCCGACGCCAGCGACCCCGGCTTTGCCACCGTGATCTTTGCGCCCACCATCATTGCCGAACTCTCGCCCGTCGCGGCCAGCCATGACAGCACCAACGGCACGATCCGCGCCGGCTGGACGCTGGATGGCAACCAGGTCCGCTACGATATCGAAGTGCCCCAAGGCGCCCGCGGCGTGTTGCGGCTATCGGCCGAATACCGCGATGTCATCGTCGATGGCCAGCCCCACCAAAGCGGCGCAGACCGCGAACTGGCTGCCGGTCCCCACCACATCACCTTCATCTACGAAGCGCCCGAGCATGCGGCCTTCGCCAAATCCAGAGTCAATGCGCGTACGCCATAGGCGGCGCGGAGGAGAATTCTGCCCGCTTCGGGCCAGATAAACATGGGAGGAAACTATGTTGAACAAGACCACCAGAATGCTGACCGGCCTGGCCGCCGGCCTCTTGACTGTCACGGCCCTGTCGGGCGCCGCCTTCGCCCAGAGCGTCAATCTCACCTATCTGATCCCCAGCGGCCCGGAAAACCAGGTCATCGCTGATGAAGTGGTCAAGGCCTTCGAAGCCGCCAATCCCGATATCAATGTCGATATCGAGACCCGCCCCGGCGGCTCGGAAGGCGACAACCTGATCAAGACCCGACTGGCCACCGGCGCCATGGCCGATGTCTTCCTCTACAATTCCGGCTCGCTCTTCCAGGCGATCAATCCCCAGCAATTCCTGGTCGATCTCACCAACGAACCTTGGCAGGCCGATGTACAGGCCAGCTTCAAGCCAGTCGTGACCGCGCCCGATGGCACCATTCGCGGCGCCCCCGCGCGCGCCGCCATGGCCGGCGGCATCTATTACAACAAGAAAATCTATGAAGAACTGGGTCTGTCGGTCCCCAAGACCTGGGCCGAATTCATGGCCAATAACGAAAAGATCAAGGCGGCGGGCAAGGTCGCCGTGATCCAGACCTATGGCGACACCTGGACCAGCCAGTTGTTCGTGCTGGCCGACTTCTTCAACGTCCAGGCCAAGGACCCACAATTCGCCAGCCGCTACACGGCCAACGAAGCCAAGTTCGCCACCGACCCGGCGGCCCTGCGCGGCTTTGAAAAGCTGCAGGAAACCCATGACGCCGGCTTCTTCAACGAAGATTTCGGCGCCGCCAAATATGATGACGGCATCCGCATGATCGCCATGGGTGAAGGCGCCCATTACCCCATGCTGACCTTCGCCACTACGGCAATCGCCCAGGCCTATCCCGATAATATCGGGGATGTCGGTTTCTTCGCCCAGCCCGGCGACGAAGCTGACCTCAATGGCCTGACGGTCTGGATGCCCGATGGCGTCTATATCGCCCAGACCACGCCCAATCTGGATGCCGCCAAGAAGTTCGTTGCCTTCATCGCCAGCGTTCCGGGCTGCGAAGCCCAGACCCGCGCCGGTGGCGCCTCCGGCCCCTATCTGGTCAATGGCTGCACCCTGCCGGCTGACGTGCCGCCGGCTGTGACCGATATGCTGCCCTACTTCGCCGAAGGCGGCCAGAACGCCCCGGCGCTGGAATTCCTCTCGCCCATTAAGGGCCCGGCGCTCGAACAGATCACCGTGGAAGTCGGCTCGGGCTTCCGTCCCGCCGCCGAGGGCGCCGCGCTCTATGATGAAGATGTTCGCAAGCAGGCTCAGCAGCTCGGCCTCCCAGGCTGGTAAGCACTTGTGATCGGGCGGCCCGGAGTTTCTGCGCTCCGGGCCGCGCTCTGTTCGAGGAGGAACGGTGATGACCGTATTGTCTGAAGCGGGTTCTGCCCTACCGCATGGCGGTAGCAGGGCGATCCGCCGCTCGCCCTATCCGGGCTGGTTTTTCCTGCCGGCCGCGCTGATCTATGGCGTGCTGTTCCTGGCGCCGACCTTCGCCTCGCTCTATTTCAGCCTCACCCGCTGGACGCTGTTCAATTCCACCTTCATCGGACTGGATAATTTCGCGCAATTCTTCCGCGAGCCGTTCCTGGTGCAGGGCCTGGTCAATACCGTGCTCTATGCCGCCATAACCTCCGGCCTCAAGGTCGTGCTCGGCATGCTGCTGGCTTTGCTGCTGACCTCGGCCATTATGGGGCGCGGCTATCTGCGCTCGGTGGTGTTCTTCCCGGTCCTCGTCTCCACCGTCGGCGTCGGCATCACCTTCACCGTCCTGATGCATCCCACCCAGGGCATGATCAACGATGCCCTGGCCCTGTTTGGCATCAAGGGGCCGGGCTGGCTGGTCGATCCGCGGCTGGCTTTGTTCTCGGTGGCGCTGGTCGATGTGTGGAAGGGCGTGGGCCTCGCCACCGTCATCTACATTGCCGGCATCGTCGCCATTCCCAAGGACTATTACGAAGCCGCCCGCATCGATGGCGCCACCAAGTGGCAGAACTTCCTCTATGTGACGCTGCCGCTGAGCCGCCCCGCCACCGCCACCGTCATTATCCTCAGCTTCATCGGTGGCTTGCGCACCTTCGATCTGATCTGGGCCATGACCCGCGGCGGCCCGGGCTTTGCCTCCGACACCATAGCTTCGGTGATCTACAAGCAATACCAGGCCGGCTTTTATGGCCTCTCCACCGCCGGCAATGTCGTGCTCTTCGTGCTGATCGGCATCCTGGTCGTGCCGCTGACCATGTTCCTCAACCGCAAGCAGGGTCACGAATGAAATCCCGGCCATCGATCGTTCTCGGCATCATCGCCATCCTGGTCTCGGCGCTGGTCTTCCTCGTGCCCTTCGCCTTCATCATCCTGACCGCGTTCAAGAACAAGCAGCAGGCCACCCTGCTCGATTTCTCCTGGCCCGATGGTTTTCATCTGTGGAGCAACATTGTCGAGGTGGTCACCACCCGTAATTGGATGCTGCTGACCGCCTTCATCAATTCCACCATACTCACCGTCGCCAGCGTGACTCTGCTGGTCATTTTCGCCGCCATGGTCGGTTTCGTGCTGGCCCGCCGCAAGACGCGCTGGAATGGGCTAGTCGAATTCCTCATCCTGGCGGGTCTGATGATCCCGCCTGCCGTGGTTCCCACCATCTGGCTGCTGCAGGGCGTGGGCCTCTTCGGCAAGCTGCATGGCCTGGTGCTGATCGAAGTGGCCTATGGCCTGCCCTTCTCGATCATCCTCTACCGCGCCTTCATCGCCACCATTCCGCGCGAGCTGGATGAGGCGGCGATCATCGATGGCGCCCGCCCGTTCGACGTGTTCTTCCGCATCATCCTGCCGCTGCTCTGGCCGGTCACGGTTACCAATATCGTGGTACAATCGGTGGGCGTGTTCAACGACTTCACCAACCCGCTCTATTACCTGCCGGGCAATGCCAATGCGACGGTGCAACTGACGCTCTATAATTTCCAGAGCCAGTTCAACACCTCCTACAATCTGCTCTTCACCAATATTCTGCTCATCACCATCCCGCCGCTGCTGGTTTTCCTGTTCTTCAACCGGCACATCGTCGCGGGGATGACTGCTGGCGCCGTCAAAGGATAATCACCATGGCTGGACTGGAACTGAAATCGCTCCGCAAGAGCTATGGCGATGTCGAGGTCATCAAGGGCGTCGATCTCGATGTTCAACACGGTGAATTCGTCGTCTTTGTCGGCCCCTCGGGCTGCGGCAAATCCACCCTGTTGCGGATGATTGCCGGCCTCGAAGAGATCACCGGCGGCGATCTCTTCATTGGCGACAAGCGCTGCAACGATGTCGAGCCGCGCGACCGCGGCATCGCCATGGTGTTCCAGAGCTACGCGCTCTATCCGCATATGACGGTCTACGACAATGTCGGCTTCGGCCTCAAATTGGCCAGGGCCCCCAAGGAGGTCCGCGACCAGAAGGTCCGTGAGGCTGCACGTATCCTCCAGATGGAACACCTGCTCGATCGCAAGCCCAGCCAGCTCTCGGGTGGCCAGCGCCAGCGCGTGGCCATCGGCCGCGCTATCGTGCGCCAGCCCGAAGTCTTCCTCTTCGACGAGCCCCTATCCAATCTAGACGCCGCCCTGCGCGTCGACATGCGCATGGAACTCTCCAAGCTGCATCACGACCTGGGCGCCACCATGATCTATGTAACCCACGACCAGGTCGAAGCCATGACCCTGGCCGATAAGATCGTGGTGCTCAATGCCGGCGTCGTACAGCAGGTCGGCAGCCCGATCGAGCTCTACCAGCGCCCCGCCAATCTCTTCGTCGCCGGCTTCATCGGCAGCCCCAAGATGAATTTCGTCGAACTGAGCGTCGAAGAAGCGGGCACCGATACGGTCATCGTCTCCGGCAAGGATATCGGCCCCACCACCGTCCCCGCCGATCCCACGAGCCTCAAACCCGGCGACACCGTCACCTTGGGCATTCGCCCGCATGACCTCACCGACCAATCCTCGGGCAATCTGGTAGGTGAAGTGAGCTTGGTGGAACGGCTGGGCAACGAAACCAATGTCAGCCTGCGCCTGCCCTCCGGCGCCGCCTGGCTCGCCGTGCTCGATGGCGACCACGAACTGCGCATCGGCCAAAGCCTGCCGCTATCCTTCGCCCCCGACCGCGCCGTCATCTTCAACACATCAGGGATCGCCCTGCACCGGAAATAGCCTCGCCGGACGGCACCGAATCGGCCGCTATCGGGCGTGCAATCTTGCCCGTGTGCAGTGTGGCGACCGCGCCACAGCCGTTCCCGCGAGTGGTGTTTTCTGGTAAATTTGCCGGAGTTTTTTGAAAAAGCCGGATTATTCTGAAATACGGCTTTTCACCGATATGCTCCCTTGCTCCCAACTGGAAACGTTTCCGGTTGTCGGGGGCGACTTCGCCAGAGCATTGATGCAGCGCGCTGAACCTTTCTGATGGTCAGCGTAATGCCTGGCAGCGAAACGGCATAAGACAGACGGCGGCCCCGCCAGCGGAATACGTTCCACCATATTGGGGGCCATTTATGCACAAGCCATTTTCCTGGCGCGATGTTGCGCGCCGTGTTGCCGGATCGTCCGCGGCGATGTTGGCCGTCGGAGTAGCGTTTTTGGCGGCATACAGTCCCGGTGTTGTGGCAGCGCCAGGCACCCCGGGGACTCCTCAGCCGGCATTGACGATCTACACCGAGAATTTTCAGAATCGACCGGGGCCCGCCCCGATCGTCAAACTCAATGCTTATACCGGCGCGTCCGGCCAGACATATACGGCCAATGCTAATTGGCTGACCGATTGCAACGGCTGGATCGCCTCGGCCAACCAGTCGGTAAACTCTGCGGCACAGGTGACCGAGTGTGTGTCTCAGAATACCTGGAACATGACGCAGCGGCTTTCGTGGGCGCTGGGCATGCATACCGGCCAGAGCCAGGCCGCCGCACAGGGCAATTATGCCGTCTCCGCCTTTACCGCAGGCAATCCAGGTGCCGGTCTGGTGGAGTTCCAGACAGCAACGAACATTGCCTTTGCCACAAGCAATCGCTTTGTGGCGTTTAGTGTCGATGTTGCTGCGGTAAACTGCGGCGTATCTGCGCCGTTGCTGCAGTTCTCACTTTTGGATGGCGGCGGTGCCGCAACCCCGGCGGGATCGCAGATCAACGCCTGTACGAGCGGCACGACGCGAACTGTTCCGGCGCTCGGGGCAGCCGCAAGCGGTGCGATCAACACCGGCACCTATTCCTCCAACGGAGCCGTGCTGATCAGCGGCGCTTCGGTCGGCGTGCGGATGGTCAACAACAATGGCAGCGGCACCGGCAACGACCATGCCTTCGACAATATCAGGATTCTCGACGCCACCCCGCAGTTGGACAAGTCCTTCTCCCCGACCAGTCTTGGCGTCGGCGGGGTGACGACGCTGACCTTTACAATCACGAACACTTCTGAGTTGGGCGCGAAGAACGGCTGGTCCTTCACCGACACCCTCCCAGCGGGCCTGACGGTGGCGTCGGCCGACATAGCCACCAACTGCCCCGCGGGCGTCCTTACGGCGCCTGTCGGCGCAACCGCCATTTCTCTCTCGGGCAATCTTACGGCCGGCTTGGCCTCGTGCACGGCAACCGTCCCCGTCAGATCGACCACCGCCGGAACCTACACCAACGACGCCTCGAACATCACCTCGTCCGTAGGCCTCAACCCGCCCGGCAGCACCTCGGTTACCTACAACACACAGCCCTCCTTCGGCGCGTGCAATGCGACCATGTATCTCGGGCAGGGTGTTCCGTCCGGTCTTTTCGAGTTCGACACGGGCTCCAATCCCTTCGTCGTAGCCGCGGTCGGGCCGACCTCGTCAAACCAGTACAACGCAATCGCGATGCACCCCACCGATGGCTACATCTACGGGCTCGAGATTTCGGCGACGCCGAACACACTGGTTCGCATTGGCAGCGACGGCAGCGTGACGAACCTCGGCACGATTACAGGTTTTCCCGGTGGCAGTGTTTCTGGTGAGATTGGGCCAGACGGCACATATTATGTGGCGACAAGCACGACGCTCTACCGCGTCAATCTGGCGACAATGACGGCTACCCCAGTGCCACTGAGCCAGAGTGTCGGCACCCTGGACATGGGGTGGCACAATGGCCTGCTCTACACGGCGGTCGACGGCGCCGGCCTGTTCGCCATCAATCCCGCGAACGGCAATGTCACTGCCGTCGGCCCGACGGGGGTCGCCGGTAATTTCGGCGGCATGTTCGGCGCCACCAATGGCGTCTTCGGCAGCAATAACAGCGGCGGCTTCTACCAGTTCAACGTGACGACCGGCGCCGCCACGCTGATCTCGAACCTGCAGGGCTCGGGCAGCAATGATGGCGCCAAATGCGTCACCACGCCGCTCGGTTTCCCCGCCGACCTGACGATCACCAAGACCGACAACCAGACCGTCTATTCGCCGGGCCTCGACACCACCTATACCATCGTCGTCAGCAATAGCGGTCCCTTCGGCGTGCAGGGTGCGACGGTGAGCGATCCGCTGCCGGCCGGCATCACCACGGCGAACTGGACCTGCGTGGGTGCCGGCGGCGTGTGCGGCGCGGCGAGCGGGGTGGGCGGGATCAGCACCACGGCCAGCCTGCCGGTTGGCGGCACGGCCACCTATACGCTCACCATGAGCGTGCCGGCCGGGTTTACCGGCGATCTGGTCAACACGGCGACCGTCACCAATCCGCCGGACTCGCCCGATCCCGACACCAGCACAAACACCTCGACCGACACCAACGTGCCGCAGGCCCCGGCTATGACCATCGTCAAGACCGGCACGCTGAACGACCTCGATGGTGATGGTCTGCTCGATCTGGGCGAGACCATCAACTACACCTTCCGCGTCACCAATACCGGAAATGTGCCCCTGAGTGGGGTGACGGTGAGCGATCCGCTGGTAACGGTCAATCAGGGCCCGCAGACGCTGGCGCCCGGTGGTGCCTTCACCTTCACGGCGAGCTATACGCCCAGCCAGGCCGATATCGACAATGGCTCGGTGGTCAACACGGCCAGCGGCACCGGCACCGATCCGAGCGGCGGCACCATCACCAGCCCGCCCGACACGGTTACCGTGCCGCCCGAGCAGACCCCGGGGCTGACCATCGTCAAGACCGGTACGCTCAACGATCTGGACGGCGACGGGCTGATCGATCTGGGCGAAACCATCAGCTTTGCCTTCCTCGCCACCAATACCGGCACGCTGACCATGAGCAATGTCATGATCAACGATCCGATGGTCACGATCGATCAGGGCCCGCAGACGTTGGCGCCGGGTGCAAGCTTCACCTTCACGGCGACCTATACGCCGACCCAGGCCGATATCGACACTGGCGCGGTGACCAATACGGCCAGTGCCACCGGCACCGAGCCTGGCGGCGGCACCACTGAAAGCCCGCCCGATACCGTCACCGTTCCCCCCGAGCAGACGCCGGGCCTCACCATCGTCAAGACCGGTACGCTCAACGATCTGGATGGCGATGGCTTGCTCGATCCGGGCGAAACCATCAGCTACGCGTTCCTGGTCCGCAATACCGGCACGGTGACGCAGACCAATGTCAGCGTGGACGATCCGCTGGTCACGATCGACCAGGGTCCGCAGACCCTGGCGCCGGGCGGCAGCTTCACCTTCACGGCGACCTATACGCCAACCCAGGCCGATATCGACAATGGCTCGGTGGTCAACACGGCCAGCGGCACCGGCACCGATCCGGGCGGCAGCACCACGACCAGCCCGCCCGACACGGTCACCGTGCCGCCGGACCAGACCCCGGGGCTGACCGTGGTCAAGACGGGTACGCTCAACGATCTGGATGGCGATAACCTGCTCGATGCCGGCGAAACCATCAGCTATGCGTTCCTGGTGCGGAATACCGGCACGGTGACGCTGACCAATGTCATGGTCGAAGATCCGCTGGTCACGATCGACCAGGGCCCGCAAACGCTGGCACCCGGCGCGATCTTCACCTTCACGGCGCGCTATACGCCGACCCAGGCCGATGTCGACAATGGCTCAGTGGTCAATACGGCCACGGCCACCGGCACGCCGCCATCGGGTCCGCCGATCACCAGCCCGCCCGATACGGTGACCATTCCGCCCTCGCCGGTGAGCCTGGGCACGGTCAAGACCGGCGTGTTCAACGATCTGGATGGCGATGGCAATGCCAACCTGGGTGACACCATCACCTATACGATCCTGATCACCAATGAGGGTGGCCAGACGGCCAATGATGTCTGGCCGCTCGATGCCGGCCCGACCTTCAATGGCCGGCCCGCCGCCAATAGCCTCTCCACCTTCGAGCCCGGCCCCGTCACACTGGCGCCCGGTCAATCGCAGGCGTTCACGGCGACTTACGTGCTCGACCAGACCGATATCGACAATGCGGCTGGCCTCGCCGATGGCGTCGAGAACACCGCCAGGGCCCAGGGCTCCTTTAACGGGATCAATGTGCCATCCAGCACGGCCCGCTCCGAGGTCACCATTCCGGCCGCCGCGTCGGGCGATATCTCGGTGGCCAAGATCGCGCTGCGCCGGCAGATCCGGCGGGGTGAGGAGGCTCCGTTTGCGATTACGGTGACCAACCATGCCGGCAGTTCGGCCACAGGGCTGACCATCGTCGACACCCTGCCGTCTGGGTTCCGCTATGTGGAGGGCTCGGCGAGCATTGGTGGGGTTGCGGCGACGCCGGTGATCGATGGGCGGCGCGTGGTGTTTGAGGGCATCAATGTGCCGGCCAATGCTGCGGTCGAGATCCGGCTGCGCATGCTGGCGCTGAGCTCGGCGGGACCGGGCGAGCATGTGAATCGGGCCAGTGTCACCGATGCGGCGGGTAATCCGCTGGCGCCCGATGCCACGGCGACTGTCGAGATCATGATCGAGCCGGTCTTCGATTGCAGCGAGATCATCGGACGGGTGTTCGATGACAAAAACCGCAATGGCTATCAGGACGAGGGGGAACTGGGCCTGCCCGGGGTGCGCCTCGCCACGGTCAAGGGGTGGCTGGTGACGACAGACGCGCATGGCCGCTTCCATGTCGCCTGCGCGGCTTTGCCCGACCAGCGCATCGGCTCGAACTTCATCATGAAGCTTGATCCGCGCACCCTGCCATCGGGCTATCGGCTCACCACCGAAAATCCCCGCGTGGTGCGGCTGACCGCCGGCAAGATGACCTCGCTGGATTTTGGCGTGGCCATCGGCCGGGTGGTGCGGCTGGACCTGCAGGACCAGGCGTTTGAACCCGGCAGCACCGAACTGCTGCCGCAATGGGCCGCGGGCGTCGATCAATTGATCGGCGTACTGGACGAGGAGCAGTCGGTCTTGCGCCTCTCCTATATCGACCCCGGCGCCGATCCCGAGCTGGCCGAGGACCGCCTGCGGCAGGTCAGTGATCTGATCCGCGACCGTTGGGAGCGCCTGTCGGGGCAATACCGCCTGGAAATCGAAATGCGCGTGGAGACGGGGCTATGACGATGAGCACCATCATCAATACTGGAATGTCTTTTCGCCTGCGCCATGTCTTGCTGCTGGCCAGCACCGCCCTGGTGGCAAATGCCGGGTTGATCGCTCCCGCGTTCAGCCAGACCGACGGCAAGGTTGCCAATAACAGCGCGACCGGCAGCCTGCCGGTCGGGGCAAACACCGAGGCCGAGACGCCGGCCGACAAAGCCAGCATCCCCTTCATGATCAGCGTCGACGGCCAGACCGTGGACGAGAGTGGCAAGACCCGGCCGGTCGATGTGCAGCGCCAGACCGATCTGGGGCTGAGCGCGGTGGATATCCAGGTCAAGTTCGATGGCCTTGAAGCCAAGCCGCTTCTCAACGTGTTGGCCCGGCCCAGCGGCGGGCAGGTTACGTTCGAGACGGCGTCCAATTATCCCGGCTTCATCGCCCGCTCCGAGATTCGCATTCTCGGGGAGACCAATTGGCTGGGCCAGCAGGCAGTGATCAGCCTGCCGGTCGACATCAATGGCACGGCCAGCTGGACCCCGCCGCAGGGCGAAGTGCCGCTGAGCTATGTGCTGCGCGTCTATGATGCCGAAGGGCGGTTCGACGAGACCCTGTCGGCCCCGGTCAAGCCCGTGGGCAACGGCGCCGGGCAGGGGACGATCGATCTCTCCAATGACCGTTCCGCCATCCGCAATATCCCGATCAATGGCGGCGCCGTCACCGTCTATGGCCATGGCGTGCCAGACGGCTATGCCGTGCGCGCCCTGGGCGAAACCATTGCTCTGGACTCCGATCGTTCTTTCGTGGTGCAGCGCATTCTGCCGCCCGGCGAGCACCAGGTCGATGTGGCCCTGGCCGGCAATCAGGGCAAGGACGGGCTGCAGTTCAGCCGCGACATCAATATTCCCGACAATGACTGGTTCTATGTCGCCCTGGCCGATGTCACCGTCGGGCTGCGCACCGGGGACGAGCATATCGAAAGTGTGCGGCCCGGCGAATATGACGACATCTACAGCAAGGGGCGCCTGGCCTTTTACGTCAAGGGCAAGATCAAGGGCGAATATCTGCTGACCGCCGCCGCCGACACCGATGAGGAGGAATTGCAGGAGCTGTTCGGCAATATCGGCAAGCGCAATCCGCGCGACTTCCTGCGCCATCTCGACCCCGATGATTACTACCCGGTCTACGGCGACGATTCGACCCTGGTCGAGGACGCGCCCACCAGCGGCAAGTTCTATGTGCGGCTCGAGCGGGGCGACAGCCATGTGATGTGGGGCAATTACCAGACCAGCATTACCGGCACCGAATTCCTGCGCTCCGAGCGGGCATTGTATGGCGCCAATGCGCTCTACCGCTCCGAGGACACCACCGCCTTCGGCGAGCGGCGCACCGAAATCACCGCCTACGCGGCTCTGCCCGATACGCTGCCGCAGCGCGAGGAGTTCCTGGCCACGGGCGGGTCGGCCTATTTCCTGCGCCGCCAGGACATTACCGTGGGCTCGGAAACCCTGAGCGTTGAAATCCGCGATGCCGTTACCGGTCGTGTCGTCAGCCGCCGCACCCTGCAATATGGCAAGGATTATAGCTTCGACTACCTGCAGGGCATCGCCATCCTCAAGTCGCCGCTGTCCTGGCAGACCGCCGCCACGGGCCCCGTGCGCGACGGCGCCTTTGGTGGCGGCAATGTCTATCTCATTGCCCAATATGAGTTCGTGCCCGCGGCCGACGATGTCGATGGCTATGTCTATGGCGGCCGAGCCCAGCATTGGTTCACCGACAATCTGCGCGTCGGGGTCACCGGCATGAGCGAAACCACCGGACCCGCCGATCAGGTGGGCCTGGGGGCCGATGTGGAATTGCGCGCCTCGCAGGATACCTTCCTGCGCGCCGAAATCGCCCATTCCGAAGGACCCGGCTTTGGCCTGTCGCGCTCCGCCGATGGCGGGCTGACCTGGGGCGAACACGGCACGGCCGGCATTGCCAATAAATCGGCCCTGGCCTGGCGCGTCGAAGGCCAGCTGGGGTTGGGCGATCTGGGTTATGCCGGGCTCGATGGCAAGGCCGGCTTCTATTACGAGAACAAGGAAGCCGGCTTTTCCAGCCTCTCCCAGCAGGTCTCGACCGATCAATGGCTCTGGGGTCTCTCCGCCGATGTGGCGCTTAACCAGGACGTCGCCCTGGCCCTCGGCTATGACGATTTCGAGGATGGCGAAGGCCAGATCAAGCGGGAGGGCGATGCGAGCCTCGCCTGGCAGCTCGACGATTACTGGAATGCTTCCTTGGGCCTGAGCTATACCGAATTGATGTCGCCGCGCGCCATCAGCGCCGGCAAATCCGGCTATGACGGCTCGCGCCTCGATGCCGGTATCCGCATCGAGTATCAATGGGAAGAAAAGCGCAAACTCTATGCCTTCGGCCAGGCCACGCTGGGGCTGGAGGGTGATATCAGCCGCAATGACCGGGCCGGCATTGGCGCCGAGTTCGGCCTGACCGACACCATCGCCATCTCCGGCGAAGTCTCCTATGGCACCGGCGGGCTGGGCGCCCTGGCCGGGATCACCTTCGATCCCAATCCGGACGAGCATTACTATGCCGGCTACCGGCTCGAGCCGCTGCGCAGCTTCGATATCAACAAGAGCTTTGCCCTGCTCGACGATCAGGGCGGCACGCTGGTGGTTGGCCTCAAACGCCGGCTCGACGACTATGCCGCCGCCTATGCCGAAACCAGCTATGACATGTTCGGACAAAAGCGCTCGCTGGCGCAGACCTACGGCATCCTGTTTACCCCCGATTCCTTCTGGAGTGTGGATGCGGGCCTGGTGGTCGGGCAGGTGCGCGACGACACCACCGATCCGCTGACCAATCTGCAGCGCAGCGATTTCGATCGCTACGCCCCCTCGCTGGCCGTCAGCTATGTCGATGACGAGGCGGGAATCAAGGCCAATGCCCGCGGCGAAGTGCGCATCGAGGACTCTTCCGACCACACCCGCGACCAGAACACCTATCTGTTCGCCGGGGGCCTGTCCTGGAAGACCAGCGAGGACTGGCGCCTGCTCGCCAATGTGGATGCCGTCATCTCCGATGCGCGCTCTCCCGATACGGTGTTCCAGGACACCGATTACCTGGAAGCCTCGATCGGCTACGCCTATCGCCCGGTCGATAATGACCGGCTCAATGCGCTGTTCCGCTATACCTGGCTCTACGACATGCCCGGCAATAACCAATTGGTCAGCGGCGCCACCGGGGATCTGTTCGCCCCGGCCCAGCGCAGCCACATCCTCTCGCTCGACGTCGATTACGATCTGCTGCCCTGGCTGACTGTCGGCGCCAAATACGGCTTCCGCTATGGCGAGGTGAAGAACCGCACCGATGACGGCTCGGGCACCGGCTTTGCCGAAGACTGGCAGGTTTCCTCAGCCCATCTGGGCATCCTGCGGGCCGACCTGCATGTGGTCAAGAACTGGGACATCCTGCTCGAAGGCCGCGTCATGCACATGCCCGAGGCCCAAACCACCGACCTGGGCGCCCTGGCCGCCGTCTACCGCCATCTCGGCGACAATTTCAAAGTCGGCCTGGGCTACAATTTCGGCCAGTTCTCCGACGACATGCGCGACCTCACCTTCAACGACCAAGGCGCCTTCGTAAACGTCATCGCCAAGTTCTGAACCACCACCAGCCCCGGACCAATCCGGGGCTGGAGCCGCTTTCGGCCTCCTGCTCCAACATGGACAGGCGATATCCTTGCAGTCATTGAACTTGAGGCGGGTTTTGGACGCGTCGCGCGCAAAGCTCGCACGGCCGCCTAGTCCTGCGGCGGCGGTAGCGCTTCGCGGCAGGCTGCGATCAGCCATTCCAACGCATCCTCCAGGCGCTTCTCCCCGCGTCTTTCGGCCAACACATATATGCCCATGGGAATGCTCGCCAATGTTCCAGCCTGCTTCACCTCCATTATGCCCTGTTCTGCAAAATACGGCGCAATGACGTTGGAGATGCGCAAGAAAGCCTCGGTGTTGCGTAGATAGTCGAGGCAGGCCGAAATAGAGTTCGAGCCGAAAATGTAGCTCTCTCGGCCGAACAGCGCTTCGCCGCGCTGCCTGCGCCAGTTTTCGTCGAAAAAGCGCTGGTGCCGGCTTTCTGCCAGGGAACTGGTCACCACCGGATAGGCTTCGATTTCTTCGCGTGTCCGTACCCCTGCGAGCAAAGGATGCCCCTCGCGGACGAACACCCCGTTGTAAACCTGACTTAGTCGGATGAACTGCGCACCGATACCGGCGTTCAAGCCGCGGATTTCGTGCGATACAAAGAGCGAGATATCGCCCGACAGCAACTGATCGAGACAGCGGAGTTGATCGCCCAGGCTCACCTGCAGCGGCGCCTTGGGATTGCGCTGCTGATAGCG